>CADEDC010000031.1:0-33632 GCA_902825985.1 uncultured Acidobacteriota bacterium | reverse complement strand
CGGCGGCGGCGCAGGGGCCGGCGGGCCCGCCCGGCGCGTCAACCGGTCTGCCGACCGAGATCACGCAGGTGCGCTTCAACGCCGGCCAGGCGGTGGTTCCATACTTCGAGGGCTGGATCAAGAACGCGGACGGTTCCTTCGACATGGTGTTCGGCTACTTCAACCGGAACTGGAAACAGGAACTGGCCATCCCGGTGGGTGCCACCAATAAAGTCGAGCCGATGAACGGCGACCAGAACCAGCCGACGTATTTCCTGCCGCGTCGCCAGCGGTTCGTCTACCGGGTTCGGGTAGCGGCGAACTTCGGCAAGCAATCGGTGATCTGGACGCTGACGGCGAACGGCCGGACCGAGCGGGCCTTCGGTGAGCTCATTCCCGAACAGGAAATCACCGAACGCGTCGTCATGACGAACGGGAACTTCAATCCGGGTCACGACGATCCGAATCGACCGCCGACGCTGACGCTGGCATCGACGGCGCTCACGGCGACGGTCCACGCGCCGGTGAGGCTGACGGTGCAGGCGGCCGACGATGGCCTGCCGAAGCCACGGCCGGTGCCGGCGCCCAAGCCGGTGGCGACGTCCGGCAGCGCCTCCGCCTCGCCGTTCACCGCCCAGGTGAATTCGTCCGCGCCGCGCCGGCCGATGGGCCTGCGCGTGAGCTGGTTGCTGTACCGCGGTCCGGCGAAAGCGGCCATCACCCCAGCCGATCCGGTCTTCGTCCCCGGTACCCAGGGTGCGGCGGACGCGTCCGTCCGCTTCAGCGAACCGGGCACCTACAAATTGATCGCGACCGTCGGCGACGGCGCGATGAGCCGTACGCAGGAGGTCACCGTCACGGTGACCCGGTAGGCGTCGCCGGCAGCTTTCCCGGCCGCACGGTCGCCCGCGTCCGCGGGCGAGTCAGTCGTGTTTTGTCCCCAGGGTCCAGAACGCACTCATTTTCGGCGGGGCTCCCAACTGGCTTCGTACTCAGGAGGGGTGGCATGGACTGGCGACGTTCGAATCCCACACGCGTGGCGGGCACCGTGCTCGTCGCACTGCTGCTCACGACAGACGCCGCCGGTCAGGAGGCCGGCATCATCGGACAGGTGACGGACGAGAGCGGCGGGGTGCTGCCGGGGGTGACGGTCACGGCAACCAGCCCCGCGCTGCAGGTGCCATCGGTCGTCTCGGTCACCGACGAGAAGGGCGACTACCGGCTGACCCCGCTGCCGATCGGCACCTATGTCGTCGATTACGCCCTGTCCGGCTTCCAGACGCAGAGGCGAGACGGCGTCCGCCTGACGGTCGGTTTCACGGCGCGGCTCGACGTCGGTCTGAAGGTCGGGTCGCTCGAGGAGACGATCACGGTGTCCGGTGCGGCACCGGTCGTCGACACCACCTCCACCGCGGCGGTGACGCAATTCACGCGTGAGACGATCGAACTGCTGCCGACCAGCCGCAACGGCATCGTCAGCCTGCTGGCGCAGGCGCCGGGCGTGCGGACGTTGCGCGACGTCGGCGGCAGCTCGCTGAACCAGGTGCCGACCTATCGTGTGTTCGGGCAGGCCGGCGAAGCGTACTCGACGCTCGAAGGCGTGCAGACGAGCAGCCTGCAGGCATCGAGCGGCCAGGCGAACTACTGGGACTACACGACCCTCGAAGAAGCGTCGGTCCGTACGCTCGGGAACAGCGCCGAGGTGCCGAGCCGTGGCGTCAATCTCGTCGGCATCGTCAAGTCCGGCGGCAACGACTTCCACGGCAGTACTGCCTACAACAAGACCGGCCCGGGTTTCCAGAGCACGAACATCGACGATCGACTGCGGGCACTGGGGCTGGATGGTGGGACCGAACTGGCGGATCGGTACAGCGTCAGCAGCGACCTGGGTGGACGACTCATCCGCGACAAGCTGTGGTTCTACGTGGCGGGTCGGCGGCAGACCGACGACGCCCAGCCGCTGAGCACCTTCAAGCCGGACGGGTCACCGGCGATCTCGACGCAGCTGGCCTACTTCGTCACGTCGAAGGTCTCGTATCAGATGTCGAAGTCCAACCGGCTGGTCGGCTTCTACCAGTTCAACCACAAGTACGACACCAGCAACCTCGGCCAGTTCACTCCGTGGGAGCACCGCGGCGGCCTGATGACGCCGAGCCGCACGGCGAAGGCGGAGCTGCAGCGTGTGTGGAGCAACCAGCTGGTGACTTCGGCGCAGGTCGGCTACTGGACGTACGACAGCCACTACTGGAGCTTCGCGCCCCGCGACGTTCCGCCGAGCCTCGACCTCGTGACGCAACTGAATCTCGGACCCCAGACGACCATCGGGCAGCGTCCGCACAATCCGCGCTACCACTACAAGATGAACGCGACGTTATACAAACCGGAGCTGTTCCTCGGCAGCCACGAGTTCAAGGCCGGCTTCGACTACACCGACAACTGGTTCGGCCGGCAATACCCGCAGCTCGACCCGGGCGAACAGCTGGACGGTGCCTACTCGTCGTGGGTGTGGCCCTATCGCTTGCGGACGTCGAACGGTCTTGCCCCCTGTCGGGTGGCGGCCGGGGCGACGACGCCGTGCCGCATCGAGATGTGGAACAACCCGTCTGAAGCCAAGGTGGTCAGCCATTACTTCGGCACCTACCTCACCGACAGTTGGACGGTCGGTCGACGGGTGACATTGAACCTCGGGCTCCGCTACGCTTATGACAACGGCTTCGTGCCGGAGTCGTGCCAGGTGGCTGCGGCATTTCCGGCCGATGCCGTGTATCCGGCGGCGTGCCGCGAGACACAACAGTTCAACATCTGGAGCAGCGTGGCGCCCCGGCTGCACGCGTCGTGGGACCTCTCCGGCGACGGCAAGACCGTGCTGAAGGGCGGGTGGGGCCGCTTCGATCACCAGCGCCAACAGGTGCCCGAGATGGATTCCGCCGACTGGCAGGTGCGGACCACGACGACCTTCCGCTGGCGCGATCTGAACGGCAACGGTCTCTACGACGCCGGCGAGTCGAATCTGAACCTGAACGGCACCGATTTCATCTCGCAATCGGGCGGCAGCAACTTCATCCCGAGTCCGGACGAGCGCCAACCGAAGAGCGACGAGCTCTCGCTGTCGCTCGAGCGCGAACTCGGCCAGAACTTCGGCGTACGCGCCAGCTATGTCTACTCGCGCTATTCCAATACCTACCGGATCCTCAATACCCTGCGGCCCTATGCGGCCTACAACGTGCCAATCACCGCGGCCGACCCGGGTGAGGACGGGCGTCTCAACACGGCGGACGATCCGGGACGTTCGTTCACCTACTACGAATTCCCGGCGGCGCTGCGCGGCCGCGCCTTCGAGCGGTTCACCCGGGTCAACGATCCGAACGCCGACCAGCAGTACAACAGCATCGACATCGCCCTGTCGAAGCGGCTGTCCCGGCGCTGGCAGCTGACCGGCTCGTACTCCGCCACCCGGCGGAACGTGCCGTACATCTACAGCGACCTGACGGCCCCCGCGACAACCGCGGCGGGTGAGTTCAACGGCAATGTCGAAAGTGCCCCGCTGACCCCGAACAACGAGATCAATACCGCCGACCGGAACTGGGAGTACACCTGGAAGCTGTCAGGCGTCTATCAGCTGCCCTACGGCGTGTTGACCTCGGCCAACTACGAGGCGAGAAGCGGCTATCCGTGGGCCCGCCAGGTGCAGTTCACCGGCGGCAGCACGATCCCGAATATCACGTTGAACGTCGAGACGATCGGCGCCCGGCGTTTGCCGATCAGCCATCAGGTGGACTGGCGGTTCGAGAAGAACGTCGAACTGCGCCGCGGCCACCGGGCCGGTGTCCGCGTGAACATCTTCAACATCCTGAACGCGAACACCGTGCTCGACGTCACGCGGTTGTCGGGCCCCAATTTCGGTCGGCCGAGTGACATACTGCCGCCGCGCCTCGTCGAGCTGGGATTCCTGTACTCGTTCTGACGGTCGTCAGCCGGCCTGACAGCCGTCAGCCGCGCGGCGCACCGTGGTGAGGCGGCGGTCACCGCCGCGAGCCGTCGCGGTAGGGAACGCCACGGGCGTAGAGGATGAGGCGCTGTTCGAGCAGCCGGCGGGTGTCGCCCGCGCCGGCCGCATCGGCCGGCACGCTGCGCAGCGCCCGCTGCAGCACGCCGACCGCGTCGTCGTAGCGGCCGGCCGACGCGTAGGCGGCCGCCAGCGCGTCGAGGACGCGGACGTCGCCGCCATTCGTCAGGGCCTGCGCCCGTTCGGCAAGCGTGACCGCCTCGGCCGGATGGCGCAGCGTCGACGTCGGCGACGTCGCCAGCGTCCAGGCCAGCTCGGTCAGCGGTTCGATCAGCGTCGGATTGGCGGCCAGGGCGGTGCGGTACGCGATGACGGCACCGGAGACGTCACCGCGCGCCAGCCGGACGCCGGCGATGTTCGTGTGCGCCGCGGCATTCCCAGGGTCGAGCGTCACGGCCTGGCGGAGGTGCAACTCGGCCCCGTCCAGGTCGTCGGCGCCACGCAGCAACGCCCCCAGGTTGACGTGCGCGCGGACGTGGGCCGGCGCGACGGCCAGCGTCTGCCGCAGATGCCGCACCGCTTCGTCGCGCCGTCCCTGCCAGGCGAACGCTGTCGCGAGGTTGTAGTGCGCCTCTGCCGAACGCGGGTCGAGACGCAGGGCCGACTCCAGGTGGCGCATCCCGCGCGCCGTCTCGCCGAGCGACAGCAGGATGGCGGCCGCCGCCTCGTGCAACCGTGGGTTCGCTGGCTCCGTGGCGAGCAGGGTTTCGAAGCCGACGGCGTCCTCCGACAGCACCTTCCGTCCGATGTCGGCGACGAGCCTGGCACGATCACTCTCGCGCGTCGCCAACAACTGGAACCAGACGTCGCCCATCTCGTCGTCGCTGCGCTGTCCCCAGCGGACACGGCGAGGCGGACGATCGGGATTCCGGCGGTTCGCACTGCTGTTGTCGTAGCGGTACGACATCCGCAACACGGCGCCGGCCGGCAGCGTCAGCGGCCGTGCCAGCCGGTACTGGTCCTGCCAGTCGAAGTCCCAGTCTGGAATGTGGAGCAGCGGCTGCTCCGTGCCGTCCGGGAGCAGGGCTGATGCGGCGACGTCACGCGCCCGGAAGTGGGCGTGCGGCTGGATCGCAAGGAGCTCGACGTCAACGGGCAGGCGGAACGAGTCGGTGGTCGTGTACGCGGCCGCCCCGGCCGGGATGTCGAGATCCTGGACGCCCAGCCGCATCATCACCGGCGTCCGTCGCGGCGTCGCCGCGGCGGTCCCGGGCCCATCGGCGAAGAAGAGGCCGACGCGCACCTGCACCGTCTCGGCGCGCTCGCCGGGACGCAGGTGAAGCTGCACCACGAGGTCGCTGTTGGGCTCCAGCCACCAGGCCGTGCCGTCGTCGAGCAGCGGCGGCAGCTGTCCGGGCGTCCATCCCAGGAACTGGCCGGCCGGGAACTCGGCGCCGCCGGTGAGCCGGCCGTCGAACCCTGGCGCGCCATCCGTGCCGTCGAGGGCGCGCGCGCTGCGGGTGCGGTCCACACGGATGTTCGCATGGTGGACAACGCGCGGCGCGCCCGGCCTGAACTCGAGACCGCGCACCCACCGCCCCCGGGTCATGGCCAGCGGGATGACGACGCTGCGGAGATGATCGGCGCCGCCGGCCGGCACGGTGTAGGGTGCGGGCATCGTGGCAACCAGGTCTGGCGTGCCCAGCCGCCAGCCGTCCGGGGCGTCGGGCCGCGGCGGCAGATCGGACGGATTGCCTTCCGGTGCGCCCGACTCGACCCAGCGCTGCAGTGTCGCGATGTCGCGGTCGCTCAGCCGCCGGTCGCCCACCAGTGCCAGCCCGGCGATCGGCGCCGGCTTCCACGGTGGCATGTGACGATCCCGGGTCGCGCGCGCGATGGCGCCGGCGCGCGGCCGTGCGTCGGCGTAGGTCAGCAGGCTGAAGCCGCCGATGTCGTTCGTGCGGTGACACGACGCGCAGTGCGCGAACAGGATTGGTGCGACGTCGCGCGTGAATGTTACCTGGCGCGTCTGCGCGTGCCCGGTGACGTGCGCGAGCGGCACGACGAACAGAGCGACGAGGAGGGCGGTGCGGCAGGCAACCGCGGCAGGCCCGGTCCGAGGGGCGGCGGGCCGCCGGTTCGACGTGCCGCGCACCGGCCCGATGGCTGCGAGACACACACGCGGCACCATCATGCGGGTGCCGTGTGCCAGGCCCATGGCCATGACTCCGTTGCGCTACTTGACGGAGGCCGTCACCCGGGTGGCGGCGCTGAGCTCGCCGTCGCTCCCGGTCAATTCCAGGACGTATTCACCAGGCATCGAGAACACGACGTGGGTCCTGGCGGCTTGCGGGTCTTCGAATTTGGTGATGCCGGGCCCCGAGATCTGTTTCCAGCTGGCGGTTGTCTGGCGGCCGCGGGGCTGGCCTTCGTCCTGAATCGAACCGAACAGGCTCTCCTGCTGACCGGCGACGAACGGCGTTGCCAGTGTCGTCGGCGCGCCCCGCTTGCGCACCGCGCCGAGAACGCTCACTTGCGGCGCACGATTGAGGCAGACGCCGTGTCTGGCGGTCTTCGTGTCGATCGATTTCGCCAGGTCTTCCGCGCCATCGACCAGGAACCAGTTGGATTGAATCATCCGGGTGCTCGTGCCGGTCGTCTTCCCGGCGTAGGTCACCGTCCACACCAGCTTGCCGTCGAAGTTGCCGGGCACCACCATCACGCACTGCATCTCCCAGTGGCCGGGCTTGAAGACGGTCGGCTGCTGCCGGTCACCGGGGAGCGGAGCGAACGCATTGTCCGGGCCGTTGGGGACGGTGATGACTTCGGCGTTGTGGCTGTAGTAACCGAACGACAGCGTGAGCGTCCCGTCAGGATTCTTCATATATCCTTCGTAGGACGGGTAGATGGGCTGGTTCTGCTGGGCCGCCGAGTCGGCGGCCGATGGTCCCACCAGCAGCAGGCAGGCGAGGATGCAGGGTGTGACAGACGCGCGGACGACGGTCATGGGCTGCCTCCTGAGCGAGGGGCATTCTTGCACACCCGGGCCGCCGGCTTACACCCTTTGCGCTACCCAACTCTGGGTAGATTGTGGCTTTTCCTGGCCGCGCGTATACTGGCACCCTTCCAATCTGGGTCATCGGTGAGTCATGAGAGGTGATGATGACTAGTTTCGCCCGTCTCGCCGTGACGTCAGGCCTCTTGGCCCTTGCGACGGTTCTGAACCCGCGGGCGGCCGCGGCGCAGGGTGCGACGCCGACGTTCACCAAGGACATTCTCCCCATCCTCCAGCGATCCTGCCAGAAGTGCCATCGGCCGAATTCGTCGGCGCCGATGTCGCTGATCACGTACCAGGAAGTGCGGCCGTGGGTGCGCACCATCAAGGCACGTGTCCAGATGCGGCAGATGCCGCCGTGGCACATCGATCGGACGATCGGCGAGTACCTGGACGATCCGTCGCTGTCGGATACGGAGATCGCGTTGATCAGCCGCTGGGTGGATGGTGGCGCGCCGCAAGGCAACCTGAAGGACGCGCCGCCGCCGCTGCAGTTTCGCGCTGCCGACGAGTGGGCGTTCGGCGAGCCGGATCTGATCGTCAGCATGGAGAAGGGCTTCACGATTCCGGCCGCCGGCCCGGACACGACGCCCAGCGAGGTGGTCGATCCGAAAATCACCGAAGACCGCTACGTGAAGTGGGTCCAGATGATTCCGACGGCCAACTGCTGTGTCCATCACTCGCACGTCTACGTACGCGCGCCCGACGGCTCGGATCGTGACGAACTCGGCCTCGGCATGGGCTCGAACACCGACGACGAGATGGATCTCATCGAGTACGGTCCGGGCAACGATGCCGACATCTTCGCCGACGGGACGGCGAAGTTGATCAAGGCTGGTTCGAAGTTCCGCTTCGCACCCCACTATCACTCGATGGGCGAGGAGAAGCAGGACATCGAGCGCGTCGGGATCAAGTTCTATCCGAAGGGCTACAAGCCTGAGTACGTCGTGGCGTCGCACCGCATCCGCACCGACGTCGGCAACATGTGGAAGTTGAGCCGTGAGAAGGTCGAGGACGTGATCCTGAAGGCCGGTCACAAGATCGACATCAACGAGCCCACCCAGCCCACCGGGTTCCTCGTCGAAGAGAATCCGCTGCACTCGGCCACGACCCTGAGCATCCCGCCGAACACCGTGGCGACCCACGAGCGCTTCTGGCCGTTGCCGGAGCACGCGCTGGTCATCAGTTTCCAGCCGCACATGCACTACCTCGGGTCGCGGATGGTGCTCGAAGCGATTCATCCGGACGGCCGCCGGGAAATCCTCACCGATGCGAACCGCTACGAACAGAACTGGCAGGTGACCTACACCTACAAGACGCCACACCTGTTCCCCAAGGGCACCATCCTCCACACCATCTCGTACCACGACAACACCGCGAACAATAAGAACAACCCCGATCCGACCAACTGGCGGGGGTGGGGCAGCCGGACGATGGACGAGATGGGGCACGGCTGGACCGACATCGCGTTCCTGAGCGAGGCGCAATACCGGAAGGAACTTGCCAAGCGCGGCAAGACGCCCGCCGGCCAGCGGACGCAACAGCAGCAGTAGGCGGCGCCCGACCGGCCGGCACGTCAGGCCGGTTGCGACATCGAGAAGGGGGAGGTGGCCCGGGGGCACCTCTCCCCGCTCGCCGCACGCCAGGGCGTGCCGTCGCGCCGTTCTGCTGTAGCATTCCCCTCCACTGAACCCAATCGGGCGGCACGCCGACCACGAGGACCTCGATATGCGGCGAAGAACACGCAGTTCGTCACGGACGCGCGTATGGCTCGCGTCGCTGGCTGCCGCGCTGGCGCTGGTCACGACGTCGCCCGCGGCGCAACGCGGGGCCACCAACGGAGAGTGGCGCTCGTGGGCCGGAGATACCGGATCGACGCGCTACGCGCCGCTCGACCAGATCACCGCGCAGAACTTCAGCACGCTGGAAGTGGCGTGGCGCTTCAAGACCGAGAACCTCGGCGCCCGTCCCGATTTCAACCTGCAGACGACGCCCCTGATGATCGGCGGTGTGCTGTACTTCACCGCGGGTGAGCACCGCAACGCCGTGGCGGTCAAGGCCGATACCGGCGAGATGCTCTGGATGCACCGCCTCGAAGAGGGCCGGCGCGCCGAGGTGTCGACGCGCCGCATGTCGGGCCGCGGGGTCGGCTACTGGACCGACGGCCAGGGCGATGAGCGGATCTTCTACGTGTCGAGCGGTTACCAGCTGGTGGGCCTCGACGCGAAGACCGGGCGGCCGCTCGCCGACTTCGGCAGGAACGGCGTCGTCGACCTGCGTCAGGACGCTGATCAGCCGCTCGATCTCGAGACCGCCGACATCGCGTGGAACGGCGCGCCGATCGTAGCGAAGAACGTCATCATCGTCGGTGCCGCGCACCGCGCCGGTTCGGCGCCGCGGAGCAAGGAGAACCCGAAGGGATACGTCCGCGGCTACGACACCAGGACCGGCAAGCGGCTGTGGATCTTCCACACGATCCCGCGGCCGGGTGAGTTCGGCAACGAGACCTGGCTGAACGACTCGTGGTCGTACACCGGCCACACCGGGTTGTGGTCGCAGATGACGATCGACGAGGCGCTCGGCATCGCCTACCTGCCGATCGAGATTCCCACCGGCGACTACTTCGGCGGCCATCGCCCCGGTGACAACCTGTTTGCCGAGAGCCTCGTGGCCGTCGAACTGCAGACCGGCAAGCGACTGTGGCATTTCCAGTTCGTCCACCACCCGATCTGGGACTACGACGTACCGTGCGCGCCGATCCTCGCCGACATCACCGTCGACGGCCGGCCGGTCAAGGCGGTTGCGCAGCCGACCAAACAGGGCTTCCTGTTCGTCTTCGATCGGGTCACCGGCAAGCCGGTCTGGCCCATCGAGGAGCGCCCGGTCGAGAGGGGCACCCTGCCCGGCGAGACCTACGCGCCGACGCAGCCCTTCCCGACCAAGCCGCCGGCCTTCGAGCGCCAGGGCTTCTCCGAGGACTACGTCGTCGACTTCACGCCCGAAATCAAGGAGGAAGCGCTGAAGATCGTGCGCCAGTACAAGATCGGGCCGCTGTTCACGCCGCCCATCGCACGCGGCGAAGGAGGGAAGGTCGGCACGCTCTACATCCCGAACGGCGCGAACTGGCCGGGCGGCTCGCTCGATCCCGAAACCGGCATGGTCTACGTCTACTCGCACTCGCTGCTGCGCGTGCTGTCGATGGTGAACGACGCCAAGCGATCGGACATGAACTACATCAGCGTCGGTGGCGGCGAGGACGGCGGCGGACTGAGCGTGCGCGGGCTGCCGCTGATCAAGCCGCCCTACGGACGCATCACCGCCATCGATTTGAACAAGGGCGAGATCGCCTGGCAGGTCGCCCATGGCGAGACACCCGACACGGTGAAGAATCATCCAGCGCTGAAGGGGCTGAACCTCCCCCGCACCGGCCGTCAGGGCGGCGCGGGCGGCAGTTCCGGCGGCATCGGCATTCTCACGACGAAGACGCTGGTGATCTCGGGCGAGGGCGGCGCGTTCACGGCGCCGAACGGGCTTCGCGGTGCGATGCTGCGCGCCTACGACAAGGCCACCGGCCGGGAAGCCGGTGCGGTGTACATGCCGGGCGCCCAGACCGGTTCACCGATGACCTACATGTGGAACGGACGGCAGTACATCGTCCTCGGGGTCAGCGGTGCCGTCTTCCCGGGCGAGTTGATGGCGTTCGCCTTGCCGGCCAAGTAGCGAGATGTCGACGCTGCGCGCCAGGGCGGACCGGCGGGCGTTTCTGCGCGCCGCGGCGGCGACCGGTGCCGGCCTGGCGCTGGCGTCGCCGGCTGGTGCGCAGACCGTGCCGCCGGGCGAGCTTCGGCTCAACCAGCTGCAGCTCATCGACCTGAGCGTCGGGCTCGAACACGATGCGCCGGGCGAGCGGACCAAGCCGAAGATCGAGTACGTCACCCACGCCGCGGGCGGCCTGGCGAGCATGATGGACACCTTCGGCGCGAAGGCCGAGGACTTCGTCTACTCGAACGGCCACGGCTGGGCGGTCGAGAACCTCGCCGTCGGCAGCCACACCGCGACGCACATCGATGCGCCGTATCACTACGGAGCGCTGTCGGGCGGCAAGCCCGCCAGGCGTATCGACGAGGTACCGCTCGAGTGGTGCTTCGGTCCGGCGGTGGTCCTCGACCTGCGACATCGCATGCCGGGCGAGGTCATCACCGTGGCCGATCTCGAGCGGCAGCTCCGCGCGGTCGAGTACACGATCCGGCCGGACGACATCGTCCTCATTCATACGGGGGCTGCGACGCGCTGGGGCACGCCCGAGTACTTCCGCCAGCCCGGACTCGACCGCGACAGCACGCTGTGGCTGGTCGATCAGGGCGTCCACATGATCGGCATCGACGCATGGACGCTGGATCGCGAGTTCGCGGCGCAGATCGCCGACTACCGGCGCACCGGTGACGGCCGCTACCTGTGGCCGGCGCACTTTGCCGGGATGACCAAGGAGTACTGCCAAATCGAGAAACTCGCGAATCTCGAACGGCTGCCACGACCGCACGGCTTCTACGTGTCCTGTCTCCCGATCAAGATCAAGGGCGGCAGTGCGGGATGGTGTCGCGCGGTCGCCCTGGTGCCGCGCTGAGACGGGCGCGAGCGGCTGGCAGTCCGCGTCCGCACGCTACAATGAGGATGCATGAGCGCTGAGCCGGCGGCCCTCCCCCCTACCGTTCGCTGGGCGGTCTACGCGCTCGCGGCATACGCCGTGGTCGTGGTGGCGTACCCCGCCGTGCTGCTCGCGGCCAGTGGCTGGAAGGGCGGCGGCGACTATGTCCGATCGCTGATGCGGGCGGCGGTCGTCGGGATCCTCATCCGTCATCTGTGGCGGCACGACCGTTGGGCCTGGTGGCTCGGCATCAGCCTCACGGCGTCGTGGGCGGTGCTCGGGCTACTCGGCGTACTGGCGTCTCCCGACCCCCTGGTGCCGGGCGGTGCCGCCATGCCGCCAGGGTTTGCCATGGTCGCGGCGGCGTCGATCGTGCTCTTGACGATCGCGCTGACGCTGCTCATCTTGCCGGACAGCCGGCGCGCCTATCAGCGGGGGAACAATGCGACGCAGTGAGCCGGACCGTCCGGCGCGACGACTGGCGCCGCTGTGCGCGCTCGCCCTGATGCTCGCCGGGTCTGCCGCGGCGCAATTGCAGTCGCCTGAGATGCGCGCGCTCGCCGACGCGGCCGGAATCGGGCCGGCGGTGGTGCGCTGGTGCCCGGTCGATCCACGGGCCGGGCATCCGCGGATGTACGCCGTCGCCGTGAAGTCCGTCGATGGCGGTGGACGATATCTGGTCCTCGGTCAGGACGGCACCGTCACGCCGTTGTCGCCCTACGGCGGTGACGTCGATCTGTCGTGCTATCCGCGCGAACGGGCCGACGAACTGAGCGCCGCCATCAAGGCATCCGACGGCATCACCGGCCAGCTCGCCGCGCGCTGGGACGGGACCGTGGTCTGCGCGTTTGTCGAGAGCACGCAGGCGGTGTGCTGGCAGTTCGACCCGGCCGTCCGCCAGTTCGTCGAAGTGGGACGCTGGCGCACGTAGCGCCCGCGCCGGCACCCGAACGGCTTCTCAGGGACGACCCGGACGCCGGGCCGCGGCGGCCGCCGCGTTCCGATTCTTGGATCCGGCCAGACGGCCGTCCGGTGCGGCTCCGATCACGTGGCCGTGGGCGCCCAGTCGTGACGGTAGAATCGCTGCAAGCCGATGCTGACAGCCCGTGCATTTCGAGCGCTCGGTGCGCTCATGCTGATGACCTGCGCGCTTCGGGCGCCTGGCGAGGCGTCCGCACAGGAGCGGGTGCTCGGCCTCCTGACCCTGCCGACGGTGTTCGGCGAAGGACCATGCGACCAGACGTCGCCGGATGAAATCCGGCTGTTCTCCGCACCAGCCACCGGGGCGGTCGTCGGATCGATCAAGGTCGACACGCCGTGGACGCTCCATGCCGGCGGCTGCGACGGGCTGTCCGTGAACGTGCATCGGAACGGACGACCGACCGTGGACCCGCTGCCGACGCGCGAGTTCGACTACGAGAACCCGGCGGCGATCGTCGTCGATCGCCAGCAACACTGGTACAAGATCCGGCTGACCGATGGGGCGGCGTGGCTGCAGGCGCCGCGGCGTTCGGAGTTCCTCGGCCTCGACCGTCTCCTCACCGGCAAGCTGACCTATTTGACGGAGGAGTGGGACGGCCGACTGGCCGCCTCGGCGGGTGGACTCCTGCGGGGTGACGTGCGGAGCGACCTCTCCGAACGGCCGGTTCGCGTCACCGAGGTGCGACGGGCCTCCGGTGACATCTGGATTCACGTCGACATCCTCGAGACGTCGCCGTGCGACACCGGGGGCGACCCGCCCGTCACCTCGGGCGGCTGGGTCCGTGCCCACGCGGTGTCTGGCGAGCTGACGGTCTGGTTCTACTCGCGCGGCTGCTGAGCGGGGTGCGGCTCCGTCGCACGGGACAGGCGTCGCCGTGGGCTACGGCGCCGCGCCGTCCATCGCCCCGACGAGCAGCGACCTGTCCACTCCGGCACGCGGTCTGAACTTCTGCGACCGGCCGTTGAAGCTGTCGGCGCCGTAGAAGTTGCCACCGCTGTCCACGGAAAACTGGTGCAGTTCCCACCAGGCGCCCGGGAGGATGCCCGGCTGCGAGCCCCAGATGTAACCGGCGGCCGACCACGGTGTCGGCCAGTTCGCGACCACGTCATACGGACCGGTTTCGTTCTCGCCACCCGTGTTGCCAGGCTGCGGCGCCGCCAGGGCTGGCGCGGCGGATGCGGACCGCGCCTGCTGCGCGCGCAGGCCGGGGACGGTGGCCGCGGCCGCGCACACCAGCAGCGCCACGATCGTCAGGCAGCGGAGGCCGGGCGCGGCGGCTATCGGGCGCACGTTCAGCATGGAGTCCCTATCCTCCCAGCCGCATCGTCCGGACCCGGCCGTCCGGGGCCAGGACGACGAGCGCCGAGAACATGCCGCGAGGCGAACCGGGGCGGCCGCCCGGCGTGTTGGCGAACCGAAGATCGACCCAGTGCACCGTCGACGAGTCATCGTCATTCAGCATCGAACTCGTCGCCGGGAAACGCGAGAAGCCAAGAAAGACGCGGCCGAGCTCGGTCTCGGCGGCGGTGAGGACGGCCGGCGTCCACTGATCGGGATGATGGCGCGCGGTCCGCCATGGCGCGTCGAGCGCGTCCGCGGGATGCCCGACGTCGCGCAACAGGTTCAGGCCGACTGTCTGATACGAATCGCTGATGCGCGCGATGATTTGCCAGCGGAACGGGGACAAGAAGGTTGGGACGGCCGCCAGCTCGATGAGGCATCGGGTGGCGCCGCGCGCCCGATGGTCGGCGAAGCCGTCGACCGGCCAGCGGCTGAGCAGGGCTGGCGGGACCGCGTCGTCGCACGGTGGCGGGAGCAGCGGCGCGAGGACCGCGGGCGCCGCCGCCAGCGCCCATTGATGGGCGGCCGCCCGCATGGTGTAGTTCAGCATCGTGAACGCGATGACGACGAACGCGGCCTGGCGCCGCACCGCGGGACGTCGCGCGCCCAGGATCAGGCCGCCGGTGAGCACCGCGAGCAGGTAGAGATCGATGATCGGCATCAGGTCGACGGCGTACCAATCCCAGTTGAAGGGGCTCAGCAGGCGGGTCCCGTATGACGTCGGAAAATCCATCAGCACGTGTGCGACCAGACCGGTGCCGGCGGCGAGCAGCAGGGTGGGAAACGAGGCGTGTTCGGCGCGCCGGGCGACGTCGTAGACGCGCTGCCAGCCCCAGACGAGAGCCGCAGCGACCACCGCGAGTCCGATGACGCCGAGCGGACCGTGCGTCGGACCGCGATGCCAGGTGAGATAGTTCAGCGCGCCGGTGGCCGTCATCACGATGTCGGCATCCGGGGCATTCGAGGCCAGCACGATCGCTGCGGTCGCCCCGCGGCCGGCCCGGTGAAAGACGGCGCGCCCCAACGTCGCGCCGAACAGCGTGTGCGTGACGTTGTCCAACGCCTTAATATAACCACATGAGGAAGTGGCTCGTCCCGTGCGCCGTCGCCCTGTCGGTCCTGCTGCCGGAGCCGGCGGCGGCCTGGGGGTTTGCCGCCCACCAGTTCATCATGGGCCGGGCGATCGAGCTGCTGCCCTCCGAGATCAAGCCGTTCTTCGAGCAGCGGCGCCAGGAGGTGATCATCCGGGTGAAGGACCCGGACCTGTGGCGCAGCGCCGGCTGGCCCGAGGATCCGAACCATTTCTTCGACTTTGGCGTCAAGGAGTACGGGGCGTATCCGTTCACCGAGGTGCCGCGGGACTATACGGCGGCGCTCGAGAAATTCGGTCAGGCGACGATTGCCCGGAACGGCCGGCTGCCCTGGCGATTTGCCGAGGTTTTCGGCAACCTCCGGCGAGGGTTCGAAGCATATGGACGGGGGAACGGCTTCTCGGCCGAAGACATCGTGCTGTTCACGGGCGTCGCCGCGCACTACATCCAGGATGCGCACCAGCCGCTGCACGCTGCCGACAATTACGACGGCCAGCTCACCGGTCAGCGCGGCATTCACGCACGTTTCGAATCCGAGCTGTTCGAACGGTTTCAGCAGCGGACGACGTTCTCGCCGCCGCCGGTCGTGCCGATTCGGAACGCCGAAGATGCGGCCTGGACCGTCCTGCTCGACAGCTACCGGCAGGTCGACGCGCTGCTCCGGGCCGATCAGACGGCGGCGGCGGGCTTGGAGCTCTACGACGACATCTACTTCGACCGCCTCTACCAGGGCGCCGGTCCGCTGATGGCCCAGCAGGTGTCGAAGGCCATCACGGCGACGGCCGCGGTGATCGCTGGCGCGTGGATTGAAGCAGGTCGCCCGTCGATGGCCGCGCTGGCGCCGCGGGCGCCACAGAAGATTGACCGCGGCCGGTAGAGGCCGGCGCTGAACTGATGACGATATATCTGGTCCCGGCCCGACGCGGACGCTACGAGCTCTACTCGGAAGCGCCTGAAATCGACGAGACGGCGGCGGCCCAGCCGCCGCCCGAGGGGCGGCTGCGCCGCTGGATGCAGCGCGCCAACGAGCAATGGCATCACCTCGTGACCCAGGCTCGGCAGGGTCGCGGACGCGGCCGGTTCGCGCGCTGGCGCGACCGGTTCGTCTGTGCGCTGGCCGAGTCGATCGCCGAACAGCGGACCCTGTGGGCCCTGCGCGGCGAGACGACGACGACGGTGCAGATGCCGGCGACGCTCGAGGTCGACCAGGCGCGGGCCTTGTTGATGACCAATCTCGCTGACGCCAGGCGACATCACCTGCGCTGGCTCATCGTCGACACCATCATCTTCGCGGTGTCCGGCGTCCTCGCGCTGGTGCCCGGGCCGAACCTGCTCGCCTACTATTTCGCGTTCCGGTGCATCGGCCACCTGCAGTCGTGGCGCGGCGCGCGGCAGGGGATGGACGCCATCGCCTTCACCTTCGTGCACGACCACGATCTCACGGCACTGACGGCACTCGTCGACGTGCCGCGGACCATGCGCGCTCCGCAGGTCGAAGCGATCGCGGAACGTCTCAACCTGCGTCATCTGGCGGATTTCTTCGACCGCGTCGCGGTGCCGTCCGCCTGAGGTCGCGTGCTATACTCGCGACCCGCACCCGGATTGCCGTCGACGCCGCGCCGGCCTCGCGCAGCCGGCGCGCGCCCGAACCCCGCGTCGGCCATCGGAACTGGTAAATCTGCTGTCTCGATAGATCATCCATGAGGCTCGGCGACATCGCGCAGCGGCTGCACGGCCGCCTCGAAGGCGACTCCGACATCGACATCGTCCGCGTCGCCGGCATCGAGCAGGCGGCAGCGGGCGACCTGACGTTCGTCGCCAACCCGAAGTATGTGGCGCATCTCGAGTCGACGCGGGCATCCGCCGTCATCGTCGGAACCGCGGCCACCGTTCCGGCCGGTGCGCCGGCGATCATCCGCTGCGAACACCCGTACATGGCGTTCGCCCAGGCCGTGAGCCTGTTCGTGCAGCAGGCACCGCCGCCGATCGGCGTCGATCGGCTGGCCTCCGTCGGCGTCGACGTGGTGCTCGGTGATCAGGTCTCGATCGGGCCGTTCGTGACCATCGGTGCCGGAACCAGCATCGGCGCGCGGACCATCGTCTACCCGAACGTCGCGATCGGTCCTGGCGTCCGCATCGGCGATGACTGCGTCGTGCACTCGCTGGTGTCGGTGCGCGAGCGGGTGGTGCTCGGTCACCGCGTGATCATCCAGGACGGCGCGGTGATCGGCAGCGACGGCTTTGGCTTCGTGACGCAGGCCGACAAGACGCACGTGAAGATCCCGCAGCACGGCGACGTCACGATCGAAGACGACGTCGAGATCGGCGCGAATACGACGATTGACCGTCCGGCCGTCGGCGAGACCCGCATCCGGAGCGGCACCAAGATCGACAACCTGGTGCAGGTCGGTCATGGCGTGACCATCGGCCGCCGCGTCCGCTTCGCGGCGCAGGTCGGCATCGCCGGCAGCACCGTGGTGGAGGACGATGTCGTGCTGGCGGGGCAGGTCGGCGTCGCCGGCCACCTGAAGATCGGCGCCGGCGTCATCGCCAGCGCGCAGACCGGGATTCCCAACAGCGTCGACGCCGGCCAGTTCGTCTCGGGCTATCCCGCCATCGCCAACCGCGACTGGCTGAAGGCCTCGGCGGTCTATCGCAAGCTGCCGCTCCTGAAGCGGCGGGTCGTCGAACTCGAACAGCGCCTTGCCGACCTCGAGGCGCAGCTGGCGGCGCCCGTCGATCCCTCGGCGGAGTCCACCGAAGAATGACTTGCGAACCCAGGCGCGCCAGCCGGCGGCGCTGGCTGGCCATGGCCGGGATCTGCCTGTGGCTGTTCGCCGGCGCCGGGCTTGGCCGCGCTGTCGCACAGTACCCGCAGCCGCTCGCCGAGGCGCCGGCGACGCCGCAGTTCATGGCGCGCTACGATTTCCACCTCACCGCCGCTCACCTGCGCAGTGACGATCCGACGTTCTTCATGTGGGACACCCATTGGGGCGGCGACTTCGACCTCGTCGACTATGTGAGCGGACGGTTCGGCTTTCTCGTCGACTACCAGGCGATTCTCGGCGACGAGTTCCGCCCGTTCGACCCGAACCAGGGCAACTACACGCTCGAATTCTCCGGATCGCAGCGGCTGGGCCGCACCGAACTGGCCGGCGTCTTCCATCACGTGTCCCGGCACCTGAGCGACCGGCCGAAGCGGTCGGCGGTGGCCATGAACGCGCTGGAAGCCCGGCTGCTGCGCCGGCTCACGCTGTCGCCGACGGCCCTGGTGGACGTCAAGGCCGAGGGGGGCAGGGTCATCGCCCGAGCCTACGTGGACTATACGTGGATGGGGAAGCTCGACGTCACCGCGCGCAAGCAGGTGAACAGCGTGGCCGGCGTCTACGGCCGGGCGCTCGGCGAGGTCTACGCGACCGACGTCACGATTGCCGGCCGCGGCACCCAGACGGGCGGCCGCATCGAGGCCGGCCTGCGGCTTCGCGGCAAGGGCGGCGCGATGGACCTGTTCGCCGGATGGGAGCAGATGGTCGATGCCGACCTGTTCGACCGCCGGCCGCGGCGCTGGCCGTTCGCCGGGTTCCGCCTCGTGAACTAGCCGGGACGAGCGGCCCGCGAATCCGCGACGGCGGTCGGAATTCCGGGCGATAATCGTCAGGATGATCAGCCGGCTCCTGCGTCCGATCGGTCTGGCGATGATGGCGTCGCTCGTGGCGCAGGTCGGGTCGTCCTCCCTGCACGCGGCGGCGACGCCGCCGCGGCTGCAGTACGACACCTACACGCTGCCGAACGGTCTCACCGTCATCCTCTCGGAAGACCATTCGACGCCGATCGTCCACGTGCAGATCACCTATCACGTCGGATCGAAGAACGAGAAGCCGGGGCGCACCGGTTTCGCCCATCTCTTCGAGCACATGATGTTCAAGGGCTCGAAGAACGTCGAACCGGAGGCGCACACCTCCATCATCGCGTCGGTCGGCGGCCAGAGCAACGCCTACACCACCGATGATGAGACGGTGTTCTGGGAGTCGGCGCCGGCGCACTTTCTGCCGCTGATGCTGTGGATGGAAGCCGATCGGATGGCGACCCTCCGTATCGATCAGTCGAACTTCGCCGCCGAGCGGGAGGTGGTGAAGGAAGAGCGCCGCATGCGGGTCGACAACCAGCCCTACGGACGGCTGAACGAGATCATCTACGACCAGGTCTTCACGGTGCATCCCTACCGGCACCCGACGATTGGCAGCATGGCGGATCTGCAGGCGGCGTCGATCGAGGACGTCCGCGATTTCTACGACACCTTCTACGTGCCGGCGAACGCGACGCTGACGATCGTCGGCGACTTCGATCGGGTGCAGGGCCGGTCGCTCGTCGAGCAGTACCTCGGTCGCGTGCCAGGCAGCGACCGGCCGGTACCGAGGGACATCCCGAAGGAGCCGCCGCAGACGGCGGAGAAGCGGGTCACCATCGAGACACCCTGGCCGCTGCCGGCGGTGGTCGTCGCGCATCACATCACCTACGACGGCCATCCGGACTCCTATCCGCTGCACATCGCGTCGAAGGTGCTGTCCGACGGCCAGAGTTCGCGGATCTACCGGAAGCTGGTGTACGAGGACCAGCTGGCAGTCGCCGCGTTCGGCGGCGCGAACCTCGTCGAGCATCCCAATCTGTTCTATGCCGTCGCCATCGTGCAGCCGGGGCAGTCGCCGGACGAGGCGATTGCCGCCCTCATCGGTGAACTCGAGCGGCTCAAGACCGAACCGATCAGCGACCGCGATCTGCAGCGGACGAAGAACCAGTTCGCCCGCGACTACATTCTCGGCCGGGAGACGATCCAGCAGAAAGCCGGGGCGTTGTCGCACGCCGCCGTGCTCCATGGCAATATCGCGACGGCGGACGGCGAGTTCGAGATCTTCCAGAACATCAAGGCGGCCGACGTGCAGAAGGTGGCGCAGACCTACTTTACGAAAGAGAACCGGACCGTGCTGACGCTGATGCCGGGGCGCGGAACGGCCGGACAGGCGAACCGATGAGTTCCGCACGTCTCACACCAACGGGGCGCCGCCGCCCGCCGCTCGGGCGCCGCGTCGTGTGCACCCTCGTGGCGGCCGGCGTCACGCTCGGCGGCAGCGTGGCGGCCGCCGTCGCGCAGCCGGCGGTTCCGGCCGCGGTGACGGCCCCGGTGCAGCGCGGCCCGTGGCCGACGGAAGGACCGCCGCGACCGCTGGCGGCGCGCGACGTGACGTTCCCCCCGTACGAGATCCGCACGCTGCCCAACGGTCTGCAGGTCGTCGCCGTCCTGCACCACGAACAGCCGGTGGTGAGCATGCGGATGCTCGTCCGCGCCGGCAGTTCGCTCGACCCGAGAGACAAGCTCGGGGTCGCCGAACTGACGGCATCGCTGCTCACTCAGGGAACCGATGGGCGGACGGCGACGCAGCTCAACGAGGAAGTCGACTTTCTCGGCGCCGCCATGGGCGCCGGCGCCGGAACCGACCTGACCTTCCTCAACATGATCGTCATGAAGGACAGTTTCGAGACCGGTTTGCGGCTCCTGTCGGACATGGCGCGCCGGCCGTCCTTCGCCCAGGAAGAGCTCGAGCGCCAGCGCCAGCAGATGCTGTCGAGCATGCAGGTGAGTCTCGACGATCCCGGCTTCATCGCCAACGCCGTGTTCGATCGGCTCGTCTACGGGTTCCATCCCTACGGCATGCCGGAGACCGGTACGCCGGCGACGCTCGCGGCGATCACGCGGGACGACCTCGTCGCCTTCCACGCGCGGACGTTCGCGCCGAACAACGCGATCGTCGCGGTGGTCGGCGACCTCACGGCAGACGCGGCCTTCACCGGCGTCGAGAAGGTGTTCGGCGGCTGGCTGCGTCGCGACGTGCCGACCGGCACGTTCATGCCGCCGCCCGAGCCGACCCGCCGCGTCATCATCGTCAACAAACCGGACGCCGTGCAGACCGAAATCCGGGTCGGGCACCTCGGCATCAAGCGCAATCATCCCGACTACATGGCGATGAACCTCGCCGTCCGCATCCTCGGCGGCGAAGGTGCCAATCGCCTCCATCAGGTGCTGCGCTCCCAGCGCGCCCTCACCTACGGCGCCCAGGCGGAATTCGATACGTTGAAGGAAAGCGGCGACGTCGAGGCGTCGACGAACACGCGCTCCGACGCGACGCCGGAAGTGCTGCGGCTGATGGTCGACGAGTTCTGGCGGTTGCAGCGCGACCGGGTGCGCGAGCGCGAACTGGGCGATGCGCAGGCCTACATCACCGGCAGCTTCCCGTTGACGATCGAGACGCCGGATGCCATCGCGACCCAGATTCTGAACGTCCTGTTCTATGGACTGCCAATCGAGGAACTGCAGACCTACCGCGAACGCGTGAGCGCGGTGACCGTCGAGGATATCGAGCGGGTGGCGCGCACCTACCTGCGCCCCGACCGTCTGTCGGTCGTGCTGGTCGGCAATGCCGCCGCCTTCGCGCCGCAGCTGAAGGGCATCGGCTTCACCGGCTACGAGACCATCGACATGTCGGACCTCGACTTGACGCGCGCCGATTTCAAGGCGCCGGCCGGCCGGTCCGCTGCGGTGGCCGGCGCCGGTGCGGCCGGCCGGCCGGCGGCGCCGCCGCACTATCAGTCGCAGCGCGGCGTCAAGCCGGCGCCGCCGGTGACAGCGGAAGCCGGCGCCAACGCCAAAGTGCTGCTCGATCAGGTGATTGCCGCGAAGGGCGGCATCGACGTCCTGCGGGGGATCAGAACGATTACCGCGGTGACCAGTGCCACCATGACCGGCCAGGACGGCCAGAAGCGGACCGGCAGGACGACGACCTATCTCGGCTATCCGGACCGCGTCCGCGTCGAGACGGTGCTGCCCGAAGGGACGGTCGTCCAGGTGTTCGACGGCCGCCGCGCCTTCGTGAAGGACCCCAATGGCGTGCACGACGTGCCGGACGAAGTGGCGCGCGACATGACCAGCAGCTTCAAGCGCGACACCGTCGCCGCCCTGCTCGCGGCCTACGACGGCCGCGTCCGCGCCCGCCTGCTGCCGGACGTGAAGAGCGAGACGGGCGGCCGCTTCCGGGCGCTCGAACTGGCCGGCGACGGCCTCGATCCGATGGTGCTGTACATCGACCCCGACACCCACCTGGTCGCACGGCAAACCTACGTCGCCGGCGGCATCGGACAGCCGCTCATCGAGGAAGTGTTCAGCAACTACAAGCTGGTCGACGGCGTGCAGATTGCCTTTTCCGCCGCGGTCCGGCGCGGCGGCGTCACGATGCTGGAGCGGCAGGTACAGGACATCCGGATCAACCCGCCACTGGACGCCGCCCTGTTCGCCCGTCCTGCCTCTTGACGGCTCGCCTTCTCCTGTCGTGCGGTGAGCCGTCGGGCGATGTGTATGCCGGCGCGCTTACCCGCGAACTGCGCACGCTCATCCCGAATCTGACGATCGCCGGTCTCGGCGGTCCGCAGTTCGCCGCTGCTGGCGGACGGCTGATCGAAGACTATCGCGGGCTGGCCGTCACCGGCGTGACCGAGGTCATCGGCACCCTGGCGCGCCTCACTGCCACGCGCCGCCGCCTGGTGGACTATGCGCGCGACACCCGCGTCGACGCGCTCGTTGCCATCGACTACTCGGGCTTCAACCTGCGTCTGGCACAGTCGGTGAAACGGCTCGGCATCCCGGTCATCTACTACGTCAGTCCGCAGGTGTGGGCGTGGCGCTCTGGTCGTCTCAAGACGATTCGTGCGACCGCCGACCAGATGCTCGTCATCTTCCCGTTCGAGGAGGCGATCTACAGGGAGGCTGGGGTGCCGGTCGAGTTCGTCGGCCACCCGCTCATCGACCTGAGCCCGCGCCTCGAGGATCGCCTGTCGTTCCTGCGCAGCTGCGACCTCGACCCATCCGCCCGAACCGTGGCGATTCTGCCGGGCAGCCGGCCCAGCGAACTGCGGCGTATTCTTCCCGACCTGGTGGCGGCCGCCCGCCTCATCGCCCAGCGTGTGCCGGACACCCAGTTCATCGTCGCCCGGGCCGGCAATCTCGACGATGCGCTGTTCCTGCCGGCGCGGCAGGCCGGCGTGGCGATGGCCATCGTCGAGGGTCAGACCGACGCCGTCCTGGCGGCTGCCGACGTCGCCCTCACCGCCTCGGGCACCGCCACCGTGCAGACGGCGCTGCACGGCACGCCGATGGTGGTCGTCTACCGGCTCTCGGGGCTCGAGTACTCACTCGGGCGTCGATTCGTGAAGGTCGACACCTACGCCATGGTCAATCTCATCGCCGGCGAACGGATCGTACCCGAGTTGATCCAGGACGCGTTCACGCCCGACGCGGTGGCGCAGGAGGCGGTGTCGCTGCTGACCGATCCCGTGCGCGCCGCCACCATGCGGGCGGGACTGGCGGCCGTTCGAACGCGGCTCGGCGGTCCGGGCGCCAGTCGGCGGGCGGCGAACGCAATCGTGAACCGGCTTCGGAGAGGGAAGGGGCTATCGTGATTCAGCGCAAGGTGTGGCGCACGTGTGCGGGGTTGCTCGGCGTGCTGCTGGCCGCGGCGCCGGCGGCGGCGACCGTGGTCGTCGGTGCCGGTCTCGGCGAACTGGCGCGCGAAGCGGGTGTCATCGTCCGCGGCCGCGTGTCGTCGGTGGACGCCCGGTGGACCGACGACCGGCGGGGAGTCGAGACGCTGGTCACCCTCGAGGTGGAGCGCTATCTCAAGGGTCACTTGGGTGAGACCGTGACGTTTCGCGTCCCTGGCGGCCGTGTCGGCCGCCTGCGCAGCATCGTCGTCGGGGCGCCGCGGTTCGAGCCGGACCAGCAGGTCATCGTGTTTCTCGGTCATCGTGGTCCGAGCATCCCCCACGTCCTTGGTCTCGGACAGGGTGTCTACCGGGTGGCGCGCCACGGGGCCGGATGGCTCGTTGCGCCTCCCGCACTGGTCGGCACGACGGTGGTGCAGCCGGTGGTGCGCGGCGATCGGGCGAGGCGTCCGCTGCCGCTGCAGGCCTTCGAAGCGCAGGTTCACTCGCTCCTGCAGCACGGGGACGGCCGATGACCCGCGCCCGGGGCGCGGCACGTCGACAGCGCTCGTGGATCGCGCTGACCCTGCTCGCCGCGCTGTTGCTGGCCGATGCGGCGCCGGCGCGTGCGTATCTCAAGTTCGGTGTGCCCGTGAACGGCCGGACGGTGACGCTCAAGTGGCCGGCCGAACCGGTGCGCTACCTGGTGTTCGAACAGGGTGTCGACGGGGTCTCGGCGACCGAGTTCCGCGATGCGGTGGCGCGGGCGTTCGCGACCTGGGAAGCCGTCCCGTCGGCCACCATCCAGTACGCCTACGACGGTTTCACCCGCACGTCGCGGCCCGGTGACGAGGATTTCGTCAACACGCTCGGCTTCGACGATCGTCCCGAACTCGACCGTGTGCTGGCGTCCACGACGTTGCTGCTGGACGAGTCGACCGGAGAGCTGGTGGAGTCCGACATCTTCTTCAATTCGGCGTTCGCCTGGTCGGTCGCCGCCGGCGGCGAGCGGACCCGGTTCGACCTCGAGACCATCGCGCTTCACGAGATCGGCCACTTCAGCGGTCTCGGCCATTCGGCGCTCGGCGAGACCGAGCTGACCGGTGCCGGTCGGCGCGTCACGGCGACCGAGGCCGTGATGTTCCCGATTGCCTTCGGTCCGGGCAACATCTCGAACCGCATTCTGCGTGCCGATGACATCGCCGGCATCTCGGATCTGTATCCGTCCGAGGCGTTCAACGACGACACCGGCAGCCTGTCGGGCCGGGTGACCTGGAACGGGCAGGGGATCTTTGGCGCCCACGTCACGGCGTTCAATCCGCGCACCGGACTGCTGGTTGGCAACTTCACCCTGAATGCCGACGGGCAGTTCTCGATTGCCGGTCTGGTACCGGGCCCGCATATCGTCCGCGTCGAACCGCTCGATGATGCCGAGGTGGCCAGCTTCCTCGAGGAAGACGCCGGCATCGAGCTCGATTTCCGGGCGACGGTACACAACCGCTTGATCGTCGTGCCGCGCGGCGGCGACAGCGGCAGCGTCACCATCCGGGTCGTGTCGAAATGAGACCGGCGCCGGTCGTCACGGTGCTCCTGCTGGCTGGGCTGGCGGTGCCCTTCGGACTCGAGGCGCAGGAGGCGCCGCCGCGCCTCGCGGTGTCGGTCGGGCCGGACTGGCTGGGCGAGGCCGACGTCGGCGGCGCCGATGCGACGTTGACGGGGGCAGGCGGCGGTCGCGTCGACCTCTTCAGGACCGCATCGACCGTGACCGGTGGCGTCGGCGTGGGCGCGGCAGTCGGCGTCCGGGTCGCCGGCGGCCTGTGGACCGAGCTCACCGCGCGCTATCACTCGGCCCGTCTTGCCACGCGCATCACTGGCGACATCGAAGCCGCGGATGAGACCGCGAGGGAAGCGCTGCAGCAGCTGCACGTGGATGGTGGCCTGTTGTGGCTGCCGGAAAAGCTGCGCCTCGCGTCGCGCCTGCAGCTGTTCGTCGCCGGCGGCGCCGGCTACCTCCGGCAGCTGCATGGCACCAACACGCTGGCGGAGACGGGGCGAAGCTACTACGCGGGGAGCGGGCTCATCGTGTCGCTGCCCGAGCGGCAGGGCGGTACGTTCAAGGCGTCCGGCGTCCGTCTCGAGCTGCGGGCCGCCGGGTCGCGGGGTGGTGTGGCGTTCGACGATCGCCTGCACGTCGCGCCAGCCATCTGGGCGTCGCTCTTCCTGCGCTTCTGATGTGGAGCGCCGGCCTGCCGCCGCGGCCGGGGCGGCGCCGCCGACCCGGACGAGAGGACCGGGTTGCTCGCACACGCCGCCACGAAGTACGATATCCCGTTTCCCAACGCCTTTTTTCAGAGGACGTACGCGCATGTCGACCGCGAACAGCTTCGCCACCCGGAAGGACCTGGACGTCAACGGCCGCCGCTATCAGATGTACAGTCTGGCTGCCCTGCAAGCGACCGGTTTCCCGGAGATTGCCCGCCTTCCGTTCTCCCTGAAGATCCTGCTCGAGAATCTGCTGCGCCAGGAGGACGGGCGCTTCGTCAAGGCATCGGACATCGAGGCGCTCGCACGCTGGGACGTCAAGAGCACGGCCCAGAAGGAGATCTCCTTCGCCCCGGCCCGCGTGCTGCTGCAGGACTTCACGGGCGTGCCAGCGGTCGTCGATCTCGCGGCCATGCGCGACGGCATCGCGCGCCTGGGCGGCGACCCCAACCGGGTCAACCCGCTGCAGCCGGTCGAACTCGTCATCGATCACTCGGTCCAGGTCGACTACTTCGGTCGGCAGGACGCGTTTCAGTTGAACGCCGAGCTCGAGTTCTCACGCAACAAGGAGCGCTACGCGTTCCTGCGCTGGGGCCAGAACGCGTTCCGCAACTTCCGCGTCGTTCCGCCCGACACCGGCATCGTGCACCAGGTGAACCTCGAGTACCTGGCACGCGTCGTCTGCTCGGACGACGGGCCGGACGGCACGCTGGCGTATCCCGATACCCTGGTCGGCACCGATTCGCACACGACGATGATCAACGGCCTGGGTGTGGTCGGTTGGGGCGTTGGCGGCATCGAGGCGGAAGCCGCGATGCTCGGCCAGCCGATCTCGATGCTGATTCCATCGGTGCTCGGCTTCCGCCTGACCGGCCAGATGCTCGAGGGCGCGACGGCGACCGACCTGGTGCTGACCATCACCGAGCGCCTGCGGAAGCACGGGGTCGTCGGCAAGTTCGTCGAGTTCTTCGGACCGGGGCTTGCCCACCTGACGATTGCCGATCGGGCGACGCTCGGGAACATGTGCCCCGAGTACGGGGCGACCATCGCGATCTTCCCAATCGACGCGATGACGGTCGACTACCTGCGGCTCTCCGGCCGCGACGAATCGCGGGTCGCACTCGTCGAGGCCTATGCCAGGGCGCAGGGGCTGTTCAGCCGGGCGGGCGATCCGGACCCGGTCTACACCGAGGTCATCGAGCTCGACCTGTCAACCGTCGAGCCGAGTCTCGCGGGTCCCCGTCGGCCCCAGGACCGCGTCTCGCTGAAGGCGGCGAAGAGCGGCTTCGCCTCGGCGCTGCCGGCGCTTCAGGCGGCGGCAAAGAAGCCGGCGGGCGGCGGGGGGGCGGCAACGGCGGTCGCCGAAGCGGTGGGCGTGCTCGAGCACGGCTCGGTGGTCATCGCCGCCATCACGAGCTGCACGAACACCTCGAATCCCAGCGTGATGATTGGCGCCGGCCTCGTCGCCAAGAAGGCCGTGGAGAAAGGGCTCACCAGCCGACCGTGGGTGAAGACCAGCCTGGCACCCGGCTCGAAGGTCGTCACCGAGTACCTGGACAGGGCTGGCCTGTCCCCCTACCTCGATCGGATCGGTTTCAACCTGGTCGGCTACGGCTGCACGACCTGTATCGGCAACAGCGGTCCGCTGCCGGACGATGTGGCGGCGGAGGTGGAAGCGAAGGGCCTTGTCGTCGCATCGGTGCTGAGCGGCAACCGGAATTTCGAGGGCCGCATCCAGCAGGCCGTACGGGCGAATTACCTGGCTTCGCCGCCGCTCGTCGTCGCCTACGCGCTGGCTGGCACGATGAACCTCGACCTCACGACCGAGCCGCTCGGCACCGGCACCGATGGCACGCCGGTGTTCCTGCGCGACATCTGGCCGACCGAGCGCGAGATTCAGGAAACGATGCTGAAGGCGGTCACGGCGGAGATGTTCCGATCGTCGTATGCCGATGTCTTCAGCGGCGACTCGCGCTGGCAGGGCTTGCAGGTGCCGACCGGCGATCGCTTCGTCTGGGAGCCCGATTCGACCTACATCCGGAACCCGCCGTTTTTCGACGGCATCACCCTGCAGCCGCCGCCGCTCGTCGACATCAGCGGCGCGCGCGTGCTCGCCGTCCTCGGCGACAGCATCACCACCGACCACATCTCGCCGGCCGGTTCGATCAAGAAGGACAGCCCGGCGGGCAAGTACCTCATCGAGCACGGCGTCGCCGCGGCCGACTTCAACTCGTACGGAGCCCGGCGCGGCAACCACGAAGTCATGATGCGCGGCACGTTCGCCAACATCCGGCTTCGCAATCAGCTGGCGCCGGGTACCGAGGGCGGCTGGACGACGTATCAGCCAGCCGGTGACGTGATGACGATCTACGACGCGGCGATGCAGTACAAGGACGCTGGCGTGCCGTTGGTGATCCTGGCGGGCAAGGAATACGGGTCCGGCTCGTCGCGCGACTGGGCGGCCAAGGGCACGCTGCTGCTCGGCGTCCGCGTCGTCATCGCCGAGAGCTTCGAGCGCATCCACCGCAGCAACCTCGTCAACATGGGCATTCTGCCGCTGGTCTTCAAGGACGGACAGAATGCGGCGTCGCTTGGACTGACCGGCAGGGAAGTCTTCGAAGTGCTCGGCGTCGCGACCGGGCTCACGCCGCGTGCGTCCATCACGGTCCGCGCCGTCGGCGAGAAGACGACCGAGTTCACGGCGACCGCGCGCATCGACACGCCGGAAGAGCTCGTCGCGTTCCGGCACGGCGGCATCCTCCCGTACGTGCTCCGACAGCTCGTCGGCAAGTAGGAGCGGCCGTCGGCCTTCGTCATTGCGGGCTCCAGATCGTATGCTTACGGCTGGAGCCCGTGGTGGCATGACGCCGTTGACCCCCTCACTCACCGCCGCGCGGATCAAGGCGCGGGCGCGCGAACTTGGTTTCGATGCGTGCGGCATCGCCCCCGCCACCGACCTTCCCGAATTGCGGGCCTTTGCCGAGTGGATTGCCCGCGGCTACCACGGCACCATGAGCTGGCTCGCCCGCAGCGCCGACGAGCGCTCGGATATCCGCCGGATGCTGCCGCAGGCCCGCAGCGTCGTCGTCACCGCCGTCAACTACAACACGGCGCGGCCGTTCTCGACCGAATGCGCCGACCGCGACACCGCGCAGGTTGCGCGGTACGCCTGGGGCGACGACTATCACGCCGTCGTCAACCGGCGGCAGCGGGCGCTGCTGTCGTGGATGCACCACGAGTCAGAGCAGCCGTTCTACGCACTCGACTACGTGGATACCGGACCGGTGCAGGAGCGGGTGTACGCGCAGCATGCCGGCATCGGCTGGATCGGCAAGAACTGCTGTGTCATCAGCGAGACGCTCGGGTCGTTCATCGTGCTCGGCGTCATCGCCACCAGTCTCGATCTGGAACTCGACCGCCCGGCCTTCGACCACTGCGGCACGTGCACGTTGTGTCTCGAAGCCTGTCCGACACAGGCGCTGGTCGCGCCAGGTGTGCTCGACGCGAGGCGCTGCATCTCCTACCTGACGATCGAACATCGCGGCGAAGTCGCGGCCGATCTGGTGGCCGGCATCGGCGCGCACGTCTACGGCTGTGATGTCTGCCAGGAGGTGTGCCCGTGGAATGCCACGGCGCCGGCGTCGGCCGACCCCGCCTGGCAACCGCGCCCGGCATGGACCCTGCGGGCGCTGGACGACCTGGAGCAGGCGTCGGACGATGAGCTGCGGCGCTCGTTGCAGGGGAGCGCCATGGGGCGCGCCAAGCTCGCAGGGCTGCGCCGGAACGTCCGGATGGCGCGGGAGAACGCCGCGCGATAGCCGGTCGCGTGATGGCGCTCGCGGCGGCCATGCTCGAGACCGATCGCCGGTGAGCGGCGGACGCCAAGAACCACGCTCCGCCCGTCCGAACCGGCGCTATCATCGAATCAAGGAGCCTCCAGTGTCGATCTCGCTCGCCCCGTCCCTCCTCCTGTCGATGCCGCAGCTCAAGGATCCCAATTTCGAGCGGACGGTCGTGCTGCTGTGCCGGCACGGCGAGGATGGCGCCTTCGGTCTCGTCATCAACCGGCCGGTGCTCACCACCGGCCGGGTGGCGGTCAATCTCGACCCGCCCTTCGAGACCGATCGCGAGCTTCAGGTATGGGTGGGGGGACCCGTCGAGCCGCAGCGCAGCTGGATGCTCGTGCATGGCCGGTTGCCCGACGAGGCTCCGGCCGGGGGGCTGACGATCACCGATGATCTGTATCTGTCGACGTCGCCGACGCTGCTGCGGCAGTCGCTGGCCCCCGACCCGCCTCCGGGCGTCCGCCTCGTGGTCGGCTACGCCGGCTGGGGACCCGGTCAGCTGGAGGAGGAACTGCAGGCTTCCGCGTGGTTGCTCAGCGACGTCGATCCCGGGTTCATCTTCTCGACGCAGTCGGAAAAAATGTGGGAGTCGGCGATCCGGCGCCTCGGCGCCGATCCCGGGGCGCTGCAGATGTCGAAGGGCGTGCACTGAACCGCGGTCCGTAGCGGCCGCCGATCGTTCAGTCGTCCCGTCCGTGCGGTCGTGCGGTCGTGGTGCGGCTGGCCCGTTCCGGGACCGGTCTTCGCCGGCCCCGGAGCCGGTCGGTCTATTTCCGGTAGCTGATGCGATAGATGGCGCCGCCGGCGTCGTCGGAGACCAGCAGTGAGCCGTCCGGCATCTCGAGCAGATCGACGGGACGGCCCCAGGCCTGGCGACCCTGGAGGAAGCCCTCGGCGAACGGTTCGTACTTGGTGACCTTGTCACCCTCGATGGTTGCCACCATGATGCGATAGCCGATGGGGCCGGCCGCCGCGGTGCGGTTCCACGACCCGTGATTGACGATGAACAGCTTGTTCCGGTACTCGGCCGGGAACATCGAGCCGCCGTAGAACTTCAGGGCGAGCGCGGCGACGTGCGGACCGAGCCGATGGGCCGGCGGCGTGAACTTCGAGCACGGATTGCCGGCCGAGTCGATCGGATTGGTCTTGTCGGTGTTGGGATCCGCGGTGTCGCCTTGATGGCAGTACGGGTAGCCGAAATGCAGCCCCGGCTTCGGTGCGACGTTCAGTTCGTCGTTCGGCGACTCGTCTCCGAGCATGTCGCGGCCGTTGTCGGTGAACCACAGGGCTCTCGTCTGCGGATGCCAGGCCATGCCGACAGTGTTGCGGACGCCGCGGGCCACCAGTTCCGGCGTGCCGCCTTCGGGCTTCACGCGCCAGATGGAGGCATACGGGTCCCCCTTGTCGCAGATGTTGCAGGGCGCGCCAATCTGGTAATACAGGTAGCCATCCGGACCGAACGCGATGTACTTCCAGCCGTGCATCTGATCGGACGGCAGGCCGCCGAGCACGAGCGTCGGCGTCAGTCCGCTCACGGTACCGGTCCTGACCTTGTCGAGAATCCCCTCGTACTTGTTGATCTGGTTGATCTCGGCGACGTAGAGGGCGCCGTCCCGGAACGCGATGCCGTTCGGCATCGTGAGGCCGTTGGCGATCTCCAGCACGGTGTCGGCCTTGTAGTCCTTGTTGGTGTCGACCACGGCGTAGACCGACTTGGCGCGGGTACCGACGAACAGTGTGCCGTCCGGCGCGAGTGCCATCGAGCGGGCGCCGCGGACGCCCGTCGCGTAGATGTCGGCCGTGAATCCGGGCGGCAGCGTCAGCTTGTCGAGTTGCGGGGTGGCGTTGGGCATGCCGCCGCCGGTGCGCGCGGCGGTCTGGCCGGTGCCGGCCGGCGCCGGCGTCTGCGCGCCGACCCACGTCGTCGAACCGGTCGCGAGGACCAGCGTCAGGATCCCGGTGATGCGTCTCACAGTTCAGCCTCCAAAGGCGGCGCTCCGGGTCGTTCGCCCCGAATCGCGATTGACCGCAAATCAGTTAGATAATGACATACATCATGCACAGAGCACGCATCGGCGGCGCCGTAGCCCTGGTCGTGGCATTGGCTGCTTGCGGCAGCCAGGAGGCGCCCGTGTCTTCATCGCAGTCCGCTCCCCCGGCCGGCGCCGCTCCGGCCGGCACCTCGGAGATCGCGGCCATGGCGGCCCGCTTCGCCCCGACCGACATCACGGCCGATCTCTCAGCCCTCTCGGCTGACGAGAAGGCCGTGCTGGCCAAGCTGATCCAGGCGTCCCAGATCATCGACGGCCTCTTCCTCCACCAGGTCTGGTCCGGCAACGAGCCGATGATGCTGGACCTCGCGCGCGACGACAGCCCGGCCGGGCGCGAGCGGCTCCACTACTTCCTGGTGAACAAGGGGCCGTGGTCCCGTCTGGATCACCACGAGGTGTTCGTTCCAGGCGCCCCGGCCAAGCCGGGTGGCGGCAACTTCTACCCGGTGGATGCGACGAAGGAGGAACTCGAGCGGTGGATTCAGGGGTTGCCCGAACCCGAGCGGGAGAAGGCGACCGGCTTCTTCACGACCGTCCGGCGGACGCCGGCAGGCGGTTTCACCACGGTGCCCTACAGCCTCGAGTATCAGAACGAGTTGATCGCGGCGGCGCGGCTGCTGCGCGAAGCGGCGGCGATGGCGGCCGACCCGACGCTGAAGGCGTATCTCGCGTCGCGGGCGGACGCCTTCCTGTCGAACGACTACTATGCCAGCGACGTCGCCTGGATGGAGCTGTCGGGCACGATCGAGCCGACCATCGGTCCGTACGAGGTCTACGAGGACGAGTTCTTCAACTACAAGGCGGCCTTCGAGTCGTACGTGGCGATTCGCGATCAGGGAGAGAGCGCGAAGATCCAGAAGTTCAGCGGCGAACTGCAGGACATCGAGAACCATCTGCCGATCGATCCGGCGCTGCGCAATCCGAAGCTCGGCGCGCTGGCGCCGCTCGTCGTCGTCAACCAGATCTTCTCGGCCGGTGACGGCAATCGCGGCGTGCAGACGGCGGCGTTCAACCTGCCGAACGACGAGCGGGTGACGCGCGAGAAGGGCGCCAAGCGCGTGATGTTGAAGAACGTGCAGGACGCGAAGTTCGCGAAGACGCTGGTGCCGATTTCCCGCGTCGTCCTGTCGGCCGCCGATCAGCAGGACCTGTCGTTCGAGGCGTTCTTCACCCACATTGTCATGCACGAGCTGATGCACGGTCTCGGACCGCACACCATCACCCTCAACGGCCGGCAGACCACCGTCCGGCAGGAGATGAAGGAAGCCTCGAGTTTCCTGGAGGAAGCGAAGGCGGACATCTCGGGACTCTGGGCGCTGCAGTACCTGATCGATCGGGGGGTCATCGACCGGACGCTGGAGCGGCACATCTACACGACGTTTCTCGCGTCGGCGTTCCGCTCGATCCGTTTCGGCATCAACGAGGCGCATGGGAAGGGCGTGGCACTGCAGCTGAACTACCTGCTGGACCAGGGCGGTTTCACCGTCCGGCCGGACGGGACGTTCGCCGTCGATCACACGAAGGTGAAGCAGGGGATTGCGGCCCTGACGACGGAGATCATGGAGATCCAGGCGGCGGGTGACTACGCGAAGGCCAGGGCGATGGGTGATCGACTCGGTGTCGTGCGTCCGCCGGTGCAGGCGGCGCTGGACAACCTGCGTGACGTGCCGGTCGACATCGAGCCGCGCTTTCCGGCTGCTGCCGAGCTGCTCGCCGGTTCGCGATAGGCAGCGGGGGGGCGGGCGGGCGGGCCTGGTAGGCCTGGTAGGCCGGGTAGGCCTGGTGGGCCGGGTGGGCCTGGTAGGCCTCGGTAGGACGGCAGCCACGGCCTGCCGGCCCTGCTGCCGCA
>CADEDC010000030.1 GCA_902825985.1 uncultured Acidobacteriota bacterium | reverse complement strand
ACCCGCCCTACCCGCCCTACTACGAGCGATACCCCAGGCAGTCAGCCAGGCCCGGGTCCTTCAGCGGCACCGGATCGTGCCGCTGCAGCGCCCACCCGAAGACGAGCGTGAAGAGGCCGATGAAGCCGAGCGTGCCGGCCAGCTCCACGACCGGCAGGTGCGCGTGCGCAACCGCGTCGCCGTGGCCGATTGCCGGCGCCACCATGAGGAACAGCTCCCAGAACTGTGCGAACAGGACGAGGACCGCCACCGGCACGAGCCGCGCCGGTTTGCGCTTGGCGTCACGCGGCAGCAGCAACAGGAACGGCAGTGCGAACTTCAGCACCGGCAGCAACAGCAGGTACGGCATCCAGCCGTGGTCGGTGCGGCGCAGGAAGTAGGCGGTCTCCTCCGGAAGGTTCGCGTACCAGATGAGCATGAACTGACAGAAGTAGATGTAGGCCCAGAACCCGGTCCACGCGAACAGCATCTTCCCGATGCCGTGGAGATGGTGCTCGTTCAGGAAGCCCTTCAAGGCCCCCGCGCCCACCAGCAACGCGGCCGCCAGGGTGACGAACGCCGTGCCGGTCTGCGAGATGTCCGTGAACACCAGCACCGCGAACATCGTCGAGAACCAGTGCGCATCGAGCGACAGCAGGAAGTAGAAGCTGACGATGCTGAAGGTGATGGCAAACACCACCAGGAACAGCGCCGACATCGCCCGGTTCGAGCGGGTGAGGCGGATGCCGCCCTCGCGATCCTGCCGCCGCGACGCGCCAACCATGCGGGCGGCGAACACGACCCAGAGCAGCACGCTTGCCGCCGCGAACGCGGCGAACATCGGCAGGTTCAGAAACGCCGCCTTGTGAGCCAGCACGGCATCGGCGGCGACGACGTCGACGTGCGCCCACTGGTAGAGCGAGCCGGCGCCCGGCAGGACGAGCAGCGCGAGCACGCCGCCGGGCACCAGCCAGGCGGTCATCGCCTCCGGTACGCGGCGCATCGTCACCGCCCAGGTGCCGCCGGCGAGATTGAGCATGGCGATCCAGGCCAGCCCGAACACCGCGAGTCCGAGCGCGAAGAACGCGCCGATGAGATACGTGCTCCAGGCGAGCGCCAGTTCGCCGGCGGCGAACGCCCAGGCGAGCCCGGCGCCGCCAACGATCACGCCACCGAAGGCGAGCCCCTTCACCAGGGAGGGCAGGCCGACCCGCGCCGGCGCTTCGGGAAGGGTGTGGAGGTGTGCGTGGCTCATGTTCTGCCTCCCGGCGCGGCGGCTGGCGGCGCCACGGGCTCCTCGGATTGCATCTGCCGGATGTAGTGCACCACCGACCAGATGTCGCGGGCGTCCAGCTGCCGTGCGTGACTGGGCATCGACCCCTGCCCACGCATCGGCCGGTGGAAGATTTCGCCGTCCGGCCAGTCGCGCACCCGCTGCGTCATCAGGCTCGGCGGCTTCGGGAACAGCAGCGTGAGCGTGCCGTCACCGGCGCCGCGCGGACCGTGGCAGGTGATACAGACGTTGTCGTAGACGAACGCGCCGTGGGCGATCACCTCCGGCGTGTGCGGCAACGGATTCCGCAGGGCCTGACCGGCCTCGGCAGCCTGCGCCTGGGTGAATGGATACGGCAGTTCGTCGACCGCCACGGCGCCGGGCGGCGGCATCAGCGAGCCGGCCGCGACGCCGCCGGAGATCTCGGCCCGCTGAGGTTTCGGCTTCGGCTGATCCATCATGTCGAGGCGGTTGCCCTCGACGTGCGGTGCGCGACCGGCGGGCAGCCCGAGATCGCATGCCGAGGCCGCGACGGCCAGCCATAGCACGACGAGCCGGGCCGACCGCCGGCCGGGCCGCTGCGGCGCGTGACCGGTGCGCAACGGGCTACGCATCGGCGCCTCCTTTCGCGTCGACCAGCCGAACGTCGTCGGCGCCGAGCGAGCGGACGAACGCCTGCACCTCGGCGGCCTGCCACTTCGGATCGGTGGCCGATATCCAGAGCACGAAGCGGTCGACCGTGGCGCCGGTTCGCACCAGCGGCGGCGGCGGCACCGCCTGCCGCTTGCCGGCGACGATGGCGACAATCGCGCTGCCGATGGCGGCGCACAGCACCATCAGCTCGAACGTGATCGGTACGAACGAAGGCCAGGCGGCGTGCGGCTTGCCGCCGAAGTTCATCGGCCAGTCCCACACCATCACGTAGTTCTGCAGCAGCTGCGCGAACGCGACGCCGAACAGCGCGAGGCCGGCCGTGACCCATGGAATCCAGGAGCGGCCCTGGCCCATGGCGTCTTCCATGCCGTGGACGGGAAACGGCGTCAGCATGTCGAAGTGCGTCCACCCGGCGGCGCGGACGCGCGCGGCGGCGGCCAGCGCATCGCCGGGCAGGTAGAAGTCACCGAGCACGCCGGTGCTGGATGTCGGCTTCATGGCGTCACACCCCCTGCGCCGCCGCCGGCACCGCCGGCACGGTCGCGGCAACGGCTGTCGGCCGCGGCACGCCGCGGGCGACCTGCGGGTCCATCACACCCTTCACCTCCGAGATCGCGACGACCGGCAGCACGCGCACGAAGAGGAGGAACAGCGTGAAGAAGAGCCCGAAGGACCCGAGCAGGAACGCGTAGTCCCAGAACGTCAGCGCGTACATCCCCCACGACGACGGCAGGTAGTCGCGGTGCAGCGACGTCACGACGATGACGTAGCGTTCGAACCACATGCCGACGTTCACCAGGATCGAGACGACGAAGAGCACCAGGGTGTTGCGCCGCATCGCCTTCACCCAGAACAGCTGCGGCACGATGGCATTGCAGGTGAACATGAGGGCGTAGGCCCAGCCGTACGGACCGAAGGCACGGTTCCTGAAGACGAATCCCTCCCATGCGCTGGCCGAGTACCAGGCCATGAAGAACTCGGTGCAGTAGGCGAAGCCGACCAGCATGCCGGTGAGCATGAGGATCTTCGCCATGTTCTCCATGTGGTTCAGGGTGATGTAGTGGGTCATCCCGAAGTAGCCGCGCATGAAGGTCATGAGCGTGATGACCATCGCGAAGCCCGAGAAGATGGCGCCGATGACGAAGTAGGGCGGGAAGATCGTCGTGTGCCAGCCGGGCATGACCGACGTGGCGAAGTCGAACGACACGATGGTGTGCACCGAGAAGACCAGCGGCGTCGCGAGCGCCGCCAGCACCATGTAGGCCGACTCGTAATGGCGCCAGGCGCGCTGCGAGCCGGTCCACCCGAAGCTCAGGGCGTTGTAGAGCCGCCGGCGCCACGGGTGGGTCGCGCGATCGCGCACGGTCGCCAGGTCGGGCAGCAGACCCATGTACCAGAAGGTCAGCGACACCAGGCCGTAGGTGGAGATCGCGAACAGGTCCCACGCCAGCGGCGAGTTGAAGTTCACCCAGAGCGGCCCGCGCGCATTCGGGTAGGGCACGAGCCAGTAGGCGAACCACGCCCGCCCGAGGTGGATGACCGGGAAGAGGCCGGCGCAGCACACCGCGAACAGCGTCATCGCTTCGGCCGCACGGTTGATGCCGGTGCGCCACTGCTGGCGGAACAGGTAGAGCACGGCGGAGATGAGCGTGCCGGCGTGCCCGATGCCGATCCAGAAGACGAAGTTGATGATGAACGAGCCCCAGCTCACCGGCTGGTTCACGCCGAGGATGCCCATGCCGGCGTAGAACAGCGTCATCAGCGCGAACCCCAGCAGGCCGAGGAACGCCAGCGCGACGCCGAAGGCCAACCACCAGCGCCGCGTCGGAAACTGCTCGGCATGCATGCAGATGTCGCGGTCGACGTCGGCCCACGTCTTGGCGCCGGTCACCAGCGGCTCTGGCAGTTCCAGATCGCCGCCGTACGGTCCGGCGCCGGGGACGACGATGGGACGGCCGGTGAGCTGGCTGTCGTCCATGACCGTGGCGTACGGACTCAGGTCAGGCCTTGTCATTGCGCACCTTCGTCAGGTAGGAGATCGCCGGCTTGACGCCGACCGATTCGAGCAGACGCATGGCGCGCGGACTCGACGCCTGCGCCGCGACGCGCGATCCGGGCGCGTGGATGTCGCCGAACGTGATGGCCTTCGTCGAACACGCTTCCATGCAGGCCGGCACCACGGCGCCGTCCGGCAGCGTGTCGGGACTGGCGCCCGCACGGATGGCCTCGGCGCGCGCCAGCCTGATGCGCTGCACGCAGAAGGAACACTTCTCCATGACCCCGCGGCTTCGCACCGTCACCTCCGGGTTGTTCTTCAACTGCATCGGCGGTCGCGTGTTCAGCTCCGCGTTGGCGGCGATCCTGGGCACCAGCCAGCGGAAGAACGTGCTCTCCTGGCGCTTGCTCATCTCCCAGTAGTTGAACCGGCGCACCTTGAAGGGACAGTTGTTGGCGCAATACCGCGTGCCGACGCAGCGGTTGTAGATTTGCTGATTCAACCCGTCGGCGCTGTGCATCGTCGCCGAGAACGGGCAGACGGTCTCGCACGGCGCGTTCTCGCAGTGCTGGCACAGCATCGGCTCGAACAGCGCCTGCGGCTCTTCGACGACCTCGAGCGGGCCGTCCCACACCGCGGCATCCCAACCGCCGTCCCGCGGCGGCGCATCGTAGTAGCGATCGATCCGGATCCACGCCATCGGCCGACCGTCGAGCATGCCGTGTCGACCGACGATCGGGATGTTGTTCTCGGCCTGGCAGCCGACGACGCACTTGGCGCAACCGGTGCACCGGCTGAGGTCGATGGCCATCGCCCAGCGGGCGTTCGGGTACGGGTGCTCGGGCCACGCCGAGGCACCGCCTGCCACCTGCCGGGTGCCGGCAGCGGCATCGGCTTCGAACGCCGTCAGCGTGGTCGCCGGCACGAGCGGACGGCTCTCCCGATCGAGCACCTCCGAACCCTGGCCGATGGCCAGGCGATCGTGGCCGTCGACACGTCTGAGGGTGACCGGCAGCCCGGCGGCGATGAGCCGGCCGTTCGCGTTCTGGCGGAGCGGAAAAGCGTTCTGGCCGATGTTCGCGCCGATCGGCCCGCAACCGGTGCGACCCAGGCCGAGCGGCAGCGCCACCTGGTCGTGGTGCATGCCGGCGTGGCGGTAGGCCGGTGCGACGAGCGTGCCGTGGCCGGTGTCGACTTCGACGAGGTCGCCGTTGGCGAGACCCATCTCGTCGAAGCGCCGAGGGGCGATCGACAACGCGCCGCCCCAGGTGATGCGGGTCACCGGATCCGGCAGTTCGTGCAGCCAGCCGTTGTTGCCGTGACGGCCGTCGCCCAGAGCGAGGTGCGGATACAGCTGCAGTTCCACCGCCGCCGGCGCGGTCGGCGGCGGCGGTGCGGCGCCGAGAAGCGCCAGCACCTTCGGGTCGACGGCTCGGGGTCCGGCGTCGCGGGCAGACGGCTGCCACGAACCGGCGCGCAGCAGTTGGTTCCAGGCCGCGTCGAACGCCGGCGTGCCGGCATCGGCGCCAAGCCGCACCGCCCATGCGGCACGCAGGTAGTGCCACGCGAGACTCGGGCTCGGCAACCGCTCGGCGGTCGCGGCCGGCGGCGGAGTCACCGGACGCACGGCCGCCGCGACCGCCGCCGCCGATGCCGGATCGCCGAACGCCGCGGCCCAGTCGACGAGCAGGTCGAGCAGGCCGCGGGTGTCTGCCAGCGGCTGGATGACCGGCTGCTGGATGGCGGCGGCGCCGCCGGGCAGCGCCGCATCGCTCCAGCTCTCGAACGGATGGCTCACCGGGGCCAGCACGTCGGCGAGCGCGCTGGTCTCGTCGACCCGGTCGTTCAGCGAGACGATGAACGGCGCCTTCGCGAGTGCGTCGGCGAACGATCCGCCAGGCAGCGCGCCGGGGGCGTCGTACACCGGGTTCGCGCCAGCGACGATCAGCATCTCGATCGCGCCGGCGCGGAGATCGTCCGCGAGGGCGACGAGGCCGTCGACGCCGCTGGCATCAGGCACGGTCGCGCCGGTGTCGTCGAAGAGCCCGGCGTCGAAGGCGCCGAGGGTGGCGTTCAACACGAGCGTCGCGGCTTCGAGCGCGACACCCGACGCCGAGCTGCTGGCCGACCCGCCGGCCAGCACCAGCGCGCGGCCCGCCGCCCGCTGCAGTTCCGCCGCCAGTCCCTCGAGCGCGTCGCCCGGCACGCCGGTGGCAGCGGCCACCGCGGCGATCGTGAACGGCGCCAGCGCCTGCGCCGCCGCCGCATCGCCGGCGAGCGGCCCGAGGCCGCGGACCACGACGAGCTCGTGCGCGAGCGCACAGGCGACGCTGGCGAGGTGCGAGTCGCGGACGCGGATCCGCGCGTCGGCATTTGCGCCGGTCAGCGACAACCGGCCCTCGATCTGGACGAACCGGCTCATCGTCGGCCGGCCGTCGGGCCGGTCGGCGCCGTCCGGGGACCGGCGCGATGCGAAGTCGCGATCCAGCCCGCCGCTCGGGTCATCGAGGAACTCGGCCCCGAGTCCGAGGATGACGTCGGCCTCGGCGAGCCTCGGCCGCGCCACCTCCGGGCCTCCGAACGCCTGCGACCAGGCGGCGACGGCGGCGTCGGCCGCAATTGGAGTCCAGGTGACGTGACGCAGGCCGCACCGGTCGCGCAGCGCCGCGATGGCGGCGGCGACGGCGGGGCCAGGCACCGGCCCGGTGAGCAGAACAGCCCTGGCACCCGACGACCTCAGTCGGGCGACGACATCCACCGACACCGCGTTCCAGGAGAGCGGCGTCGCAGTGTCGGGCCGGCGGCGGAGCGCGAGCGGACCGGTGGCGCGATCCGGATCGTACAGGTCCATCAGCGCCGCCTGGTGGCGGACGGTCAGGCCGCGGCCGCTGGTCTCCTGGTCGCGCGGCGCCACGAGGATGGGCCGGCCCTCGCGCGTCCGGACGAGCACGGGCGTGCCGTCGAGCACGGTGTGGAAGTAGCGCGCCCTGCCCATGCCGTCGACGAGGTTCTCGGGCATGTCGCTGAACGGCACCGCGGTCTCGGGCGGCACCTGGCACGCCGTGCCGGCCAGCGCCGCCGCTGCGGCTGCGGCACTGGACAGGCGGAGGAACTCGCGCCGCTCCATCCGGACTTCGTCGGGCGCCGTCGTGGGTTCGTGTGCATTCATAGTCGTACCCCTACCGGTGACAGGCCACACAGTCGGTCGAGGCGCGCATCTCGGGCTTGCGGTGGCAATCCAGGCACCATTGCATGTTGAAGCTGTGCTGCACCGAGACGATCTCCATCTGATCGACCTTGCCGTGGCAGGTCTGGCACGGCGGCATCCGCTTGCCCTGCTCTTCGACGACCGGCAGCTTCGGTTCGCCCCGCTCGTTCTTCGCGGTGAGGTGGACCGAGTGGTCGAAGTAGACGAAGTCGGGCAGGTCGTGCACCTTCACCCACGGGATCGGTTCGCCGCGATCCCAGTACTCCTTCAGCCGCAGCACCCATTCCTTGTTCAACCCCACCGTCGAGTGGCAGTTCATGCACACGGCCGTCGACGGCAGCGTCGAGTGCCGGCCCTTGTAGGGCATCGTGTGGCAGTAGACGCACGGGATGCCGAAACCGCCGACGTTCACCGGCTCGCCGGCGGCATTGGCCTGCAGCAGCGGCGCGCCGGCCATGCGCTTGTGCGAGAAGGGGATGGGCTGCCGGGGCGCGTAGCCCTTGCGGACGTTGCTGAATGCGTAGCCGAGCGCCGCCGTCAGCAGCAGGCCGATGACGACGACCGCGGCACGGACGCGGCGGCTCCTGCCGGTCATTCGCGGACTCCCTTTTCTGATACGGCCGGATCCGTCGATGGCCCGACGCCGGCCGGCGCCTCGTCGTCGAACAGCATGCGCACCGCCGGCGTGTCGAGGTCGTCGAACTGGCCGGTCGTGGCGGCCCAGATGAAGAACCCGACGGCGATAGCGGCGATCAGCAGCGCGAGCGGCAGCAGCACGAAGATGGTCTCCATCTCACGCCCCCAGCGGATCCCGGGTCGAGCGGGTCGCCGGTCGGCCGGACGGAGTGGCGAACGTCGGGCTCAGCGACGACGACAGGACGACGGTGAGCGATGAGAGGGGCATCAGCACCGCCGCGAGCAGCGGACCGACCAGCCCGGCGAGCGCCAGCGACGAGGCGCCGGCGTTGTAGAGGAGCGAGAAGGCGATGTTGCGGCGGACGACGCCGCGCAGCCGGCGGGCGCCATCGAGGATGTCGAGCAGCGGTCGCACGCCGTCTCGGGTGAGCACGATGTCCGCCGCGACCATCGTCGCGCCCATGCCACCCTGCACGGCGATGCCGACGTCGGCGAGCGCGAGCGCCGCCGCGTCGTTGACGCCATCGCCGACCATCACGATCGCGCCGCCGTCGGGGCGCGCCGAAACCAGTCCGGCGACGAAGTCGCGCTTGGCTTCGGGGGTGAGCCCGCCGTGCACGTCCTCGTCCGGCAGCCCGAGTTCGACGCCGATGCGCGAGACGACGGCCGGGTGATCGCCCGATGCGAGGCAGACGTGGACGCCGCGGTCGCGCAGCCGCTGGACCGTGCGGCGGGCGTCGGGGCGAAGCCGGTCGCCGATGCCGGCGACACCGGCCGGCCGCCGGTCGACGGCCACGAAGACCGGGCTGAGGCCGTCGTCGAGCAGCGTGCGCGCCGTGCTGTCGATCGCCGCGGCGCTCGGCAGGTCGGCGCCGGCGAGGTGCGGGCCGTCGTTCGCCCGGCGCGTCGCGCCGACCGCCGCCAGGTACTTCCAGCTGCCGACGTGCACCTCGTGGCCGTCGAGACGACCAGAGATGCCGAATCCCGGCACCTCCATCACGTCGGCGACATGGGGGACGAGGTGGAGCGGGTGCAGTGGAGGCCGCGCCGACGCGGACCGCCGCGCCAGTTCGCCGGTGTGCTGGAAGGCGCGCGCGACGCGGTGCGACGATTGGGCTTCGAGCGTCCGCGCCAGGCGCAGTGCCACGGCGCTGCCGTGCCACCGCACCACACTCGCGTGCCCTTCGGTCACCGTCCCCGTCTTGTCGAGGACGATGGTCCGAACCTGCTGCAACCGGGCGATGGCGTCGGGATTCTTGATGAAGATGCCGGCGCGGGCGGCCCGCATGATCGACACCGACATCGCGAGCGGCACCGACAGGCCGAGCGCACACGGGCACGACACCACCAGCAGCGCCACGACCCGCGTGAGGGCGACGTCCGGACCGTGGCGCCACCATCCGAACGCCAGCGTCGCGAGCCCGACGACGAGCAGCGTCTGCACGAAGCGACGGGCCAGGGCGTCGGTCGTCTCCAGCAGCGCCGGCTTGCGCGACAGCGCCTCCTGGACCACCGCAAGCAGTGCCCCGACGCGGGTGCCGGCACCCGCGGCCGCCACCCGCACCAGCAACCGGGCGCCCAGATTGGTGGCGCCGGCGTGCACCGGGTCGCCGGTCCGCACCGGCACCGCCACCGATTCGCCGGTGATGATCGCGTTGTCGAGCGACGACTCACCGGCGAGGACGACGCCGTCGACCGGCACGAGTTCGCCGCTCCGCACCTCGACACGGTCGCCGGGCGCGAGGGCGGTGAGCGGCACCTCGACCGACGGCGCGTCGGCGCCGTCGCCGTCGAGGCGGCGTGCGAACTCGAGGAAGGCGACCCCTCGCAGGCTGTCGGCGCGCTCGATGGCGGCACGCTGTGCGCTGCGCTGCAGCTGGCGGGCGCCGAGCAGGGCCGCCACCAGCATGGCCAACGAGTCGAACCAGATCGGACCGCGGCCGATCGTGACGTTCGACGCGCTGGCGAGAAAGGCGATCGCCAGCGCGACGGCAATCGGCAGGTCGATGTGGACGACGCCGGCGCGCAGGCCGGCGGCCGCGGTCCGGAAGAACGGCCGCGCCGAGAAGGTCAGCACCGGCACCGCCACCAGCAGCGACATCCAGCGGAAGAACTGCTCGAAGGGCGACGCCATCCCCTGGGCGGCGCCGGCGTAGAGGGCGCCGGACAGGAACATCAGGTTCATGGCACAGGCGACGGCGACGCCGAACCGCGCCAGCGCCGCGCGATCCTCGGACCGCCGGGCATCCTGCAGCCGCGCGGCCTGGTGCACGTGCGGCGTGTAGCCGAGCCGGTCGAGGGCGCGCCCGATCGTCGAGAGCCGCGTACGACCCGGTCGCCAGGTGACCTCGGCGACCGCGCTGCCATAGTTCAGACGGACGTCGTCGACGCCGGAAAGGACGGCCGGCAGTTTCTCGACCAGCCACACACAGGCGGCGCAGTGGACGCCCTCGAGGTACAGCCGGGTGCGCCGCCGTTCGGGTCCGAGCACGTCGGTGGCGGTCGCCTGCAGCTGCGGATCGTCGAAGTCGTCGAAGCTGCGTCCCGACACGCGAGCCGGCTCGAGACCGCCCTGCTGCTGGTCGACCAGGCGATAGAACTGGCCGAAGCCCCATTCCCGGACCAACGTGTAGACCTGCCGGCAGCCGGTACAGCAGAACTGCTCGGCGTCCGCCGTCCGCACGAGTCCGGCCGGCACTGGCTGCCCGCAATGCGTGCACATCGCCGTCCGCGAGGGCCCGGGTTCCGGCGCCACCGTGACTGCCTTCGTCATCGCGTCCCGACTCCCGGCGCGCCGGCCGGGTCGGCGGGCACGCTGAAGCGGGCGACGTGCACGAAGCGCATCGCCTGTTGACGGGTATCGAGACGGAACTCCCAGGTGCCGGGATCGTCGAGGCGTATCAAGGTGCGGTAGCGTCCGGGTGCCGTCGGCACCGCCACCAGTTCGCCGGCGGCGTTGGGGCGGGCGTCGGACGCGCGAATCGCGACCAGTTCGCCGACCAGACCGGCGACCGGCCGGCGCTCGCGATCGGTGACGGTGACGTCGACCGGACGCGGCATCCCCGGGTAGTGCGGCAGGCCGGTCGCCACGTCGTAGCGGACCGTCCAGCCGAGCTGACGGCTGGCCTCCTGCACCCCTTCGTCGGCATCCCACGTCTGCGCCGCCCGGTAGTAGCCGGCAATCGGGCGCGGTGCATCGGGACGCGTCGCCACCCACACGAGCACGCCACAGGCCACCACCGACAGCGTCAGGTGCCCGCCGATGTAGATCGGCCAGCGATACTCGGACAGCAGCCGGAACAGCTTCATCGGACCTCTCCTGGCGGGCCGAAGGGTCCGAGGAGCAGGAAATCGATCTCCTGGCGGAAGCCGCGGTCCGACGTCACGAGGTAGCGGACGTTCGCCTGTCCGTCCGTGAACCGCCGGCGCGGCACGGTCGCCACCGCGTTCACGGTGACCACCTGTTCGCCCGCCACCACGACCGGCGATTCGCTCGTGACGAGCGAGATGTCGCGAGGCTCGAGCACCTCGATGGTGAAGCGCTGCGGTTCCTGCAGCTGGTTCGTGAACCTGAAGCGCTGCTGGTTGGCGACGTCGCCGGAATTGAGGACGCGGTAGGGTTCGCGGCCGCCGCGGACGACTTCGACGAGCGCGTCGGCGCGCGTCGCGATGAGAACGGCGAACGCGCCCCACGCCACGACCATCAGCGCGAGATACGCCAGATTGCGTGGCCGCCAGAGGCGGTGGCTGCCGCCGTGCTGGGCGCGTTCGGACGTGAAGGTGATCAGCCCGGTCGGCCGCCCCAGCTTGCGCATCACCTCGTCGCAGGCGTCGACGCACTGTGCTGTGCCGATGCATTCGACCTGGAGCCCGCGCCGGATGTCGACGCCGGTCGGACAGGCGGCGACGCAGGCGTTGCAGTCGACGCAGGCGCCGGCCCCCGGCCGCAGCTCGCGCGACCGGGTCCTCGGCTCGCCGCGCGCCGTGTCGTAGGCCACCAGCAGGGTGTCCGTGTCGGCGAGGACGTTCTGCAGGCGGCCGTACGGGCAGGCAATCGTGCACATCTGATCGCGGAACCAGCCGAAGTCGAAGACGATGAGCCCGGCGACCGCGGCGATCGTGAACAGCGCGCTGGTCCATTGCCACGGCGCGTGGAGCAGGCCTGGACCGAGCGCCGACCAGCTCGTGAAGTAGGCGACGAAGTTCGTCGCCATCACCAGCGCGATGAGGCCGAAGACACCGTACTTGAACGCCTTGATCCGGATCTTGCGCGGGCTCCACGGCTCGCGGTTCAGGCCCCGTTGCCTGGCCGGGCCGCCTTCAATCCAGGCTTCGATCGGCCGGAACAGGAACTCCAGGTAGACGGTCTGCGGACAGCCGAACCCGCACCAGACGCGACCGAAGGTCGAGCCGACGAAGAACACCGTCACCACGACCGCGAAACCGAAGGCGAAGAGCACGACGCTCTCGGTCGGATGAAACGTCGTCCCGAAGAGGTGCGTCCGTCTCGCGGCGAGATCGAAGAACACCGCCGGGTAGCCGCCGACGCGGATCAGCGGCAGGGCGAAGAACATCACCATCAGCGCCGCGGCGATCCGCCGGCGGATCCGCCAGTAGTGCCCCTTGTGCACGACCGGATGCATGAACCGCCGCTTGCCGTCGGCCGACAGGCTGTACAGCAGTTCGTCCGGCGGCGCGACGTCGAACACGCGATCATGCGACGGCGCGACGGCCCCCGGTCCCGATCGGTCTGATGGATAGGCGCTCGCAGACATCGTCATCTCACTGCGCCGGCAACGGTTCAGGCATGACCTGGTCGCCTTCGGCGGCGCGCGGATTCGGCGGGTTCGTCGCCTGCCGGCTGCGGATGTACGACACGAGGGCCGACAGTTCCTCGGGCGGCAGCGCCCGTCCCCACGGCGGCATCCCCTTCGCCGGCCAGCCTTTGGCGACGGTCTGGAAGATCTGCTCGACGGATCCGCCGTGGAGCCACCGATCGTCGGTGAGGTTCGGGCCGATGAGCCCCTGCGCCTGCTCGCCGTGGCACGCCGCGCACGACCGCGCGAAGCGCGAGGCGCCGAGATCGATGACCGCCTCGTTGCCGGCGCCGGCGAGCAGTTCGGCGGGCTTCGGCGGCACCAGCGGATGCGCATCGACGTAGGCCTGCACCGAGGCGATGGCGGACTGCGTCTGCTGGCGGTACTCCGCCTCCATCGTGCCCTCGCCGAAGCTGAGGGCGAAGAACATCAGGTAGGCGCCAGAGAAGATGAGCGAGCCCCACCAGATGGCCATCAACCAGCCGGGCATCGGGTTGTCGTATTCCTTGATCCCGTCGAGTTCGTGGAGGACGCGGTCGTCGTACTGTGTCATGGTCCGCTCTCCCTATCCTCGCGACGGGCCGGCGCCAGGCGGTGCGGCGCCGCGGTCCGCCCGCGACCCTGGCAGCGACGACAGCGGTGGCTCGAGGGCCATTCGGGCATGCGCAGCCAGTTCGTCGGGGTCGGCCCTGAACACCCTGACGGCGACGACGATGTAGACGGCGACGAAGAACAGCAGTGACGCGACGGCCAGCGTCGTCGACAGGCTGGTGGCGAGGTCCGGCAGCATCGTCTACTCCGTTGGACCGCCGCGCACGCCGGCGGGCGTCGACGGCTGAACGGCGGGTACCGTCGCTGCCGCCGGAGCGGCGCGTTCCGCTGCGGTGGCGTCGCGCGGGGTCGACGGCGTCGCCGGCGTCGCCGGCGCCTGCAGCGTCGCGCTATAGGGCGCCTGTGTCGCCGGCCGTCTCCAGCGGATGTCGGTGCCGAGGCGCTGCAAGTAGGCGGTGAGGGCGATGATCTCCTTGTCGGCGAGGCCGGTGGGTCCCTGCTGGGACTCGACCTCGGCGGCAATCGTGCCGGCCTGCGTGCGCATGGCGGCGACCGCCGTGTCGATCTCGCCGTCGCTGTACGGCACGCCGACGGTCCGCAGGGCGCGGAGCTTCGCGCCGATCAGGCCGGTGTCGAACCCGCTGGTCAGCAGGTGCGGATAGGCCGGCATGATCGAGCCGGGCGTCGTCGACGCCGGCTGCGCCATGTGGCGGACGTGCCACAGCGACGGATACTTGCCGCCGACGCGCTGCAGGTCGGGACCGGTGCGCTTCGACCCCCACTGGAACGGATGGTCGTAGACGTACTCGCCGGCCTTCGAGTACTCACCGTAGCGCTCGGTCTCGTAGCGGAAGGGGCGGACCATCTGCGAGTGGCAGTTGTAGCAGCCTTCCCGGATGTAGATGTCGCGGCCGACGACCTCGAGCGGCGTGTACGGCTTGACGCTCGCGATCTCCTTGACGTTCTCCTTGTTGAAGAACATCGGGATCGATTCGGCCAGCGAGCCGACCGCCAGCGCGAGCGCGGTGAGCACCGTGAACGTGACGATGCGGGCCTCGAGCATGCGGTGGACGCCGTGGCGCATCGCGTGCTGCAGGGCATAGAAGGCGTGGTCGTAGGTATTGGCCGGCGTGACGGCGCCCGGCACCACCGTGTCGACGACGAGCGGCGGCGCCTCGACGTCGGGCTCGACGGCGTAGTCGGCCGGCGCGCTGCGGATCGTCTGGACCAGGTTCCAGCCGCCCACGAGGAGGCCGCCGAAGAAGAGCAGCCCGCCGACGAGGCGGACCTCGTACATCGGCACCAGGCGAAGGACGGTCTCGATGAAGTCCGGGTAGACGAGGCGGCCGTCGGGCTCGAACGCACGCCACATCGCCCACTGCGTGATGCCGGCCACCCACATCGACACCTGATAGGCGATCAGGCCGACCGTCGACACCCAGAAGTGGAACGTCGCCAGTCGCGTCGAGTACAGCGGCGTCTTCCACAGGCGCGGCACGACCCAGTACAGGATGCCGAACGACAGAAAGGCATTCCAGCCGAGCGCCCCGGCATGCACGTGGCCGATCGTCCAGTCGGTGAAGTGCGACACCGCATTCACCGACTTGATCGACATCATCGGCCCCTCGAAGGTGGACATGCCGTAGTAGGTGACCGCGACCACCATGAACTTGAGGATGGGATCCTCGCGCACCTTGTGCCACGCGCCGCGCAGCGTGAAGAAGCCGTTCACCATGCCGCCCCACGACGGCATCCAGAGGATCAGCGAGAACAGCATCCCGAGCGTCGACGCCCACTCGGGGACCGCCGAGTAGTGCAGGTGGTGCGGACCGGCCCAGATGTAGACGAACACCAGCGACCAGAAGTGCATGATCGACAGCCGGTAGCTGAAGACCGGCCGCTCGGCCGCCTTGGGCAGGTAGTAGTACATGAGACCGAGGAACGGCGTGGTCAGGAAGAAGGCGACGGCGTTGTGGCCGTACCACCACTGCATCAGCGCGTCCTTGACGCCGGCATAGGCCGGGTAGCTGCCGAGCAGCGAATAGGGCACGGCGATGCTGTTGCCGATGTGCAGGATGGCGACAGCGACGATGGTGGCGATATAGAACCAGATGGCGACGTAGATGTGCCGCTCGCGCCGGATGGCGATGGTGCCGAAGAAGTTGACCGCGAAAATCACCCAGAGGATGGCGATGACGATGTCGAGCAGCCACGGCAGCTCGGCGTACTCCTTGCCCTGCGTGTTGCCGTTGACCAGCGCCACCGCGGCCACCACGATGAGCAGCTGCCAGCCGTAGAAGTGGACCTTCGACAGCAGGTCGCTGAAGAGGCGCGTCTTCAGCAGCCGCTGCATCGAATGATAGGTACCGGCAAAGATGATGTTGCCGCAGAACGCGAAGATGACGGCGTTGGTATGGAGCGGGCGCAGACGGCCGAACGTGAGGTAGGGCGCGACGTTCAGGGCCGGCATGAACAGCATCGCCGCGATGAGGACGCCGACGAGCATGCCGACGACGGCCCAGACGAGAGCCGCCAGGAAGAACAGCCGCGGAGTGCGGTCGTCGTAGCGAACGGTCTGGGTCATCGATCCCTCATCGCCCTTCATCCCCCGTCTTCACGCTCGAGGATCCGGCACCGCCCCGCGGCGCGCCGCGTGCACCGGCGTGCCGCCGCCTCGCGGATCGGCGAGATCGGCCGCAACGGCACAGGTACAGCCGTCCGTGGCGGTGCCGCGACGGATGTCCATCGTTCGTGAGGCTTTCGCGAGACCAAGGGACAACGTCCGTTCCGGGCGGCCGATGATGCCCGGGCCTGCACCGGCAGACCGGCCGGGCCGATCGCTGTGCCTCCATCGGGCCGGCCCGGGCGTATGGGCCACCACCATTCAAGGGACGTACCCCTTTTGCAGGCGCGGCAAAGCCGCGGAAACCGGCGCGGCGCCGCGCTCGAATGCCGGAAGCCCGGAGCCGGCGGCGGAATTCATCCCTACCTGCACGCCGGAATGTCGGCGACCTGGCAAAGCGGCTAGAATCCACCGCATGCTGCACTCTGCCTTCGTCCGTCCGGCGCCGCGCCGGCACCACCGGCGGCTGATGACCGCCACCGCACTGCTCACGACCATCGCCCTCGCCGGCGGCACGGCACGGGCGCAGACGACCGTCGATCTCCCGGGCGCACGGCAGCCGACGCCGGCGGCGCGCCGCATCGCGCCGCTCGCGGCAACGGAGTGGACCGACGCACAGAAGGCGCTCGTCGAGAAGCATGCACGCTATGGCACGCCCGACAACGCCGCCCTCACGCTGCTCCGGGTGCCGGAACTGTTCGACGGCGTCATGCCCTACACGATCTACTTGTCCGCCGACTCGCGGCTCACGCCGAAGCATCGCGAACTGCTGATCCTGCGGGCCGCCTGGCTGAATGGCAGTCAGTACCTGTGGTCGCAGCATGCACCGCGCGCCCGCACCGCCGGCCTGAGCAACGCCGACCTGACGCGCATCGCCGAAGGTCCGGCGGCGACCGGGCTCGACCCGTTCGACGCGACGCTGCTCGCCATGAGCGATCAGCTGCACCGCAACGCGTCGGTGACGGACGCGACGTGGGCGGCGCTGGCGAAGTCGTTCGATCTGTTCCACCTGATGGACGCGGTCGAGACCGCCAACCACTTCATGGTGCTGTCGCTGATCTACAACACCTTCGGGGTGCAGCCGGACAGCGGCAATGCCGACCGCCTGCCGTCCACCGTCGCCTACCGGGTGACGGTGCCGCCTCGGGAAGCGCCGCTCACGGTCGCCCGCGCGGTGGCGCCGCCCGGGCGCGGCATCGCCGTCGGCCGGACGTTCGGACTGTATCCGGAGCTGAGCCGCAACTGGAGCCCGCGGCAGACGTTCATCCTGCAGCGGTCGCCGGTCACGCCGCGGCATCGCGAGATGCTGATCCTGCGCATGGGTTGGAACTGCCGCTCGGAGTACGAGTGGGCGCAGCATGTCGGCTCGGTCGGGCGGGCCCGCGAATGGGGGCTCGAGCCGAAGAACATCGCACTCGGTCCGACCGCGCCGGCCTGGGACCCGATCGAAGCGACGATCCTGAGGGCGTCCGACGAGATCTTCCGCGACGGCGTCGTCTCCGACGCGACGTGGACGGCGCTGGTCGATCGCTTCGGGATTCCGTGGGTGATGAGCGGCGTCTTCACGACCGCCGACTATCGCGCCATCTCCTTGTCGCTCAATGCCTACGGTGTCCAGCACGAGCCGGACGACGAGAGGTTCCCGGTGTTCTGATCGGCCGGTCGCGCCAGCGGACCGCCGCGCCGGCGCGGCGGCCTGCCTCGCGAGCGAGGCGCGAGTCGCTGGGACCGCGAGGGTGCGGTATCGTTGCTGTTTCCCGATGCCGCACCCGTCCCGCCTCACGACCCTGCTCAGCCTGGCCTGGCCGATCGTCGTGTCGCGATCCACCCAGGTGGTCGTCGGCCTCGCCGACGCGCTGATGGTCGCGCACCTCGGGGAGGATGCACTGGCGGCGGCGACCACCGGCAGCATGAATGCCGTCGCCGCCTTCATCTTCCCGATGGGCCTGACGTTCGTCATCGCCAGCTTCAGCTCACAACTCACCGGGAAGGGTGACGCCGCCGGCGCCCGCCGCTTCGGCTGGTACGGGCTGTGGGTGGCGGTCGGCGCGCAGGCGCTGACGCTGGCGGCGCTGCCACTGCTGCCACGACTGCTGGCGGCGACCGACTACACGCCGGACGTCGAGCGGCTGATGCTCGGCTATCTCTCCATACGGCTGCTCTCCACCGGCACCACCGTCGGCAACGAGGCGCTGGCCAACTACTTTGGCGGAACCGGCAACACCACCGTCGGGATGAAGGTGAACGTCTCGGCGATGATCATGAACGTCCTGTTCAACTGGCTGCTCATCGACGGCCACCTGGGATTTCCGGCCTGGGGCGTCGCCGGCGCCGCGTGGGCGAGCGCCATCTCCACCAGCCTGGCCTTCGTCGCCTTCCTCGTCGTGTTCCTGCGCACCAGGCGGAGCGCCGACGCGGTCCGGCTCAGCGGCCGGGAGTTCCTGCGACTCCTCCGTTTCGGAACGCCGGCCGGACTGAACTGGTCGTTCGAGTTCTTCGCCTTCATCGTCTTCATCAACATCGTCGTCGCCGGACTCGGCACCGTCAGCCTGGCGGCGATGATGGCCGTGCTGCAGCTGAACTCGTTCTCGTTCATGCCGGCGCTGGCGATCAGCTCCGCCGGCGCCATCCTGGTCGGCCAGGCGATCGGCGGCGGCGACCGGGATGCCGTGCCGGGCATCCTGCGCCTGACGTTCGCGGTGGCGGCGGCGTGGATGTGCCTGATCGGCGTGGCCTACGTGCTGGTGCCCGATCAGCTGCTCTACTTCTTCACGCCGGCCGGCGAGAACGGCCCGCTGTTCCTGCGGGTGGGTGTACGGATGCTGATGTTCTCGGCCTTGTGGCAGCTCTTCGACGCTGCCGGCATCACCACCGGCGAGGCGCTGCGGGCGGCCGGTGACACCGCCTACGCCATGTGGTCGCGCGGGGTGCTGGCCTGGCTGGTGTTCGTGCCCGGCAGCTGGGTCACGGTGCGCCGCCTTGGCGGCACCGAGCAGCACGCGGTCCTGTGGCTGCTGATCTACCTCGGACTGCTCGCCCTGGTGCTCTTCCTGCGCTTCCGCAGCGGCGCGTGGCGGCGCATCGAACTGGTCGAAGACGCACCGCACTGAGGCCGCACGCGGGTTGGCGCGGATCGCGCCTCAGAACTGAATCGACAGCGGCAACGCCTGCCGCCGGGCGCCGACCACCGGCGTCACGGCAACCCGGCCGGCGGCCGGCTGGGCGAGGGCCCGCCGCGGCTCGACCGACGTGCGAGCGCCAACAGCAGCAGCAGTGGCATACGCGGCAGCATGATTGTCTCCACACTCATGACTGCGTGCATCGCGTCCGAATCGGCTCACGTTGTTGGTGGACGTTCTCCCGGCTCGCGCGGTTGCGGCACGACCTTCGGAGCGACCGGCCGCTCTTCCGGCGCCTTTCCGGACGACCGGATGCTGATGAACCTCTTCAGCGTGTCGAACCAGAACGGTGCACCGAGCGACACCGCCGCGGCGGTGAGGCACCAGCCGAGCACCATCGGGATGAGCGCCCAGCCCCACCATCCCGGCTCGCACCACAGCATCCGCGTGCCGACCGCGGCCTCGTCCGTGCTCGTCGTCTCGCATCCCCGCCAGCCGATCGGCAGGCCGAGCGACCCGACCTCCCTGCGCAAGGTGCTGAACTGCGCGGCGGCACCGGACGGCGGCTGTTCCTGCCTGGCGACCGTTTCGGCCTGGGCGACCAGCACCTCGCGCAACGCCCGGTCGTGCCACAGCGAGCGCGTGATCTGAAGCGCATCGACGTTCATCACGATGGCCAGCGCCAGACCGATGGCGGCCTGCCACGCGAGCGTGTGGCGCTTGTAGGCGCCCGAGACGCGGTCCATCGAGTTGTTGAACCAGGTTTCGACATTCTCGCGGAAGCGCTCCACGTCTCCGGCCGCGTCGTCCAGCAGCGGCCGCAGCGATCCGGCCAGCCCGTGCAGCGACTCGCCGGCCTGGACGATCGCCTGGCGCACCTCTTTCGAGCCGGCGACGAACCGCTGCAACTCGCGCGCAATCTCCTCGGGGCTGCCGAGGGTGAAGCGCCCGAGGATGCTCTCGAGCGTCGTCCGGCACTCCCGGGCCGCCGGCTGCGTCACCGGCATGGCGGCGAGCGCGTCGGCCAGGGCGGCGCGCAGCTCGACGTAGTGGCGGGCCTTGCCGGCGTGGGCCAGCCACTCCGTCACCGGGCCGAGGCTTCCCTGCCCGCTGGTCGGCACGCCGGCGACGGCGTTCTCCACCTGCCAGGTGAGCGAGCTCAGTACCGCGGGATCGACCGACTGGAAGAGCCGCTGCCGCAGATCCTGGACGCGTGTCGCCAGCCCGGCGAGCGCCGGATCCGACTCGAGGTGCTGCACCAGCTGCCCGAACGACGCCACCAGCGCGCTCGGATTTCTGGTCGCCTGGTCGATGAGTGCCTCGACTCGGGCTTCGACGTCGGCGGCGACGGCATTCGGCTCACGGACGACGTCGAGGAGCGCCATCGCGAACGTGCGGGACGGGATGTACGACGGCCCGCCACCCGGGATGAGGCCGATTCTGGCGAGCAGACCGGTGACTGGACGCGGTCCGATCTTCATCGGCGCCAGCCCTTTTATCAGCGGATGCTCATACAGGCGGGTTCGCGCCTCGGGACTCTGCAGCAGCGTCTCGAGACCGGCCCAGAGGTACTGGGCCCGCCACTTGAACACGCCGGCCAGCATCTCGCACAGCGAGCTGACCAGCAGGCTGAGCAGCAGGAAGACGAACGAGAGGCCGATGGCCACCTCAATCAACGGCGAGTCGAACACGGTTCACCTCGGTCTGATCCCGGATCTGATGCTCGATGGCTCCCGGCGCGCTCAGTCGGCGGCGGCCGCGGCGGCCGACAGGAACAGTTTCTCGACGGTCCGCTCGCCGGACCGGCTGGTGAGGCGCAGCACGGATGCAGTGGCCGGCGCCCCCTTTGCGGCGATCCGGACGAGCGCATCGAACACGACGAACAACGTGTTGGTGCCGACACCCTCCCGGCGCGACGTCTGATCGAAGTCGTCGAACTGCTTCATGGCGGCGCCGAAGCCGGCCAGCGCCTTCTCGAACTTCGCCAGGTCGATTGCCGGGCCGCCGAGCACCTTGTAGAGGTTCCGGATCGCCTTGATCAACGCGTTTTCGATGTTGAACAGCGTCGCGAGGACGTTCAGTTCCATGGTGTCGAGGTCGACCCGCGCCGGCGCCGCGATGCCGGCTGCCACCCGGACGGCGAACGACCGCTGCGAATGGCCGGCGAATTTCGCCGCACCCTCGTCGTGGAACAGATCGAACACGCCGGGCGTCGCGTAGGCAAAGGCGACGTCGTGCATCTCGCGGCTCTTCAGATAGTTCGCCAGGACGATGTGGCGCAGCGCCTGACGAATCGTCTTCTCGGCGACCGGCGAAATGCTCGACACGGACAGCAGCGCGGCGAGCGCCGGTGGTCCGAAACGGACATCGTAGGCCGCCTTGACGTCGCCGAAGCCGCCGCCCGGCTGCCGGTCGAGCAACGGCGCCAGCTGCTCGAACGTGGCGCCCTGCTCGGCCAGCCCGAGCTCCTGCGCGAACCCGAGGTAGTCGCGCAGCTCCATCTCCGAGGTGTCCTCGTCGGTGAACGCCAGCTCGTACCTGACCTGCAGCGAACGCAGGCCATCGACGACGTAGTCACGGTCGCGGGGCCGCGACTTCACGACGCCGGCCGACTCGCCCAGCGCCCGCAGCAGGAAGTTGACGTGGACCGTCTCGTCCTGGCGCCGCCGCTCGCGTTCGATCTGGAGGCTGGCGGTCGTGAACACGGTGATGCCGTGCTCGCCCGGCACCAGCCGCTGTTCGGCCTCGCTGATCACGCGATCGAACCCTTCGTACTGATAGTCGCGGTGCCAGCCGACGATGTTGACCTTGAAGGGGCTCTGGCGCCGGGTGCGGTGGGTGAACACCCCTTCGCGCAGCTGGACGATCTCGGCATCGGTGACGGTGAGCACCTGTTCGAAGTCGCCGCGTCCGGCCTCGCGCATGAGGGCGCGGCCGCGGGGCGTCGACAGGTTGAGGTCGACGTCGATCAGCGAATCGGACTCCGAGGCCCGGCTGTACTCGGCGTGCAGGGCGGCGCCATAGGACCGGTTGCTGGCCTCCTTGAACGTCGTGAAGAGGCGGTTCGCGAAGGCGTCGACGTTCTGGAGCACGGCGCGCACGTCGGCGAACGCCTCCTTGATGTTGGTCGACGAGTCGAGCGCCCGGCCGACGAGGCGCCGCACGAACAGTCCGAGGCGGTCGTTGGCGACGGCGCGCAGTTCGTCGGGGGTGTCGATGGCGGCCAGCGCGCGCATGAACCGATCGACGCCGAATTCCTGCTTCGCGGTCGTGATGACGCGCCGCAGGTCGTCGTGGGCGCGGTCGCGGACGAGGGCGAGCGCGGCATCGGCGCGCGCCTTGAGCGTGGCGACGCTGCTGCGCCGCCGGCCGTCGACCGTCACCTGGTCGAGCAGGAACGCCAGCGGGTCGCCGTCGGTGAGCTGCGCCAGCATCGCCCAGCGCTCGGGATCGAGCTCGGCGCGGAGCGCCGCCAGCCGCTCGTCGGTCAGCGACTGGATCCGTTCCAGGAACTGCGTCAGCGGCGTCAGCCGGTCGAAATAGCGATCGAACAGCGTCACCGCCCGGTCCTGCACCTGCTCGACGCTCTTCACGACGCGCGCCACGGTCGCCATGAACCGCTCGAACTCGGTCTTCGACGACAGGGCGTCGAACGACTTGCCGATGATCGCTTCGACGAACTTCTGGGCCAGGCCGTCGGTCGCCGCCCGGAACGTCGCGAAGTCCGACAGCTCGAGCGCCCGATTGAACAGGTTGATGAAGTTCTTGCCGTTCACCCCGAGGGCGGCGCCGAGGAACTCGTGGGCGCTGCCCGGCAGATCGAGCTCGTTCTTGAAACCGACGGTGACGTCCGCCGCCACCTTGAGATCCTTCGCCGCATGCCGGCGCACCAGCACGCGCGCCCAGCCGGGTCGGTCGGCGGCGGTGACGAGGATGCTGAACCGGCCGGCGACACCGGCCGACAGGCCGACGCGGCCGGTGACACTCAGATCGTAGGTCTCCGAGAGCGCCAGCTGGCCGAGCGCAATCGACTTGGTCCCGGCCAGCCGGTAGCCGGTCGCCATCTCGGCGCCGAGCCGCAGGTAGCCGCCGAACTGCAGCGCAATCGCCTCGCCGGGCGCCGGCGCGCGGCCCGCCTGCTCGGGGAGACGCACTTCGCGAAAGAACCCGGCGATCACCTGCTGGACGCCCAGGCTGGCGTCGAACGGCCGCAGGAAGGCATAGCCGGCGTCGGCGCCGGCCTCGAGCGCGACGGTCGGCTTCAGCGCCGCGTAGCGGAAGCTGCCACTGCCGGCGGCGCTGGTCGACGCCGTCGTCCTGAAGCAGAGAATCCCCTGCTGCCGGTGCTCGGGGCTGGCGAAGAACCGGCCAAGGCCATAGGCATCGAGCAGGCGCAGCGCCGCGGCCGGCGAGGTGGCGAAGATCGGGATCAGCTCGACCGAGCCGCTGGTCCGGACGGCGATCTGGAGCGACTCGGCGTCGCCGAGCGCAATCGCCTGGGCACCGCCGCCGTCGAACGACACGTTCAGCAACCGCGCCGCATCCGGCGCGATCGGTGCCTTGAGCGCGAGTTCACCGGTATCGACCGCAATCGACCCGGAACCACCGAGCAGAAACGGGACCTGATCGTTCTTGAGCGAAATCGCAGGCATCGGCCGACTCCAGGCGAGAGGTCTGTGTCGCGTCGTGCGCGGGGAGGGCCGGAATATACTTCATCTCGGCCATGGCGGATAGTCCACAGCTCGTCGTCCACCGACAATCACGCGGCAGCAAGGCGGCCATCGTCTTCGTCCACGGCTTCGGCGGCGATGCCATCTCCACCTGGGGCGGCTTCCCGACGCTGCTCGCGGCCGAGGCGGCCCTGGCCGCCTGGGACATCTACAGCCTCGGATACTCGACCAGCCTCAGTTTCGACATCGCCGGCGTCTGGAGCGCCGACCCCGAAATCGTCACCGGCGGCGGGTTGCTGACGACGCAGACGTCCGTCCCGCCGCTCGACGGCTACGACGCGCTGGCGTTCCTCGCCCACAGCATGGGCGGACTGCTGGTGCAGCGCGGCCTGCTGTCGGAGCCCGCGCTGCGGCGGCGGGTCTCGCATCTGATGCTGTTCGGGACACCGAGCGCCGGGCTGCAGAAGGCGTCACCCTTCGCGTTCTGGAAGCGGCAGACCCGTGACATGGCGTGCGACAGCCCGTTCATCACGACGCTGCGCCAGCAGTGGAACGCCGACGTCACCGGCCGCCCGCCCTTCCGTTTCGTGACGGTTGCCGGTGAACGCGACGAGTTCGTGCCCCGGCTGTCGTCGCTGGACCCGTTTGCCGAGCCGTATCGGCGCGTCGTCTACGGCAATCATCTCGACATCGTCAAGCCCGAGAAGGCCGACCATCTCGGCTTCAAGCTGGCGATGAAGACACTGCGGGGCGACCTGAGCGTCAGCGCCATCGACGCCGCACGGCTGGCCGTCGAGTCGCGCGCCTTCCAGAGTGCCATCGACACCCTGTGGCCGATCCGGACCGAGCTGGACGACAGGGGGCTCGTCAACCTGGCGCTCGCCCTGGATGCCGTCGATCGGCGCGCCGACGCGATCGCGCTGCTGCGCGGCGGCGGCCACGCCGGCACCGATCCGCTCGGCGTGCTCGCCGGGCGGTTGAAGCGCCGCTGGCTGGTCGAACACCGCAAGGCCGACGCCGAGGAAGCGCTCGCCTTGTATCGTCAGGGGTTCGAGGAGTCGTTCGGCTCGGATGCGGCGCAGGCGTTCTACCACGCGATCAACTGCGCGTTCATGGCGCGTGCCTATCGCTGCGACGTCACGGCATCGATGGGGTACGCGCAGCAGGCGCTGGCGCAATGTGCGGCGAGCGGCAAGGACGATGTGTGGCGCCACGCGACGGAAGGCGAGGCGCACATCTACCTCGGGCATCCGGACGAGGCGGATGCGGCCTACGGGCGCGCGCTGCAGCGGCAGGCCTGGCCGTGGCAGGTGCAGTCGCTGTATCAGCAGGCGGTGCGGGCCGCCGATCTCACCGAGGACCCGGCGATGATCGCCCGCATCAATCAGCGGTTCCCGCCCCCTTGAATTGATCGTCCTCGTCCGCGAAGAGGACGTTGAAGCTGGTGAGCGAGCCGTAGCAACCGGTGATGTAGCCCTGCAGCTTCACCTTCGCGTCGTCGGGCAGGTCGGCGGCATTCACCTGCTGTTCGAGGGTCCGCAGGCGGTTGCGCAGCATCACCACCTTGTGGAAGAACGTCTCGATCGGCCAGCTCTTCTCCTGGAGCCCTGGCGTTCCCGGCCTCAGCACGAGGGTGCCGCCGCGCCATTTCGCCGCCGGCGCGGCCGGGGTCAGCCCGCCTTCCTCGCGGATGATGCGCCGGATCAGCAGTTCGAGGTCGCCGGCGGCGTCACTGGACATCGGTGCAGCTATCCTTTCGCGGTCGCTGACGATCGGAAACGGCGCCTCGCCGCTGCGTGCGGCAGGCGGGCGGGCCGGGGCTGACGACGGCGCGGCCGCATCGGCATGGCGGCGGGACTGCGGCGTCTGGTGGTCCGCCGCCGTGCCGTCGCTGTCGATGCGCGGCCCGCCGCGGTAATTGTGCTCGCTGTCGCAGAAGCCACAGACGACGCGGATCGGCCGACCGTCCGGGTCGACGACCATGACCGTGTGCATCCGGTCGGTCTTGCACGATCGGCAGAAGTCCTCGAGCGATTCACCGGCCCGATACCGGCGTGCGCCAGCCATCGCCACCCATCTTCGCACGATCGACACGCTGTCGGTTTCCTTACGGGCGCGACGGAATCCGGCGGCGGCCGGCGATTGTTAATCCGTCCGAAACATGGCGGACACATCGGCGAAACCTGAATTTCGTATGTTTGTCATCGATGCAACGACGAGAGGCGAGCGGTGGCGCCCGGTGGCGCCGGGCGGCGATATCGGGCGCGTTGACGGCGGCGTTGTCGCTGGCGACCGTCGCACCCGGCGAAGCGGCGAACGAGGCGCTGCTGAAGCTGATGCAAGTGCTGCGGGACCGCGGGTCGATAACGGCCGCCGAGTACGAGGAGATCCGGCTGGTCGCCGAGGCCGCCGCGCCGGCGCCGGCCGACGGACCGGCGGCGCAGCAGGTGGCGGCGGTGTCAGCCAGGGTCGACGCGCAGCAGAAGACCATCGAGTCGATACGGGCCGGCAGCCCGGACCTCGGTCCCGCCATCGCCAAGACGCTGTCGAACAAGTGGTACGAGAAGATCGGGCTGCGCGGCTACACGCAGTTCCGCTATACCGACGTCCTGTCGTACGACGGCGCGCCGGTCGACGTGCCGGCCGATCGGTCGGTGAACCCGAACGAGTCGTTCGTCATCCGCCGCGGCCGCTTCATCTTCAGCGGCGACGTGACCAATCGCCTGTATCTGTACGGGCAGTACGACTTCAACGCCTCCACCGGCGCGGCCGACTACTCGCTGCAGGCCCGTGACCTCTACGCCGATCTGGCGCTCGACAAGGCCAAGGCGTGGCGGCTGCGGTTCGGACAGTCGAAAGTGCCGTTCGGGTTCGTCAACATGCAGTCGAGCCAGAATCGCGCGGCGCTCGAGCGGCCGGATGCGCTCAACAGCGCGGTCGAGGGCGAACGCGATCTCGGGGCGGCGCTGATGTGGGCCTCACCGGAAGCGCGCCGCCGCTTTCGCGACCTGACCGGGCTGGGACTCAAGGGCTCCGGCGACTACGGCGTGGTCTCGGCCGGTGTCTACTCGGGGCAGGGGCTGAACCGCGGCGATCAAAATGGCGACGTGCACGTCTACGGCCGCGTCTCGTACCCGTTCAAGCTGGCCAGCGGACAGTACGTCGAACTCGGCCTCCAGGGATATCGCGGGCACTTCGTCTCGCCGACGCAGGCGATCACCTCGGGCGGCGCGACGTTCACTCCCAGCGGGCCGGCGGATGGCGTGCTCGACCAGCGGGCCGCGGTGAGCGCGGTCTGGTATCCGCAGCCGATCGGCGTCGAAGCCGAGTGGACGTTCGGCCGCGGCCCGGCACTGAGCGCCGACAACCGGACCATCGAGGCGGACGACCTGCACGGCGGCTACGTGCAGGTCGGTTACCTGCGCCAGAGCCGCCGCACCGGCACCTGGTTCCCGTTCTCACGCTGGCAGTACTACGATGGCGGCCGCAAGTTCGGCCGCAACGCGCCGCGTGAGCGGGTCAACGAAATCGACTTCGGGCTGGAGTTCGCCAGGTGGGCGGAATTCGAAGTCACCGGCATGTTCACGCGTTCGTTCACGCGGACCCGGACCTCGTCGTTCCCCTACACCCGCAGCACCGACGGCACTCGCGTCGGCGTGCAGGTGCAGTGGAACTACTAGGATCGCGGCCGGCGCCGTTCAGTCATTGGCCAGCGCTTCGACCGACAGATGGACGTGCTGCTCGGCCAGGGCACGGCTCTCACGGGCGGCGCGGCGCGCCGCCATCGCCTGCTGCTTGGCCCTGGTGATGTCGGGCGGCGCCATGGCCGGCCACTTGTAGGAGATGCCGGGCTGGTGCTTCGCCAGCCGGGCGACGCGCGCTTCGTACTCAGCCGCGCGGGCGTCGAACTCGTCCGCCTGCAGCCGGTAGCTCTTCGCGACCTTCGCATGATCGGCCGGTGTCCGCGCTTCCTTCGCGAGTGCGGCGAGCTGCCCGGGCTGGTCCTGCGCCTGCGACGGCGCCGCCGCAACCAGCGCGACCGCCACCACGAAACCCGTCAATCCCATCCGGAACGTTGTCATCGACATCGTAACCCTCCCTGCGAATCATTGAAGCAGTTCGCCGGGGGGTGCCGGTATCCGTAAAATTACGGAGCCCGGTCGGCTGAGACGAGGCCGTGCCGGATGGCGTATTGCACCAGCTCCGCCGTCGTCGGCAGGCCGAGGTCGTCCATCATCTTGTACTTGTGCGTCTCGGCCGTGCGCGGCGAGATGCCGAGGATCGCACCGATCTCCTTCGCCGACTTCCCTTCGGCCAGCAGCTGCAGCACTTCCTTCTGCCGCGGCGTCAGCTCCAGGCCGCGGGCTGCGTCCGGTCCGCCCAGCAGCCGCTCCTCGACCGCCGGCGTGCGCAACGACGGCGAGATGAACACGCGGCCGGCCAGGGCGTCGCGAATCGCCGTCACGAGTTCGTCGGACGCCGCGTGCTTCAGTACGTAGCCGGACGCGCCGGCCTCGAGCGCCCGCGTTGCCGACGTGACGTCGGCATGCATGCTGAGGAAGACGACGCGCGTCTGGTCGCCCTGCCGTCGCAGCTTGCGCAGCGCATCGACGCCGTTCATCAGCGGCATCGAGAGGTCGGCGACGACGAGCGCCGGCTTCAGCGCCGTGCACTGCTCGACCATCTCGACGCCGTTGCGGGCGACGCCGACGAGGTCGAAGTCGATCGCCAGCAGACGCTGCAGCCCTTCGACGACGATGCCGTGGTCGTCAGCGATCAGAATGCGCGGTTTCGCCATCGTCCGTCCTCTCGCGGATGTCGTCCGGCGGCGGTCCATGGACCGCCCCGGACGGGATCACCGGCAGCGTGACGTCGATGCGCGTCCCCCGCCCTGGCGCCGATGCCACCTGCATCGTGCCGCCGAGCAGCCGCGTGCGCTCCTCCATGCTCGCCAGGCCGAGACCGGCATGCCAGCCGGGCGCCGCCCGATCGAAGCCGGCCCCGTTGTCGGTGATGCGCAACGAGACGAGCGCGCCGTCGCGCGCGATGTCGATGGCGACCTCGGCCGCCGCTGCGTGCTGCCAGGCATTGCGCAAGGCTTCCTGGACGATGCGGTAGAGCGCCAGCGCCGTTTCCTTCGCCACGCCATCCAGGCTCTCGCGACCGCTGGCGATGCGCACGTCCACCGGCGGACCGCCGCGCTCCATGAAGGCCCGGCACTCGGACTCGATGGCGGCGGTCAGGCCGAGTTCGTCGAGCATCACCGGGTGGATGCGGCGCGACAGCCGGTGGACGTCCTCCGACAGGCGGGCCAGCGTCTTCTTCAGCCGGTCGAGTCCGGCGCGCTGTTCGGCGCTCCACCCGGCCGCGCCACCGGCCGGTGCCGACAGCCGTTCGAGCCGTCCGACTTCGATCGCCGTCGCCGCAATCCGCTGCACGAGATCGTCGTGCAGTTCGCGCCCGACCCGCCGCCGTTCGTCCTCTTGTGCGGTGAGCAGCCGGCCGGCGAGCCGCTCGAGCTCGACCTTCGAGACCGTGGTGCGATCGAGGTCGGCGCTCATGCGGTTGAAGGCCGTCGCCAGCTGGCCGACCTCGTCGCGCGATCGCACCGGCACGGTGGCGCCGCGGGCGCCGGCGCCGATCCGCGCGACGGTGCCGGCGAGTTCGAGCATCGGCCGCGTCACCGACGCACCGAGCCACCCGGCGACGAGGAAGAACAGCGCCGACATCCCGAGACCGGCGGTGAGCAGCCGCGCCTGCAGGGCGCGCACCGGCGCGAAGGCCTCCTCTTCATCGATTTCCGCCACCGCCGTCCACCGCAGCCCGGGCAGCGCCAGCGGCGCGCTCGAGCGCAGCACGCGGGCGCCGGTCAGGTTGACGCCGACCTCGGTGCCGCCGCCGGCGCGGCCGTGCCGGCCGATCGCCTGCACATTCATCGGCAGATTCAGGACCGCGGTCTGGTCGTGGCGGATCAGATCGACCACGGCGTCGGCCACTCCGGCCCGCCGCAGGTCGTCGTAGAACCGTTCGGCGTTCTCGAGATGCGGCCGCAGGTCGCTGCGCAGCGTGTCGTCGGATCCAATGACATACGCCTGGCCGGTCGCGCCGAGCCCCTCGTCCTGCCAGCGCTGTCCGCCGGTCATCACGCGGTCGACCTCGCGAATCGACATCTGCATCGCCAGGACGCCGACCGTCGCCCCGGCCACCCGCACCGGCGCGGCGATGAACGCCGCCGGCGCGAGGGCCGAGGCGATGTACGGCGCGTAGTCCTCGATGACGACGCTGTCGGCGGGATCGTCACCGGTCCACTGCAGCGCGCGCTGGTAGACGCGCCCGAGGCGGGTCGACCGGTACGGTTCGCGCGTCAGATCGGCGCCGAGGTCGATCTCCTTCATCACGGAATAGAGCACGCGGCCTTCCGGGGCCGAGATCAGAAAGATGTCGTAGAAGCCGAACGCACTCTGGTAGCGGTGGAACGTCGGATGGTGCCGGGCGTGCGCCTCGCCCCAGGCGCCATCGACTTCGAGCAGCAGGTCCTTCGACCCGACCGGATGGGGGCTGGCCGCCATCACCTGATACTGCAGCATGCGGACGCGCGGGTCGTCCGGCAGCCAGGCGGCGAGCAGCTCTGCCGGAGGCATCTTGTGCGCGATCCGGTGCGCCAGCGACGCCTGGTAGAAGTCGGCGACCGCGCGGTGCGCCGCCGAGCCGTCGGCTGCCTCGGGAATGTCGCGCCACGCGGCCGCCAGCTCCTGCAGGGCCAGCGCGGTCGTCTCACTGGTGGACAGGGCGACGACGTGTTTGCCGAGATCCTCGAAATAACGCTCGAGCGCGTGCTGGCGGGTCTGCCGGATGGCGGCGAGCCGGTCGCGCGTCGCCTGGCGCAGGGCGGCGCTGGCGCCCACCGAGGCGATCCAGACGGTGAGGCCGATGGCGGCAAGCGCCAGCAGGACGAAGATCGCCTGGAACCGGGTGCGCAGGGAAGAGCGCGGCGTCATCGTCTTCCCAATGTAACGCACACGGCCGGCGCCGGTGGCCGGGCGCGGCTACCCCATCCGGGCCCGGTCAGACGGCGAGCAGGTTGAAGCCGCCGATCGCCGCGACCTGCTGGCTCTCGAGAATCTCGCGGACCGAGAACTGGCTGGTCGTGTTGCCGGTGAGATGGTTGACCAGGACCTCGCCGAACAGATGCCGGACGGTGCCCCGATACAGATCGATGTCGGCGTCGACGATGACGCGGCCCGGCTCGCGCGCCGCGAAGCAGACCTGCAGGTTCCCTCTCGAGAACACCGATTGCTTGAAGCTGCCGTCCCTGAACTTGTGCAGCGAGGCGGGCGCCGACTTGAACGCGGCGTCCCGGCCCATGTCGACGATGAGCGAGTGATCGGCTTCGAAATAGATCCGGTCGGGGAAGACCTCGACCACCCGGACGTGGCGCCCCGCCACCAGCGGCTTGCCGGCGGCGGTCGTCGCCTGCATGCGCGCCAGGATGTTCAGCAGCGCGAACATCTGGACGCCGCTCAGGCTGTCGTAGAGCGCCGCGTCGATGCACTCGGCGCAGTCGGCGAGCTTGGCGTGGGTCGGGTAGATGGGGATCACCAGCTTGCGGAGGAGGCGGGCGACCTCGTCGGCAATCTTGCCCGACGCCTTGATGATCGGGGCGAACATGCCGAACTCGGGACGCATGCGCGCCTCGGCCTTCGCCAGCTCACGCATCAGCTTCTCTGGCGCCTGCTGCAGCCGCTTGCGGAGAGCGGCGGCATCGGAGGCGCGGCTCTCGGCGAGTTCGTTGAGCAGCGTGTTCACATCCGCGAACGCGGCTGCCACGTCGTCTGCCAGCCGCTGGATCGCCAGTTGCTGCGCCGATGTGATCTTCCGGGACTGGACCACCGTCGTCAGCAAGTCCGTGTAGCGCTTCCACTGGATCTTCTCGAAGTCCCACAGCTTGACGTTGACGTCGCGCAGCCCCTGGACGGCGCTGGGAAACACGGCCGCGGCGACGAGCTCCGCCGCCTCGTCGAGCGCCACCAGGGCGTCCTCGAACGTGACGCGGATGAAGTGCTGCTTCTCGACCGCTTCGCCGAGATCGCGGAGCGCCGAGGCGAGGCGCGCCGTCTCGCCCTGCAGCCGGACCTGCATGTCGACGATGTCGAGGGCGGTCTGATCGATGAGGACGAACGAGCGGCCGATCGCCGCCGCGGCATCGCCGGCCCGCCCGACGGCGTCGCGCAGGTCGGCCAGGGCCTTCTTCGGCAGCCGCGTGGCATCGACCGGGCTGGCGTCGAGCCGCGTCGAGAACTCGGTCAACCGGACGTTGAACTGGAAGAGCGCGATCGATGCACGGTCGGTGAAGGTGGCCATCAGGCTTCGCCTTTTATCAGAAGCCGCCGGTGGACTCAACTGTGGCGGCGGCGACCGCGAGAGGCTACGCGACGGCGGCGACGCGCTGCTGGTGCGCCAGCGTGGCCCGGCGGATGTCGAGCGGGGCCGGCCGGGTGCCGTGGGCGGCGTCGAGGCGCACCATGTTGAGCCGGTAGTAGAGCGCCTCGAGGAAGACGCCGTCCGCCACCAGCCGGGTCAGGGTGTGCGAGGTCAGCGAGATGATCCGGGTGTCGTCGGTGTGGGCGGACAGCCAGTCGTACACGGCAATCTGTTGCGGGCGGCTGAGCGCGGCGACGTCGCTGAGCAGCAGCGTGCCGCCCGCGCCAGCCGGCAAGTCGAGGCGGCCGGGAAGCGCGGAGTAGTGGAGCGGCCGCGTGCTCCAGGTCATCACGTGCGCGACCGCCGAGCCGATCTGGTCGGCCGGGCACTCGATGAGGATGTTCGGCCCGCGCCCGGCGGCTGCCGCCAGCCAGCCCAGGAGGACGGTATCGGAGAGCAGGCTGAACTCGATCGTGGCTCCTGAGATGCGGTGCATGTCTGCTCCTTGTGCGCGGCCGGCCGGCGGCATCCCGTTGGGACGCCGGATGGCTGACGGGCCCCGCACAGAGCTAACGCGACAAAGCCGGCCGCACCCCGCACGACGGGAGGTCAGGTGGTCTTGCGTGCCTTCCTGCGCGGTGGTGTCGTGTGGACGACACGTTCCCAGGCAAGGAGCAGGGCCGGGCGCACGGCAGCGCCGGTCGCCAGCCCGAGCAGGATTCGGGTCCAGCCCTGCCGTCCCCAGGCTCCCGCCGCCGGCTCGAACATCGCCGGCTCGTCCCGTAAGAACAGCCGCTGCTCGTCGGGCGGCAGCCGGACCGCGGCCGACTGCCCGTCCGCCTGGAGCGAGGCAAAGATCCGTCCGTTCGCACGGAAGTCGGGGTGGCCCATGTGGGCCTGCTCGACAGTGCCGTCGAGGGCGAGGGCCAGGTCGCGGAACTCGTCGGCGGTCACGCCGCAGTCTAGCGCACCACGGCGTCCGGCACCGGCGGGGCCGCCTCGTGGACGATGCGCACGTTGGTGACCGGACCCGGCGGCACGCCGGCACCGCCGGCGAGCGGCATCGGGCCGGCCTGGTAGTACTCCCATGCCTTCCAACGCAGGAAACCGCCGTCATCGTCGGCCGCGTACGGCGTGACGAGCGTCGGCGTCGATCCTCGCGTCACGAGGTGCGGCGGCGTCCCGGCGGCTGCCAACTCCGACGCAATGCCGTTGCCGTTGACGGCTGCCGGATTCGTCACGCCGTCGTGCGTCGCATCGCACGCGCACGTCGTGCCGGCGGCACCGCCGCCGAACAGAAAGGCGACGACGCCGGCATCGCGGTAGGCGAGCATGCGGGTCCGCGCCGGCTCGTCGACGAGCCACTCGGGCCGGTTGTCCTGGTAGTGTCCGGCCGTGTTGTTCATCGCGCGCATCTTCGAGTTGCCGAGCGGAATCTGCCACATCACGATGCGCCGGTTGGCGGCGGCCGAAAAGCCGCCGAGGAAGCGGACGTTGCGGCGAAAGTCGTCGGCGGTCCACCACGAGCGTCCCTGATCCCCGACGACGTGCTGGTAGTAGCCGGAATCGCGGTCGCTGAACTCGGCGAAGGCGATGTCGAAGCCGGCACCGAGCGACGTGTAGAACGCGGCGGCACGCTGCGCCAGGGTGTCGACGGTGGCGTCCGGTGGGTCCTGCAGCGCGATGTCGACGCGCGTGCCCCAGACGCTGATGTGATATCCGAGGATGACGTTCGGGGCGTAGGCGTCACGCAGACGGACGACGGCTCGGGCGAAGCCGGCGACGGTGCTCGGCAGTCCGCTCAACTGCGGGATGCCGGTCTCCGAGACGCGCGCCGAGACGGTCGCCGCGTTGTCCCCGGTCGACCGCTGCTGCATGTAGCCCCAGAAGTCCGGCTCGACGTGCAGCACGACCCGCTGGCTCGGGAAGGCCGCCGCCTTCTGGAAGAACAGGATCAGATCGTTGTAGTACGCGGTCATCGTCGCCGTGTTGTTGGCGTTGGTGAAGTCGGCGTCGCCCTCACTGCCGCCGCCGGGCGCCGACTGCAGCAGCATGTAGTAGGTGAAGACCGGCACGATGCCGGCGGCGATCGACTCCTGGATGTAGAAGCGCGGGAAGTCGCCGTTGGTGTTCCAGGTGGCCCAGCCGTGCCCGGTGTTGACGCCGCCGGCCAGGTACTGGTATCGGAAGCCGAACGCGGCAGTCGCGCGCAGGGCGGCGGCGCCGTTCGGCGGGTCGGCCAGGCCGAGCTCGACACGCGCCGGCCAGCCTTCGGGGAGCGGCGCCTGGGCGACGGCCGGGCCGGCATACCCGAAAACCAGTAGACCGGCGAGCAACAGACCACGATCGCGGGCGGTGATGCAGGCGAGTGCCATGAGATCTCCGCAGGGCGCGTAGGGGAGGTTCAGGATACCACTCGCGGCGTGCAGTCCCGTGTTGCCCGGCGGCCGGAACCGGCGTAGGCTATGACGATCGGGATTTACGGCCTTTAAGGAGACGCGGCATGAAGAGACGGATCAGCTCCCTGTTGACCTGTGCGGCGGTGGCGTCGGGCGTCGCCGGCATCGCCACGGTTTCGGCGCAAGGCCCTGCCGCGCGGCCGGCCAGCACTGCGACGCAGAAGGGCACCGTGGAACGGACCCCGGACGGACGTCCGGATTTCCAGGGGGTCTGGGCCAACAACACCGTCACGCCGTTTCAGCGTCCGAAGCACTGGGAGGGGAAGACGACCCTCACCGACGCGGAGATCAAGGAACTGCAGCAGGTCGCCGAGAAGATCTACGAGAACGACGGCGACGCCCAGTTCGGCGACGGCCTGATTCTCGCCATCCTCGAACGGATCGAGAAGCCCGGCTCGTACGATCCGGGTACCGGCAACTACAACCAGTTCTGGATCGTCGGGCGTGACTGGCACGACCGACGGACGTCGCTCATCACCGATCCGCCCGACGGCAAGCTGCCGCCGCTCACCGCCGAAGCGCAGGCCCGCCGGGCCGAAGAGGTCGAGCACCGCAAGGCGCATGCCTTCGAGGACCCGGAACTGTTCCCGAACGGCGAGCGCTGCGTCCACTTCGGCCTGCCGCGCATCGGTGCCGGCTACAACAGCTATCTGCAGATCGTGCAGACGCCGGGCTACCTGATGATCATGAACGAGATGGCGCACGACGCCCGGATCATCCCGATCGACAACCGCCCGCGCCTCGGCCCGAATGCCCGGCAGTGGAACGGCGAGTCGCGCGCCCGCTGGGAAGGCGACACGCTGGTCATCGAGACCGCCAACTTCTCGCCGAAGGCCGACCTGCTCTACATGGGATCGGCGAGCAACCTGCGTCTGACCGAACGGCTCACCCGGGTGTCCGCGGACGTCCTGAACTACGAGTTCACCATGAACGACCCGACCGAGTGGACGAAGCCGTGGACGGCGATGATCCCGCTGAAGCAGAAGGACGAACAGATATTCGAGTACGCCTGCCACGAAGCGAACGACTCGCTGCTCAACATGCTGCGCGGGCATCGCTACGAAGAGAAGCAGCAGCGCGCCGGTGAGGGCACCGCGCGCTAGTTCACCCGCCCGGCGGCACTGAGCGGCCGTTCGGCGTTTCATCGAAGGAGTTACGCGTCATGACTGGACGAGGCGGTTCACTGTTAACGGTTGCAGCGGTGGCGTTCGGCGTCGCTGCCGCCATGGCGACGGTCACGGCGCAGAGTGCGCCGGCGAAGCCGAAAGCGGCGACCGGCGCCACTGGTGTGGAGCGCACACCCGATGGCCATCCGGACCTTCAAGGTGTGTGGGCGAACAACGTCGTCACGCCGCTGCAGCGCCCCAAGCATTGGGAAGGCAAGAAGACGCTGACCGAGGCCGAGATTCGGGAACTGCAGCAGGTCGCCGAGAAGATCTACGAGAACGACGGCGACGCGCAGTTCGGCGACGGGCTCATCCTCGCGATCCTGGATCGCATCGAAAAGCCCGGCTCGTACGACCCGGGCACCGGCAACTACAACCAGTTCTGGATCGTCGGGCGCGACTGGCACGACCGGCGCACGTCGCTCATCACCGACCCGCCCGACGGCAAGATGCCGGCGATGACACCGGCGGCGGAGAAGCGGCGCGCCGCAGAGCGGGCGTTGCGCGAACAGCATGCGTTCGAGGATCCGGAGCTCTTCCCGGCCGGCGAGCGCTGCGTCAACTTCCAGGTGCCGCGCATGGGTGCCGGCTACAACAGCTACATGCAGATCGTGCAGTCCCCCGGCTATGTGACGATCATGGCCGAGATGGCGCACGATGCCCGCGTCATCCCGACGAACGGGAGTGCGCACCCGCCGAAGCACATCCAGTTCTGGAACGGCGATTCGCGCGGTCGCTGGGAAGGCGACACGCTGGTCGTCGATATCGCGAACTTCTCGCCGAAGACGGATTTCATGGGCGCGCACGAGAACCTGCACATCGTCGAGCGCTACACACGCGTTTCGGCAGACGTGCTGAACTATGAAGTGACCGTCGATGACCCCACCACCTGGACGCGGCCGTGGACGGCGATGATCCCGCTGAAGTTCAAGGACGAACTCATCTACGAGTACGCGTGCCACGAAGCCAACGACTCGCTCCTGAACATGCTCAAGGGCCACCGCTGGGAAGAAAAGCAGCAGCGGTCCGGCGAAGGTTCCAGCCGCTGATCCCGCCGTGGTCGGGCAGGACGATCCTGCCCGACCGCCTTCCTCTCGGTACTCCCCGCGTTCCACCACCCGTACAGCTCGATTCATCGACCCAGCGGCGATAGCCGCCTGCCTCTGGACAGGTCGGCTATAACGGAACGGTGGATCCACGGCCGGCCGACGCCGCGACGCTGGCGACCCTGAGCCGCCTTCTCGACGCGGCACTCGATCTCGATCCGCCCGAGCGGGCCGCCTGGATCGATCGGCTCGGCCCCGACTACGAACCACTCAAGCCACGCCTGCGGCACCTGCTCGGACAGCTGCCCTGGCTGCAGGAGACCGGCTTCCTGCGCACGCTGCCGCGAATCGGTGACGGCGGGACGGCCGAGCCGGCTGGCGTCGGGACGATCGTCGGACCGTACCGGCTCGTGCGGCCGCTCGCCGACGGCGGCATGGGCACGGTCTGGGTCGCCGAGCGGATCGACGGCCTGATCAATCGTCCCGTCGCCCTGAAACTGCCGCGCGGATCCTGGCTGCCCGCCGGACTGGCGGAGCGCATGGCGCGCGAGCGCCAGATTCTCGCTTCACTGACGCATCCGAACATCGCGCGCCTCTACGACGCGGGCGTGTCGGCGGACGGACAGCCGTTTCTCGCCCTCGAGCTGATCGACGGCCAGCCGCTGGACGACTACTGCCGGCGGACCGACCTCGACATCCGATCGCGCGTCGCCCTCGGCCTGCAGGTGGCACGGGCCGTCGCCTACGCCCACGCGACACTCGTCGTGCACCGCGACTTGAAGCCGGGCAACGTCCTGGTGTCGGACGACGGCCAGGTGCATCTGCTCGATTTCGGCATCGCCAAGATGTTGGACGACGACCACCGGCAGGACACGACGGTGACGGCGATTGCCGGGTCGGCCTTCACGCTCGCGTATGCGTCGCCCGAGCAGGTGGCCGGAGGCACGATCGGCGTCGCAACCGACGTGTACTCCCTCGGCGTCGTGCTGTTCGAACTGCTCACCGGTGAGCGCCCGTATGCTGTGGACGCCACGGCATCCGGGTCGCGCAAGGCGCTGGAAGACGCCGTCCTCGACGCACAGGTGCGGCTCGCGAGCCAGGTGGCGCAGCCGCCGGCTCGCCGCCGGGCGATGCGGGGCGACCTCGACACGATTCTCGCGAAGGCACTCAAGCAGCGCCCGGAACAGCGCTATGCCACGGTGGCGGCGCTTGCGGACGACCTCGCCCGCTATCTCGACGGGCGGCCGGTGCTGGCGCGTCCGGACGGCGCCGCCTACGTGTTGTCGAAGTTCGTGCGGCGTCATGTCGTGGGCGTGGCCGCGGCGGCGGCGGTCGTCGCTGCGCTCGTCAGCGGCGCCGGCGTCGCGGTGTGGCAGGCCCGGGTCGCCCGCGGCGAGCAGCAGCGGGCGGAGGAGGTGAAGGCGTTCATCGCCTCGATCTTCGAGGAAGCCGACCCGTACGCCACGCCCGGTCGCATGCCGACGGCGCTGGAACTGCTCAAGCAGGCGCGCGCACGCATCGACGCCACCTTCGTCAACCGGCCGGCCCTGCAGGTTGAACTGCTGAACATCGTCGGCGCCAGCCTCCTGGCCTCGCAGGATCTGGACGAGGCCGAGCGGGCGCTCACCGATGCGCTGCGGATTGGCCGCGATGCGCTGGGCCCGACGCATCCCCTGACGCTGTACGCGCGGGCGAAGCAGGTGCAGGTGCTGCGCCATCGCGGCCGCACGAAGGAGATGCGCGTCGCGCTGGACGAACTGCTGCCGGTGCTGCGAAACGCCCGCGGCATTGCGCCCGAGGATGTCGTGGCCACCGCGAAGCAGCGGGCACATCTCGAGATTGACGAGGGGCGATACGCGGAGGCCGAACGAGCCGCCCAGGAGGCCGACGCGATGGCGCTGCGGCTGCTGGGCCCCCGCCACGTCGACTCGGTCGGCACCGGTCTGGTGCTCGCGATGGCCTACCTGTACGCGAAGAAGCCGGACATGGCCATGCACGCCGCGGAGACCGCGCGCGAGCGGGCGCTCGTGGTCTTCAACGGCAACGTGAAACACCCCGGCCTCATCGAGATCCAGTCGGCCTACGCGCGGGCCCTGGGCGATGCCGGACACCTGCATCGTGCGATCGAGCAGCTGACCCAGGCCCGCGACAGCGCCGCGGAAGTCATCGGGCCCCAGGCGCTGATGGTCGGCTTCTTCTCACAAAATCTGGTCGGCTACCAGCTCGACGTCGGCGACGTCGACGGGGCTGTCGCGAACAGCGAACGCGCCCTCGGCGTGCTGGCGGCCAATGCTGCGCCACGCTCGTACACGGTTGCCGCAGCCCGGCGGTCGCGCGGATCGGCCCTGCTGCGGGCCGGCCGAGCACGCGACGCGCTCGCCGCCCTGGACGAGGCGGTGGCCGGCCTTGCACAGTCGGTGGGCGCGACACATGACGCGACGCTGACGGCGTACATGGAGCGGGCGCTCGCTCGCGTCAGCCTCGACGACAGCCGTGGGGCGCGCGAAGATCTCGATACGGTGGACGCCGCACTCGCCTCGCGGGCTGCCATCGACCTGCTGCGGGCCCGCGCCCACTACACGCGCGGCGCGGTCGCCCGGCGGCTGCGGCAGTTCGATGTCGCCGCCGCCTCACAACAGGCGGCAATTGCCGCGCTGCCGGAGGGGCCGGCGGGCGAGCGTATGCGTATGCGGGCCGTCGCCGAACTGGGGCTGAGTCAGCTCGCCCTCGGTCGCACGGACGAGGCGCGGACGACGTTGACCGACGCCCGGACGCGCTTCGAGCTGCTCGAGACCCATATGACCGCCGAGCAGGCGGAGCTGACCGCGGCATTGTCTGCGCTCGGCCCTCAGACACCGCGCTGAGATCGAGCCGCCCAGCCACCACCGTCCGCCTGCACCGGTTCTGATGTCCGGGTCTTCCCGCCGTTTGCGTAGTACGAGCAGGAGGCAGGAACATGGCGGAGACATGGACGGTGAAGGGCAAGGTCGTCGTGGACCACGTGTTGTCGGAACTCGACCAGATGCTCGGGACGCAGAGCCCGCTGGAAGGCATTCAGGTCAAGGTGTCGGCGCGGTCGAAGATCCCGTTCGGCTGGGGCACCTGGGCCGCCTGGGACACTGTCACGACCAACGGCGCCGGTCAGTTCAGCGTGTCCAAAGAGAAGGGGTCGGACCGTCGGCAATTCAAGATCGAGATCCTGTTCGACTCGAGCAAGCTGCGAATCAAGGAGGGGAAGGAGACCAGCGTCTCGTTTGGCGGCGACGGCTTCCCGATCGACATCGATCTCGACCTCACCGACAAGGACTGGCACGAGATCCACAGCGACAAGGACGACGATGAGGAGCGGAGAGCCGGCGTCCACGATCTCGGCGAGATCCGCGTCACCGCGACGATTCCGCGAAAGCACTGCGACATCTGGATTCTCTACAACAAGGTCATCGACGTCGTCGACGACTACGGTGCCGACTACGCGTTCAAGACCAAACTGGTCGTCAAGTACCCGATGAGCATCTCGCCGCAGGTGTCGTCGTCGTACTGGAATCCGCTGAATCACCACGGCTACATCAAGGAAGAGCACTTCAACACCTACACGCTGCTCCACGAAGTGGCGCATCAGTGGGAGTACGACCACTGCACCGGCGAACTGGCCATGGCGTGGCAGCTGGTCAAGCACGGTGACACGCACCAGACGCGGGAGAACACCACCTACGTGCCGTTCCTCGAGAGCTTTGCCGACTTCTTCGCGGTCAAGATGCTGCAGGCGATCTCGGGCGGCACGGTGAAGAACTTCCTGCAGGCCGCGCCGTACGAGAAGCCGGATCAGCCGTTCAGCCGCAGCTACATTGGCGGCGCGCTGTCGCCGGAGGAGCGGAACCTGGCCAATCTCGACTACACCGAGCGGGGCTGGTACGGCCTGTTCGCGGCGCTGACGTTCCCGTATCTGGATCGCGTGGACGTCGACCGCTACTACACCGACGTGAACGGCGAGAATCGCGACTACGCTTTCGTGTCGCTGTTCTCGGCACTGCACGATCTGAAAATCGGACTGACCTTCAAGGAAGTGCTGAGCATCTTCCTGCGGAACACGGCGGTCGGGCTCGCCGCGGTGTTGAAGACGCAGGAGATGGACTATGGCGGCTTCCTCGCGCGGGCCGACAAGATCTCGGGCAAACTCGACGCGGCGAAGGTGACGCAGCTGAAGGCCCTGCTCAACCCGAAGGCACCGCCGGCGGCCGCTACGGCTCGCGCACGAGACGCCGCCGGATCGCCTGCAACTGCCTGAGACGGGTCGGATCGGCCACCGGATACCGCATCTTCAACCGGCTCATCGTGTCGACCAGAACCTGCGCCACGATGAGCCGGGCATTCTCCTTGTCATCGGCCGGCACGACGTACCATGGCGCGTGGTCGGTCGTGGTCGCGGTGATGCAGTCCTCGTAGGCGCGCATGTAGTCCGGCCAGAGTGCCCGTTCGGCGAGGTCGCCTTCGCTGAACTTCCAGTTCTTCTCCGGACTGTCGAGCCGGGCCAGGAAACGTTGCCGCTGCTCGTCCTTGGAGAGGTGCAGGAAGAACTTCACGACACGCGTACCGCTGCGGTGCAGGTGGCGCTCCAGATCGTTGATGGAACGGTAGCGCTGCTTCCACACCTTGGCGGTCGAGCGCGGCCGCTCCGGCAGCCGCTGGCTGTTCAGGATTTCCGGATGGACGCGGACGATCAGCACTTCTTCGTAGTACGACCGGTTGAAGATGCCGATGCGGCCGCGTTCAGGCAGACACATCGAAGTCCGCCAGAGGAAGTCGTGATCCAGTTCCTGCGCGCTCGGGTGCTTGAAGCTGAAGACCTGACAGCCCTGAGGATTGACGCCGGACATCACGTGCTTGATGACGCCGTCCTTGCCGGCCGCGTCCATCGCCTGGAAGATCACGAGCAGCGCGTGGCGGTCGTCGGCATAGAGCAGGTTCTGCTGTTCGCTCAGCCTCGCCACCTGGGCCGCCAGCATCGCCTCGTACTCGTCGTCAGAAGCATAGAACCGCCGGACACGCGTCTGACACTTCTTCAGATTGAGCGTGCGGCCCTCGCGCGCCCGGAACGGTTCGACGTCGATCGACATGTCGGCACGACCTCGGAATGCTGCGCTATTGCAGAACGTCGAACATGCGCGAGAACTTGATGATCAACGACCGGTCGGTCCGTTGCGGACGATTCGGGAAGAGATCATAGAGTCCGCGGGCGTCGTTGAACACGACGAAGAGCCCGGTGTTCGCCGCCTGCAGCCAGCCGAAGCGCAGGTTGACGGACCAGAGATCGGCGCGATCGTTGTACTGAATCAGCGACTGGACGAACGTCCGTGCGTTGAAGGCGTACGACACGCGGGTGCGCAGCAGGTTCGTGATGAAGGCGCCCTGGGCGAGCGTGATGTCGTTGCGCTGATAGGCCAGCTCCAGATTGAACGCCTCGGACGGGCGGATGCGGAGCGTCGGGTTCAGCGTCACGCGCTCGCCACTGAAGAAGCCGCCGATGAACGTCTGGAGGTTCAGGCTGATCGGCGCTCCCTGGTTGGTCATGAACACCAGCTGTGCTTCCGTGTTGTCGTACGTCCCGGGCGGCACGATGATGCCCGGGTAGATCTCGAACGGCGTGCGCACACCCTCGCGGGTGATGTTCATGCCGGTGTGGATCTCGGTGCTGTCCTTGAACTGCCAGTGGCTGTCGATGTGGGCGTAGCCGGTCTCCTGGAAACCGTCGAAGCCGTAGAAGCCACGCCAGTTCGCGTGCGGACGGATCTCCTGCAGCCGCAGGAACTTCTTCGGCCGAAAGCGGGTGAACGCCCGGACGTCGGGCTTCCGGTAGCCGCCGCGTGTGAGAAAGCCGACCTCGGGATTGAAGTCGTCGCCCACTTCCTGGTAGCCGAGGTCCAGGTCGTACTTGGGATAGAGGATTCGGGTGCGGACGTTGAATGAATGGTCGCGGCCGCCGCGCCCGGGAGTCTGCGTTTTCGCCAGGAAACCCGACACGGTGTGACTGCGACCGACGCCGAGCTTGCCGTCGATGGCAAACGTCCGGTTGTAGTCGTCGCCGCGGGCGAGATTGCCCACCCCCTGCCGGTTGACGACGATGCCCCCCACCGCGGTGCGGTTGGGCAGCTCACGGCTCACCCGGACGACGCCGAAGTTGTTGCTCGGCACGCCGAATCCGGCCGACTGCTCGGTCTGCATGTTCAGCAAGCCGACGTTCCACAGCCCGACTTTTCCCGACACCCGGCCGCCGCCGTAGAGCGGGATCGACTGTCCGGATCCGGACAGCCCGATGCGCCGGCTGAAGAACAGGTCCACCTCACCCGGATTTCCAACCGAGAAGAAGCCGGCGTTCTCGAGGAAGAAGGGCCGTTTCTCGGGGAAGAAGAGGTTGAAGCGGTCGAGATTGACCTGTTGATCGTCCACTTCCACCTGGGCGAAGTCGGTGTTGTACGTGGCATCCAGGGTCAGGCTGGGCGTGAGGTTGTACTTCGCGTCGCCGCCGATGTTGCCGAGCGTCACGCCGTTGACCGGTCGCTCCCCGACGCGGTTCAGCTGACCAAGCATGTATGGGATCAGCTTGAAGTTCCGGAAGGTCGGCGGCTCGATGCCGGCAATGGTGCCGGCCATCGACACGCGGTTGAGATTGAACTGACGCGGGATGCGTGCCCAGTACGCCTCTTCGTTCTTGCGTCTGATGTTGCGCTGGAAATTCACGCCCCAGGTTTGAGAGCTGCCTTCCGGATAGCGCAGCGTCTTGAACGGAATCGCGAATTCCGCCATCCAGCCGATTTCTGTCGTCTGCGCCCGCACCTCCCAGGCCGCGTCCCAGTTGATGTTGAAGCCGCTGCCAGAACCGGCCGACTGTCCCTGCTGACCGCCGCCGCCCTGTCCCTCGTTGGTGACCTGCGCGTCGTACTCGATGCCGGCCGGGTTGGTGCCGAACACGAAGCCGTTCTGCCGATCGCGGAAGGTATCGAAAATCACGCGAAAGCTGTCGGTATTGTCGAGCGACGAGTCGCGGCGCGAATCGGCGACGATGATGCCGTCCGGTTCACGGTCGTAGCAGATCACGCCGATGTAGAGCGTGTCCTTCGTGAACATCATCCGGACCTCGGTCTGCTCCGACACCGGCTGCCCTTCGTTGGGCTGATATTGGAGGAACCCGCCGATGGCGGCCGACTGCTGCCAGATCGGGTCGTGGAGGACGTCGCCATCGAGCGTCGGACCCTCCTGTACGCGCATGGCGCGCGCCGCGGGACGATCCATGGCGCCGGCGACGGGCGCCAGCTGCAGCGATTGCGCGTAGGCGTCGGACGCCGGCAGGGCAAATGCCACCACGGCCAAAATCGGGAGAAGCGATGACGAAGGGTCAGCCAGAAAAGTGCGGAAGAACACGAGGATCCCTTGATGCGGTGTTGCGAGTGAACGATGACGAGCCCAGCGGGGCCGTACGAAAGCGCGCGTTCTACGTGAATACGACACAGCCGGTGCGCTCGCTTCACATGCAGCCGCCGGCCGTCGCGACGGCGCCGGCGGGCGCACGATAATTGGCGCCCATCGCGCCCATCGGGCCTCGGCAGGAGCGCCGCCTGTCCCTGCCATGGCTCGAACCGCATCACGACTCGGAGGCGCCGCCAGGCCCGACCGGTGACGCGCCGTCTCAGGGGCGCTTCTTCACCACGGTCCGCAATTGCGACCATTTCAGCCGCGCCTCGAGAAACTCATCGTGCGGGATGCCGAGTTCGCTGGCGATCTGACGGACCTGTGCGTCCTCGTCGGGCGTGATCGCCTGGTCCGCCGCCGAGACAGCGAAGAGCCACTCGATCAGCTGCCGCCGATCCGCGTCGGTTGCGATCTGACGGAATTCGCGGGTCACCAGGTAGTTCTCGGTGCCCCCGAACAACCGGTGCTGGTTCTTGGCGATCTCGACGACGAGCAGCGCCTGCTCTTCGGGCAGGCCGCCCTCGGTCCTGACCAGTTCCACCATCGTCCCGGTCTCTTCCGGACTGAAGTGATGGTCGGCACCGGCAACCCGACTGAGCACATAGGCGAGCGCCGCCACGTGCCGCGCCCGCTCCGGAGGCAGCTTGTCCAGCTCTCCGGCGATTTTTCGGACGGTCTCCGTCTCGCCCCGGCGGCCGCCGGACGCCGAGCCCTTGATCCAGTCGAGCAGCGACATACCGGTACGTTAGCAGAATGACCGGGGAGCCGACCGGTCCTGACGCCGAGCGTCACACGACCTGTCGCAGCTGCAGCGTATCGACGACCCGTCCGTGTGCCAGCACGTTGGTGATGACGACCAGCCAGGTGCCGGCCTGACACCAGTCGCGACGCTTGAGATACGCCAGCGCGTCGAGGATGGTCCGCTCGGGATCGTCGCTGAAGTCCATCAAGAACGGCTCGACGCCCCATGGCAGCAGCAACTGACGGAAGAGCACGTCGTCGTCGGTGAAGGCGTAGATGGGCACGCCGACGGTGCGCAGGGCGCCGAGCGTGTAGGCCAGGAACCCGCTGCGGGTGAAGACGACGATACCGGAATTGCCCAATTCCTGCGCCAGGGCCGCCGCCGACCGCAGCATCTTGGCTTTCGGTTCGTCGAGCGCGAGCACCTCGTTCATCCGGCGGCGCTCGGTCGGCTCGATGGTGCTGACGATGTTCTTCATCACCTCGACGCACTCGAGCGGATACATGCCGGTGGTGGTTTCGCCGGACAGCATGACGGCATCGGCCCGTTCGCGAACCGCCGTCGAGATGTCCGAGATCTCGGCCCGCGTCGGGAACGGCGCCGAGATCATCGACTCGAGCAGGTGGGTGGCGATGATCACCGGCTTGCCGAGCGTCAGACAGAGCTCGACGATCTGGGTCTGGACGAGGGGCAGCGTGTGGTAGTCGATCTCGATGCCGAGATCGCCGCGCGCCACCATCACCGCGTCGGTGACCGCGACGATGTCGGCGAGATTGCGGAGGCCGCTCTGGTCCTCGATCTTGGCGATGATGCGGGCCGTCGATCCGAGACGGTCCAGCAGGGCGCGCAGCGCGAGGATGTCCTCGGCCCGTCGGACGAACGACAGCGCGAAGAACTCGCAGCCGGCGTCGACGCCGACCCGGATGTCACGTTCGTCCTTTTCGGTGAGCGACGGCAGGTTGACGTCGACACCCGGCAGGTTGATGTGCCGCCGCGAGCCGAGCTTCCCCGGCGTCGTCACGCGACACACGAGCGTGGTGTCGTCACGGCGGACGACCGTCATGCGGATCAGCCCGTTGTCGATGAGGACCGTCGCGCCGACGCCGACGTCCTGCGGCAGGCCGGGGTAGTTGACGTCGACGCCGTGGATGCCGGGCCGCGGCCCGGTCGTATACAGCTCGAACAGCTCGCCGGCCACGAGCGCAATCGGCTCGCTGACGACTCCGGTGCGTATCTCGGGCCCCTTGACGTCCATCATCACCGCGACGTGACGGTCGACACGCACCGACACGTCACGGATCCGCTGCACGACCGCCATCACCCACTCGCCGGTGGCGTGCGCCATGTTGAGGCGAAGGACGTCGACGCCGGTCGTGATCAGGGCGGCGAGCTTCTCGGGCATCTCGGTCGCCGGGCCGAGCGTCGCGATGATCTTGGTGTGGCGGTAATTGCCCATGCCTGTCGGTACGGCTCATCCACGTGCAACCGCCGTTCCGCGACCGACGCGAGAATCCTCAACGATCCCGCGCGGTGGAGACGGGGACCGGCGACGGATTTGTCGAGGCGACGGCGGGCCACCCACAAGTGTGTCGAGCATCGGGTGGGCGGGCCGACCGCGGCGCCGCTAGATGTGCGCCCGCAGCGGGTCGAACACCGGCTTGCCCGCTTCCATGGCCGTGAGGATGACGTCCAGGGTGACTGGAGCACGACGGTAGATGTCGTCGCCCAGCGCGTCCGACAACGCATTCAGCACCGCACACAAGCCGGCGCCCACCGGCGGTTCACCGATGCCGCGCGCCCCGACAGGGGTTTCCGGGTCGGGGATGCCAACTGCGTCCCAGCGCATCTGAGCCGGTGCATCGAGAATGCTGGGCGGACGGTTCTGGTAGAAGCGCTTCGCGAGCGCGACACCGTACTGCTGGTCGTACACCCATTTCTGCGCCAGCGCGTGGCCGATGCCGAGCATCGATCGTCCGAGCACCTGGCCACCGAGCGCCCGCGGATGGATGACGGTGCCGACATCGGCGACGGCCAGATAGTCGACGACGCGATACTGACCGGTCTCGACGTCGACTTCCACTTCGGCGAAGCCGGCCACGTAGGAGTGGGTCTGGCCATCGCGCGGATAGGCATCCTTCGCGACGCCCATCAGCCCCTGCCCGGCCAGCGCGGACGCCGACGCCACGGTGAAGGGATTGATGTTCTCCGGCAGCTGGTGGCCGTCGAAGGCGCCGCCGAGTTCGATCGCCTTGCCGGCGATGTCGGCGAGCGAGAGGCTGCGGCCGCGGCCGGTCACGCGTTCGTCGGCCACCGTGTAGTCGTCCGGCCTGCCGCCGAGCTCGGTGGCGGCAATCTGCCGCGCTTTCGCGATGGCATCCGAGGCGGCCGCATGCGCCGCCCGGGTCATCGCGTGAATCGTCTGGCTGCCGCCGGAGATGCACGACCACGGCAGGTGCTGCGAGGTGTTGCCCCAGGTGATGGACACCTTGTCCCATGGCATGCCCATCATCTCGGCCGTCACGCGATGCACGTCGACCATCGACTCGGTGCCGAGGTTGCCGATGCCCGACTGCACGTACATGCGGCCGTCAGGCCTGATGACGAACAGGCCGTCGAATCCGGTGGTGCCGCCGGAATAGGCGCCGAGCGCCACGCCGACGCCGCGGACCTTGCTGCCGGTGCGCTGGCGGCTGGTCGCCGCGCGCTCGTTCCACCTGAAGATGTCGGCGCCCTTGTCGAGCGCTTCCGCGACGAACGCGCTGGTGACGTGCGGGCGTTCGCCGCGCGCGTTCGGTCCGTTCATCAGCGCCTTGCCGGCCGGCGCGTTGATGCGGTGGATGGCGACCTGGTCGAGGCCGAGCTGACGCGCCGCCTTCGACAAGGTGGGCTCCATCAGTCCACTCGCCTGCATCCCGCCCGGTGAGCTCTGGGCCGCGCGCGGCGGCGTGTTGGTCACCACGGTCAGGGCGCGCCAGCGCATCGCCTGCGGCTGATACAGCAGCGACAGGATGCGGCCGGCCGAGGCCGGATCGTTCACCGGCTCGTAGGGACCGTTGTCGACGACGATGAACATGTCGGCCGCGAGAATGCGGCCGTCCTTCGACAGCCCGAGCTTCAGCCGACCGGTCTGGCTCGGCCGCGCCCGGCCGATGAAGTGCTCCTCTTCACGGGTGATGCGGAGCATCACCGGCGCACCGGTCTTCTTCGCGAGCAGGGCCGGCACGACGAGAATCAATCCCGAGGTCACCTTGCTGCCGAACCCGCCGCCGGTGTACTCGCTGATGACGACAACGTCCTGGGCATCCATGCCGAGCCAGCGCGCCACGGCCGGGACCGTCTGCGCCGTGCTCTGGCTGGAGCAGTGCATGTACAGTTTGCCGTTCTGCCAGTACGCCATCGCCGAGCGGGTCTCGAGCGGCTGGTGGCTGTTGTCGGCCGTGATGAACGTGTCGTCGAGCACCAGGGCGGCATCCCTGAAGCCGGCCTCCAGATCGCCGTACGACCACTCGTCGGGCGCCTTGCCCATCGGCAACCTGCCGTCCGCGTAGTCGGCGAAGTCCTGCTCGGTCCACTTCACCTCCTCGATCCTCGGCAACGAGGACGGCGCGGCGCCCGGGGCCGGCCGAATCCAGACATTGCCCTCGGCGCGGGCGTTCGGCCCGGCCGGTCGGAGGGTCTCGAGCGGATCGACGACGAACGGCAGCGGCTCGAACTCGATGTGGATCCGCTCGATGGCTTCGCAGGCGGTCAGTTCATCGACGGCCGCGACCGCAAGAATCGGCTCACCCTCGTACTTCGGCTCATTGGTGAGGGCACGTTCGCCGAGCGGGTTGGCTTTGATGACGCCGCCGCCGTCGGTCATGCTGTCGCCGGGCGTCGGCAGGTCGTCGGCCGTGAGGATGGCCTTCACGCCCGGCAGGGCGAGCGCCTCGCTGAGATCCAGCCTGGAGACGCGGGCGTGCGGCATCGGGCTCAGCAGCAGCCGGGTGAACAACATGCCGTCGGCGCGGTGATCCTCGGAATAGCGCGCCGTGCCCGTCACCTTCGCGACGAGGTCGGGTGTCACGTAGTCCTGCCCCACGAGCTTCTTCACGTCAGCCATGTCGTCCTCACACCTGCGGGACCATCACCCGCGTTGCCGGGTATCGTCGCACAGCCGGGCGCCATCGCCTAGCCGGCGCCCGGACGAGTCGGAGCGCCAGCCCACGCGTCGCGGTTGCGGGGTTCGTCCCGACACGACGCGTTGGTGATCGGGCGCGCTGCGGCGCGCGTGATCCGACTGATTACGGAGGATGTCATGCAGACCCGATTCAAGCTCCTCGCTCTGACTTTCGCTGCGGTGGCGTTCGTGGGTGCGATCGCCGCCACCGGAGCGGCGCGACCCGACGGGCCGATGCCCGGACCTGGCGAACCGACCCTCGACGACGTGCGGCAGGCCACGGCGCGGTTCAAGGATGTCAACGTCGCCCTCGCCGAGGGCTACGTCCGTGACCCGTTCAATCTGTGCGATTCCGCGACGATGATGGGACAGCCGGCGTCGCTGGGTGCGATGGGCATCCACTTCTTCCGGCCGGACCTGCTCGGCATCACCGAACCGCCGTCACCGCGGGTCAACGGAGCCGGAACCCACACCGATTTCCGCTCGCCGAGCATCCTGATTTACGAGCCGCGTGCCAATGGCGGGCTGGAACTGGTCGCGGTCGAGAACCTGGTGTTCAAGAAGGCGTGGCAGGCATCCGGTCACACCGCGCCGCCGACCTTCCACGGCGTTCCCTACGACTCGATGGTCGACGACCCGGCCACCGAGCTGGACGAAGCACACATGTTCGAACCGCACTTCGACCGCCATGTCTGGATCTATCGGGACAATCCGAATGGCGTGTTCACGCCGTTCAACCCGAACGTGACGTGCGCGAACCACACGGGGGGACAGGGACATCCGGCGACCCACGCGGCTCATTGAGGGCGGCGTGGCAGCCTGGCCAGCACGGCCTGTCCGCGGGGAGACAGTCGGTATCCGACTTCGAGACTCTCGGTCAGGCCCAGCTCTTTCAGTTGCCGCACGCGGCGCTTGAATGGCAGCAGTTCGGCATCCACTTGCGCGGCGAGCCGGCGGGCCACGGTGGCGGGCTGGTCGGCAATCAGTTGCAGATAGTCGCGCGTCCACGGTGGTGACGCCGCCTCGTCGAGCCGGGCCAGCCGTGCGACGATGCCGTCGAACTCGCGCGACCCTGGCGGGCGCTGCCGCAACGCGACGCGCGGGTCGTCACCGGCGAGCCGGAGTTCGATGCGCAGCAGCGGACCGTCGCCGGACAGCGACGACCGCAGCTCGCCGGCGGACAGTCCGGTCCGCCGGATGTCATCGGCCGTGATGTCGCCGTCCTCGATGACGGTGATGCGCTCGAGCGCGACGATGCCAATCGGCGTCCGCACGGTCGAGCCGTCCGCGGGCGCCGCCCTGCGCCACCGCCGGAACGCGAGCGTGACGCGTCCGTCGGCTATGCCACGCAGCACATCCTGTCGAAACAACACGCGTCCGTCCTGCCTTGACCTCTGCTGTGGAGTCCGGCGACCGCTTCGGCCCCGGCGCGGAGTGCCCGCAGAGGAGCCACTGCTCCCCTGCGGGCCGCATCCCGCTGGCGTGCCGAACCAGCCGAGGTTACTTCGGACAGAGCGCCGGACCGCCCGGCGTCATCCCGTTGTTGTAGGTATTGAGCGGTTGCCAGTAGGGCTTGCTGATGGCCGGCTTCACGGTGTCGGTGCCGATGGGTGGCGGCACGAAGCTGCCGTAGAACGCGTCAGCCGCGGCGATGGCGTCGGCAACGCTTGCTGGTAGCGGCGCCCCGGCGGCCGCATTGAGCTTCGCCGTGATCACCTCGTGCGCCAGCGAGACGAGGCCGTTGCCGTTGACCGGCTGGGCGAGGATGCTGAGGAGTTCCGCCTGGCTGTAGCTTCTCGCGCCGATCGTCATCGTCGTGATCGGCCAGGCCGAGGCGTGGCTCCGCCACCAGCCGCGCGAGCGCAGGCAGGTGGCGCCGCCACCGCCGCCGTCGCACGCAATGGTCACCGGTGTGCTGCCCAGCACCGAGCCGCTGTTGTAGTCGGCGAAGTTGATCGTGAACGCCCCGGTGATCGGCGACCCCGAGCCGGTCAACGTCACCGTGAAGTTCGCGGTGCCGCCGGGCGGAACGTCGTTGACCACCGAAGGTGTGAAGCTCATGGTCAGGCCGGACGGCAGCGTCGTGTTGGTGAGCGTCAGGTCGACCGGCAGTGTGACGGCGGTCGTGATGGCGTTCTGAATGGCCGTCGAGAGCACGCCGAGCGTCGTGGAGGTGCTGAAGACGAGCGGGTTGCCCGACGCGTCCACCGCGCCGGTCAGCCGGGCGATGGCGGAGAGCCACGGGCTCGGGGCCGTTGACGGTCCCGGGGTGGCGGTCGGCGCGGCCGACGGACCCATGCCGATCACCCGGATCCCGAGATCGTTCAGGGCGGAGACCGTGTTCTGGACGAGCGCGGCGTCGGACGGCGCAACGGCGCCGAGGACCGTGTTGCCGGTCGAAGTCTTGGCGTCGCTGGCAAAGCCGAAGCGCGAGGTTCCCGGGCTGACGCTCGTGCAGGCAAATGCCGTGACCGGTTCGCTCGACGTGCCGGCACCGGTGATCGGGCCGAGGATCGGTCCGCCGGCCGCGAACGCCGACACCGAACAGATGTCGGTGGCGAGAATCACGAGGCGCAGCGCGCCATTCCGCCAGCCGACACCGCCCTGGGTTCCGGAGACCGGTGCGGTGTTCGACGAGAACGGCGGCACGTCGCCGCTGTTGCCCGGGGTGGTCTGGGTGGCGACGTCACCGGCCGACCCGCTGTCGAGGCTCGAGCCGTTCCCGTCACCATCGAAGCCGGTTCCGGTGGCCACCTGGGCCAGCGCTTCGAGTGCCGACTCGGGACCGTCGCCGCCGAAGCCAGGGGCGGTGCGCGACAGTGCGTTGGCAATCAGCGTGTCGCGCGCGGCAGCGCCGCCGGCGGTGCCTGCCGTCACGATCGGCTGGTTGAGCGTGAACGGGCGCGCCGTCTGAAAATCACCGGAGAAGCCGGTGCCGGGTCCGCCGAAGTCCTCGAAGCGGCCGACGCCGAAGGCGAAGCTGACGTCCGGCATGGCGGTCTCGAGCGAGGTGACCAGTCCGCTGAAGATCGACGTCACCGTCGGGACGAAGCCGGCAAAGCTGCCGGTGTCATCGAACAGGAAGAAGACGTCGACCGTGTTCGTCACCGTGCTGGGCGGCAGCGTGATCGACACCGGGAAGTCCTGGCTGCCGCCTGTGCAGCAGGGACCGCTGGTGATGTCGATTCCCGGTGGGGTGACGGTTTGAGCCAGAGCTGGGGGGGCGACCCCGAGGAGCGCCGACAGCACGATTGCCAAGACTCCCGTGATGGATGAGCGTGCCAATCTCGAGAGAGACATACTGACCTCCGCTGTTCTTCACTGACGTTGATCGAACGGTAACGAGGGAGCGCGATGGTAATTTGACGGAACCTACGGCGCGATATCTCAGCAGAAAAGCGGGAGAAAAGGAAGCCAATACTGCACAGCATCAGGCACAAAATGGATTCATCGTCGGCGTTACGGTTTCTTTGCAGCTACCTCTACCTTCTGAGCGCAGCCGCGAGGGCAGGTTTCGGCGTTCTTACGGTCGTCGGCTCAATCCACTGCGGGGCCTTGTCGCCTTCGCGGCGTCGACGAGGCGCGGTCCGGGGGAACCGTCCGACAGGGAGACGGACCGGCCGCGCAGGTTTCCGATGTCGGAGCGGCCCGCGGCGCTGTCGGCTCGGCCGTTCCGTTCGGGAGCGTCCGGGTCGGACGCGCTGTCAGAGATCGTGAATCACGCGTGGCGGGAAGGCGGCCCGCAAGGCATTGAGAACCGCCAGCACGTCGATGATTTCCTGGCTGATGGCGCCGCCGACCGGGCTCAAATGACCGGTGGCGGCGAAGGCCATGCCGACGATGCTCAGCGCCATGCCGCCCACCGCACTCTGCAGGGCGATGGACCGCATGCGGCGGCTGATGTGCATGAACTCGTCGACCTTCTCGAGAGAGTTGTCCATGATCACGACGCCCGCCGCTTCGGCGGTGACGTCGCTGTTCTGTCCGATCGCCATGCCGACCGTGGCTGCCATCATGGCCGGTGCGTCGTTGATCCCGTCGCCCACGTACAAGGTCTTGGCTCTGGCGGTCTCCGCACGGACGATGGCGAGCTTGTCTTCCGGACTCTTCTGGGCGTGGACGTCCGTGATGCCCACCTGCTCGGCGAGATAGCGCACCTCGGACTCGCGATCGCCCGAGACGATCATCACCTTCTCGAACTGGTGCTTGGGGCCCAGATGCGCCACGAATGAGTGGCTCTCCGCCCGCGGCGCATCGCGAAAGCGCAGGGCCGCCGCGTAGCGCCGGTCAATCGTCACGACGCATTCGAGACCGCCGGGTGGCGGCAGGTCATCGACGCCGGGAACCTGCTGGGCGATCAGCTGGTTCCGGCTGGTGACCTGCACCTGATGGCCGGCAACCGTTCCACGCAGCCCCTGACCGGGCGTTTCGCTCACCTCGGTGGCATCCGGGATCTGGATCCCGGCCCCGGTCGCTGACGCCAGGATGGCGCGCGCGAGCGGATGTTTCGAGTAGCGTTCCAGCCCCGCCACGAGCGACAACACGCCCGTCTCGGTGAAGCCCGGGGCGACCCGTTGCTCCGTGAGCACCGGCTCGCCGTAGGTGAGCGTCCCGGTCTTGTCGAAGATCGCCGTGCGGCACTCGGCGATCTGCTCGAGGACGACAGGCGTCTTGACGACAATCGCCCGCCGCGCGCACAAGGAAATCGAGCCAATGATGGCGATGGGAATGGCGATGAGGAGCGGGCAGGGCGTTGCGATGACCATGACCGCGAGGAAGCGAACCGGGTCTCCGGTCACCGCCCAGGCGCCTACGGCCACCGTCAGCGCGACCGGCGTGTAGACGGCACCCAGGCGATCGCCGAGCCGGCGCAGCGCCGGCCTGTGGGACTCGGATTCGCGCATGACGTTCATGATTTTCGCGTAGCGCGAGTCGGCGGCGCGCTGCGTGGCGCGAATCGTCAGGGCGGATCCGCCGTTGATCGCACCCGAGATCACCACCGAGCCGCGGGTCTTGGTGATCTGGAACGGTTCGCCGGTCAGGTACGACTCGTCCATGACGCCATGGCCGTCGATCACGACACCGTCCACCGGGCAGATGTCGTGCGGGTAGATCACGAGCGTGTCGTCGACGGCCACCTCGGGAACGCTCACGTCGACGATCGCGGCGCCGCGTTTCCGGTGGGCGACCGACGGCATTCGCCTGGCCAGCGCCGACAGCACCGAGGAGGCGCTGCGGAGCGCGTAGCTCTCCAGCGCTTCCCCGCCCGCGAGCATCAACACGATGATCGAACCCGCGAGGTACTCGCCCAGCAGGACCGACGTGATGATGGAGATGCCGCCAAGCAGATCCGAGCTGAATTCCCTTTTCAGGAGCTTTCGCCACAAATCATGGAGGAGGGGCACGCCGCCGACCGCGAGCGTGACCAGCAACGGAATCCGGGCGGATGCCGAACTGGCGCCGACGCCGAAGCGCAGCACCAGGTGGGCAACGATGGCCGCGACAGACAGCGCCGCGATCACCGTCGTCTGACGGAGCCAGGGATGCGTCGGCGCCGGTTCGCTGTCACCCACCCGCAGCACCGGTTGCGTGGGCACCTGCGTGCCCGGGTTGCCGCGTGACGTGCCTGGCCGGAGCGTGACTCCACATTCGATCAGGGTACTGCCAGACGGGCCCGCGGACCTCTCAGTGTCGGGGCCGTCATCCCACCCGGCCTGGGGCGCTGGCACCAGACCCGGCGCGCCAGCGGTCGTGTTCACGATCGGCATTCAAGCAAGTTGCCCCGCTTGGCGGGCTGTCATGGTGCTTCGATCAGTCGATCGAACACCTGCCCCAGCACGGCGGCGACGGGGCTGGAGGCCGAATGCATGGTGATCGGGAAGCCGTCGATCGGCGTGGCGTCGGCGCGTCTCATCTCGCCCAGCGCCGCCGCCAGCGCCCTGCCGGGATTCGGGGAATCCATGATCCCGCCGGCGATCAGGCTGCCCTGGGTCATGGTCTGTTCGACCACCTCGGCGAACAGTTGCTCCTTGGATCCGAAGTAGCGGTTCACCATCATCGCCGTGACGCCGGCGCCGGCGGCGATGTCACGCAATCCGGCGCGTCATACCCGGAGCGGGGACAATGCTTGTATACATGTGTAGACATGGCCGCGTCGATCGCCGGACTCCGGCGGGGCGGTCCGGAGGAGCAGGGCGTGGAAACGACAGTTCTCGTGACCGGCGGCACAGGCTTCATCGCGCAGTACTGCATCCTCGCCTTGCTCGGCGCGGGGTATCGGGTCCGCACGACGGTCCGTAGCCTGAGGCGCGAGCCGGAGGTGCGCCAGCAGCTGAAGGTGGGAGGGGCCGAGCCTGGTGAACGCCTGTCCTTGGTTGAGGCCGATCTCGATGCGGACCAGGGGTGGGCGGCGGCGAGCGCCGGGTGTGCGTATGTCCTGCATGGCGCCTCGGCGACGCCGACGGGCAAGCAGACATCAGAGGATGCCTGGGTCAGGCCGGCCGTGGATGGAACGCTGCGAGTGCTGCGCGCCGCGCGGGATGCCGGCGTCAGGCGGGTGGTGCTGACGTCCGCCTTCGGCGCGATCTGTGCGGGACACGGAGAGATGGGCAGGCCATTCGACGAGAACGACTGGAGCGACCTGTCCGGGGACGTCTGGCTCTATCAGAAGTCAAAGACCCTCTCGGAGCGGGCTGCCTGGGATTTCATGGCGCGGGAAGGGGGCAGCATGGAGCTGTCCGTCGTCAATCCCACGGCGGTACTCGGACCGGTGCTGGGCGCGGACTATTCGCACTCCATCCGGCTGATCAAGACCATGCTGGAAGGGCTGCCTGGTTGCCCCAGGATCAATTCGGGTTTCGTCGATGTGCGGGATGTGGCGGACCTTCATCTGCGGGCCATGGTCGATCCGGCCGCGAAGGGTGAGCGCTTCATCGCCATCGCCGGCGACAGCTTGTGGCTCGGCGAGGTCGCGAAGCTGCTGCAGCAGCGGATGGGCGCGGCGGCAGCCAGGGTCAGCTCGCGGGTGCTGCCGAACTGGATCGTGCGCCTTGGCGCTCTCAGGGATCCCGCGCTGCGCGGCTCGATCCCCTTGCTGGGACGGAACATGAACGCCACCAGCGAGAAGGCGAAGCGCCTGCTCGGCTGGGTGCCGCGTGCCAGAGAGGACGCCATCGTGGCCACCGCCGAGAGTCTCCTTCGACTTGGCTTGATCGAGGGGGTGAAGAGGCCGGATTGACGGCGGCTCAGGTCACCGGCGGGCGACGCGCCCGCTGGACGCGTCGCATCACGGTCGGCACGGGGCGTGACGATCGCACGGCCCCCTGCAGCTCGTGTCGGGGCCCGTGGGACCCTGGGGCGTAGCGAAGAAGGCCGGGACCAGCCGCTCGCGCGCCTCCAGTGATGGCCAGTGGCTACTTCATCGGGGAATAGTCGGCCGCGCTCATGAAGAAGGTGTTGGCATTGACCGGCACCGGATACTTCGCCCTGAGGGCGGTCCACTCCGGGTCGGCGCCGAACTTCGCCCACACCTCATCGCGATGCGCGCGGTCGCGATAGGCGAGCATCCAGACCAGGGTGTTCGGATTGTCCATCTGCTGCCAGACGCCGAGGATCTCGGCACCGAGCCGCTTGAAGATCGCGACCTCCTTCTCGCGGAAGCGCTGGTGCAGCTCGTTGATGCCGCCACGGAAGTTGCCCGTGCCGACGCGACTGGCGTCAATCGTGTAGATGCGGACCTCGAAGCAGCGCGACTTGCCATCGACGTTCTTGGACAGCGTGGCTGGCAGCTGGCCTTGCGGTCCGCATGGAACCGGAGGGGCGGCGGGTGCTGCGCCCTGTGCACCAGGTGCACCAGGTGCGGCCTGTGCCGCGGCAGCCTGAGGCGTGAGCGTCGGGACGGCGACCGAGATGACGGTCGCGATGACGGCACCAGCGAGCATCGCTGCGGCCGTCGTGGACAGGTTTGCTGCAAACGGCTTCATTCGCGTCCTCCGGGATGACGGTTTGTCGAGGGCAGTGTACCCGAAACATGCCGCAAGGCCGATTCGGTCTGGAGGGCGGGCGTCGAACCGTGCCGCCGACGCGCGGCCAGCCTGGGTCGCGAGCGGTGTCCCAGGCTTTGAAGTCGGCCTCATTCCAACCTGCTGTGGCAGACCCCTGGGGTGTGGCATTGCGCGAACGACAAGGCATGGAGTCGGCTACACCCCTTCAGTCCCCAAGGATGGTGACCCCGCCGGGGGCCGTCACGCTGCGAGGCGCCGCACCGATGGAAAGTACTTTCGGAGCCGCTCCAAGTCCGCGACGTCCGACGTGTACACGAGGTCGCCGCGGCGCGCCGCCGATGCCATGACGATGGCATCGATGGTCGGCGCCCCTGGGACCGCGGCCAGTGCTTCTCCGTGCGACCAGACCGGACGAGGCCTCGCCTGGGGGACACCCGTTTCGTCGGCATGCATCTCGCCTTGCCCTTTCCTCGTTGACCTGGCGCGGCGCGGCCCTGATCCTCGCCAACAACCACCTCGGGCGTGCGGTTCGAGCCGGCGCGGCCAGTGCGGCGACCTCGTCGACGGTCAGGGAGTTCGAGGCCGCCGCGACCCGGTGAGCCGGTCCGCCTGTGTTCCACGCCATATCAGACAGGCGGGATTGTCCCGCGCCAACCGGTCCACTCCGAGACGAGGTCTCCATGCGACTGCCCTGCCCGAACGTCCTCCGCGCGTCCGCCCCCATCACGTCCGCGTCAGTCGTGCTCGCGCTTGCCGTCTTCTTCGGCCTGAGCCAGCCGGCGTTCGCCCAGGCAGTCACCGCTCGGATCGACGCCAACCAGAGCGTCTACCGGGCCGGGGACACCCTGCGTGTCGCCGTGGACGTCACCACGACGGGCGCACCCGTCAGCGTCGATATCTTCGTCTTCGCGCGGCTCCCCGGGTCGCAGCGGGTCGTCCCGATTGTGAGGGGCGTGCCGGTCTTCGGACGGCGGCACTCTCCGGGCGCGCTGTGGCCTGCTGCCCGCGGCGTACGGCTCACGAAGACGTCTCCCATCCACCTTGCCCCCTACTTTCAGTACGTCTGGAAGGGCACCGAACCGGAAGGCAGCTACAAGATCACCGTCCTCGTCGTTCGCACCGGTCCGCTGTTCGGCGGGTCGATCGGCAAGCGGGAACTCCTCGCCAAGGCGAGCGACACGTTCGACCTGAAGCGGCCGGTGGTCGAACAGGTCGAGCCGGCGGCGCGCAGCGAATCGCTCGTCGCGCCCGAAGGTGGCCAGGTGAGCACGGTCAATGGCCAGGGCACCATCTACACGCTGACCGTGCCGCAGGGAGCGCTGGCTGACGCCACGTCCATCGCCATTACACCGGTGACATCAATTGGGAATCTGCCACTGTCGGGTGGCTTGGCCGCGGCCGTGCGGCTCGAGCCGAGCGGGCTCCAGTTCAGCGAACCGCTGACCCTCACGATCGACGTTCCAGGAGGGATCGCCACGCAGGGCCTGCTCGGGTTCCTCTACAACGGGACGGGCGAGAACTTCGAGGTGCTGCCGGTCACCCTGAGCGGCAACACCGCCTCTGTGCAGGTCTCGCACTTCAGCACCGCCGGCCTGGCGTCGGGGACTCCGGCCGACTTCATCGCGGAGGTCGGTCCCATCGTCGCCGCCCTTCCGCCCACGCTGCCGGCCACCCAGGTGGAAGAACTGATGTCGCTGCTCGGAACCTGGGTCGACCGGTTCGGTCTCCAGCTGTGTGACGGAAGCATTCCCGCTGCCAGAACGGTGTGCCAGAACGTCTACCAGAAAGGGCTGGACGCGCTGGCGCTGCACGTGAACGCGAGCTGCACGCTGGCTGCGGCGTCGCTGACGGCGAACGAACCGTTCGCGGCCTTCAACGCCCTGCGCGACGTCACCGCGGTGGTCGTGGACATGGCGCGGCTCAACGACGCCGGCGAGGTGCTCGGCCTCACCGCGATTCAGCCGGACATGCCGGAGCTGGCCTGCATCCCGGCGGCGCTGTCCGGCATCATCACATCCGCGGAAGCCGAAGCCCCGTCCAGGCTGATGGTGGTGATTCCGTCAGGCGACCCGACCGCACCATTCATCACGATGATGGATTCCACGTTCAACCTTCTGCAGGATGTGGCGGCCAATGCGGCGCTCATCAACGATCTGGATATCGAGACCGCGGCGCATGCGGCAATCGGGCGGCTCCTGACGACGCTCCTCTCGCAGGCTCAGTCCCAGTGCGCGACCGACCCGCTGGTCGCCGACGCCTTGCTCTTTCGTCCGCTCCAGTTATTCGGGGAGAGCTTCCTCAATTCTTTGGGATCGCCGCTCGGCCAGAGCTTCTTTCTTGCCGCGGCCGGATGCCGGGTGACCGTCACGCCGCCCGGCGCGACGCTTGCTCCGGGGCAGCAGATGCAGTTCGCGGCGACGCTGGCCGACCCGGATGGGATTCCGGCGATCTTCGAATGGCAGCTCGAACCGAACTGCGGCGGAACACTCAGTCTCGCCGGACTCTACACCGCCCCGGCATCCGAGGGGACGTGCGAGGTGACGGCCGTCGTGCCGTCGGGTGGCCCGATCGCCGGGCGTCGTCCATTCTTCAAGACGGTGACCGTGACCACGGCCAATAACGTCATCGTGACGTCGCGGAGCGTCATGGCGTCGAAGTCGTTGCAGGCGGGAACGGCCACAGCGGGCTTCGTGGCTGGTCCGTTTGCCATCGTCCAGCCGCAGATCGAGGCCTTCGTCAGCAGCCAGACCATCAACGAGAGGGCATCGGATCCCGACCCGGGCCAGGCGAGGGTGAGCGAAAGCCGGGTGCAGCTGACGGTGAACCCGACGCTGCTCAATCGGGTCATCAGCGGCAGCGGCAGCCTCGGCGCATCGACCAGCGGCGATGCGCAGGCCTCGGTGATCCTGACATCGGCTTTGACGGCCGAACTGCAGGGCACCTTCGACTGCCAGTTGCAGATGACGACGAGTGCGGGCGGCACGTCGGTGTTGTTCGTCCGGCTCATGCACGGAGGCGGGGCGGTGTTCACCATGTCCACGTCATCGTCGCAAACCGCCGTCTGTGGGCCGGGCATCTACACGATCGACGTGCATGCGAACGTGTTGCTCGGTAGCGGGCCGGCCAACGGGAACCGGACCTTTTCCTACACCCTGACGCTGACGCCGAGGCCGGGCACCTAGTCCCCTGGAACTAGCAGGCGGCTTAGAATGACCACGGTCGCAGGAGGCGGCCCCATCACCGTGGACGCTGCCCGATTCGAACGTGCCGAGGAAATCTTCCATGCTGCCGCGGATCTGGCCGGTGACGCGCGCCTGCGCTTTCTCGAACGGGCGTGCGGCGCCGACGCCGATCTCCGGCGGGACGTCTCGTCGCTGTTCGACGTAGACGCCGCGTTCTTCCTCGACCAGCCCCTCGTCGCCGGTGTTCCGTTGGCTGGCGGCGCGGAGGAGGCCCCCGACATCCCGGACCTCAGGCTGCCGCACGCCATCGCGACGTACACCCTCGTGCGGGAGATCGGACGCGGCGGTATGGGCCGGGTCTACGCAGCGGAGCAGGCGGGCACGGGCCGGCGCGTCGCAGTGAAGCTGCTGCGCCCCCTGGCCAGCACCCTCTCGTTGCGCCGCTTCCGTGTGGAGCAGCGGATCCTGGCAGGTCTCGAGCACGCAGGCATCGCGCGCCTCTATGACGCCGGGACCACGGCGCAGGGCGTGCCGTACCTGGTGATGGAGTACGTCCAGGGCGTCAACCTGCTCGCCTACTGCGAGGCGCACCGGCTGAGCGTGACCGAACGCTTGCGGCTCTTCGAGCAGGTGTGCCACGCCGTCCAGTACGCGCATCAGCACCTCGTGGTGCACCGCGACCTGAAGCCGTCGAACATTCTGATCAGCGAAGGCGGCGAGCCCAAGCTGCTCGACTTCGGCATCGCCAAACTCCTGTCGGAGGGTTACGACGAGGAGGAGGTTGGCGCGACCCTCACGGGTCTGAGGCTGATGACGCCGGACTACGCCAGTCCCGAGCAGGTGCGCGGTGAGAGCGTCACGACCGCGTCGGATGTGTACTCACTGGGCGTGGTGCTCTACGAGCTGCTCACGACAGAGCGGCCGTACCGGCTGACGACACGGAATGCGTACGAGCTCGAGCGTTCGGTGCTCGAGCAGACGCCGACGCGCCCCTCGCGTGTGGCGCCCACCGCCAGTGCCGCAGCACTGCGTGGCGATCTCGACAACATCCTGCTCAAGGCACTGGCCAAGGAGCCGGCGCAGCGCTATGCCAGCGCCGACGACCTCGCCGACGATCTCGAGCGGCACCTGGCTGGCCTCCCGGTCCGGGCGAGGCCGGACACGCTCAGATATCGCGCGCGGAAGTTCGTCGGCCGGCACCGCTGGGCGGTTGCGTCCGGTGCCGCGGTGGCGGCAGCCCTGATCGTCGCGCTGGTGATCACCGTGGTGGCGGTCGTCAACGCGCGCCGCGAGCGCGACCGCTCGACCGCGCGTCTGGCCGACGTTCGCGCCCTGGCCAACGTGTTTCTCTTCGACGTCGAACAACAGATCCGCGATCTCTCCGGCGCAACGGCGGCGCGACAGCTGCTCGTGAAGACCGGCCTGGGCTATCTCGATCGTCTCGCCGCGGACGCGGGCGATGACCCCTCGCTCCTGCGCGAGCTGGCCAATGGGTACGACCGGCTCGGCGACGTGCAGGGCGCGCTGCTCCAGTCGAATCTCGGTCAGTCCGAAGCCGCGCTCGCGAGCTATCAGAAGGCCTCGTCGTTCAGGCGGCGCCTCGTTCAACCGGCGCTCAACCCCGATGCCGTGGCACTTCGCGAGAGCGCGCGTGGAGAGCTGAGGCTGTCACAGGCGATGTTCCAGATCGGACGCACGAAGGAGGCGCCCGAGCACTCCGCGCTTGCGGTGGAGCTTCTCACTCGCGCCGTATCGACGGCGGCGCGTGGCGAGGCGGAGGCGGAGCGCGCCGAGGCGCTGGTCACACATGGCTACCTGCTGGCCGTGACGGGTGACCTGTCGAATGGGTTGAACGCCTGTCGCAAGGCCGTCGCGTTCTACGAGGCCCTGCCGCCGGCCCGTCTGAGTGAGAAAAACCTCGGGGGCCGGTACGCGTTCGCGCTCTTTCGAACCATTCAGCTGCTCGGCGAGCTGCCGGACAATCAGGGTCTCACCGAAGCACTCGGCCTGGCGCCGCGCGTGATCGAGATGGACAGGCGTCTGCTGGCGGCCGAGCCGCAGTCGGCAGGCCTGCGTCGCGGCCTGGCACGTGATCTGGCGAAGCTCGGCGACCTGCAGGCGGCGAGCGGACGCCATGCCGACGCGGTGGCAGCGTTTACCGAGGCGAACCGCCTCTCGGCGGAGGACGTCGCCCGCGATCAGAACGATCGGCTGGCCCGTCGGGCAGTTGCCATGACGATGGTGCAGGAAGCCGGGAGCCTCGTCGCAATGCGCCGATACGATGAGGCGCGCGCGCGTCTCGAGCCGGCGATCGATCAGGTGGAACGGCTGCTCGCACAGGATTCCAGGAACGTCACCGTTCAGTTCACGTTCATCGAGGCTGCCGTCTTGCTCACGGACGTTGCGGCGGCCGGCACCGGCACACGGGCCGGGGTGGCCACCTTCGCCAGAGCCCGGGCCATGCTGGAACGATCGACCCCGATGCTCGAGCCCCTGGCCAGCGCGGGCGCCCTGACCGGCGAGGACGCGCGCCTTCCCGGTCGCGTGCAATCGGCCCTGGCGGCGTGTGACGAGGCGCTGCGAGATTATTCGACGGCCAGCTCGCGGTAGAGCCACGCGCGCGCGAACGCCCAGTGCCGTTTGACGGTCGCCGGTGCCACACCGAGCACCTGCGCCGTCTGATCGATCGACAGGCCACCGAAGTACCGCAGTTCGACGACGCGTTCCTTGACCGGGGAAACTGTGGCCAGCCGTTGCAGAGCATCGTCGAGCGCCACCAGGTCGACGCGCGGGTCGATCGCGATGTCGCCGATCCCGTCGAGATCGACCGGTATCACGCCGAGGCCGCGCTTCTGCGCGAGCCGGCGCCGCGCATGCTCCACCAGGATGCGCCGCATGGCGGTGGCCGCCGCGCCGAAGAAGTGGAGGCGGTTGTCGAAGCCGGCGCCGCGGACCGTTGTCAGGCGGAGATAGGCTTCATGGACGAGCGCCGTCGGTTGCAGGGTGTGGTCCGGCCGCTCGTGACGGAGGTGGGAGGCGGCCAACCCACGCAGTTCCCGATAGACGAGGGGCATCAGATCGTCGAGCGCTCCGCGGTCCCCCTGTCGCCAGCGATCGAGCAAGGCCGTGACGTCGGTCATGCGTCGCTTGATTGTAGGGGAGTGAAGGCCGCGCGCGAACATCGATCGGTTCGCCGTGGCATGGGCCGCGCGCACAGGAAGGGCCAAGCGGGTGGCGCCGGCGGGCCGGCCTGGCCGAGGGGATGAAGCCGGCACCCGGCGACGTCCACATCCTGCGGCACTCGTGATGTTGGCACGTCGCGATGCGGGTGGCGCTGGCGGGGTCGCTGCGGGCCGGGCGGGGCCAACAGGATCTTGGACACGTGGGGAGGCGCCCCCCGGGACGAAAAGCGATCAACGAATCCGGGGGGAACACTGGCGGAGAGGCAGGGATTCGAAATCAGAGGAGAGCGTTTTTCTAACGTGCTGATGGCGCGCGACTTCTGGCGTTAAGCGCTTCATTCACGGGT
>CADEDC010000029.1 GCA_902825985.1 uncultured Acidobacteriota bacterium | reverse complement strand
GAGCGCGTGCTTCACACGCACGAGGTCATAGGTTCGAGTCCTATAGCGCCCACCAGTTTGCCGAGTGCATGCAGGCGATACGACCGCGGCCTGCCGCCTCACCCTGACGATCATGCCACTCACCAGACGGGCGTTCCTGCAGTCGACGGCCACCATGACGATGGGGCTGGCCGCCCCGGCTCTCGCGTCACGGCAGGACGGCGCGACCGCCGCCAGCGAGGTGCGCATTCAGCTGATACGCAACGCCACCTGCCGGATCCGGTACGCCGGACGGACCCTGTTGCTCGACCCGTGGCTCGGCGACGCCGGGACGATGCCGGCGGTCAACAACTCGCCGAACCCCCGCGCCAATCCCCTGGTGCCCCTGCCGGTCCCGGCGGCGCAGGTGGTGGCTGGCATCGACGCAACGCTGCTGACCCACACCCATTTCGATCACTGGGACGCGGTCGCACGCGAGCTGTTGCCAGGCAACGGAACGCTCTTCGCACAGCCCGCCGACACGGCGCGGGTGACGCAAGCCGGCTTCTCCGACGTCCGAACGGTCGATGTCACGCTGGACTGGGCGGGAATCACCCTCACACGCACCGGCGGGCAGCACGGCCGCGGCGCGGTCGGGACGCGGATGGGGGCGGTATCCGGCTACGTGCTGAGCCGCCGCGGTTCGCCCACCGTCTACATCGCCGGCGACACGGTGTGGTGCCCCGAGGTGGCAGACGCCATCGGCACTCACAGGCCGGATGTCATCCTGGTCAACGCCGGAGACGCGCAGTTTCTCGAGGGTGGTCCGATCATCATGGGGGTGGCGGACGTGCTGCGGGTGTGTGAGGCGGCGCCGCGGGCCACGATCGTTGCGGTTCACCTGGAGGCCGTCAATCACTGCCTGCTGACGCGAGATCGCCTGCGCGCCAGCGTCGGCCGTCCATCGACCACGACGACCGTCCTCATCCCGCGCGACGGCGAAGATCTTCGAATCGCGTGAGGCCGGGCCGGCGGCGGCTACGACGCCGGCGGCGGATCCCACCACTTCGACAGGTGGGCGTGCGGACCGGGAGACACCGCCGCGTAATGTGACGTGTCGTTGAACAGGATCAGGCGGGCGCGCACCGGATCGCGGAAGTCGAGGACGTTGACGCAGGCCGGCGCCTGATCGAGGCGGTCGCGATAGCCGCGCGGATCGAAGCCGAGCAGGCTGCTCAGGACCAGCCGAATCGTCGCCTTGTGCGACACGACGAGAATCCGCTGGCCGGCGTGCCGATCGAGGATCTGGCGCAGCGACGTCAGGGCGCGTGCCAGCACGGCGGCGCCCGATTCGCCGCCGCGCGGGGCGAACGTGAATGGATCCTCTTCCCACGACGCGTACTCGATCGGATAGCGCACCTCGACTTCGCGACGCGTCAATCCTTCCCAGTGGCCGTGGTCGATCTCGTGCATGCCGTCGGCGACGGCGATCGTCAATCCGCTCGGGGCGCTGGCAATGGCCGCCGTCTCGCGGGCCCGCGCCATCGGGCTGGCATAGGCCGCGTCGATGCGCTCGGCCCGCAGGCGCCGCCCGAGCGCCGCCGCCTGGGCCCGCCCGTCGTCCGAGAGCTCGACGTCGGTGCTGCCGGCGAAGCGGTCTTCGGCACTGAGGCGCGTCGCGCCGTGGCGAACGAGGTACAGACGTGTCACCGGATCATTCTGACAGCATGCGGGGCACGAGGCTCACCGCAACCGCCCCTTCGCCCGCCGCCGACGCCTGCGCCGTGCAGCACGACGAACGCGTCACCGCCATCGACCGCTGACGATCGCGACGGCAGACGCGCGTCATCGTTGCGATCTCCAAAGGGATATGGCTGACCACCACGCGTGACGCGTCTCGACACGGCGCGCCAGCCCGTGCGCAATCGGGGCACGGATTCTGCACACTCCCAGGGCATGACGGCTCCCCAGCCCGACGTTACGCTCCGCTGCTCCGGCAACGGAACGCAGCATCAGCGAAACCCCGGTAACCAGGGAGGATGAACACAATGAAGCTCCATACGATGCTCTTCACGACGATGATCGCCGGCGCGCTGTCGACCGCGGGTATGGCTCAGGCCCCGACGGGCGCGGCTGGACAGACCACACCCGGACAGGCGGGATCGGCCGGCCGGCCGACGACGACCGACCGCGCAGACAGCCAGATGAACCGTGATACGAGTGAAACCACGGTTCAGGGATGTCTCGAGAAGAACAAGAGCGGCGGCTATTGGCTGACCAGGGCCATGGCGAACAACGCCTCGGGCACCAGCGGCGCCGTCGGCACCAGCGGCAGCACCACACCGAGCACCGGAGCCACGGCCAGCGCCGGCAGCAGCCAGGCCGGCGCCGGCATGGTCTACAACCTCGAAGAGGTCGACGGTAAGGTCGGCAACGACGATCTCGACAAGCACGTCGGCCACAAGGTGGAGGTCACCGGCCGCGTCGACGACACCAAGAGCAGCGATCAGCTGAAGCGGAACGACCAGTCGGCACCGGCAGCCCCATCCGGCGCCGCTGCCGATCGTGAGATCGACGCACAGGACTTCCACATCAGCTCGATCAAGATGATCGCCGCGAACTGCTCGTAGCCAGCGGTCATCGGGCGTCGACTGCCGCACGCCGACGACGTCAGCGCGAATGACCGGGAGCCGGCCCCTCCGGGCCGGTTCCCTCGATTCGTACCACCCGCCCTTCAGCGGCGCGCGTCAGCCGATCGTGGACGGCCAGGCCCAGGCCGGTCGGGGCGGGCGCAATCGCCAGCATCTCCGCGACCTCAGCGCCATCCAACACCCGCACCGCCTCGAACAGCTCGCGGGCGCACTGCGCCGGGTCACGCCGGCTGCCGTACGGCTGCAACACGATGCGTCCCGCGGCGGCAAGCGCCGTCCGCAGCGCCAGGATGTCCTCGGCGGGGGCCAGCACCCCGACCCGCAGGCCGGCATGCGCGCGGGCCACCGCCTCGGTCGCAACATACCGACGTACCCCCTCCTCATTGCCATCAATGAGCGTGAGACGGGCACGCGGCGCATAGTGGCGCAACAACTGACCAGGTGACGCCTGGGCGATGCCACTGTCCTCGTGGCGCGTCAGGAGCTGCACATCGGCGACGACCTGACGGAGCGCTTCGAGCGTCACGCCGCCCGGGCGTCGGACGAGCGGCGGGTTCACGGTCAGGTCCAGGACGGTCGACTCGATGCCGACCTCCGTCGGTCCGGCGTCCAGCACCAGATCGACCCGGCCGGCGAGATCGGCCAGCACGTGCGACGCCAGCGTCGGGCTCGGCCGCGAGAACAGATTGGCGCTCGGCGCCGCAACCGGCACACCGGCGGCGGCGATGACCGCCAGCGCCACCGGGTGCGCGGGCACGCGGACCGCCACGGTCGGCAGACCGGCGGTCACCGCCTCGGGCACCACGCCGCGCTTGGGCAGAATCAATGTCAGCGGCCCCGGCCAGAACGCCGCGGCCAGCCGCCGTACGAGCGGCGTGACGTCGGTCACGATCGCCGCGAGGTCATCGAGCCGGCTGACGTGGACGATCAGGGGATCGGTGGCCGGGCGGCCCTTGGCGTCGAAAACGGCGGCGATGGCCAGTGGATCGAGGGCGTTCGCGCCGAGGCCGTACACCGTTTCGGTCGGCAGGACGACCAGCCCGCCGGCCCGCAAGCACGCCGCTGCCTCGGCGATGACGGCCGGATCCGGCCGCTCCCGGTCGAGCGCCAGCACACGGGTCGGACGCGAACTCACCCCGCTATTGTGGATCGGACCGGCGGGACGCCGCTGCGGCTGCACTAACATGCTGGGGGCGGTGCGCAGGGCGCCCGCCTGCTCCCCATGACCGACGAGTTCCGACCCGGCCAGCGTTGGGTCAGCGTGAGCGAGCCCGAACTCGGGCTCGGCGAGGTGCGAACCCTCGGGCCGCGGACGGTGACGATCGTGTTCCCGGCGACCGGCGACACGCGGCAGTACGTGCGCGACGAGCCACCGCTGCGCCGCGCCGCCTTCCGCGTCGGCGACACGATCACGACGACCGACCACCGCGAGCTGACCGTCGACGCCATCCGCAGCGACGACGGGTTGCTGCACTACGTCTGCGGCGCGGCGACCATTCCGGAGACCAGGCTGGGCCACACGCTCAGCTTCAGCAGTCCACTGACCCGCCTCTTCGCCGGCCACTTCGACCGACCGGACCTGTTCGACCTGCGTCACCAGGCGGTGGTTCATCAGCACCGGGTGCGGCAATCCAGGGTGCGCGGCTTCCTCGGCGGACGCATCGATCTGCTGCCGCACCAATTGAGCATCGCATCGGACGTGTCCGGCCGGCTGCTGCCGCGCGTGCTGCTGGCCGACGAGGTCGGCCTCGGCAAGACGATCGAGGCCGGCCTCATCCTGCATCGACTCATCCTGACCGGGCGGGTCGATCGGGTGCTGGTGCTGGTGCCGGCGTCGCTGGTACACCAGTGGTTCGTCGAACTGCTCCGGCGTTTCAACCTGTGGTTCAGCATCTTCGACGAGGAGCGCTGCGTGGCCATCCAGGCGACGCGTGCGGAGGCCAATCCGTTTCTCGACAGTCAGCTGGTCGTCACCAATCTCGAGCTGCTGACCGGGCGGCCGGATCGCCTCGCGCAGGCGCGTGCCGCCGGCTGGGACGCGCTGGTCGTCGACGAAGCCCACCATCTCGCATGGACGCCGGAGGCGGCCAGTCCGGAGTACGAGGCGGTCGACGCGCTGGGGCGCCAGACGCCCAGTCTGCTGCTGCTCACCGCCACACCCGAGCAGCTCGGCGTCGCCAGCCACTTCGCCCGGCTGCGGCTGCTGGATCCGGACCGGTTCCACGATCTCGACACCTTCACCCGAGAGTCGGCCGGCTATCGGGAGGTGGCGCGCGTCGCCGAGTCATTGCGGTGCGCCGCTCCGCTCGCCGCCGACGCGCGGTTGGCCCTGTCGCGGCTGCTCGGCGAACCGGCGGAGACGGTCGACGCCACCCTGGCCCGCATCGCCAACGGCGATTCAGCGCCGGCGGTCGCCTGGGTCGATGCCCTGCTCGACCGCCACGGCACCGGACGCGTGATGTTCCGCAACACGCGAGCGACCGTCGCCGGGTTCCCGAAACGGATTCCGCATCTCTACCCCCTCGAACTGCCGGCGGACGGTCGCGACCGCGACGCGTTGCATCGCGAATGGATCGCCGATCGGGGTGGACCGCCCGAGCCTCGGCAGCCACGTTTCCGTCGCGATCCGCGGATCGACTGGCTCGTGTTGCTGCTGCGGTCGCAGCCGACACGCCAGAAGGTGCTGCTGCTGTGCCACTCGCCGCACAAGGCGCTGGCAATCGAGGCGGCGCTGCAGGAGCGCTGGGCGGCGCTCAAGATGGCGACCTTCCACGAGGGGCTCACGCTCGTCCAGCGTGACCGCAATGCGGCGTGGTTTGCCGATCCGGCTGGCGCATCGCTGCTCATCTGCTCGGAGATTGGCAGCGAAGGGCGTAACTTCCAGTTCGCGCATCACCTGGTGCTCTTCGATCTGCCCCTCGATCCGGCACTGCTCGAACAGCGGCTGGGGCGCCTCGACCGGATCGGGCAGTCGGCGGAGATCCACGTCCACGTGCCTTACGTGGTCGGCAGTCATCTCGAGGTGCTGGCACGTTGGTACCAGGACGGGCTCGACGCCTTCGCACAGCATCTGCCGGGCGGGCGCGAGCTGCACGAGCAATTCGCGGCACGCATCGCGGCGCTGGCGGCGCCCCTGCACGGCCGGCACCAGGGGTCGGCTGCCGCCCTCCCCGCACTCATCGCCGACACGCAGGCGGCACGGCGCGAGGTGGCGGCGCGGCTCGAAGCGGGTCGCGACCGGCTCCTGGAATGGAATTCGTTCCGGCCGGCCGCCGCCGCGACCCTGATCGACGAGATCCGCCGACAGGACGAGGACCGGACGCTGGAGCACTTCCTGCTCGCGGTGCTCGACCTGCTGGTCATCGAGGTGGAAGAGCTGTCGCCGCGGACCTACCGGCTTGGTTCGGCCGGCGTGCTCGTCGACGACTTCCCGGGGCTCACCGCCGACGGACTGACCCTCACCGCCGACCGTCGCCGTGCCCTGGCGCGCGAGGATCAGCAGTTCCTGACCTGGGATCACCCGATCGTGACCGGCGCACTCGATCTGCTGCTCGGCTCCGAACGGGGCAACTGTGCGTTCCTGCGCTGGCCGGACCCGGCGACCCAGGCGCTGTACCTCGAGGCGATCTACGTCGTCGAGTGCATCGCACCGGCCGTGTATCACGTCGATCGGTTCCTGCCGCCGACGCCGGTTCGCGTGCTCGTGAACCACCACGGTCACGCCGTAGCGGTCGACGCGCTGCCGACGGCGCCGGCCGCCGCGGTCGGTCAGGCGCAGACGGCGGGAGGTCGGGCGCTGGCGTCACGGGCCGACATGCGTGACCGGATCCTGCCGCGCATGGTCGACGCCGCCGGACAGCTGGCCGGCGCCGAGGTCGGTGCCATCGTCGGCCGCGCGCGGGACGCGATGCACGCGCAGCTCGATGCCGAGATCACCCGCCTGCGCGAACTCCAGAGGGTGAATCGCGCCGTCCGCGCGGTGGAGGTCGACGCACTCGTCGACCAGCGCCGGGCGCTGGACACCTACATCGCCGCCGCGCGTCTGCGACTCGACGGCGTCCGCCTGATTCACCGTGGGCCGGCGCGATGACCGGCCGCCTCGCCCCGGCGATGGCGGCGCACGGTCGCCCGGCCGGGCGACGTCGGACGCGGGCGTGCCGTCACTCGGTACTCGCGTCGAGCCACCGCATCATGTCCTCGGGATAGCGCGCTCCGGCCACCTCGCCCTCACCGAACAGCGCGTCCAGATCGGCCACCTCCTCGAAGGTCAACACGAGATCGCTCGCCGCGGCGTTCTGCTCCAGGTAGGCACGCCGCTTCGTGCCAGGAATCGGAACGATGTGCGTCGATTTCGCGAGCACCCACGCCAGCGACAGTTGCGCGACGGTGCAGACCTTCTGGGCCGCACGCCGTGCGAGTTCCCGCGCCAGCTGATCGTTGTGCGCCATCTGTTCGGGCCGGAATCGCGGCAGGCGGTGGCGGAGGTCGTCCGCCGGCAACGACGTGAGATCGACCGTCTGGTTCGTCAAGAACCCACGGCCCAGTGGGCTGAACGGGACGAAGCCGATGCCGAACCGCTCGCAGACCGGCAGCACCAGGCGCTCGGGCTCGCGCCACCACAACGAGTACTCGCTCTGGACCGCCGTGATGGGGTGAACGGCGTGCGCCCGCCGGATGGTGGCCGCCGACGCCTCCGACAGGCCGATGTACCGGACCTTTCCGGCCTCCACGAGCGCCGCCATCGCGCCGACACTCTGCTCGATCGGGGTGCGGGGATCGACCCGGTGGAGGTAATACAGGTCGATCACGTCGGTAGCGAGCCGCTCGAGGCTCGCATCACAGGCGGCCCGGATGCTCGCTGGCGTGCCGTCGACGCTCATCGAGCCGTCGGCCTGGACGACGATGCCGCATTTCGTCGCCAGCACGACGTGCTGACGCTGCGACGCGAGTGCCCGTCCGACCAGTCGCTCGTTCGTACCGTTGCCGTAGACGTTCGCGGTGTCGAAGAACGTGACGCCGACGTCCAGCGCCCGATGGATCGTGGCGATCGACTCAGCCTCGTCCGGCACGCCGTACGACTGCGACATTCCCATGCAGCCCAGCCCGATGGCGGAGACCTTCAGGCTGGAGCCCAGTGTTCGCGTGTGCATTGGTGGATCATAGCCGGCTGAAGCGTCCGAGCACCGCCAGGATCACGAGCGCCATGATCGTCGACACGATGGGCAGCCACAGGTGGCCGGCGCCGACGGCAAGGCCGACCGCCGCGGTGAGCCAGATATTGGCGGCGGTGGTCAGACCCTGGACGTCCTCCTCTTCCTGCCGCTTGAGAATCGTCCCGGCGCCGAGAAAGCCGATGCCGGTGGCGACGCCCTGGATGACCCGGCTGATGTCGGCCACCGCCATGCCCTCCTCGAGCGGAAACATCACGAACAGCGCGGCACCCAGGGCCACCAACATGTGGGTGCGGGTGCCTGCCGGCTTGCCGGCCCGCTGCCGCTCCAATCCGAGCAGTCCACCGAGGGCGGATGCCACCGCGATGCGGACGATGACCCGCACCATCTGCGCGGAATCCGGCAGGTCGAACAGACTGCGCACGTCGATGGTGTCCATCATCGGCCTGTCTCCAATTCTCACGTGTGGCTCAGGACGCCGCCCCGGCGATCCGTCCCTGCTGCATGACCAGCCGACGGGTCGCCACGGCGGCGACGAACTCCTCGTCGTGGGTGGCGATGAGCAGCGTGCGGTCACGACCGGCGAGCGATGCCACCAGCGACGCCAGTTCCTCACGCCGGCCCTGGTCGAGCGAGGCGGTTGGCTCGTCCATCAACAGCACCGGGGGATCGGTGGCGAGCGCCCGGGCAATGGCCACCCGCTGCGCCTCGCCGCCGGACAGCTCCCGCGGCAGCGCCGCCGCCCGATGCTCCACCCCGAGGGACGCCAGCAATTCGCGGGCCCGCCGTTCCGCCTCCGCCGTGGCGACGTGGTGCACATGGACGAGAGCCAGGGTGACGTTCTGCAGGGCCGGCAGGTGCTCGAACAGGCAGTGGAACTGGAATACCATGCCGACCTTGCGCCTGAGCTCTCGCATCGGGTCGCGGGGCGATCGCGCCGCGTGGACCACGACGCCCTCGACGACAATCCGCCCTGCATCGAACGGCTCGAGGCCGGCCATCGCCCGGAGGATCGTAGTCTTGCCAGACCCGGACGCCCCCGTCAGGGCAACCACCTCGCCGCGGGCCACCGCGAAGCTGACCCCGTCAAGCACCTGTCGGGTTCCGCGTCGCAGTCGCAGGTCGACCGCCCGCACGGCGACGTCGCCCTCCGTCATGCCTTCCATCTCGCCTCCAGGCGCCGTGCCAGGGCCGACAGTGGCAGGGACAGGCACAGGTAGAGGGCGGCGCACAGCAGTCCGGGCACGACCCAGCTGCCGATGTTGGTGGCAAAGATCTGCGTCTGCTTCGTCAGCTCGACGACGGTCAGCACCGATACCAGGGACGAGTCCTTCAGCAGGGCGACGAAGTCGTTCGTCATCGGCGCCAGCGCCAGACGGAACGCCTGCGGACCGCGAATCAGCCGCAACACCTGTCCCTCCGTGAACCCGAGGGTCCGCGCCGCCTCGAGCTGTCCCTTTGCCACCGCCTGCAGGGCGCTCCGGTAGATCTCGCTCTCGTAGGCGGCATAGTTCAAGGCCAGCCCGAGAAAGGCGGCGACGAACGCCGGCAGGCGAATCGCTGTCGCCAGGCCGTAGTACAGGACGAACAGCTGCAGCAGCACCGGTGTGCCGCGCATCAGTTCGACATAGCCGACGAGCACCGTCCGCAGCAGCCGGCTGCCGTAGACCCGGCCGGTGGCGATCAGCACGCCGAGCGCGACGGCGAGCAGCATCGAGACGATCGACAGCGACAGCGTGACCAGCGAGGCGCGCAGCAGCGACGGCAGGTAGGCCAGCGTTGCCGTCCACCAGGCGCGCGGCGCCGCCGCCGGCATCTCGGTTGTCGTCACCGGATCGATGGCGCGACCGGCCAGGACATCCGAGAACAGCGCCGGCTGCTGGTCGTTCCAGACGCCCCACCTGCGAAAGATGGCCTCCAGCGTGCCGTCGCGCATCGCGCCGCGCAGTATGTCGTTCGCCCGGTCACGCAGAGCGGCGCGGCCGGGCGCGAAGACGCCGACGTACTGACTGGTCGCCACGGCCCCGGGCACCATCGCCAGCCCGGATCGGGACGTGACCCGCCGCTCGGCCAGCACGTGGTCGAGCAGCACGGCATCGAGACGGCCCAGCTCCAGATCGTCGTATGGATGCACGTCGTCATCGTAGGAGACGGCGGTCAGGCCATATCGCTGTTGCGCGTGCAGCAGGATCTCGTAGGCGATCGTCCCGCCCAGGGTGCCGACGCGACGGCCGGCGAGGTCCTTCAAGGCGCGAACGGTCTCGCGATCCGCGGCGCGCACGGTGAGCACCTCGTGGAAGCGGTAGTACGGCACGGTCACCGCCATCGCGGCGCGGCGGGCTGCCGTGTCCTCGATGCCGCTCAACCCGATGTCGGCGTCGCCGCGGGCCACCGACTGGTCGATCGACGCATAGCCGACGAGCACGAAGCGCGGCGGCCGTCCGAGGCCGCGGGCCAGAAGCTCGGCGATCTCGACGTCGAAGCCGACGAGGACGTCCGGCCGGTCGGGACGGGACTCGACGTAGGGCGCTCCCCCTTCCGGATCGCCAGCCCAACGAAAGGGCTGATCGGCCGGCTGGGCAGCCAGCGAGGGGACGACGGCGGGCGACCGCCCGATCACGCCGGGCAGTGCCGCAAGAATCACCGCCAGCGGCAGCGCCCGCAGCCTGAGCATCGGCGCCCATTGTAGTACGCTGCCGTGTCCGATGCAGATCGCGATCGACGCGCGGTACATCCGCGAGAAGCCCAGCGGGATTGGCACGTACGTCCAGGCGCTGGTGGACCGCCTGCCGGATCTCGCGCCGCGGGACGGCTTCCTGTTGTGGGCGCATCCGCTGGCGTCGCGACCGCTGTCAGGGGCCGCGAACGTCCGTGACACCGTCGTCCGCCCGGGACCAAACTCGCCGCTGCCGGTGTGGTTTCCGCAGCGCTACGCGCCGTTCGACGCCGTCGACCTGTTCCACAGCCCCCACAACATGCTGCCGCGCGGACTGCCGTGCCCCGCGGTGGTCACCGTCCACGACGTCATGGCGATCGAGCGGCCCGAACTGCACCTGCAGGGGCTCGAGCGGCTGGCCAAGCGGACCTACTACCCGGGTGCCGTCTGGCGCGCCCTGCGCGGCGCCGCGCGGATCATCGCACCGACGCGCGATGCCGCCGACCGGATCCGCGCGCTGGAGCCGTCGGCCGGGGGTCGCCTGCGGGTGATCCTGGAGGCCGCCGATCCGGTGTTCCGTCCGGCCGCCGATGCCGGTACGGCTCGCCGGCGCGCCGCCGGACTGACCGGCAGCGACGCCCCCTACCTGCTCGTCGTCGGCGCGAACAGCGCCACCAAGCGCCATGTCGACGCCGTGACCGCGCTCGCCGCCGTCCCGCGGCCGTGGCGGCTGGTGCTGCTGCAGCGCCAGGGAGCGAGCCGGCGGCTGGCGGCGCTGGCGACCCGGATCGGCGTGGACGATCGGATCACCTGGATTCCGCGCGTCACTCGCGATGAGGTCGTGATCCTCATGCAGGGCGCCGGCGCCCTCGTTCAGCCATCGGTCTACGAAGGCTTCGGCCTGCCGATCGTCGAAGCCATGGCCTGCGGCTGTCCCGTCGTCGCCAGCGACATCCCGGTGTTCCGCGAGGTCACCGGTGGCGCGGCGCTGTTCGCGGCCCCGGCCGACGCCGACAGCCTCGCACGGACGCTCCGGCGGGCCGTCACCTCAGATGCCTTGCGCGCCGACCTCGCCGCAGCCGGCCTGGGGCGTGCCGGGCAGCTGTCCTGGGACCGCTGCGCCCGCGAAACGCTCGACGTGTACCGCGAGGCGGTCGACGGCGACCGGCGTCTGGCCGAGCGAAGCGCGTGAGCCGGTCGTCGATCGCGGGAGCCACGCTGGCGCGCGGCGCGCTGCTCAACGGTCTCGCCTTCCTCACCTCCAACCTGCGGGCGATCTTCACGTTTCTCGTCGCCCGGCTGCTCGGTGGCGCGGTGCTCGGCACGTTCGGGGTCGCGTGGGCGGTTGCCGACCTCGCGAGCAAGTTCGGCAGCCTGGGACTTGACTACAGCGTGATGGCGTTCGTCGCGCGCCGTGAAGCGCTCGGCGATCGGGCCGGCAGCCGGCGCATCCTGCGGACGGCCCTCATCGTCGCGACCGTCGCCAGCCTCGGCGTGGCGGTCGTTGGCGGCAGCCTGGCGATGACGAGCGACCGCTGGCTGTCCGTTCGACCGGACCTGGCGCGCGCCACGGCGCTCATGTGCCTCGCCGTGCCCGGCATCGTGTTGTATCGCGTCAGCAACGGCCTGTCGCGCGGGATGAAGGTCATGCACCACGACATCTACTCGCGCGGCCTGACGGAGAGCCTCGGTACGGTCGCCGCCCTCCTGCTGGCGATTGGACTCGGCGCCGGCGCGCTGGCCCCGATCGTCGCGGCAATCGCCGGCACGCTGGCGTCGGGGCTGGTCGCGGTCGGCCTCGCCCGATCGGTGTACGCGGACGGCGCGCCGGATCGTGTCTCGACGCCGGCTGGCGGATCGCGGCCGGCCGACGCCGACCTGATTCGCAGCTCGCTGCCCATCGCGGCGTACGACCTGCTCAACATCGGCGTCATGCGCGTCGACGTCATCATGCTCGGCCTGTACGCCGGTCGCGCCCCGGGCGTGACGCTCGAGACGGTCGGGGTCTACGCCGCCTGCGTCGAGGTCGCCGGCGGACTGCGGAAACTGAGCCAGCCGTTCACGCCAATTCTGACCCCGGTTCTGGCCGAGCAGCTCGCCAGCGGGCAGCGACCGGCAGCCGAAGCCAGCTACGGGCTCGTCGCCCGGTGGATGCTCGCCATCCTCCTGCCGGCCATCGTCACGCTCGCGGTGTCGGGCGGCGTCATCCTGCGATTGTTTGGGCCGGGCTTCGACGAGGGTGCGCCGTGGCTGGCGATTGCCGGCGCGGCTTGTGCGCTCAACGCTTTCGTCGGACTGGGCGAAACCATCCTGATGATCGAGCGCCCGGCCTGGAACCTGCTCAATACGTCGATCGCATTGGCCGCCGCCGTCGCGATCAACGCGACGCTGATTCCACGCTACGGTGCCCTCGGTGCGGCGATCGGCATGCTGGTGCCCTACATCCTCCAGGGGGTGCTGCGCGGCTTCCAGCTCACGAGACTGCTCCACTGGCGCTGGCCGTGGCGCGCCCTGCGGCGTCCGTGGATTCTCACGCTGGCGACGCTGCCGGTGGCGATCGCCGGGCGGGCTCTCATCAGCGGACCTGGCGGAGAACTCGCCGCGGGCCTTCTCTTCATCGTCGCCTACCTAGGCGCCTGGTGGGTCGTCGGCCTCGAACCGGACGACCAGGCGGTCCTCGCGCGGCTTCGTGGCCGAGCCGCGTAGCAGGCGCCGAACGCCGTCGCCGACCATGACGATGAGAAGCAGGTTGCGCACCAGCACGAGTTCCGGCATCTGCATCGTATGCAGGATCCGGTAGGCGATGGTGACCGCCACCAGGCCCGCCAGCCAGCGCGTCGTCCGTCGATCGCCTTCGACCCATGCGATCGCCGCGCCTGGCAGCAACCAACCAAGGAACTGCGGCGACAGCAGCGGCGAGCCGGCGAGCAGCGTGCCCAGTCCCGTGACCCAGCCGGTGCCAACGCGATTCGTCACCGCGCCGCGAAAGATGGCCCAGCAGGCCAGCGGCAGCGAGACCGCGAACAGGACGACCGACGCGCCCGGCACGGTGCGCCCGACGCGGACCGCCCCGGCCTCCAGCCTGACGGAATCGGGTTCGACGAGCCGCCAGACGCTGCCGACGGTGCTTTCGATTCCCCAGCCGGTGGCGCCGCGAAAGGTCAGGACGCCAAGCGGCCCGTCGACGCCGGCCTGCCACAGCCACGCGGCCCCGGCAGCGGCACTCGCGACCGTCAACCAGCCGAGCGCCGCGATGGCGCCGCGCGGCCGCCAGCGCCGGTCGGCCAGCCACAGTGCCGCCAGCGGCAGCGGCCACAGCTTCAGGGCGATGCCGATCCCGAGCAGCCCGGCACTCGCACGCCACCGCCGCTGTTGCCAGCAGACCACCGCCGCCGTGGCCGCGGCCACCGGCCACAGGTCGAAGCGGAAGAACAGCAGGCTCACTATGGGAACACTAATCGCGAGGTAGGCGGCGCCGGCCGCCGTCCCCCACGCGGCCACGAGCAGCGCGAGCACCAGGGCGTCGGCGGCCAGATTCAGCACGAGCGCAGCCAGGAAGAATGCGGGCTGGCTGCCGGTGAGACCGGCCAGGAGCCGGAAGGCCAGCACCGCACCGGGCGGATACTCGACCGCCATGCCGGGGCCTGGTCGCCCTGCCGCGGCGGCAATGTCCCAGTAGCGTTGGAAGTCACCCGTGTGACCGGTCGGGCTCGCCACGCACACCGCCCAGACGACGAGATGGGCCACGACCCCGACGGTCAGCAGAAGCGATGCGTCTGCAAGCCTGGCCAGCCCGGGTTGCTGCGTGACGACGCGCGACGTCACGGGGGCGACCAGCTGCGTGACAGCGCCTGCACGGTCTGACTCTACCCGGTTCGGCCGGACGAGCGGTAGCCCGGTCGGGGGGGACGGCGCATCCACGCCAGCGCTGAGCGAGACCGTCAGCGGAACCGCAGACCGCGCGGCGTGAGCCGCGGGCGGGAGGCGCGGGTGGAGGCGCACGTGGAAGGCGCGCCGCCACCTCGCCGGGCAAGCCGCGTCGCAGAGACCGCGCGCGGCGGACTAGATGAACAGAGCGTCTTCGTCGTCGCCGCGCGTGCGACCTCGACGCGGGTCGGGCGGCGGGTTCCTGAAGACCGAGAACGCGGCCCGGAAGGCACTCAGAATGGCGATGCCCTCGCGCGCTGGAATCGACATGGCGGACTGCACCTGGTCGAGGCCCTGCTCGACGCGGCCGGTCACGTCTGCAAAGAGCCGGTCGGCGCGCTCCACCTGGACCGTGGCCAGGGCGGCGGCGCGCGACGCTTCGCGACCGATGGTGTCGAGATGCTGGAAGACCGGCTTGATCTGCTGCTCGAGGGTCTCGGCCAACTTCGCGACGCGGCGGGCGAGCAGCCCGGCGGCGACGAGGACGCCGATCTGCACGATCGCGATGAGCAGGGTGGCCACCGCGATGACTCCGAGCCAGGTATTGGTCGAGTCGTTCACGCGTTCTCCCGCGCGCGCGCCTGCTGGTAGGCTTCGCGCCCCCGCTCGATGGCATGGGTGAGCGTTTCGCGGCCCTGGCTGATGGCCTGTCGGCCGCGCTCGGTGGCCTCGGCCGCCTTGTCGCGCCCTTCGCGGGCTTTCTCACCCAGGAACTCGCGTGTTTCACGGCCGCTGGCGGGCGCGTACAACAGGGCGACGGCGGCTCCGCTCACTGCCCCAAGAATGAATGCCAGCAGAATGCTGCCCGCGCCTGCGCCCTCATCTCGCGCCATGTCTGCTCCTGCGAAAACGCTTAGAAGATGCTCACCTTGACGTTGAGGTACTTCTTCGGGTCCTTGGTGATCTCGGCAATGAGCGCCGACAGCTCATTCGTCACCTTGTTCATGTTCTCATACAACTGCTTGTCTTTCAGCAACTGTCCTGCGGTCCCCTCGCCGTCGTTGAGGCGGGTGACCAGCGTGTCGAGCCGCTCGGTGACCGAGTTGAGCCGGTTGAACAGGGCCGGGTCCTTGGCCAGCTTGCCGATCGTCCCCTCGCCGTTGTTCATGCCGGCGACCAGGGCGTCGAGATTCGTCGTCGCGGACGTCAGGGAACGGGAGAAGCTTTCGTCCTTCAACAACTTGCCGAGGCTGCCCTCACCGGCGTTGATCTGGCGCGTCATCGTCTCGATGTTCGCGAGCGTCGCCTCGAGCGCGTTGGCGGTCGCCGGGTCGTTGAGCAGCTTGCCGATGCTCCCGCGCCCCGACCTGAGGTTGTCGGTCAGCGCGCTGGCGGTGGTCACGAATCGGTTCAACTCGACGTACAGCTGGTCGTCGGTCATCAGCTTCCCGACCGTCCCCTTGCCGCTCCGCATGTCGGTGATCAGGCCGGTCAGCTCGCCGATCCCCTGACTCGCCTGGTCGGTCATGTCGGCCAGGGCGGCGGCCGCCTTCCCCTGCGGGACGTAGCCCCAGTCCGGAATCGGATCGCCGGTGGACGACGGCGTCACGTCGACCGCACTCTCGCCCAGCAGCGAAACCGAGCCGAGACGCGCGACCGAGTTCGAGGTGATGAGCGGGCGGTAGTTCTCGCGCACCTGGAAGGTCACGACGACGGATTCGCCGGAGAACTCGACCTCGGTCACGCTGCCGACCTCGACGCCGGCAATCCGCACCGGCGACCCGGGCGCCAGCCCGGCGACGTTGCCGAGGCGCGTCTTCAGCGAGTAGCGCTGCCAGGGGAACCCCTTGGTCCCGGTCAGGCTGAAGATCAGCAGCGCGGCGATGGCGATGGCGGCGATGGTCAGAACGCCGATCTTCAGCTCAGACCAGGCGAGCGAACGGGTGCGCGGCATGTCAGGCGACCTCCCTCTGATGCGCCGGTGCGCCGGTGCGCGGACACCAGCTCCGTGTCGCCGCGGCACGCCGGGGCGACGCCGGAGCGATGGCATGGGTACGCGGATTCATGGATTGGCTCATGACAGGAACGTCTGGATGTACGGGTCGGCGCTGCGGCGCAGGGAGTCGGCGTCGCCCTCGAACACGATGACCCCCTCGCGGAGCATGATGAACTCCGCCTCCCGTTCCTTCTCTGGCGTCGCATCGACGATGCGGACCGTGCCATCGGCGGCGCGGACCGCCATGTGGGTCGCCACGTAGAACGCATCGCGCAGCTGATGGGTGACGACGATCGAGCTGACCCCTTCGAGGTCGCGCAGCTTCACGATCTCGTCGTCGACCGTAATCGCGGTGATCGGGTCGAGCCCGGTCGTCGCCTCGTCGTACAGCAGGATGGTCGGCTTGAAGGCCATCGCCCGGGCGATGGCGACGCGCCGGCGCTGGCCGCCGGACAGCTCGGATGGCATCTTGTCCACCTGTTCGGCAAGGCCGATGAAGCCGAGCACCTCGGCGACGCGCCGATCGACCTCGTCGACCGGCATGTCGGTCTCCTCGTAGAGCTTGTAGCCGACGTTCTCACGCACCGTCAGCGAGTCGAACAAGGCACCCTCCTGGAAGATCATGCCGAGATCGGCGCGCACCGACATCATCTCGCGCTCGCCCAGCTGGTCGACGCGCTGCCCGTTGACCCAGACGACACCGGCGTCGGACTTCAGCAACCCGGTGATGATCTTGAGCGCGGTCGACTTGCCGGAACCGCTGGCGCCGAGGATGATCTTCGTATGCCCCTTGAGCAGCGTGAAGCTCATGTCCCGGAGCACGACGCGCTCGTCGAACGCCAGCTGCACGTGATCGAACAGCACGATCGGCGCCCCCGGCTGATCGAGGGCGGTCTTGGCTGCGGCAATCTCCCGGGCCTGCATGGACATGTCAGTAGAGGAGCGCGATCAGGATCTGCATGACGAAATAGTCGGCGGCAATCACCGCCACCGACCCGGCGACGACCGACAGGGTCGTCGACCGGCCGACGCCGGCGGTGCCGCCCGACGTGCGCAGGCCGACGTGGCAGGCCACGGTGACGATGATGAAGCCGAAGACGAACGGCTTGATGAGCCCGACCCAGACGTCCTGCAGGTAGAGCCCCTTGACGACCGACGACCAGTAGAGGCCGCTGTTCACCTGCAGCTGGTAGCGGGCGACGACCCAGCCGCCGGTGATGCCGACCGCGTCGGCGATGACCGTCAGCACCGGCGTCATGAAGATGCCGGCCAGAATGCGCGGGACCACCAGTTTGCGGACCGGGTCGGTGCCGAGCGCGCGCAGCGCGTTGATCTGATCGGTGACCATCATCGAGCCGAGCTCGGCGGCGATTCCCGAACCGATCCGGCCGGTGAGCATCAACGCCGTCAGCACCGGCCCGAGTTCCTTGATCATCGAGGCGCTGACCAGCCGGCCGACCACCGGCCGGGCGCCGAACTGGTCGAGCGTCATGCCGCTCTGCGCCGCCAGCGCCGCGCCGGTGAACAGGCCGCTCAACAGCACCACGGTCAGCGAGCCGACGCCGATGATGTCGAACTGCTCGACGATGTCGTGCCGGTAGAACGGCGGCGTCACGATGCCGCGGAACGCCGCCATGGTGAGGCGGACGTACTCCTGCACCTCGAGCGCCGCCGATTTGGCCCACCTCTCGAAGAGTGACAACACCGGGCGTCAGGCCCTCCGCGCCGGCCGTGCGTCCCCGAGTTCGGGGTTGCGCAGCTGCTTGATCTCGTCGCGGAGCGTCGCCGCCTTCTCGAAATCGAGGTTGGCGGCCGCCGCCTTCATCTGGTCCTGCAGCCGGCCGATGTGGGCATCGAGCTCGGCCTGCGACGTGAAGCGGTCGCGCGGGCCGCGGACCAGCGTCGGCGTCAGGTAGTCGCGTTCCGCGACGCTCGACAGGACGGCGTCGATGCTCTTGACGATCGATTGGGGGGTGATGCCGTGCTCCTCGTTGTAGGCGCTCTGGATCGCGCGGCGCCGTTCGGTCTCGCTGATCGCCGTCCGCATCGATGCGGTCACGGTATCGGCGTACATGATGACACGGCCGTTGACGTTTCGCGCAGCGCGCCCCGAGGTCTGGATGAGCGACCCGCCGGAACGCAGGAACCCTTCCTTGTCGGCGTCGAGGACGGCGACCAGCGACACCTCGGGCAGATCCAGCCCCTCGCGCAAGAGGTTGATGCCGACGAGCACGTCGAACGTGCCGCGCCGCAGGTCGCGCAGGATTTCCACCCGCTCGAGGGTCTCGATGTCGGAATGCAGGTAGCGGACCCGGACGCCGAGCTCCTGGTAGTAGCCGGTCAGGTCTTCCGCCATCCGCTTCGTCAGCGTCGTCACCAGGACCCGCTCGCCGAGCGCGACGCGGCCGCGAATCTCCGTGAGCAGGTCGTCCACCTGACCCTTCACCGGGCGCACCTCGATGGGCGGATCGATGAGGCCGGTCGGCCGGATGATCTGCTCGACGACGACGCCGTGCGACTGCGCCAGCTCGTAGGCGCCCGGCGTCGCCGAGACGAAGACGAGCTGCCCGACGCGCGCCTCCCACTCGGCGAAGTTCAGCGGCCGGTTGTCGAGCGCCGACGGCAGGCGGAACCCGTAGGAGACGAGCACCTCCTTGCGCGAGCGGTCGCCGAAGTACATGCCGCGGATCTGCGGAATCGTCTGATGGCTCTCGTCGATGATCATCAACGCATCACTCGGCAGGTAGTCGAGCAGCGTCGGCGGCGGCGAGCCCGGGGTCCGGCCGGTGAGGTGCCGGGCGTAGTTCTCGATGCCGTGGCAGTAGCCGATCTCCCGCATCATCTCGAGGTCGAACATCGTCCGCTGGTGCAGGCGCTGGGCTTCGAGCAGCTTGCCCTCGTGTTCGAGACAGGCGCGGCGCTCCTCCAGCTCCGCCTTGATCGACTCGACCGCCCGTTTGGTCTGCTCGCGCGGCGCGACGAAGTGCGTCTTCGGATAGATGGCGATCTTGTCGTGCCGCCGGCCGGACTTCCCGGTGAGCGGATCGAACGACACCAGCTCGTCCACCTCGTCGCCGAACAGCTCGATGCGGACGCCGAGCTCTTCGTACGATGGATAGACTTCGACGATGTCGCCGCGGACGCGAAAGGCGCCGCGGCCGAAGTCGTGATCGTTGCGCTCGTACTGCATCTCGACGAGCTTCCGGAGGATCTGGTCGCGGGCGATGCGCTGGCCGCGCTCGAGCGGCAACAGCATGCCGTAGTAGGCCTCCGGCGAGCCCAGCCCGTAGATGCACGACACGCTCGCGACGATGATGACGTCGCGGCGTTCGAAGAGCGAGCGGGTGGCCGACAGCCGCATCCGGTCGATTTCGTCGTTGATCGTCGCTTCCTTCTCGATGTACGAGTCGGTCGCCGGGACGTAGGCCTCGGGCTGGTAGTAGTCGTAGTAGCTGACGAAGTACTCGACGGCATTGTCGGGAAAGAAGCGGCGAAATTCCTGGTAGAGCTGTGCCGCCAGGGTCTTGTTGTGCACCATGACCAGCGCCGGCCGATTCACCCGGGCGATGGTCTGCGCCATGGTGAAGGTCTTGCCGGAGCCGGTCACGCCGAGCAGCGTCTGGGCCTTGTCGCCCCGCGCCAGCCCCTCGACGAGCTCGCCGATGGCCCGCGGCTGGTCGCCGGCGAGGGTGAAATCCGAGACCAGGCTGAAGCGGTCGTAGGTGGAGGCCATGGCAAACCGCCATCGTACCAAACCGGGCGCTCCCCGGCCAGCAGCGACCGGCGGGCGCCACCACCTCGGCCAGCGTATAATCTGGGTTTGGCAATGCGATGCGGTGTCTAGCCGTCTGTCAGGACGAGCTGGTCATCAGGATGCTGGACGAGATCCTGCTGCCCGGTTTCGAGGTGGAATTCATCGTCGAGAACCGGCCGCTGGCCCGACGGCTCCATGATGCCGGCGTGAACGTGATCAGCGGCGACCCCCGCCGCACCGACACCTTCCTCAAGGCCGACATCGGCCCCGGCACCTGCGTCATCATCGAAGACAACGGCCGGCGCAGCCCGCGCAAGGTCCTCGAGGCGGTCACCGATGCCGGCGGCACGCTGGTCTACGTGCTCGGCATCGGCACCGAGGCGACGGAGCGGCGCGCCGACGAGTTCCACGGCGAGTTCCCCGACGTCTCGTACCTGGCGATGTCGGAGCTGTTCGGCGGCGCCCTGCTGACCGAGTTCGGCCGCTCGCTGACCAAGGCACGGGTCCAGCAGTACCAGCGCTACTTCAGCGACGCGGACCGCGTCCTGATCATGCTCCACAACGACCCCGATCCGGACGCGATGGCCAGCGGCTTGGCGCTGCGCAACGTGCTGCACCGCACGAAAGCCACCGCCATCCTCGGCGCGATGCAGGGCGTCACGCGCCCGGAGAACCTCCGGATGGTCAACCTGCTCGACATCCACGTCGAGCCGATGACGCCGGCCATGCTCTCCGACTTCGACCGCATCGCCATGGTCGACGTCCAGCCGCACTACTTCGGCGGCCTCATCGACCGGGTCGACCTCGTCATCGACCACCATCCGGAGCAGACCGGCTACACGGCGATCTTCAAGGACATCCGCGCCGACTACGGCTCGACCTCGACCATCCTCACGGAGCACCTGCGCGCCGTCGACGTCAACATCTCGGAGCGGACGGCGACCGCGATGCTCTACGCCATCAAGTCCGACACGCTGTTCTTCAACCGCCAGACCAATCGGGTCGACCTCGAAGCCTTCTCGTACCTCTATCCGCTGTCCGACGCGGCGATGATCCGCAAGATGGAGGGCGCCGAAATCACCGACGAACGGCTGGATGCGGTGATGATCGCCCACCAGAAGGGGCGGCTCCTCGATCAGGTGTTCTGCGCGTTCCTCGGCACCCTGGCGCGCGAGGACTTCATCCCGTACGTCGCCGACTTCTTCCTGCAGCTCGAAGGGGTGAAGTGGACGATCATCGCCGGACTCGTCGAATCGACGCTCAGCCTGTCGATCCGGAACCTCGGATACACCCGCAATGCCGGCGAGTTCGCCCGCCGCTGCTTCGCCGACATCGGCAGCGCCGGCGGCCATCGGGCGATGGCGAAGGCGGTGGTCCCGATCGGCAAGTTCCGTGACAAGTACCAGATCACCGACACCGACCAGATCATGCCGCGCCTTCAGGAGCTGGTTGCGCAGTTCCTGCACGAACTGCCCGCCAAGGACGCGCGCGCCAAGGCCGACGACAAGGAAGAGCTGAAGGCCCGATAGCCGCGCGCGACGGCGGCCCGACCGGGCGCGACACGCAGGCGGCAAGCGCGCGCCGGGAGCGCTGGCGGCTACCCGAGGGCCTGATCGAGATCGGCGATCAGATCCTGCGGGTCTTCGAGACCGACCGACAGCCGGAGCATGCCGCGGGTGATGCCGGCGGCGGCGAGCTGGGCGTCCGAATGCCCCCACTGTGACGTCAGCACCGGCAGGCTGACGATGCTCTCGACCCCACCGAGACTGGCCGCCCGGGTGACGAGCGTGAGCCGATCGAAGCAGGCGGCGGCGCGCTCGAAGCTGCCGCCGAGGTCGAAGCACACCATGCCGCCGAAGCCGGTCATCTGCCCTGCCGCCAGCCGATGATCGGGATCGCCGGGAAGCCCGGGGTAGTAGACGCGCGTCACCCGCCGGTCCGCCGCGAGGAACTCCGCCACCGCGCGGGCGGTGGCGTTGTGGCGGGCGACCCGGACTGCCAGCGTCTTGAGCCCGCGGCCGAGCGCCGATGCCGGCCGCGGGTCGAGAATCGTCCCGAGCAGGCGACGGCTCGGCACCAGCTGGTCGACGAGGGCCCGCGGTCCGGTCACGCAGCCGGCCGTCACGTCGCTGTGGCCGTTGAGATACTTCGTCGCGCTCTGCATCACCAGATCGACGCCGAGGGCCAGCGGCTGCTGGTTGATCGGACTGGCGAAGGTATTGTCCATCACCGACAGCACACCGTGCGCCCGGCAGGCCGAGGCCACGGCGCGGATGTCGACGCACTGCAGGGTCGGGTTGATGGGCGACTCGAACCAGACGAGCCTGGTCCGCCGGCCGATCGCCGCGTCCAGACGATGGAGTTCGTCGACCGACACGAACCGGACGGTCACGCCGAACCGTGTCAGCAGGTCCTGCAGCAGGTGCAGCGTGCCGCCGTAGATGGCCGAACCGCAGATGACCTCGTCGCCGGCCGACGTCAGTCCCATCAGGGTGCTGGCGGTCGCCGCCATCCCGGAGCCGAACACCAGCGCCGCCTCGGCATGGTCCAGGGCGGCGAGCGTCTGCTCCACCGCCACCACCGTCGGGTTGCCGTAGCGCGAGTAGAGATACTGCGACGACCGCCCTTCGTTGTACGCCTGCACCGCCGCAGCGCTCTCGAACACGAACGTCGTCGTCTCGTAGATCGGCGTGACGAGCGGATGCACGTCCGGATCGGCGACGGCGGAGTGGATGAGACGGGTGGATGGACCCTGATCGTTCGATGACATCGGCCCTCGCTCAGACTGCCGGGTTACCGGTGCATGCCTACACGTTCGCCGCTCGGCGCGACCACCGGTTCGACGAACTGGCGGAACGCGTCTTCGTAGCCCCGCGCTGTGAGTTCGTGCAGGGGCTGTGGACGATCCGAGCGATCGTCGAACGCGCCGTCGAAGTCGAACGGCCCGACCGGGTTGTGATCCGGCCGGATCACGAAGAGCCGCACGGCGGCCGGGCGGCTGCTCTGCAAGGCGTCCTGTAGGGCGGCGGCCTCGAGTGCCTGCACGTGCTCGCCGATCCGGCCGCGGCCGTCGAGCCGGGCCGGCACCACCTCATGCGGCGTGGCGCTCACCGGCGCCGCCGAAATGACGATGATCTGCTCGGCGTCGAGGCCGACGAGTTCGTGGATCAGCCGGGTGAGCCCCCCCGGCCGGTCGCCCGCGCGGTGTGTCTCGCCGCGCCAGTAGCCGTCGCTCGGAAATCGCAGGGCCTGCCAATCGGTGGCCAGCGGCACCGAGAGCGCCGCCGCGATGACATCCGCCAGCAGGTCGCGGGTCATGCCGGACGCCAGGTCGATGACTTCGGCATGGCGCTGCTCTTCCTCGATCGGCGACGGCCGTTGGACGAGCCCCCGGCGGCGCATCTCGGTGACGATGCCGCAGATGAGGTCCCGACGGGCGTCGACGTCGTGAATGGTCAGCACCAGTTCGCGGAAGCCGGGCTGACCGAGGTTCTCGGCCAGCAGTTCGGCGTAGCGCCGCGCCAGCTCGGACGGCGGCGGCTGGCGCACGTTGGCGGCCCCGCGCACCAGATCCCACAGCACCGCCCAGGTGCGCTCGATGGCCCGCTCGGCGGCGAGCGGAGCCGGCACCATCCGCCACCACAGCGGCCCCCGGTCGCGCCGCCTGACGGTCCGCACGAACGCCGACGCGGCCGCCAGCGCCACGGCCGTCCCCAGCGCCAGGACAGCCAGCCGGGGCAGCCAGGTCGGCAATCCGCCAGGGGCGAAGGCCATGTCGGCCAGCTGCAGATACAGTCCGGTCAGCCCGCGGCCCGACAACCCGAGCATCTTCAGCAGGAAATCAATCGGAAAGACGACGAGGCCGAGTGCCATGCCCGCGAGGGGCAGCACCACCAGCGCAAGCGCCAGGCCGGCGGCACGCGCGAACAGGCGCAGCCACGGATGCCAGGGGTACAGCAGAGCCACCGCCGGAGGGTGCCAGAAGCCGCTCTCATCCCAGAGACGGGCGCCGCCATCGACGGCCGCAAACAGCGCCGTCACCGCACCGACGCCGCGGCCCGCCACGATGTCAATCTTGACGCCGGCTTCGTGCAGCGCCCGCAAGGCGCCGGCATGGTATGCCCCGGCCGTGCCAACGCCGACGAACACCACGGCGGTCCGGCGATGCGGCGAGTACGGTTCAGCGCTGACGCCGGACCGATCCCCGCGTCTCGTCATTCGCTCGATTCGTCGTGGATGGTCGCGAGCTTCGTGATCTCGAACTCGCGGGTGCCGCCGGGCGTGATCACCTTCACCGAATCGCCTGGTTCGCGATTGAGGAAGGCCCGGCCGATTGGCGACGTCGTGGAAATGAGGCCCTTCGTCGCGTCGGCGTCTTCCGGCATGACGAGTTGGAAGACGAGGTTCTCGCCGTTGTTCTCGGTGACGTGCAACGTCGAGCCGAAACCGACCCGATCGCTCGGAATACGGTCGACGTTGATGAGCGCGATTTCGGACACGCGCTTCTTGAGCATGCTGATCCGGGCCTCGACGAGCCGCTGACGTTCCTTCGCCGCGGAGTACTCGGCGTTCTCGCGCAGGTCCCCGAGTTCGCGGGCGCGCTTGATTTCTTTCGGCAGCTCCAGCTTGAGCTCCCGATCGAGCGCATGAATCTCGTCCTCGAACTTCTTGATCAACCGCTCTTTCATCGTGTCGGCCATGAGACGGTGGGAATCGCTCCTCGCAAGGGCGTATGGTACCACAGTGCTATGCTTCGGGAAGACGCCACCTCCCGTGATGAAGCACATCACCAGCCGCCAGAATCCGCTCGTCGCGCGCTACCGGGCCATCGCGGCCGGTGACCACGACACCTGCCTGCTGCTCGACGGCATCCATCTCGTCCGCGATGCGCTCGACGCCGGCCTCCGGATCACCGATGCGCTGGTCAGCCTGCCGTCGGCGGATGGACCCGAGCTGGCTCCGCTCGTGGCGCGCCTGGCCGCCGGCGGTGTCGACGTCTGCACCGCCGCACCGTCGGTACTGGCAGCCGTCAGCCCGGTTCGATCCGCCAGCCCGATCGTCGCCGCCGCCGGCCGGCCGATGCGACCGGCTGTCGGGATCTTCGCGCGGCAGCCGACATTGCTCGTGGCGGCCGTCGACGTGCAGGACCCCGGCAACGTCGGCGCGATTGCCAGGGTCAGCGAAGCCGGCGGCGCCACCGGCCTCGCCATCGCCGGCCGGTCGGCCGATCCGTTCGGCTGGAAAGCACTGCGCGGGTCGATGGGCAGCGCCCTCCGCCTGCCGCTCGTCCACCCGTGCGACGTCAGCCGGCTCGTCGCCGATGCCCGTCAACACGGTTGCCGCGTCGTCGCCAGCGTCCCGCGCGGCGGCTCGTGGCCCGAGGACACCGACCTCTGCGGACCGGTCGTCATCCTCGTCGGCGGCGAAGGCGCCGGCCTGGCGCGCCCGATCGTCGACGGCGCCGACGACCGCGTGTCGATCCCGATGGAGCCGCCGGTGGAATCACTGAATACCGCCGTCTGCGCCGCGCTGCTCGTCTACGAGGCACGCCGCCAGCGGAGTACCGTCCCAGCCGGCGCCGCCGCCCGGCGGCATCGATAGACCACATGGACCTGCTCTTCCCCCTCGATTCCGACCCGACAGACCGCGGCGGCGCGGCCGCGCCGCCGGCCGCCGCCGGGGCGCCGCTGGCCGAGCGCATGCGGCCGCGGACGTTCGACGAGTATGTGGGCCAGGACGAGATCCTGGCGCCTGGCCGGCCGCTGCGGCAGGCGATCGAACGCGACCTGCTGCAGTCCATCATCCTGTGGGGCCCGCCCGGCACCGGCAAGACGACGCTGGCGCGGATCATCGCCGATACGACGCGGGCCCGCTTCGTGTCGTTCAGCGCCGTGCTCGCCGGCATCAAGGAAATCCGCGAGGTGATGGGCGAAGCCGAGCGGAACCGGCGGACGACCGGGCGCCGGACGATCGTCTTCATCGACGAAATCCATCGCTTCAACAAGGCGCAACAGGATGCGTTCCTGCCGCGCGTCGAGGCCGGTGACATCGTCCTCATCGGGGCGACGACCGAGAACCCGTCGTTCGAGGTGAATGCCGCGCTGCTGTCGCGCTCGAAGGTGTTCGTCCTGCGCGGACTGACGACCGAAGAGGTGACCGGCCTCCTGGCGCGGGCGATCGCGGATGCCGACCGTGGCCTGGGGGCGGAGCGGGTGGAGGTGGATGCGGACGCGTTGCAGACCATCGCGCTGACCACCAACGGCGACGCGCGCGCCGCCCTGAACCTGCTCGAACTGAGCGTCGCTGCGGCGCCGATCGACGACGGCGTCCGGCGGCTGACGGCGGCCCGCGTGCAGGAGTCGCTGCAGCGCAAGGCGCTGCTCTACGACAAGAACGGCGAGGAGCACTACAACCTGATTTCGGCGCTGCACAAGTCGATGCGCAACAGCGATCCCGACGCTGCGGTCTACTGGCTCGCTCGGATGGTGGAGGCGGGTGAAGACCCGCTGTATATCGCGCGGCGGCTGGTGCGCTTCGCGTCGGAAGACGTCGGCAACGCCGATCCCCAGGCCCTCTCGGTGGCGATGGCGGCGCGCGACGCGGTGCATTTCATGGGCATGCCCGAGGGGAACACCGCGCTCGCGCAGCTCACGATCTACCTGGCGACGGCGCCGAAGAGCAACGCCGTCTACGAGGCGTACAACCAGGCGGCCCGGCACGCGCACGAGCAGGTGGCCGAGCCGGTGCCGCTGCACCTGCGCAACGCGCCGACACGGCTGATGAAGCAGCTCGACTACGGAAAGGGCTATCGCTACGCGCACGGCGAGCCGGACGCCGTGGCTGACATGTCATGCCTGCCGGAATCGCTGGCCGGCCAGAAGTTCTACCGACCGACGGAGCGCGGCTTCGAAAAGGAGATCAAGCGCCGGCTCGACGGGTGGGAGCAGATCAAGCAGAAGCGCCGAACGACCGAGTGAACAGCCCTTCGATGGCGGCCCGCCCGTTGTCGCGCAGCGTCCGTGTGCCGGTGCCGGTGAAGTGCACGTGCGCAATCACCGGACCGTCGTCGGCGCGGCGCGGCTGCCAGTCGCTGCCGGTCCAGGAGAACCAGCCGTCCCGTTCCTGATCGAAGACGTGCAGCGGCTTGTTGCAAAGCTTCGCGAACTCGGCGCCCCACCCGGTGCCGCCGCGCACCGTGCCGTCCTCGAGCACCGTGCCGACGACATAGATTTCCTGGCCGCTGTTGACCTGGTACCAGATGGTCTGGAGGATCTTCCTGATCGTCGGGGCGTCGGCATAGCGGCGCTTCAGGATGCGCGAGACGTATTCCAGGCTGACGTCGCCGTTTTGCAGCTCTTCGTGGTTGAGCACGCGGATGCCGCGGGTCCGCTGGTCCTTGTGCCCGTCGAAGGTGAAGTTGACTTCCTCGACACCGTGACGCTCGGCGCAGGCGCCGAATTCGGCCTCGGCGCCCGCCGCACCGCCACTGAACAGGATGCAGTCGCGTGGGTTCATGCGGCGATCATAGCATCCCGGACCGCGGCGCGGCCGACTCCTGCTGTGCGCCGCCATGGCGTTCCGCACAGCAGGATCGAGCTGTCGATCGGACGACGGCGGGACGAACCTAGCGTCCCGCCACCGACTGCTTGAGCGCGTCGCGAATTTCGCGGAGCAGCACCACGTCCTCCGCCGGCGGGGCCGGCGGCGCCGGCGCCGCCGGCACCGGTCGACGGGCGGTGGCCACGCCCTTGACCAGCATGAAGACCACGAATCCGACGATCACCAGATTGACGACGGTGTTGAGAAAGGCGCCGTAGTTGAGGGTGACCGCGCCGGCTTCCTTGGCCGCGGCGAGCGACGCATACGGTCCGGCCACCGCAGCACCGTCCTTCAGCGTCACGAACAGGTTCGAGAAGTCGACCCCGCCGATGATGACCCCGAGCGGCGGCATCAACACGTCGCCGACGAGCGAGGTCACGACGGCCCCGAACACGCCGCCGATGATCACGCCGACCGCCAGGTCGAACGCGTTACCCTTCACGATGAACTCTTTGAACTCTTGCAGCATCCCGGAATCCCCTTCCGGTGCCAGCGGGGCACCGTGCGTGCGGACGAGCGCGACTGTGCCGCTGAACCTCTTCACAGTCGCAGAATGGGGGCGGGAGGATTATAGCTAAGGCTGGGCCGGCGCGGCGTGTACCTTGCGCAGCATCTCGCTGCGCATGGGCAGAATGAAGGAAAAGCGATAGTCCCCCTGCATCCGGCCGATCGGGATTCCAACCAGGTCGCCCTGCCGATCGAGCACGCCGCCGCCCGACACCCCGGGGTGACCGTCGGTGAGCGCCGTCACGAGTCCGTTCGCCATCCGCTGGCCGACGTAGCCGGTGGAGACGATGATGCCCTTCGAGTAGTCGTTGCCCAATCGGACGATCGGCTCCGCGAAGTCATAGGCGAACGACGTATTGGGATGGAGGGCCGGCAGATCGAGCGCCCGCGTCTTGATCACGGCCCAGTCGCCGCTGTGGACTTCAGCGGTGGCGTCGCCGGCATCGACGAGCGTGGCCGGCACCTCCTTGCCGCGATAGAGCACCTTGATGGCGACGATCTTCCGCCCCCCCTCTCTGGTGTCTTCATCTCCGAGCGCCACGACGGCATGCTTGACGGTCAGGAAGAAGCCGTTCCCCAGGTAGCCGGCGGTGCCGTAGTTCGTCTTCCCCAGGCTGTCTTCGCTGTACAGCTCGACGAAGCTCGAACGGCGCTCACGGACGAGCTGGACGGGGACCAGGCCCATTTCGGCCTGGAGTTCCTGTTTCACCTGGTCGATCAGGGCGGCGCGCGAGGCGGCACCGGCGGCGCCGCTCGGATCGCCGCCGAACAGTTCGCCGCTCGTCCCGCGTGCCTCGGCGTCGACGTGGCGGGCGCGCCCCCGGTCGCTGCGGATCTCGGCGCGAATCGCATCCAGCTTCGCGTCATAGGTCGCCAGTTCGTACGCCTCATCGGTGCGGGCGTGGAACATGCCGAGCATGAAGAACGAAACCGCGGTGGTGACGAGCGTCACGACAACGAGCAGACGACGCGAGACCATGAATACTCCTGAGTGCGGCAGCCACACGACCGCCGTGCTGATGCGGCGGGTCACAGCATTGCGCTCTCCTGCGCAACGCGGCACGGCGCGGCAGCGCGACACCAGGGACGAGCGTGGTCGCTTGGGAGAAGCGAGCCTACAGAGATCTATCGGTCGTTGGTCGGAGTGACGCCAATCTAGCAGCCGCTCTCAATCACGGTCAAGCTGGACCGGCCCGATCCTGCCGGTGCCCGCGGCGATGTGAACCGCTGAGGTCGCCGCGAGCCGCCCGGCACCATCGACGCGTCAGATGCGATCGAAGTTCTTCTCGATCTCGCGCCGCGTCAGGCGCAGCATGACGGGTCGGCCGTGCGGACAGACCGTCGAATACGCCGTGGCGCGCAGTTCGTCGAGGATGTGGGTCATCTTCTCGTAGGTCAGGGGATAGTTCGCCTTGACGGCCGCGTGACAGGCGGTCGTCGCGGCGATGCGGCGCAGCGCACTATCGACGACGGCGCCGCGATCGAGCCCCTCGAGGTCCTCGGCGAGCGCCATCACCGCCTTGGACGAATCCTCGATCTTCAGCAGCGTCGGCACGGCGGTGACGCGCAGCGTGGCCGTGCCGAACGCCTCGACCTCGAATCCGAGCCGCTCGAGTTCGGCGTGGCGCAGCACCAGCGCCTGCTGCCCGGCGGTCGACAGATCGATCAACAGCGGCACGAGCAGCCGCTGCGATTCGAGCCGGCCGCGCGTGAGCCGCTCCATGACCCGCTCGAACAGCACGCGCTCGTGCGCGACGTGCTGGTCGATGATGGCGACGCCCTCGTCGTCCACCGCGATGATGAAGGTGTCACGGAACTGGCCGAGCGGAATCATCGGCCTGACGTCGGGCGGCGCCGGCGTGGCGCCGCGGTCGAACGAAGCCGCCGTCTGGGCGAAGGCATCACCGTCGGCCGCCCCCGTGGCCGCCGGCCGGTCGCCGGCCGCGCCGCCCCCGGCCGTCGCCGGCGCCACCGTCGGAATCGGGGTCGACCCGCTGATCACGGTCGCCGCGCCAGGGATCCAGCGATTGGGGTAGAGGCCGCCGCTGAGCACGCCGGGCAGCGCCGTCGTCACCGGGTGCGACGGCGGCGGCGTCGCCGGCCGGAGCTGCAGCTGCGGTGTGCCGCCCTGCCCCAGCGCCTCCATGAAAGCCCGCCGCACGACCTCGTGGACGAGCGACTGCTCGCGGAATCGCACTTCGGCTTTCGTCGGATGGACGTTGACGTCCAGCGCGTCGGGCGCCATCTCGATGAAGAGATGGACCTCGGGACTGCGCTCCTTGATGGACGCCTGACTGTACGCGTCGATCATGGCATGGGCGATGGTCTTGTCCTTGACGATGCGCCGGTTGATGAACACGTTCTGCGGCCCGCGCGTCGGTCCCTGCTCGGCGAGGGCGGCGATGAATCCGGTCAGCGTGAGTCCGCCTGCCTGCTTGCGGATCTCGAGCAGGTCGTCGCGATCGCCATAGAGCTGATAGAGGCGGTCCCGGATGGCACCCGCCGGCGGCACCTCCAGCACCGTCCGACCGCCGCTCGTCAGCGTGAACCCGACCTCGTAGTAGGCGAGCGCCAGCTGCGTCGTCACCCGCGACACCTGCGCCGATTCGGCGGAGTCGGCCTTCAGGAACTTCCGGCGGGCCGGCAGGTTGTAGAAGAGGTCGTTGACCTCGACGATCGTCCCCTCCGGCGTGCCGACCTCCTGCACCGAGGCAACGACGCCGCCGTTGACGCGAATCTCGGTGCCCGACGGCTCGCCGCGCGCCCGCGTGCGGAGCACGAAGTGCGAGACCGAGGCCATCGACGGCAACGCCTCGCCGCGGAAGCCGAGGGTGGTGATCGCCGCGAGGTCGTCGGCCCGTCGGATCTTGCTGGTGGCATGGCGCTCGATCGCGAGACGCGCATCGTCCGGGTCCATGCCTTCGCCGTTGTCCTGCACCCGGATCTGCTTCTTGCCCCCGAGCTCGACGTGGATCGCCAGACGGGTCGCGCCGGCGTCGATCGCGTTCTCGACGAGCTCCTTGACGACCGACGCCGGACGCTCGACCACTTCGCCGGCGGCGATCTGATTCGAGAGGTCGATGGGCAGGCGGGTGATCTTTCCCACGTCAGATCCAGCGCATGCGGCGGAACAGGCCGAGCATGACGGCGACCAGCACGACCATGATGCCGACCACCCACCAGAACTGCATCGCCTCGCCACCCGGAAAGTGCGGCAACGGCACGTTCATGCCCCAGAGGCCGGACATCAGCGTCAGCGGCATGAAGACGGTGGTGAGGACCGTGAGCAGCTTCATCACCTGATTGAGGCGATTGCTGACGCTCGAGAGATGCGCATCGAGAATCCCGGTGATGCGATCCTGGAAGAGGAAGGCCTCGTCGTTCAGACGGATCAGGTGATCGTAGACATCGCGAAACCGCAGCGCCATCTCCGAGCTGATATCGACGAACTCGCGGCGCGCCAGCCGCCCGATGACGTCGCGCTGCGGCGTCACCACCCGCCGCAGTGACGAGACGTCACGCTTCTTGGCCAGGATCTCGCGGATGACCGCCGGGCTGTCCGGCGTGAAGACGCGGTCCTCGATCTCGTCGAGCTTCCCCTCGAGCTTCTCGACCTCGGGGCGGTAGTGGTCCACCATCGCGTCGACGATGCGATGGAACAGCGCCACCGGTCCCTCGCCCATCAGGTTGTGGTTGCGCGGGCAATGCTCGCGCAACGCCGCGATCGACCGGGAGTGGCCATCGTGGACGGTCACGAGGAAGTTCCGCCCGAGAAAGAAGTCGACGTCGTGCGTCGCGAAGCCGTGCTCGGCCTCCCGGAAATCGATGCCGTGCAGCACCACGTAGAGGTAGCCGTCGTACGGCTCGATGCGCGGATACTGGACGGCGCTCATCGAGTCCTCCACGGACAACGGGTGGAAGGCGAAGGTGTCGGAGAGGATCAGCGACTCGGGAATCGAGGGCCCGGCGAGGTCGACCCAGACGAGGACGCCGGACGACTGGTGCAGCCACGCCCGGTCGATGCTGGTGGCCGGCTCGGTCTCGCCGTTGCGGTGGACGAGGATGGTGATCACGGGCGACCCGAACCTCCCGGCCCGCCGTGCAGACGACGATCCGGAGGCGACGGCCTGGGTCGTCGCCTCCGATCAGCCCGGCACCGGAGCCTGGCGCGCGTCAGTCCCCCACCTTGACCGACAGCGCCGCCTGCGCGGCGGCCAATCGGGCGACGGGAATGCGGTAGGGCGAGGCGCTGACGTAGTCGAGCCCGGTCTTGTCGAAGAAATGGATGGACGACGGGTCGCCGCCGTGCTCGCCGCACACCCCGAGCTTGATGTCGGGACGGGTCTTGCGACCGAGCTGGACACCGAGGCGGACGAGAGCACCGACGCCATCCACGTCAATCGAGGCGAATGGATCGCGCTCGAGAATCTTCTTCTCCTGGTAGACCCGCAGGAACTTGCCGACGTCGTCGCGCGAGAACCCGAACGTCATCTGCGTGAGGTCGTTGGTGCCGAACGAGAAGAACTGAGCCTCATCGGCGACCTGGTCGGCGGTGATCGCACCGCGCGGCACCTCGATCATCGTGCCGACGAGATACCGGATTTTCACCCCCATCGCCTTCATCGTCTCGGCGGCGACGCGGTCGACGATCGCCTTCTGGTCCCGCAGTTCCTTCACGTGGCCGACGAGCGGGATCATGATTTCGGGAACGACCTTCAGCCCTTCCCGGTTCAGGCGGCAGGCCGCCTCGACGATGGCCCGCGTCTGCATCTCGGTGATCTCGGGATAGGTGATGCCGAGGCGGACGCCGCGATGGCCGAGCATCGGGTTGAACTCGTGCAGCTGTTCGACCCGGTGCAGCAGGTGGCGCCGCTCGTCGAGCCCCCGCGGATCCTTGCCGGTGATCTCGAGCCTGGCGATCTCGACCATCAGCTCTTCGCGCTTCGGCAGGAACTCGTGCAGCGGCGGATCGATGGTGCGGATGGTGACCGGGCATCCTTGCATGCCCTTGAACACGCCGTAGAAGTCGTCGCGCTGCAGCGGCAGCAGCTCGTCGAGCGCCTTGCGTCGATCGGCCTCGTTGTCGGCCAGGATCATGCGCTGGACGATTGGGATGCGGCCCTCGCCGAAGAACATGTGCTCGGTGCGGCACAATCCGATGCCGCGGGCGCCGAACTTGTAGGCGAGCTCGGCCTGGTCCGGCTGGTCGGCGTTGGCGCGGATGCCGAGGCGGCGGTACTTGTCGGCCCACGACAGCAGCTTCTCGAAGCGCTGATAGAGATCCGAGTCCTGTGCCTTCAGCGTGCCGTGCAGCACCTGGAGGATCTCGCTCGGCTTCGACGCGACCTGCGCCACCTTCACCTCGCCGGTGAGGCCGTCGAACGAGATGTAGTCGCCCTCCTTGATGGTGTAGCCGTTGACGGTGAACACCCTGGCGTCCTCATCGACCTCGAGCTGGCCGGCGCCGACGATCGCCGGCTTCCCCATCTGGCGGCCGACGACGGCGGCGTGCGAGGTCATGCCGCCGGTGGCGGTCAGCACCCCCTGGGAGACGAACATGCCGTGGATGTCGTCCGGCACCGTCTCGCGGCGGACGAGAATGACCTGCCTGCCCTTCTGGGTCCACTCGACGGCGTGGTCGGCCGAGAAGACCACCTGGCCGCTTGCCGCGCCGGGCGACGCCGGCAGCCCCCTGGTGGCGACCGGAATCTTCCGCCACTCCTTCTGGTCGAAGCCGGGCGCCAGCAGCTGGCTCAGCGACTCCGGATCGACGAGCAGCACGGCCTCTTTCGGCGTGATCAATCGCTCGGCGACGAAGTCGGTCGCGATGATCACGGCGGCGAAGCCGGTGCGCTTGCCGTTGCGCGTCTGCAGCATGTACAGCTTCTCGTCCTGGATGGTGAACTCGAAGTCCTGGACGTCCTTGTAGTGCCGCTCGAGCCGCGTCGTGATGTCGCGCAGCTGCCGGTAGGCCTTCGGCATCACCTGTTCGAGCTGCAGGATCGGCTGCGGCGTCCGGACGCCGGCCACGACGTCCTCGCCCTGCGCGTTGATCAGGAACTCGCCGTAGAACTCCTTCTTGCCGGTCGCCGGATTGCGGGTGAAGCCGACGCCGGTGCCCGATCGGTCGCCGGTGTTGCCGAACACCATCATCTGGACGTTCACGGCGGTGCCGATGTGGTCCGGAATCTCGTAGATGCGGCGATACTCGATGGCGCGCGGGTTCATCCACGAGCGGAAGACGGCGTTGCGCGCCATCTTCAGCTGGTCGCTCGGGTTCTGCGGGAACGGCTTCCCCGAGCGCTTCTGCACGACACCTTTATAGCGATCGACCACCTCACGCAGCGCCAGTTCGTCGAGCTCGGTGTCGAGCGTGACGCCCTTGGCCTTCTTCACCGCCTCGAACTCGTGCTCGAAGGCGTCCTTCGGAATCTCGAGGACGACGGCGCCGAACATCTGGATGAAGCGACGGTAGCTGTCGAACGCGAAGCGGCCGTTGCTGGTGCGGCGCTTCAAGCCCTCGACGGCCGTGTCGTTCAGTCCGAGGTTGAGAATCGTGTCCATCATGCCCGGCATCGAGAACTTCGCGCCCGACCGGACCGACACGAGCAACGGATTGTCGCTGGAGCCGAGCGTCGCGCCGGCCGCCTTTTCGAGCTTGCCGACGTTGTGTTCGATTTCGCGGTCGATGGCGGCCGGAATCTTCGCCTTCTCGCGGTAGTAGATACCGCAGACGTCGGTGGAGATCGTGAACCCTGGCGGGACCGGCAGGCCGGCGTTGGTCATCTCGGCGAGGCCGGAGCCCTTGCCGCCCAGCAGGTCCTTCATGTCCCGGTTGCCGTCGGCCTTGCCGTTGCCGTAGAAGTAGACATACTTCTGCGACTTTGCCGACTTTCCGGCGACGACCGCGGCCGTGCGCGCCTGTTTCTTCTTCGCCGGAACCTTTGCCGCCGCGCGCTTCGCCGCCGCGGCTCGCTTGATCTTGGGTCTCGTCGTCATTCACCGAACTCCGTCTATCGCCATGACCAGAAACTACTTAAGGGGGCGCGTCCGCTCCTCGAGCCGGCCAATCCTGAAACCGAGAAAGAACGCGCCGCTCACACTACCGGCCCAGACCGCCCACAGCAATGTCGGATCCATCGCAGGCCCTCCCGATCTCACTGTCCGGACTTCGGCGCGCCGGGGTCCCTCGGCCGGCGACATTCCTGTCGCCGCGCGCCATTGTAGTGCGCCGGAACTATTTGTCTACGGCTACGACCTCTGACACGTCACCGATGCGCAGGACCGCATCCCGCAGGTGGACCATCAGCGACAGGCGCGCAGTCCGCAGCCCGGCGTCGTCGCTCATCACCAGCACCTCGGTGAAGAAGCGGTCCACCGCGGGCGCCATTTCCGAGAGGCTGGCCAGGGCGGCCCGGAAATTCTGATGCCCGGCGGCTTCGACCACGCCGGGAAGCCGGCGTTCGAGCTCATCCAGCAGCGCTAGTTCGGCCGGTTCCTGCAAGACGCCGCGCAGCCCGGCCAGGGGGACGGGCGTGGCCTCCTTCAACTCGCCGGCGATGTTCTTCACCCGCTTGAAGGCGGTCGCCAGCTGCGTGAACTGGGCCGACGCCGCGAACATGCCGAGCGCCTCCACCTGCGCGGCCGCCGCCGCGGGACGCAGTGCCAGCACCGACCCGGAGGTGGCGGCGCGGACGTTGCGCCGATCGGCGCCGCGGTTCTCCAGCACGTAGCGCACCCGCTCGAGCAGGAACTTGAGCAGCTCGTCCCGGTCGTCCTTCGGCCACTGCGCGAGGTCGGATCGCTCCGGGTAGCCGGCGGCTGCCATGGCCAGCAACCGGCCGAGGTCGGGCTGCAGGTCGCCGCGCCCGGTGAGCGCCTTGAGGTCGAGCAGAATCCGGATGATGCCGTGAGCGGCCCGCCGCAGCCCGTACGGATCGCGCGAGCCGGTCGGCTTCTCGCCCGCCCCGAACAGGCCGACCACGGTATCGAGCTTGTCGGCCAGCGAGACCGCCGCCCAGGTCACGCCGGCCCTGCCGAGCGCGGCCGCGGTCGGCTCGCTGCCGGCGTCGACGGCCACCGGCAGGTAGTGGAAGTAGATCGCCTTCCACACCTCCTCCGGCAGCCCTTCCTCACGGGCGTAGATGCCGCCCATCGTGCCCTGCAGCTCGGTGAACTCACGCACCATGTCGGTCGTCAGGTCGGTCTTGGCGAGCCGGGCGGCGTGCGCCGCGTGCCGGCAGGCCGCCGGGTCGGCGCCGAGCGCGTCGCGGGCGATCGCGTCGGCGAGCCGCTCCATGCGCATCAGCTTTTCGTGATAGCTCCCGAGCTTCTTGTGGAACAGCACGGTGGACAGACGGCCGACGCGCGACTCGAGCGTCATCTGACGGTCGCTGTCCCAGAAGAACTTCGCATCGCGCAACCGTGCGGTCACCACCCGCTCGGCATTGCGGGCGATCGTCCGCTCGTTGTCCGGCTCGGTGTTGATGACCGCCAGGAACGCATTCTTCAGGGTGCCGTCTTCGGCTTCGACCGGAAAGTAGTGCTGGTGGTGGATCAGCGTCGTCGTCAGCACCTCTTCGGGCAGTTCGAGGAACTCGACACCATAGGTGCCGCCGACCACCGACGGGTACTCGACCAGATCCGGCACCTCGTCGAGCAACGCCGACTGGCGGTGGACGACGCGGCTGACCCGCCCCTGCAGGCGCTGCGCCTTCGCGTCCAGTTCGCGGGCGATCTTGTTGTGCCGTTCTTCGCGCTCGAGGATGACGAAGTTCTCGAGCAGGCGGGCCCGGTATTCGTCGAACGACCGCACCTTGATCGAGCGGCCGGCCCGCCCGCTGGTGGTGAGGAAGCGATGGCCGTAGGTGACGGCACCGGAGCTGACATCCTGCACCTGCGAGGTTTGCGCCAACGCCGTGCGGCTGATGTTGAACGGGACGACCCGGCCGCCGTACAGGAAGAGGATCCAGCGGATCGGGCGGCCGAACAGCAGTTCGCCGCGGCCGTCCTCGAGCTGCGCATCCCAGTGCATCGATTTGGGGAACGCCAGGCCGCGCAGGACGCCGGTCAACACGTCCGGGAGGACGTCGACCGCCGCGCGGCCGCGCTGCTTCCTGCGATAGGCGATGTAGACGCCCTTCGGCGTCTCGACCCGCTCGAGAGCCGACATGTCGACCCCCTGTCGGGCGGCGAAGCCGTTGGCGGCCGGCGTCGGCGTGCCGTCGGCGGTGTAGCAGGCCGCGACCGGCGGCCCGGTGACCAGTTCTTCGAGGTCGGTCTGGCGCTCCGCCAGGCGGGCCATCCGCACGGTCAGGCGGCGCGGCGTGCTGTAGGTTTCGGCCGGCGCCTCGGGCGCCAGCCGGCGGGCCTTCAACTCGTGGACGAGGACGTCACCGAGTTGATTCGTCAGCCCCGGCAACCAGCTTGCCGGCAGCTCTTCACATCCGATTTCCAGCAGCAGCTCACGATCCATGACGACCTCAGGCCTCCGCCGCCACGGCCGGCGCCGCGCCGGTTTCCGCAACATACGCCCTGGCGATGCCGACGGCCAGCTGCCGGACCCGCAGGATATAGGCCATGCGCTCGGTCACGCCGATGCTGTTGCTGGCGTCGAGCACGTTGAACAGATGCGAGCACTTGAGACAATGCTCGAGCGCCGGCCAGATCAGGCCGGTCTTCAACAGCATTTCGGCGAACTGGTAGTAGCGGTCGAACAGGTCGCGATGAAAGGCGCCGAACTCGGCCGCCGGCATGTCGACCCGGCCGAAGACGTACTTCGACTGCTCCACCTCCTCGCGCATGCGGACGTCGCGGTACTTGACGCCCGGCGCCCACTCGAGATCGTACATGCTGTCGACGCGCTGCAGGACCATCGCGATCCGCTCCAGCCCATAGGTCAGCTCCGCCGAGATGGGCGCGAGTTCGACGCCGCCCGCCTGCTGGAAGTAGGTGAACTGCGAGATCTCCATGCCGTCGAACAGCACCTGCCAGCCGATGCCCCAGGCGCCGAGCGTCGGCGATTCCCAGTTGTCCTCCTCGAACCGGATGTCGTGCTGCCGCGGATTGATGCCACAGGCCTCGAGGCTCTCGAGATAGAGCTGCTGCACTTCGTCCGGCGCCGGCTTGAGGATCACCTGGAACTGGTGGTGCTTGAACGAGCGGTTCGGGTTCTCGCCGAAACGGCCGTCGGCCGGCCGGCGCGACGGCTGCACGTAGGCGACGTTCCAGTGGGCCGGGCCGAGGACGCGCAGGAAGGTCTCGGGGTGCATCGTGCCGGCGCCCACCTCGATGTCGAGCGGCTGTTGCAGCGTGCAGCCCCGCGACGCCCAGAACTCCGACAACCGGAGAATCAGACTCTGAAAGGTCAATGTGCTCACGTCAATCGTCCCATCTCGCGCAGCACGCGCACCGACTTCAAGTCCTTCTCGAGATGCTGGGTAATCTGTACCCGATGCGCCATCTCGAGTTCGGCCAGCACCCGGCGCGACACGGTCACCTCGCGTAGCGCGGACGGACTCGCGGTGCGCGCCGCATCCAGAAACGCCAGGGCGTCATCCGACAGCTCCGGTGACGGCTGATACACCCCCTGCAGGCGCAGCAGCCAGTACTCGAAGTAGCGGGCCAGGGGCGCCGCCGGGACGCCGGTCACCAGCGCCTCGGTGACCGAGACGCCGAGGCGGTACAGCGTCTCGTTCGGGTCGGCCTCCTGCGCCCACTCGTCGATGAGTTCGGCGAAGTAGCTCACGTAGCCGAGCGCATCGGCCGACGAGGTCGCCAGCGGCGACCGGGTCGGCTCGACGTAGTGCAGGAACACCAGCGCACGGTGCTCCTTTTCCAGGTAGCCGACGCGGCCGCAGGTCATCGGCTCGAGCGCCCCGCCGAAACGCCGGCGGCTCTGGCGCGCGTTCTTGGCGACGCCGCGCTTCTTGCCGCGATCGCGGGTCAGGAACACGACGATCCGGTCGGCCTCGCCGAGCCGGTAGGTCCTGAGAATCAGCGCGTCGGCGGTGAACAAGGGCATGGCCGGAAGGCGTCGCTGTCATCATAGTCGGTTCGAGCGGCCCGCCGTACGCAGACCGGCGGCGGCCCCGCGCCTATCGCCCGCCCCGCCCATGGACGCCGATGTCGTGCAGAATCCGGTCGTCCTCGCGCCATTCCGACTTGACCCGGACGTGCAGGTCGAGGAAGACGCGGGTGTCGAAGAACTTCTCGAGGTCGAGACGGGCGGCGGTGCCGATCTTCTTGATCATCTCACCGCGGCGGCCGACGACGATCGGCTTCTGCGACTCGCGATCGACGATGATCGTGCAGTAGATGCGCAGCAGGTCCTTGGGCGTCGCCGGCTCCTCGAACCGGTCGATGACGACCGCACTCGAGAATGGAATCTCGGCGTGCGTGAACTGCAGCACCTTCTCGCGCACCGTTTCGGCGGCGAAGAAGCGTTCCGGCTGGTCGGTCAGGTAGTCGGCCGGGTAGAGCGGCTCGCCGTCGGGCAGGCGGGCGAGGATGGCGGTCTCGAGGCGGTCGACGTTCTCGCCGGTCTCGGCCGAGATCGGGATGATCTCGGCGAACAGGTCCATCTGCCGGAAGCGCTCCATCATCGGCAGCAGCGTCGACTTGCGAACCCGATCGATCTTGTTGAGCAGCAGGAACACCGGCACCGTGGCGCGCCGGATCAGCTCGATGACGAACTCGTCGCCCCTGCCGGACGGCTCCGTGGCGTCGACGACCAGGCCGAGGACGTCGACTTCGCCGATCGTGTCGATGGCGGCGTCGACCATGCGTACGTTCATGCGATGCAGCGGCCGGTGGATGCCCGGCGTGTCGAGGAACACGACCTGTCCCTCCGGGTAGTTCTGGACCCCGAGAATCCGCGTCCGGGTCGTCTGGGGCTTGTCGGAGACGATGGCCAGCTTGGCACCGACCAGCCGGTTGAGCAGCGTCGACTTGCCGGCGTTGGGCCGGCCGACGAAGGAGACGAATCCGGACTTCATGCCTGGCCGCCGACCGCTGCCTGCGCGGCGGCGGGCCGCGACAGCCGGACCTTGTGAATCCGGCGGCCCTCGACCTCGAGGACCTCGACGTCCAGTCCGTCGACGTCGAACCGCTCACCCTTGACCGGCACGCGACCGAGATGGGTCAGCAGATAGCCGCCGACGGTCTCGAATCCTTCCCGCTCGATATGCACCCCGAGTCGCTGATTGACCTCGTCCACGTCCACCTTGCCATTGAACAGATAGCGGCCGTTGCCTTCGTCGACGATCGGCTCCGACTCGACATCGTATTCGTCGCGGATCTCGCCGACAATCTCCTCCAGCAGATCCTCGATCGTCACCAGGCCGGCGGTGCCGCCGTATTCGTCGACGACGATGGCACACTGCGTCTGCTGGCGCTGAAACTGCTTCAACAGCTCCGGCACCCGCTTGCTCTCGGGGACCACGACCACGGGACGCAGCAGCGGCGTCACCGGGCGTGAGTCGTTGGCCGAGTCGAGGACGACGAGGTCCTTCACGAACACGAAGCCGGCGATGTTGTCGAGATTGCCGGCATACACCGGGAAGCGCGAGTACTCCTGCTCGCGGAACAGCGCCCGCACGTCGCCGATCGTCGCGTCATCGCGAATCGCCACGATGTCCGGCCGCGGCGTCATGACCTCGCGGACCAGCGTATCGCCGAAGTCGACGATGCTCTGCAGCAGGCGCCGCTCCTCGTTCTCGATGAGGCCGTCCTGTGCCGCGGTGTCGATATTGGCCTTGGCCGCCTCGGTCGCGTCCTCGTCGCTCTCGTCCGCGCCACTCGACGCCCCGGCGCGCCGGCTGGTGATCGACCGGGCGGTCCAGCGGGTCAGCGGCGCCAGCCCCTTGGCGATGAAGTTGAACGACGGCAGCAGCAGTTCGAGCGCGCGCTCGGGATTCCGGCCGACGATGACCAGCGGCAGGAACAGCTCGAAGACGACCACGAAGGCGGCGATCGTCAGGATGACGGCGAGCAGCCGGTGGGCGCCATTGACGCCGATCGCCGACGCGACCAGGGTGGTCGTGGCAACCGTCACCAGCGCCAGCAGCAGGCGCACCGGGACGAACAGCAGCATGGGGTCGTCGAGATACTCGCCGAGCGCATCCGGACGGCCGCTGCGCTCCGCCAGCAGGCGCAGCGAGAGGCGCATCAGGGCACTGAACGCCGCCTCGATGGCGCCGAGATAGACGCCGATGAGTGCGAGCACGAAGATGAATAAGGGAGTCATCGCTCAGTGCGCCGCGCGGTCGATGAGCCCGTCAGGCAATCCGCCTTTCCTCCGCCACCGTCGTTCGATTCTGGCCATGGCGCCGGCGTCAGCCGGATGCTCGTGATCGTACCCGATCAGGTGCAGGAGTCCATGCAGTGCCAGAATGCGCAGTTCCGTGCGCATGGGATGCCGGGCCGTCCTGGCCTGGCGCCGGGCCACGCCGGTGGCAATGGCAATGTCGCCAAGTGCTTCGGTTGATGTGGTTTGCGGCGCAAGCTCAGCCGTTGATTCGACCGGGAAGCTGAGGACGTCGGTCGCCGAGTCGGTCCGGCGGTAGGTGCGGTTCAGCAGGCGGATGCGGGCGTCGCTGATCAGTGCGATCGTGACCGAGCCGGTCACGCGCCGCGGCACGATCCGGGCGAGCCAGCGTCCCAGCCCGGCGGCGCGCAGCGGCCGGCCGGCGGCGTCCACGACGGAAACGGACAGGCCGGCGGACCGGCGCGACGCGCGACGACTCCCAGGGTCTCCAGACATCGCGTCAGGACGATCGCCGGCTGCCGTCGGTGTCCGTGGCACTCGCGGCCACCGGCCGCCCGTCGGCCGCGGGCCGCCCGCCGCCGTTCGAATACGACTCGTAGGCACGCACGATCTGCTGCACGAGCTTGTGACGGACGACGTCGCGATCGTCGAAGTGGATGAACGAGATCCCGTCGATGCCGCCGACCACCCGGATCGCCTCGATGAGACCGGACTGCCTGCCGGTGGGCAGGTCGATCTGCGTCACGTCCCCGGTCACGACGGCCTTGCTGCCGAATCCCAGCCGCGTCAGGAACATCTTCATCTGCTCCGACGTGGTGTTCTGCGCCTCGTCGAGAATGACGAAGGAATCGTTCAACGTCCGGCCCCGCATGAACGCGATGGGCGCAATCTCGATGGTGCCGCGTTCGAGATACCGGGCGACGCGCTCGCTGTCGAGCATGTCGTAGAGCGCGTCATAGAGCGGCCGCAGGTAGGGATTCACCTTCTCCTGCAGGTCGCCCGGCAGGAACCCGAGCTTCTCGCCGGCTTCCACCGCCGGTCGCGCCAGGATGATGCGGTTGACCTTCTTCGCGACGAGGAACGACACCGCCTGCGCCATCGCCAGGTAGGTCTTGCCGGTGCCCGCCGGTCCGACGCCGAACACGATGTCGTGGCTGTCGATCGCCTCGAGATAGCGCCGCTGATTGATGGACTTCGGCGCGACGCGCCGGCGCCCGGCCGGCGTGACGCTGCCATTCAGGAAATGGTCGCGCAGATCGACCGTCGCGTCGCGGGCGACGAGATCGACAGCGGTCTTCACGTCGGAATGTGACAGCTTGTGGCCGTCGCGCAGGATGGCGCCGAGGTCGGCGAGCACGCGCTCCGCCTTCTCGACGCCGGCGTCGGGGCCGTCGATCGTCAGCTCGTGTCCCTGCGTCCGGATGCGGACGTCGAAATTCGCTTCGAGGTGTTTGAGGTTCTCGTCGTACGAGCCGAAGAGCGTCGCGATGGCGGTTTCCGGGACCGTGAGTTTTCTCATGAATGGTTTCGGCCCTCGACGCGCTCAGGCCACCCTGGGCGGGCGAGGGGCGGGGCCGACGCGCGCGTGGCGACCCCGGGGTCGTGCTCCTGCCTGGTCCGCAATCTCCCTGCAACGACCTATCTCGTTACAGGACATGCGTTTACTTGGAAATGATACCCGCCTTACTTGTGAATCCGCAAGTGCAGTTCGCGCAGCTGCCGGGCATCGACGGTGGACGGGGCGTCGGCCATCAGGTCGACCGCCGCCGCTGTCTTCGGGAACGCAATGACCTCCCGAATCGACGCCTCACCCGCCAGCAGCGCGACGATGCGGTCCAACCCGAGGGCAATGCCGCCGTGCGGTGGCGTCCCATACTCCAGCGCCTCCAGGAAGAAGCCGAAGCGCAGCTTCGCCTCCTCGTCCGAAATGCCGAGCCGCTGGAACATGCGGGCCTGCAGCGCCGCATCGTGGATACGGATGCTGCCGCCGCCAATCTCGCTGCCGTTCAGCACCAGGTCATAGGCCTTGGCGCGGACGGCGCCCGGGTCGCCGTCCAGCTTGCCGATGTCCTCGTCGAGCGGCGACGTGAACGGATGGTGCATCGAGAACCAGCGCTGGTCTTCCCCACTCCACTCCAGCAGCGGGAAATCCGTGACCCAGAGGAACTGGAAATTGTCGGGCTGCAGCAGATCCTCCTTCCTGGCGACGTGCAAACGCAGCTGACCGAGCAGCTTCGACGTGTGCTCGCCTGGACCGCCGGCGATCAACAGCAGGTCATCCGGACCGGCTCCGGCCAGCTCGAACGCCCGGCGGAGCTCCCCTTCGGTCAGCGCCTTCACCGAACTCACGGGCGGCTCGCCCGGGCGCGCCCAGATGAGGCCGGAGAAGCCCAGCTGCTTCGCCACGTCGCCGAGCAGGTCGATCTGACTGCGCGTGTACTTGTTGCCGCCGGGCACGGTGATGCCGCGGATGACGCCGCCTTCCGACAGGATCTTCGTGAACACCCGGAACTCGGACGCCCGGAACGCGTCCGACAGCTCGGTGATCTCGAGCCCGCAGCGGACGTCCGGCTTGTCCGAGCCGTACCGCGCCATCGCCTCCGCGTACGGCATCCGGCGGAACGGCGTGGTGACGTCGCGGCCGATCTCCTTGAAGATGCGGGCGACGAGCGGCTCGATGAGACCGAACACGAGCTCCATCGACGCGAACGAGATCTCGACGTCGATCTGCGTGAACTCCGGCTGGCGATCGGCGCGCAGGTCTTCGTCGCGGAAGCAGCGCGTGATCTGGAAATAGCGATCGGTGCCGGCAATCATCAGGATCTGCTTGAAGATCTGCGGCGACTGCGGCAGCGCGTAGAACTCGCCGGCATGCACGCGGCTCGGCACCAGATAGTCACGCGCCCCTTCCGGCGTCGACTTGGTCAGGATCGGCGTTTCAATCTCCCAGAAGCCGTGCGCGTTGAAGTACTCGCGCGTCGCGAACGCGACGCGATGGCGCAGGCCGAGGTTGTACTGCAGCCGCGGCCGGCGCAGGTCCAGGTAGCGATACTTCAGGCGGACGTCTTCCGAGACCGGCGAGTCCTCGGCAATCTGGAACGGCGGCGTCCTCGCCTCGTTCAGGAGCCGAATGTCCGCCGCGAGCACTTCCACCTGCCCGGTCGGGAGCTTGGCGTTGACCGTCTCCTCGGTGCGTGGCTCGACGACGCCGGCGATGCCGACGACGAACTCGGGGCGCAGCCGTTTGGCGACCGCCAGCAACCGCTCATCGTCGCGGACGACGACCTGCGAGACACCGGCACGGTCACGGATGTCGAGAAAGAGCACACCGCCGAGATCGCGGACGCGGTGTACCCAGCCGAGCAGCACCACCGATGCGCCCACATCCGAGGGCCGGAGGGCGCCACAGGTGTGGGTGCGTTTCCAGTCGCCGAGAGGTTCAGCCATGACGAGACAATGCCCAGGAAATCCGAATGACGAACGCACGTTACGTGCACGACCGACATCGCGGCGTGCCGGCGGTCACCTACGTCGGGACCAGCCGGACGATCTCCGCAATCCGCATGGCGGCCACCGACCGGGCCGGGCTCTGCTGCTCGCGCGTCTGCAGATCGCGCACGGTGACCTCACCGCGCGCCCATTCATCCTCGCCGACGATCGCCATGACCGGCACCTGCCGGCTGCCGGCGTACTTGAGCGGCTTCTCGAGCTTGCGGGCCGCCTCGGGGTAGACGTCGACCCGCAACTGCTGCGCCCGCAACTCCGCCGCGAGCGCCAGCGCCTCGCTGCGCAGCTGGTCGGCCAGGAACACCACCATCACGTCGGCGGCGCCGCGCGACACCCTGGCCGGGAACATGTGGCGCTCGGTCATCACGACGATAATCCGCTCGAGCCCCAGCGAGAAGCCACAGGCCGGAATGTCGCGGCCGAGGAACATGCCGATCAGGTTGTCGTAGCGACCGCCGCCGCCCAGACTGCCGGCCAGGTCGGGCACCGCGATCTCCATGATGGCGCCGGTGTAGTACGACAGGCCGCGGGCCAGACTCGGGTCGACCAGCAGGCGCGGGCCGGCCGCGGTGCGATCGGCGAGTGCGAGCAGATCGCTGAGCGGCTGCGCCGCCGCGTCCCCGATCTGGGCGCTCAGCGACGCCAGGGCGTCGGCTCGCGCGTCGCGCCGCAGCGGAAACCCGGCGAAGAACCCGGTGCAGGCGGCAACCGCGGTCGCGTCGACGCCGCGTGACTCCAGTTCGCGCCTGACACCATCGCTGCCGATCTTGTCCAGCTTGTCGATGCCGACGAGCGTGTCGGCATGCTGCGGCGCCGGGATGCCGAAACTCTCGAGCAGCGCCGTGAGCACCCGCCGGTCGTTCAGGCGGATCGTGAAGTCTTCGAATCCGAGCCGGCCGAGCACGTCACTGACGGCGGCCAGCAGCTCGGCCTCGACGGTCGCCGAGGTCGTGCCGATCGCATCGATGTCGCACTGGTAGAACTCGCGAAACCGGCCGCGCGCCGGCCGGTCGGCACGCCACACCGGTTGAATCTGATAGCGCTTGAAGAAGCGCGGCAGTTCGTTCTGGTACTGGGCGACGACGCGGGCCAGCGGCACCGTCAGGTCGTAACGCAATGCCAGGTCGGCGTCGCCTTTGCCCTCGTGCTCGCCGCGCCGCAGGATCTTGAAAATGAGCTGGTTGCCCTCGTCGCCGTACTTCCCGAGCAACGTCTCGATGTTCTCGAACGCCGGCGTCTCGAGCGGCTCGAAGCCGTAGCGCTCGTAGACCTCGCGCACGATGCGGACGACGTACTCGCGGCGGCGGATGTCGTCGGGGAGAAAATCGCGCGTGCCGCGCGCGGGCTGTGTGCCGGCCATCGGCTAGTGCTGCCCCATGTAGTCGAGCCGGTAGTGGACGTATCTGTCGGCGTACATCTGGATCTCGGCGGCCGCCTCGTCACCCAGGGCACGCTTCACCTTCGCCGGGCTGCCCATGACCAGCGACCGCGGCGGCACGATCATCCCCTCGGGGACCAGCGATCCGGCGGCCACGATCGAGCCGGTGCCGATGCGGCACCCGTTCAGGAGGATCGCGCCCATGCCCACGAGACACCGGTCCTCGATGGTGCAGCCGTGGATCACCGCCGCATGCCCAATCGTCACCTCGTCGCCGACAATCGTCGGGTGGGTGTCCTTCATGACATGGACAATGGTGCCATCCTGGACGTTGGTCCGCCGCCCGATGCGGATGTGGTTGACGTCGCCGCGAATCACGACCGCCATCCAGACGCTGCTGTCCTCGCCGATCTCGACGTCGCCAATGACCTGAGCGCTGTCGTCGATGAACGCTGAGGCATGCACGCGCGGGAACCGCCCCCGATGGGCTCGCTCCATCGGTTATTTCTCCATGCGCGGGAGGGTCACCTCGAGCTGGGCCTGGTACTTGCCGCCCTTGTCGCGGTACGAAATCTCGCACGGCTCGTCGCTCTGGAAGAACAGCACCTGCGCGATCCCCTCGTTGGCGTAGATCTTCGCCGGCAGCGGCGTGGTGTTCGAGATCTCGAGGGTCGCCGTTCCTTCCCACTCGGGCTCGAACGGCGTCACGTTGACGATGATGCCGCAGCGCGCGTAGGTGGACTTACCGAGGCACACCGTCAGCACGTCGCGTGGAATCCGGAAGTACTCGATGGTGCGCGCCAGCGCGAACGAGTTCGGCGGGACGATGCAGACGTCGGTCTTGAGGTCGACGAACGACCGCGGGTCGAACGACTTGGGGTCGATCACCGTGTTGTTGATGTTGGTGAAGACCTTGAACTCGTCGGCGACCCGGATGTCATAGCCGTAGGACGACACGCCATAGGAAATCACGCCGCTGCGCACCTGACGGTCCTCGAACGGCTCGATCATGCCGTGCTCGACGGCCATCCGGCGGATCCACCTGTCGCTCTTAATCGCCATCAGTCGGTCTCGGGGTTCGCGGGCCTAGCGCCTCAGAAAACTCATCAGGAGCGTGAGCAGGATACTCAAAACGATGGACGTCGCAAGCGGGAAGTAGAACGAGAAGCTGCCACGTCTGACGACGATGTCCCCGGGCAGGCGGCCGAGCGGAACGCCGAGCATCACGATGACACCCAGCGCCGCAATCCCCAGGCCGACCAGGACGAGAACCTTCCCCACTAGCTCAGTTCGACACCGGCAAAGAAGTAGCCAATTTCATACGCCGCCGTCTCCGGCGCGTCCGAGCCATGCGTCGCGTTGCGTTCGATCGATTCGGCGAACTCCTTCCGCAGGGTGCCGGCGTCGGCCTTGGCCGGGTCGGTCGCCCCCATCAGCGTGCGCCACGTCCGGATGGCGTCGGGCGCTTCCAGCACGAGCACGACCACCGGGCCCGACGACATGAACGACGTGAGACTGCCGAAAAACGGGCGCGCCTTGTGGACCGCGTAGAATCCCTCGGCGTCCTGCTTGCTCAACGCCATCCGGCGCATGGCACGGATCTGGAATCCTGCCGCTTCGATACGACTGATGATGCTGCCGACGTGGCGGCGTTCGACCGCGTCGGGTTTGATGATAGCCAGCGTTCGCTCAACCATCCGGCGATTATAGCAGGACCGTTCGTGTCATCCGGGCGGGCTGCGGACCGCGAAAGGAGCCGTTCATGACTGCCCACCCCACTCGGGCGTCCGACGCCGATCAGGACCTGCACAAAGGCGCGGTGGAAGGCGACGACCCCGCCGACCGGCCGCAGCAGGGCAACGCCAACGCGCCCGCCCTGAACGACCAGGGGCTGCCGGACGATCCGATCGCGATTGCCGAGGACCGAATCGGCGCCAACGAGGACCAGACCCAGGGCTAGGCCCGCCCGAGCTCGCCGGGCCGCCGGGTCGACCACGGCTACAGCAGCGCGTCCATGATCTCGGCCAGCGCCTCGCGGCCGGGACGGACCCGCTCGAGCGGCAGCGTCGCCAGCGGCTCGTCGACCATATTCAACTGCTCGATGAAGTCAGGCCGGTCCGGCTCGATATACAGCAGACCGGTCGAAATCTCGCCGCGCCGTTCGGAGTCGAGCAGGTTCTGCAGCGCCCCCCCCTTGTCGGTCGGGTCGTACTCCTCGCCGAGCTTCCTGAGGAACAGCTTCGAGCCGTCGTGCAGCGTCACTTCCTGGGTCGTCCCCGGCTCGTGCTCGATCGTGATGTCCTCGAAGAACGGCACGAAGGTCACCTCCTCGATCACCCGGTCGTGCTCCTTCACGTAGGCATAGCTCTTGGTCGAACCCTCGTGATCGTTGAAGGTCACGCACGGCGACAGGACGTCGAGCATGACGGTGCCGCGGTGGGCGATCGCCGCCTTCAGCAGCGACAGCAGCTGCTTCTTGTCGCCGGAGAACGAGCGTGCGACGAACGTCGCCCCGAGCTGGATGGCCAGCGTGCAGGTGTCGATCGGCGGCAGCTCGTTGACGCCGCCGGTCTTCAGACGCGAGCCGACATCGGCGGTCGGCGAGAACTGCCCCTTGGTGAGGCCGTAGCAGCCGTTGTCCTCGATGACATAGATGATCGGCAGGTTGCGGCGCATCAGGTGCACGAACTGGCCGATGCCAATCGCGCCGGTGTCGCCGTCACCGCTCACGCCAATCGCCAGCAGGCTGCGATTGGCCAGCATCGCGCCGGTCCCGACCGACGGCATGCGGCCGTGCACGGCGTTGAAGCCATGTGCGGATCCAAGGAAATAGGCCGGGCTCTTGCTCGAGCAGCCGATGCCCGACAGCTTGACGACCCGGCTCGGGTCGACGCCCATCTCGTAGAACGCCTCGACGATGCGCTCGGAGATCGCGTTGTGGCCGCACCCGGCGCACAACGTCGTCTTGCCACCCTTGTAGGCGGCCGGCTCGAGCCCGATGCGGTTGACCTTCAGCGGCGTCGCCATGCGTTCACTTCCGTCCTTCCTGGGCCAGCACGTCGGCGGTGACGCTGCGCGCGTCGATCGGCAGGCCGCTGTAGTGCAGCACGCTGCGCAGCTTGCCGATCTGCGCCGCCGTGAGCTCCAGCCTGAGCAGCTGGGCGAGCTGGGCGTCGCGGTTCTGCTCGACGACGTAGACGCGCTCGTGCGCGTCGATGAACTCGGCGATCCGGCCGGAGAACGGGTACGACCGCACGCGCAGGTACGACGTCGTCAGCCCCTCCTGCTCCCGCAGCTGATCGCGGCTCTCAGCCACCGCCCAATGCGAGGTGCCATAGGCGATGAACCCGACCGCCGCGCCGGCGGCGACGTCGACCTCGGGCGCCGGCATCGCGCCGCGCGCCGTTTCGAACTTGCGGCGGAGCCGGTCGACGTTCTGCACGTAGTCGTCCGGCCGCTCGCTGTACTGGGCGCGCGGGTTGTGGCCGGAGCCGCGCGTGAAGAACGGCGGCATGCCGTCGCCTGGCACCGTCCGCCACGGAATCCCGTCACCGTCGACGTCCTTGTAGCGTCCCCACTCGCCGATCGCCTTCAGGGTGTCGGCGTCGAGCCGTTTGCCGCGGTCGACCGCCGTCTCGGGGTAGGCGAACGGCGCGCATTCCCAGTTGTTCATCCCGAGATCGAGGTCCATCATCACGAAGACCGGGGTCTGGAAGCGCTCGGCCAGATCGAACGCCTGCATCGCCATCGTGTAGCACTCGTCGACCGATGCCGGAATGAGCAGGAGATGGCGGGTGTCGCCGTGCGACAGGAACGCCGTCACGAGCAGATCGCCCTGTGCGGTGCGCGTCGGCAGCCCGGTCGACGGCCCAACGCGCTGGACGTCGAAGATCACGGCCGGCACTTCGGCGTAATAGGCGAGGCCGGTGAACTCCCCCATCAGCGAGATGCCCGGGCCCGACGTCGCGGTCATCGCGCGGGCGCCGGCCCACGAGGCGCCGATGACCATGCCGAGCGACGCGATCTCGTCCTCGGCCTGGACAATGGCGAACGTCGCTTTGCCGGTCGCCCGATCGACGCGGTACTTCCGCATGTACCCGATCAGCGACTCGCACAGCGACGACGAGGGCGTGATCGGGTACCAGGCGACGACGGTGACGCCGGCCATCATGCAGCCGATCGCCGCCGCGGCATTGCCGTCGATCAGAATCTTCTGCGGCGCCCCGGGGACGGCTTCGAAGACGAACGGATCCTGCTTCGGCAGGTTCGCCTCGGCGTACTCCCAGCCGGCGGCGAGCGCCGCGGCGTTGAGCGCCACGGCCTTGGCCTTCTTTCCGAGCTGCTTGTTGAGCGCCTGTTCCATCAGCCGGCGGTCGATGCCCAGCAGTTTCGCGAGGATGCCGTCGTAGATCATGTTGCGGACGAGACGGCGCAGCTTGGCGTCGGGACAGACCGGCGCCACCAGCTTGTCGAACGGCACCGGGTAGAACGTCAGATCGGACCGCAGCAGGTTGAGCTTGAGCGGCTCGTCGTAGACCACGGCGGCGCCCGGCTCGAGCGTCAGGACGTCCTCCTTGGCGGTCTCCGGATTCATCGCGACGAGGAAGTCGACGTCCTTCTTGCGTCCGATGTAGCCGCGGCGGCTGGCGCGGATGGTGTACCAGGTCGGCAGACCGGCGATGTTCGACGGGAACATGTTCTTGCCGGACGCCGGAATGCCCATGAGCAGCAGCGTGCGCAGCAGCACGAGATTGGCGGTCTGGCTGCCCGAGCCGTTGACGGTCGCGACCTGAATGCTGAAGTCGTTGACAGTGCGTGGCCGTGACGACGTGGCCTGACCGTCATGGACGGCAAGATCCGTCGGTGACATGGTCCCTATTCCTTTTGGCGGCGTACAAGAAGAGGGCCCGGCGACAGTCTCACCGCCGGGCCTCGACGATTTTAACACACTGAATTTGCGGGCCTTAGCCGTCGGGCGCTCAGCCGATGAGCTCCTGGACGGCGTGACCCATGTCGGCCGGGCTCTGCACGACCTTCACGCCGGCCGCGGTCAGCGCCGCCATCTTCTCGCCCGCCGTGCCCTTGCCGCCGGCGATGATCGCTCCGGCGTGTCCCATGCGGCGTCCCGGGGGGGCGGTCTGTCCGGCGATGAAGGCGACGACCGGCTTGGTGAAGTTCGCCTTGATCCAGGCGGCGGCTTCCTCCTCGGCGCTGCCGCCGATCTCGCCGATCATGATGACCGCCTCGGTCTCCGGGTCGGCCGCGAACAGTTGCAGGGCGTCGATGTGGGTCGTCCCGATGAGCGGGTCGCCGCCGATGCCGATGCAGGTCGTCTGGCCCATGCCCAGGCGTGACAGCTGGTGGATCGCCTCGTAGGTCAGCGTGCCGCTCTTCGAGACGATGCCGATGTGCCCCTCGCGACAGATGTGGCCGGGGATGATGCCGGCCTTCGCCTGACCGGCCGTGATGACGCCGGGACAGTTCGGCCCGATCAGACGGGTCGCCGGCCTCGTCTTGAGAAAGGTCATCGCCTTCATCATGTCGATGGTGGGAATCCCCTCGGTGATGCAGACGACCACGCCGACGCCGGCGTCGGCGGCTTCCATGACGGCGTCGGCGGCAAATGGCGGCGGCACGAAGATGACCGAGGCATTCGCACCGGTCTTCGCGACCGCGTCGTGCACGGTGTCGAAGACCGGCCAGCCTTCGTGCGTCGTGCCGCCCTTGCCGGGGGTGACGCCGCCGACGACCGTCGTGCCGTAGGCCGCCGCCTGCTTGGCGTGGAACGTCCCCTCGCGGCCGGTCAGCCCCTGGACGATGAGACGCGTGTTCCGATCGATGAGAACAGCCATAAGCTCCCGTGTCAGCCCGCGAGCTGGACGACCTTGGTTGCGGCCTCGTCCATGCTGTCGGCCGTGCTGAAATTCATGCCGCTCTCGCGGAGCAGGCGTTTGCCTTCGTCGACGTTGGTGCCTTCCATGCGGATGACAATCGGCACCGGCACGCCGAGCTCGCGGACGGCGCCGATGACCCCCTGGGCGAGGACGTCGCAGCGCAGGATGCCGCCGAAGATGTTGATCAGGACCGCCTTGACGTTCTTGTCCGACATCAGGATGCGGAAGGCGTTCTTGATCTGCTCGGCGTTCGCGCCGCCACCGACGTCGAGGAAGTTGGCCGGCTCGCCGCCGGCCAGCTTGATGATGTCCATCGTCGCCATCGCCAGGCCGGCGCCGTTGACCATGCAGCCGATGTTGCCATCGAGGTGGATGTAGTTCAGCGAGAACTTCGACGCCTCGATCTCGAGCGGATCCTCTTCGCCCAGGTCGCGCAGATCGCGGATGTCCTGATGGCGGTAGAGCGCGTTGTCGTCGAAGTTCATCTTCGCGTCGAGCGCCAGCAGATCGCCGGCGGCGGTGACGACGAGCGGGTTGATCTCGATCATCGACGCGTCAGCGGCCACGAACGCGTCGTACAGGGCGGCGACCAGCTTGACCAGTTTGTTCACCTGCGGCCCGGTGAGTCCGATCGCGAAGCCGATCGCGCGCGCCTGGAAGGCGACGACGCCGACGCCCGGCTCGATGTAGGCGCGGACAATCTTCTCGGGCGTGTGGGCGGCGACCTCTTCGATGTCCATGCCGCCGGCAGCGCTCGCCATGAGCACCGGCTTGCCGGACGAACGGTCGAGCACGACGCTCAGATAGAGCTCGCGATCCATCGCGAGCCCCTCTTCGACGAGGACCCGGGAGACCACGCGCCCTTCCGGACCCGTCTGGTGGGTGACGAGCGTCATACCGATCATGGCGCGGGCCAGCGACTCGGCTTCGTCAGACGACCGCGCCAACTTGACGCCGCCGCCTTTTCCGCGGCCGCCGGCGTGGATCTGCGCCTTGACGACGACGATGTGGCCCCCCAGACGCCGGGCGATCTCGCCGGCCTCGGTGGCATTGAACGCAACTTCCCCCCTCGGCACCGGAACTCCGTGCCGGGCAAGGATGGCTTTGGCCTGATATTCGTGGATTTTCATGACGGCGAGGACTCGAATGGTATCCGGCTTGTCTTCCGAACGTCAACCCGGCAAGTTGCGATACACTGACGAAAATATGTCATCGCGGATACGCGTGTTCGATTCATCGGTTGGGTCGAAACTGCTGATTGGCCTGACCGGTCTGGCCCTCTTCCTCTACCTGATCACCCACATCGCCGGAAATGCCCTGATCTTTCTCGGCGCCGACACCTTCAACACCTACGCGCACACGCTGACGAGCAACCCGCTCATCCCGATCATCGAACTCGGCCTCGTCCTCGTCTTTCTGACGCACATCTTCAAGACGGTCCAGATGTTCGTCAGGAACAAGGCGGCGCGGCCGGTGGCGTACGCCGTGAAGAAGCCGGCCGGCACGCCGAGTCGCAAGACGCTCGCCTCGTCGACCATGATCGTGTCCGGCCTGTGGCTGCTGCTCTTCGTGGTGTTGCACGTCCAGGCCTTCAAGTACGGTCTCGAGTACGAAGCGGCGTCGGGCGTGCGCGACCTGTATCGCATCGAGATGGAGACGTTCGCCAGCCCCCTGACGGTTGCCTTCTACGTCGTCAGCATGCTGCTCGTCGGCTCGCATCTCTGGCACGGCGCGTCGAGCGCCCTGCAGTCGCTCGGCCTGGACCATCCGTCGTGGACGCCGCGGATTCTCGCGGCCGGCAAGATCGCCGCGGTCGCCATCGCCGGCGGATTCGTCGTCATCGCCCTCTGGGCGCACGTCACGGGAGGCGCCCGATGAGCAGCAGCAAGCTGGACGCGAAAGTGCCCGGCGGACCGATCGCCGACAAGTGGGACCGGCACAAGTTCGAGATGAAGCTGGTCAATCCGGCGAACAAGCGAAAGTACACCGTCATCGTCGTCGGCACCGGCCTGGCCGGCGGATCGGCGGCGGCGTCGCTCGGCGAACTCGGCTACAACGTCCTCAACTTCTGCATCCAGGACAGCCCGCGGCGCGCCCACAGCATCGCGGCCCAGGGCGGCATCAACGCCGCCAAGAACTACCAGAACGACGGTGACAGCGTCTATCGGCTGTTCTACGACACGGTCAAGGGCGGCGACTACCGGTCGCGCGAGGCCAACGTCTACCGCCTGGCGCAGCTGAGCGTCAACATCATCGACCAGTGCGTCGCCCAGGGGGTGCCGTTCGCCCGCGAATACGGCGGCCTGCTCGACAACCGGTCGTTCGGCGGCGCCCAGGTGTCGCGGACGTTCTACGCCCGCGGCCAGACCGGCCAGCAGCTGCTGCTCGGCGCCTACCAGTCGCTGATGCGCCAGGTGCACCAGGGCGCCGTCAGGATGTTCGCCCGGCGCGAGATGCTCGATCTCGTCATCGTCGACGGCAAGGCACGCGGCATCATCGTCCGCAACCTGATCACCGGCGCCATCGAGCGCTACGCCGCCGATGCGGTCATCCTGGCGACCGGCGGTTACGGTACGGTCTACTACCTGTCGACCAATGCCGTGAACTCGAACGTCACCGCCGCCTGGCGGGCGCACAAGCGCGGCGCCCTGTTCGCCAATCCGTGCTACACGCAGATCCACCCGACCTGCATTCCGGTCAGCGGCGACCACCAGTCCAAGCTGACGCTGATGAGCGAAAGCCTGCGCAACGACGGACGCGTGTGGGTGCCGAAGAAGCAGGGTGACAAGCGGCCGCCCGAGCAGATCCCGGAGGAGGATCGCGACTACTACCTCGAACGGAAGTATCCGAGCTTCGGCAACCTGGTGCCGCGGGACGTCGCATCGCGCAACGCGAAACAGGCGTGCGACGACGGGCGCGGCGTCGGCGACAGCGGCCTGGCGGTCTATCTGGACTTCAAGGACGCCATCGCGCGCGTCGGCCCCGAGACGATCAAGGCCAAGTACGGCAACCTCTTCCAGATGTACGCGAAGATCACCGACGACGACCCATACGCGGTGCCGATGCGGATCTACCCCGCCATCCACTACACGATGGGCGGCCTGTGGGTCGACTACAACCTGATGAGCAACGTGCCGGGCCTGCACGTCCTCGGCGAAGCGAACTTCTCCGACCATGGCGCCAATCGTCTCGGAGCCAGTGCCCTCATGCAGGGGTTGTGCGACGGCTACTTCGTCATCCCCTACACCATCGGTCACTATCTCGCGAGCACCGCGCTCCCGAAGGTGACCACCGACCATGACGCGTTCGGCGAAGCGGCCGACAACGTCCAGCAGCGCATCAACCAGCTCCTCGCGGTCAAGGGCAGCCGCGGCATCCGCGAGATCCACCGTGAACTCGGCCGCATCATGTGGGACGACGTCGGCATGGCGCGCAGCGCGCAGAGCCTGACCCGCGCGCTGGCGCGGATTCCGGCGCTCCGCGACGAGTTCTGGCACGACGTCTCGGTGCCCGGGTCGCCGGACAACCTCAATCAGAGCCTCGAATACGCCGGCCGCGTCGCCGACTACCTCGAGTTCGCCGAGCTGCTGGCGCTCGACGCCCTGCAGCGCTCGGAGTCGTGCGGCGGCCACTTCCGCGAGGAGAGCCAGACGCCGGACGGCGAGGCGCTTCGCGACGACGACAACTTCTCGTATGTAGCCGCGTGGGAGTTCCAGGGGGTCGGGCGGGCGCCCGCACTCCACAAGGAGGCGCTCGTCTTCGACGAAGTGCATCCGACGCAGCGAAGCTACAAGTAGGTTCTGGAGACGGGGATCAATCGTGAGACTGAATCTGAAGATATGGCGGCAAGCGGGTCCCGACGGCGCCGGGAAGCTCGTCGACTACGCGGCGGACCACGTGTCGCCCGACATGTCCTTCCTCGAGATGCTCGACGTCATCAATGAGCGGCTGGTCAAGCAGGGCGAGGACGCCATCTCGTTCGACTCCGACTGCCGCGAAGGCATCTGCGGCATGTGCAGCCTGGTGATCAACGGCGTGCCGCACGGCCCCGACCGCGGCACCACCGTCTGTCAGCTGCACATGCGGCGCTTCAAGGACGGCGAGACCGTCACCATCGAGCCATGGCGCGCCCGGGCATTCCCCGTCGTCAAGGACCTCGTCGTCGACCGCAGCGCCTTCGACCGCATCATCGCGGCCGGCGGCTACGTGTCGATCAACGTCGGCGGCGCGCCGGACGGCAACGCCATCCCGGTCTCGAAGCAGGTTGCCGAACAGGCGATGGACTCGGCCGCCTGCATCGGCTGCGGTGCCTGTGTGGCGGCGTGCAAGAACGCCTCGGCGCACCTGTTCATGAGCGCCAAGATCGCGCAGTTGTCGGTCCTGCCACAGGGGCAGGTCGAACGGACCACGCGGGTGGTCGCGATGATCGCACAGGCCGACGCCGACGGGTTCGGCAGCTGCTCGAACGAAGGAGAATGCGAGGCGGTGTGTCCGAAGGAGATTCCGATCTCCAACATCGCCCGCATGTCGCGCGAGTTCACCCGCGCCGTGTTCGCCGGCAAGTAGCCGGCGCCGCGAGCCCGGCCCCGCCGCGTCCGCGCCGCGTCCCGCCGCCGGCGCCGCCGGACCCGGCGTCCACGTCGCCGCCACGGGTTTTCGTGCGGCCCGGCCGCCGAAGCGGATATGCTGCGCCGCATGGCTCACCCCAACCGCTGGCGCATTGCCGTCGCCGGCGTCGTGCTGCAGGTCGTGCTCGGCGCCGTCTACGCGTGGAGCGTGTTCCGCAACCCCCTCGCTGCGCTGTATGGCTGGAGCGCCGCCGAAATCACCCTGACGTTCACGATCACCATCTTCGTGCTCGGATTCTCGGCGTTTCCGGGCGGTCTCTGGATGAATCGCCGCGGGCCACGCGTCGTCGCCGTCACCGGCGGGGCGCTCTACGGCCTCGGCGTCGGCCTCGCCAGCCTGACCGACGGCCGCCTCTGGTGGCTGTACCTCACGTATGGCGTCATCGGCGGCGTCGGTCTCGGCCTCGGCTACATCGTCCCGGTCGCCGTCCTGGTGAAATGGTTCCCGGACCGCCGCGGGTTCATCACCGGCGTCGCCGTCGGCGGTTTCGGCGCCGGCGCCCTCATCACCGCGCCGCTGGCGACGCGGTTGATCGCATCGATCGGCGTGCTGCAGACCTTCGGCCTGCTCGGCGTCGTGTCCCTCGTGGTCGCGGTGGCCGCCGGGTCGATGATGCGCAACCCGCCCGACGGCTGGCGCCCGGACGGCTGGGCGCCGGCGGCGCGCGCCGACGTGGCAGGCGCAACCGCGGTGCCGGGCGACTACGTCCTGCGCGACGCGGTCCGTACGGGCCGCTGGTGGGCCTTGTGGCTGGTGCTGTTCCTCAACATCACGGCGGGCATCTCGCTCATCTCGCAGGAGGCGCCGATCTTCCAGGAGCTCGGCGGCCTGCCGGCGGCCACCGCCGCCGGCATGGTGGGCATCGCCAGCCTGGGGAACGCCCTCGGGCGTGTCGGCTGGGCCTGGCTGTCGGACCTGTTCGGTCGCCGCCAGATTTTCACCGCGATCTTCCTGCTGCAGGCGGCGCTGTTCTGGGCGCTGCCGACGGCGTCGACGCCCCTGGCGCTGACCACCCTGGCATTCGTGATTCTCACCTGCTACGGCGGCGGCTTCGGGACGATGCCGGCGGCCGTGGCCGACACGTTCGGACCGAAGCACGTCGGCCCCATCTACGGCCTGATGCTGACGGCCTGGGGGCTGGCCAGTGCCTTCGGCCCGCTGCTCATCGCCTCGATGCGCGAGAGCTCGGGCACCTACGTCACGGCCCTGCAGGCGACGGCCGCGCTGATGGTGGCGTCGAGCCTGTTGCCGCTGCTGGTGCTGGGAAAGAAGGCGGGATAGCGTTCCTGATCCACCACCGCATGGAGGTGTCCTGGCCGGCGGCGTCGTCTGACGTCAGCGACCGGCGGCCGCGGACGCCGCACCGGCCGCGACGACCAGGCCGAGGCTCAATCGCAGATCGCACATGCGGGTGGGCGGCGAGCACCCGCTGCCGCCCCGCCCCGGTTTGCTGCCCGGCCGACGCGGCCCTGGAGACCGGCCGGCCTGGCGTTGTCGGTCCGTGTCCCCGCTAGACGCCGATGACGTCCGTGAGCTCCTTCACCGCGCCGGCCGACTTCCGCAACGCGGCATCCTCGTCGGCGGTCAGCTTGATCTCGAGGATCTGCTCCACCCCCTTGGCGCCGAGCTTGACCGGCACGCCGACGAACAGATCCGTGATCCCGTACTCGCCCTGCAGGAACACCGAGCACGGCTGGATCTTCTTCTTGTCCTTCAGGATGCATTCGACCATCTCGGCGGCGGCGGCGCCTGGGGCGTACCAGGCGCTGGTGCCGACCAGCTTCGTGATTTCGGCACCGCCGTTGGCGGTCCGGTCGCAGATGGCCTTGATGCGGTCGGCCGGCAGCAGTTCGGTGAGTGGCACGCCGGCAACCGTCGAGTAGCGCGGCAGCGGCACCATGGTGTCGCCATGGCCGCCGAGCACGAACGCGTGGATGTTCTCCACCGACACGTTCAGCTCCATCGCGATGAACGTACGCATGCGGGCCGAGTCGAGCACGCCGGCCATGCCGATGACCCGCTCGCGCGGGAAGCCGCTCAGCCGATAGACGGCCTGGCACATGGCGTCGAGCGGATTGGCCACCGGCACGATGATGCAGTTGGGTGAGTACTTGATGACCTGCTCGGTGACCGCCTTCATGATCCCGAAGTTCACGTTCAGGAGGTCGTCGCGGCTCATGCCCGGCTTGCGCGGCACCCCCGACGTGATCACCACGACGTCCGAGTCGGCAGTCGCGCTGTAGTCGGCGCCGCCGATGATCCGGCTGTCCGATCCGGTGACCGGGCACGACTGATACATGTCGAGCGCGATGCCCGAGGCTTTCTGGTCGGCGATGTCGACGATGACGACGTCGGCGAGTTCCTTGTCCGCAATGCAGCGCGCGACCGTCGAACCGACGTTGCCCGCCCCACCCACCACTGTCACTTTGCGATTCATGATCTGATCCTTCGATGACGGCGACAATGACCGTTACATGTGCTTGATGATTTCATCGCCGAACTCCGAGCACTTGAGTTCGGTCGCGCCCTCCATCAGGCGGGCGAAGTCGTAGGTCACGCGGCGCGAGCCAATCGCGCCGTCCATCCCCTTGACGACGAGATCTGCGGCCTCGAGCCAGCCGAGATGCCGGAGCATCATCTCGCCAGACAGGATGACCGAGCCGGGATTCACCTTGTCCTGGTCGGCGTACTTGGGTGCCGTCCCATGCGTCGCCTCGAACACCGCATGGCCGGTCACGTAGTTGATGTTGCCGCCCGGCGCGATGCCGATGCCACCGACCTGTGCGGCGAGGGCGTCCGACAGGTAGTCGCCGTTGAGATTCGGCGTCGCGATGACCTCGAACTCCTCGGGCCGGGTCAGCACCTGCTGCAACGTGATGTCGGCAATCGCGTCCTTGATGACCAGGCCGGCGCCCGGCCTGCCGTCCGGAATCCGGCACCATGGGCCGCCGTCGATCTCGACCGCCCCGAACATCTGCTTGGCCACCTGGTAGCCCCAGTCGCGGAAGGCGCCCTCGGTGAACTTCATGATGTTCCCCTTGTGCACCAGCGTGACGCTCTTCTTCCGGTTGGCGATGGCGTAGCTGATGGCACTGTGGGCGAGGCGCTCGGTGCCGAGATAGCTGATCGGCTTGATGCCGACGCCGACCTGGACGCCGACGTCGCGGGCCGGCGCGCCGATCCCTTCGAGCGCCGTCTGCCAGTCGCGCGACGCCTGCTCGCTGCCGAAGCGGATCTTCTTGAATTCCTTGGGGAACTCGCGGGCGATGAAATCGAGGACCTTGGCGGCTTCCGGCGTGCCGGCGGCGTACTCGATGCCGGCGTAGATGTCTTCGGTGTTCTCGCGGAAGATCACCATGTCGACCTTCTCGGGATGCTTCACCGGCGAGGGCACGCCCTTGTACCAGCGGACCGGGCGCAGGCAGACATAGAGGTCGAGCAGCTGTCGCAACGCGACGTTCAGCGAGCGGATGCCGCCGCCGACCGGGGTCGTCAGCGGCCCCTTGATGCCGACGTAGTACTCGCGGAACGCTTCCACCGTATCGTCGGGCAGCCAGGTGTTGAACTGCGTGAAGCTCTTCTCGCCGGCGTAGACCTCGAGCCAGGCAATCTTCTTCTTGCCGCCATACGCCCGGGCGACGGCCGCATCCAGGACACGGACGCTGGCGCGCCAGATATCGCGGCCGGTGCCATCGCCCTCGATGAACGGGATGATCGGATCGTCCGGCACCACCAGCTTGCCGTTGTGGCGTGTGATTGCCGTGCCGGTCGACGGCGGCGTCAGCGTTGTGAAATTGGGCATATGAATTCCCGCTTCTTTAGGTCAGGTCCCCCGAACGAGCCGGGCATCTCTCAACAGAAACTGTGGAAAACTCTGTGGAAAAGGTCGTCCGATTGCTGCGTAGTCACGCGCATCAGGCGCATTTCTGCGGTTTGCACCATTGCAGGGCACGCCGCTCGGCGGCGTGACTCGGCCCGACCAAAACCTCGGGATTATACTGTATGGCGGCAGGAGCGATCGATGCGTCGATCGGTGTGAGGGCGCCCGATGCGGTCATTCGACGCTGGCCCTTGCGTAACCTGCCGGATCATGTACAGGATTGACGGTTCGGCACGAGGCCGGGCCTCCTCCGCGACCGACTCTGGGCGGCTGCCGCGTGCACCGACGGGATGCGCCGAGACACGGGCGACGGACTGTTCACTCACCACACGAGAGCTATGGACCCATTGAATATCGTTGTCTCTGACGACCTGCCCGAATCGGCCCTCGACATCCTCCGCGCGGAGGGCTGGCGGGTCGACGCGCGTTCCGGGCGCAAGCCCGACGAGCTCGCCAAGGATCTCGCCGACGCCGACGCCCTCATCGTCCGCAGCGCCACCAAGGTCACCAAGGAGCTGCTCGCCGCGGCTCCGAAGCTGCGGATCATCGGCCGCGCCGGCAGCGGCGTGGACAACATCGACATGCCGGCCGCCAGCGGCAAGGGCGTCCTCGTCGTCAACGCCCCCGGCGCCAACAGCATCGCCGTCGCCGAGCAGGCGCTCGCGTTGATGCTGTCGCTCGCCCGCTCCGTGCCGGCCGCCGATCAGGCGATGAAGGCCGGCAAGTGGGAGAAGAAGAAGTTCATGGGCACCGAACTGCGCAACAAGGTGCTCGGCATCGCCGGCCTCGGGCGCATCGGCCAGGAAGTGGCGGCGCGCGCCAAGTCGTTCGGCATGGCGATCATCGCCTACGACCCCTACATCTCGGCCGACGTCGCCGCCTCGCTCGGCGTCGAACTGCGGACGCTCGACGACGTGTGCGCATCGGCCGACTACCTGACGCTGCACATGCCGGCGACGCCGGAGACGAAGAACCTGTTCAACGACGAGCGGTTCGCCAGGTGCCGGAAGGGCATCCGCATCATCAACACGGCGCGCGGCGAGCTCATCGACGAAGCGGCGCTGGCCCGCGCCATCGAGAGCGGCCACGTCGGCGGTGCCGGTCTCGACGTCTTCCAGAAGGAACCGCCGGTCGACTGGACGCTGCCGCAGCTCGCCAAGGTGGTGGCGACCCCGCACCTCGCCGCCTCCACCGAGGAGGCCCAGGAGCAGGTCGGGCTCGACACCGCCGGCGCGGTGCGTGATTTCCTCCGCGACGGTGTCGTCCGCAACGCCGTCAACTTCCCCGCCATCCATCCGGACGAGCTGCAGCGCCTGCAGCCCTGGATCAAGCTGGCGGATGCGCTGACGACGATTGCGTCGCAGATGGGCGGCGCGACGCGCGTCGATACGCTCGGTCTGCGCTACTACGGCGCGCTGGCCGACAGCCGCGGCACCGACATCCTGGCATCGAGCGCGGCGGCCGGCCTGCTGCGGCCGATTCTGTCGGGCGGCGTCTCGGTCATCAACGCCCGGGCGGCAGCGCGGGAGCGCGGCATCGACATCGTCGAGACGCGCAGCAGCCGGCCGCGTCATTTCACCAGCCTGGTCTCCGTGAAGCTGCACACGAGCGACGGCGAGCGCTGGGCGGAAGGCACGGTCTTCGAGCCGAACAGTCCGCGCCTGGTGTCGGTGCGCGGCATCGACGTCGAAGCCCCGCTCGGCGGCACGATGCTGATCATCGCCAACGAGGATCAGCCGGGCGTCATCGGCGAGGTCGGCACCATTCTCGGCACGCACGGCGTCAACATCGCCAGCTTCGCCCTCGGCCGTGGCGAAGGCGGCGCGGTCGGCGTGGTCAACGTCGACGAGAACGCCCACTCGTCGCTCGACGCGGCGATCGACGCGATCCGCAAGGTGGCGGCCGTCAAGGAAGCCTGGGTCGTTCGGCTCTAGCAGCCCGCCCGTCCGGACCGGCCGTGCTCGTCGTCAGCGCACGCTGACGTGGAGCACGGCCGGACACACCCGCATCTCCAGTCTCCGGCTCCCGGCCGCCCGTGGCTCCCCGTCGAGGTGGTAGGGGATCGGCACCTCGTCCTCGATCACCACCTGCGCGATGCGCCGCATCGACACCCCTGGCACATCCCCGATCCGCCCGGTGAACAGCCGCGGCGCGGCGCACACGGACGCAAGACGCGAGCGCTCCTCGACGACGACCAGATCGAGCTGTCCGTCGTCGACGCGAGCCGCCGGCGCGATCCAGGCGCCGTTACCGAACTGCGCGGCGTTGGCGACGGTGACGAGCAGCGCCGGACGCCGGGTGCGCACGCCGTCGATCGTGTACGGCCGGGCCGTATAGCGGAGCAGTTCGCGGGCGGCCACCCGCACGTAGGTGGCGAACCCGCGCCGACCGACGCCCGCCCGATCGAAGCCGGCGGCGACATGCGCGTCGAACCCGATCCCGGCAATGCTGAAGAACCAGTCGCCACCACACTGTCCGCCGTCGATGAGGCGCGGCGTCGCCCGGCAGCCGTCGAGCAGGGCGCGGGCCGGGTCGGTCGACACGCCGAGGGTGCGGGCGAGGCCGTTCCCCGACCCGGACGGAATCAGTGCCAGGGCGGTCGACGTACCGACGAGCGCCGAGCCGATCTCGTTCATCGTGCCGTCGCCGCCCCAGGCGAAGACGAGCGTGGCGCCGCGCGCCACCGCCGCGGCCGCCAGTTCGCGGGCGTGACCGCGGCGCTCCGAGACGCAGATGTCGGCAGTGCGGCCGATCGTCGTCAGCGCCGCCAGGGCCTGCGCGGCACGTCGGCGACCGTCGTCGCGGCCGCCCCCGGACACCGGATTGATGATGACGACGAGCGACACGCCTACTCGAGCGCGAGCACGAGGGACGACCCGTCGCCCGTGTCGATGAGTTCGACCGCATCGAGACCGATCGCCGAAACGCGATAGGCGCCGATCACGTCGCCGATCCGGGCGAAGTGCAGGTCGTGGCCGCTCGACAGAATCGCGGTACGCACCGGACCTGCGGGACCGGGGTCTTCGGCCAGTCCGACGAATGTCAGTGGCGGGGCTGGCGGTGCGGCTACTGCGGGCGGCGCGACGTCGGCCGCGGCGGCCCTCGCGTCGGCGGCCGGCGGACCGGCGGCCGGCGGCCGGCCGGTGCGTGCGAAGGTGAAGAGATTGCGCGTCGGCGCCGCCGGCACGATAGGGG
>CADEDC010000028.1:24705-64417 GCA_902825985.1 uncultured Acidobacteriota bacterium | reverse complement strand
TGCGAATACGAGGCGCATCCGCTCCGCATCGTTCCCGTCACGTCGGTGGCATGAAACGTCGCTAGCGACCGAAGACAATCGACTCGCGGGTCAGCAGCCGGGCGGTCGTCCACACGAGCGCGATGGCGACGGCGACGGCCGACACGCCGGCCACGACGTAGAAGATCGGCGCCGGGGGACTGCCGCCGAGGACGTCGGCGGCGAGCGCATACTGCCCCAGCACCGGTATCGGCGCCAGCCACGGCCGGTTCGCGAGCGGATACATCGTCGAGACGATGCCGGGCAGCATCGGCACCAGCATCAGCATGCTCAGATAGCTCTGAGCCTCCTTGAACGACCGGGCAAAGGTGGACGCGCAGAGCACCACGGCGCTCAGGAGCAGTGCGAGCGGCAGGATGAGCGCCAGCAGGCTCAGGAGCGCGGCGTCGCTGACGGTGAAGCGGATCCCGATGTCGTGCCACGGTACGCGGCGCATCACGTTGATGGTCAGGATCATCGAAAACACCACCGCCACGCACCCGGAGGTGGCGGCGGCCAGCCACTTGCCGGCCGCCAGGGCGAGGCGCGGGACCGGATTGAGCAGCAGCGCCTCGAGTGATCCGCGTTCGCGTTCGCCGGCGGTCGAATCGATGGCGATCTGCATGCCGCCGGTCAGCGCCGCCAGCACGAGCAGGAGGGGCAGGATGCTCAGCTGCGTCGCGAGACGCTGCTGCGAGTTCGATACCTCCACCTCGTCGACGCGGACGGCGGTGGCCACACCCGGCGCGACGCCTCGGGTGATGAGCCGCAGGCCGCCGATCATCTGCGAGTAGGCGGCCACGAGGTTGCGCACCCGTGTGACCTTCGGCCGCGAGCCGTCGCGCGTGACGTCGCTGACGAGCTTCACCGGGGCCGGCACCGCCCGTGCCATGGCGCGCTCGAAGTCCGGGTCGATGATCAGGATGACGTCCTCGTCGCGACTGCGCACCGCCGCCTCCGGATTGGCGGGCGCCGGCACGATCACGACCCCGGTCTGCTGCTGCATCCAGTCGATGAACGCCGGCGCATGCTGGGCGCCGGCGACCGGCAGCACGATCGCGTCGGCGCTCTTCCGGCGTTCGGCGACAACGGTGAACATGATGCCGAACAGCACCGGCGAAACGGCGGCCGCGAATGCCATCGACAGCAGCGACCGGCGATCGCGGACACCGTCGACCAGCTCCTTGCGGAACACGACGAACAGGGCTCGCAGGCCGCTCACCCGCCGACCTCGTCCTGATCGTCGTCGTGCAGCCCGGCGAGGGTGACGAACGCATCCTCGAGGTCGGCGCAGCCGGTCTGCTCGCGCAGCGCGTCGGGCGTGCCTTCGGCGACGACGGTCCCCTGAGCAATGACGACGATCCGGTCGCAGAGCGCCGAGACCTCCTGCATGATGTGGCTCGAGAAGACGACGCAGCAGCCGTCCTGCCGCAGTCCGCGGACCAGTTCGCGGACCGCGCGCGTGCTCATGATGTCCAGTCCGTTGGTCGGCTCGTCGAGAATCACGTTGCGCGGTTCGTGGACCAGCGCACGGGCGAGCGCCACCTTGGTCCGCTCACCCTGCGAGAAGCCGGCGACCTGCCGGTCGGCGAGCGGGTGCAGGCCCAGCCGCTGCAGCAGCCGATCGGTCCGTTCGGCCAGCACCGGCCCCGACAGGCCGCGCAGCTCGCCGAAGTAGCGGATGTGCTCGCGCGCCGTCATCCTCGGGTAGAGGCCGCGCGAGTCCGGCAGCAGCCCCATGGCCTGCTGCGCGGCGATCGGATCGGCGACGACATCGAAGCCGTCCACGGTGATCGTGCCGGCATCCGGCCGCAGCAGCCCGGAGAGCATGCGCAGCGACGTCGTCTTGCCGGCGCCGTTCGGCCCGAGGAGCCCGGTCACCGTGCCATCGCCGGCCTGGAACGTGACGCGGCGGACGGCGTCGACATGGCCGAACCGCTTCTGCAGGTCGCGGATGCTGATCACGGCTGCGCCGGCCCGGTATAACGGTCGAAGAACGGCGGCCGCGACAGCCGGTTCACGCACGCGACGTCGAGCGCCGCGACGTCGGCCGCGGCGAGGAACGCCGCCACGAGTTCCGGGACGCAGCCGCGCGTCAGGGTGATGTGCCCGGCTCCCGGCACGACGACGTGGCGCGCGTTGGCGAGATGGGCCGCGACCGCCGCCCCCCACGACGGCGGCGTCACCGGATCGTTCTCGCCGGAAAACAGCAGGACCGGCTTCGCCGACGTCACCGGAGCATAGTAGTCGTCGGCGACGGCACCGCGCGGCCAGAACTCACACGGCTTCATCTGGGTGTCGAACATCGTCGTCGCCATGAACCGGCCGGCGGCCTCGCCGACGATCTCGGCCGGCGCGATGCGCGGCAGGTCCTCGGCGCAGACCACCGACAGGAACATGCCGTCGCTCATCGCGCCCTTCGGCATGTCGCGGTTGAAGGCCAGCGCCAGCAGGCCCTGCGGGCGGCCATCGGCGGCGTCGGTGAGCAGCCGCGGCAGCAGCGCCGCCACGTCCGGCGAGTAGAGCGACTGGAAGACGACGATCGCGACGAGGCGGGGCGACAAGGCGATGTCGCGCTGCTCGCCGCTGCGCGGATGGATGTACGCCATCCGCGGCCGGGCGGCGAGCTGGGCCCACAGTCTCGCCACCGTGCCCGGCAGATCGGGGAACGACCGGGCGCAGGCGGCGTCGCCCGCGCAGTCGGCGAACAGACGGTCGAGGGCGCGCTGGCTGTCGCGCGCCGCGTAGAGCGGCAGCCGCATGTCCGGCGGCGCGACGCCGTCGAGGATGACGCTGCGGACCGCCGACTCGTGGCGTTTGAGGTAGACGAGGGCGGCGCGGCTGCCGTACGACCCGCCCCACAAGTTGATCGACTCGTAGCCGAGATGGCGCCGCACGTCGTCGATGTCGTCCATCGCGATGGCGGTAGTGTAGAACCGCGGGTCGGCGTCGAGCGTCGCCAGGCATTCGCGGAAGCGCTCGACCGGGTACTCGTCGAGGGCGGCGAGGTCGTCATCCTGCGAGCCGTCGTCGGGTGAGCAGTCCAGCGGATTGGAGTCGCCGGTGCCGCGCTGATCGATGAGCACGACGTCGCGGTCGGTCTGGAAGCGGCGGAACATCGGGATGCGGTAGGGTGCGAGCGTCGCCGCGCCGCCGCCGGGACCGCCTTCGAAGACGAACAACGGATCCGCTTTCGCGTCGCGACGCAGCGCCGGCGCGACGACGATCTTCAGGCTGATCGTCCGGCCGCGCCGCGCGTCGCGATCCTCGAACACGGTCAGGCGGCCGCAGTAGGCATCGGGCGGACCGTCGGCCAGCGCGCACGGCTGCAGCCGCTGGAAGATTGGCGACGTCCCCTGGCACGCCGCCGCCGTCGCCGCGGCGGCGGCGATCACGACAGCCGATAGCGCGCGCGCCACGCCGCCAGCCCGGCGGCTCACGCGTCGGTCTCCTGCCGCGCCGACGACAGCAGGGCGGCCACCGTCGCGGCCGTGCGCAGCAGCCGGCCGTCCTGTCCCCACCCGGCGGCGAGTTGCAGGCCGAGCGGCAGCGCGCCGGCCGGCACCGGCATCGGCAGCGCGATCGCCGGCGTGCCGAGAGCGGTCCACGGACTGTTCATGCGCGAGTCACCGGTCGACGCGAGCCCTTCGGGTGCCGGTCCGACGGCTGCCGGCGTGAGCACCACCGGCACGTCCCGCAGGTGTTCGGTCAGCCTGTCGCGTCCCTCGGCGATGAAGGCGAGCGCCGCGTCGTAGCGGGCCGGCGGGATCCGGAGTCCCTCGCGGACCATCTCGGCGACGTCGCGCAGCTGCTCGCCGAACTCACGATACCGCGCCTCGTGCACGCGCGCCGCTTCGAAGAACTCGACGATCCGGTTCTCGCGCGGCATCGTCGCCAGCAGCCGGGTGATCGGGAGCGGCCGCACCTCGAAGCCGGCGCCGCGGAGAAAGGCGATGACGCGGTCGAACGCGTCGGCCATCGGCGGCTCGACGGCCAGCGGCGGATCGGGGATGCCGAAGACGACGTCGGCGTCGCCGCTGACCGGGTGGCCGAGCGCCTCCCACAGCAGCGACATGCCGTACGGCGTGTGGGTGAAGAGGCCGAGCGTGTCGAGCGTCCGCGCCACCGGCAGGACGCCCTGGGTGGGCAGCAGTCCGTAGGTCGGCTTGAAGCCGGTGACGCCGCAGTACGACGCCGGCCGCAGCACCGAGCCATGCGTCTGCGTGCCGACGGCGAACGGCACCATGTCGGCCGCGACGGCTGCCGCCGACCCGCTGGAACTGCCGCCCGGCGTGTGCGCCGGGTTGTGCGGGTTGCGGGTCGGTGCCGGCGTCCGACAGGCGAACGCCGCGGTCGCCGTCTTGCCGAGGAGGATGCCGCCGAGCGCGCGCAGGCGGCGGACGATCTCGGCGTCGGCGGTGCCCTGGCGCCCGCGATACACCGGCGAGCCGTACTCGGTCGCGAGCTGGGCCGTCTCGATGACGTCCTTGACGCCGAAGGGAATGTCCGACAGCGGACCGTCGGCCGTCGGCCACTGCGGCACGACCTGCACCCACGCCAGGATGGCCGGATCGAGGCGCTCGATGCGCTCGATCAGCGGCATCAGCGCCTGCTGCCGGCATTCGCGATCGGCCTGCCACCATTCTTCGAAGCGTTCGAGCATCGCTTGTTCTGCTGTCGATGGGTTGCCGGTCGGCGGCTGCCGGCGGCGGACCGCCGCGCCGCGTCGCGAGCAATCGTACGACTATAAACCGGTACCGCCGTACAATAGTGGCCAGCCCAGCGCAGCGTTTCATGGAATCCACACCCAGCCTCACCCGATCCGAGCTCGAGCACGAAGTCGCCAGGCGCCGGACGTTTGCCATCATTTCCCACCCCGACGCCGGCAAGACGACGCTCACCGAGAAGCTGCTGCTCTATGCCGGCGCCATCGAGCTCGCCGGCGCGGTGCGCGGCCGCAACCGGCGCCACGCGACGTCGGACTGGATGAAGCTCGAGCAGGAGCGCGGCATCTCGATTACCGCCGCCGCCCTCGAATTCGAACTGCAGGGCCGCCGGATGGCGCTGCTCGACACCCCCGGTCACGAGGACTTCAGCGAGGACACCTACCGCGCGCTCATCGCCGCCGACAGCGCCGTGATGGTGATCGACGCGGCCGCCGGCGTCGAGTCGCGGACGCAGAAGCTGTTCGAGGTGTGCCGCCGCCACCGGCTGCCGATCCTGACGTTCGTCAACAAGTACGACCGGCCGGCCCGCGATCCGCTGGAACTGCTCGACGACATCGAACGGACGCTGCAGATTTCGGCCGCGCCGGTGAACTGGCCGGTCGGCAACGCCGCCGAGTTCCGCGGCGTCTACGACATCGACCGCCGCCACCTGCTGCTCTACGAACGCGAGTGGCAGGGCCAGTACCGCGCGCCGGTCGACGTCGCCGACCTCGACGATCCGGAAGCCCGGCGCCTCATCGGCGACAGCGTCTACGCCCACTTCCGTGAATCCCTGGACGTGATCGGCGCCGCCGGCACGCCGTTCGACGCCGCGGCCTACCTCGCCGGGCGTCAGACGCCGGTGTTCTTCGGCAGCGCCCTCACCAATTTCGGCCTCGAGCCGTTCCTCCGCGCCATCGTCGAACTGGCGCCGCCGCCGCGGGCCCGGATCGCCGACGTCGGCCCGATCGATCCGGCGAGCGAGCAGTTCACCGGATTCGTGTTCAAGATGCAGGCGAACATGGACCCGCGGCATCGCGACCGCATCGCCTTCGTCCGCGTCTGCTCCGGCCGCTTCACGAAAGACATGCCGGTCACCAACCGGCGCGCCAACAAGACCCTGCGCGCGACGCGCGCCTATCGCTTCTTCGGCCGCGAGCGCGAGACCATCAGCGAGGCGTACGCCGGCGACATCATCGGCCTCGCCAACCCCGGGCAGTTCGCCATCGGCGACACCGTCTACACCGGATCGCCGGTGCGGTTCCCCGACGTCCCGCGCTTTGCCGCCGAGCACTTCGGCCGCGTCCGGCTGCTCGACAACAAGCGCAAGCAGTTCGACGACGGGATCCGTCAGCTCGAGGAGGAAGGGCTGATGCAGGTGTTCTACTCGCTCACCGGCCGGCGGGAGCCGATCGTCGGCGTCGTCGGCGCGCTGCAGTTCGACGTCATCGCGAGCCGGCTGGCGAACGAGTACAACGTTTCGGCGCAGGTCGAACCGGCGACCTTCGCGGCCGCACGCTGGGTGACCGATCCGAATCAGGCGATCCCGTCGCTGATGGGCGCCAATACCCTCGCCGTCGATCGCGGCGAACGGCGGGTCATCCTCTTCACCTCCGACTGGGAAGTGCAGTACTTCGGCCGCCAGCATCCGGAGATCGGGTTGCAGGCGGAATCTCCGGTCTCCTGAGGGGCGGCGCCGGCCGCGCCGCTACCGCCCGGCGACGGCGTCGAGATACTTGAGTGCACCGCCGGTGTTGAACAGCACCACGGATTCGTCGGGCTTGATCGACCCGTCGCGCACCAGCCGACGGATGGCGGCCAGCGCGGCGCCACCCTCGGGTGCGGCGCTGACCCCCTCGGTCGATCCGATCTCGATCATGCCGTCGACCATGTCGGCGTCCGGCACGGCCACCGCCGTGCCGCCGCTCTCGCGGACGGCGCGCAGGATGAGAAAATCGCCAATCGCCCGCGGCACGCGGAGGCCGTCGGCGACCGTTGCCGCCCCCTCCCACATCGCCGCCCGCTCGTCACCGTGCTCGAACGCACGCACGATCGGCTGGCAGCCGGTGGCCTGGACCGAGACCATGCGCGGGCGACGCTGCGGCGTCATCCAGCCGATGCGTTCCATCTCGTCGAAGGCCTTCCACATGCCGACCATGCCGGTACCGCCGCCGGTCGGATAGACGATCCAGTCCGGATACGTCCAGTCGAGCTGTTCGGCGAGTTCGTACCCCATCGTCTTCTTCCCCTCGATGCGGTACGGCTCCTTCAGCGTCGACACGTCATACCACCCGAGCGGGCCGCCGCGTTCGGCGGCGAGCCGCGCCGCGTCCGTGATGAGACCGTCGACCAGCGTGACATCGGCGCCGTAGAGCACGCACTCGCGGGCGAACGGCGTCTTGACGTCCCTGGGCAGGAACACCTTCGCGGCCAGACCGGCGCGTGCCGCGTAGGCCGCCATCGCGTTCCCGGCATTGCCGGCCGAGGGCACGGAGACGGTGACCACGCCGAGCCCTTTCGCTCGCGTGATGGCCGCCGACTGGCCGCGCGCCTTGAACGAATTCGTCGGATTGAGCGATTCATCCTTGATGTAGAGGCGCGGCAGGCCGAGCCGCTGGCCGAGCGTGCGGGCGTGCAGCAGCGGGGTGAAGCCTTCACCGAGGGTGACCGGGGATTCGCCGGCGAACACCGGCATGAGCTCGCGGTAGCGCCACATGCTCGGCTCGCGATCGCGCAGCGACTGGCGCGGCCACTGGCGGGCGGCGGCGAGGTCGTAGCGGGCCAGCAACGGGGCGCCGCAGGTGCAGAGATGATGCCGGCCGCGGGCGTCATAGGGGCCGGCGCCGCACGGAACCGAGCATTCCAGGTGGGAGAAGTAGGCGGCCGCGTCAGTCACGGCGCCATGTTATCAGCCTGGTCGCGCCGGCCGGCGCCGCCGGCGCGCCGGACGCGTCGCCATCGGCGCGCGTCACCTTGCGGCCCGCCCCTGCATCCGTAGGGGTAGCGCACGCCGGATCAGGAGCTGCCATGCACCCGTTACCACATCACTACACGACACGGCTCACCGCCGGGACGAGCGAGCACGCTCGGCTGTCGGCGCCGGATCGCCCGCACGTGGTCATCGCCGCCCCGGCGGAGTTCGGCGGGCCGGGTGACGCCTGGAGTCCCGAGCACCTGCTGCTCGGCGCCGTGCAGGCCTGTTTCCTGTTCACCCTGCGGGCGGTCGCCGGCGCGTCCAGCGTGCCGCTCCTGGGCGTCGACGCCGAGGCCGTCGGTATCGTCGCCCGCGAACAGGGCGTGACGCGGTTCACGGACATCATCGTGCGCGCGGTGATTCGCGTCCCGGCCGGGAGCGATGTCGGGCGTGTCCTGAAACTGGTCGAGAAGACCGAGCGGAACTGTCTGGTGACGGCGTCGCTGTCGACGCCCGTGCGCGTCCAACCCGAGGTCTGCGTCGTCGCGGACGCGCAGCCGGCCCTCGGGGCGTCGCCGATCGGGTGAAGACCAGGCGGCGTTCAGCCGCGGCGGACAGGCGGCGATGCCACTTCGTCCAGTGCCGGCGCCACGTCCGGCGACTCCTGTCGCATCACGTCGGTCCGCCACTGGCGGCCGTCCGGCGAGAACGTATGGAGCAGCGCCCAGAACAGGATCGTGCCGAAGAGAACGACGAAGTCCCAGTTCACACCTGCTGTCTCCATGTGACGCCTCCGCGCCCGCGTCCGATCGGTCTCGACCGCCGCGCAACTGTCTCTCTTGAAGTACTTCGGCCGAGCCAAGGTTCGCTGTAGGACGCGCCGTACTTCATTTCGTCAGAACCTGCCGACTGCAGTGGGCGTGCCAAGCTGCGGCGGCGCGTGACATCCTGGTTCACCGGCCCGGTCGGTGGCCGGGCTGGCGGGACGCCGGTGGCGGGCCGAAGGGCGCCACATCTGGAGCGATTTGCCGCGCTTCAGAACCGATTTGACGTCGAATCAAGGCGACTAATGTAGAATCGGCCCGATGTTCTGGCGGCTGTCCCGTCTCATCGCCCTGGTGCTGGCGCTGCCGGCCGGCGCGGCGGCCCAGCCGCTCGCGATCGCCGCCGCCTCCGACCTGCAGCCGGTCCTGCCTGGACTGGTGGCGCAGTTCGAGTCGGAACTGCGGCAGCCGGTCCGCGTCACCTTCGGCTCCTCGGGCAACTTCTTTTCCCAGCTGCGCAACGGCGCCCCGTTCGACGTCCTGCTGTCGGCCGACATCGAGTATCCGACGAGGCTGATCGCCGACGGGAAGGCGGATGGGGCGTCGCTCTACACCTACGCGGTCGGTCAACTGGTGATCTGGAGCCGGAGCAACGCGGCGGTGGAGGTCGAACGGGGTCTGGCGATCGTCACCGACCCGGCGGTGACGCGGGTGGCCATCGCCAACCCGGCGCACGCCCCGTACGGCCGGGCGGCGATGGCCGCAATCGCGGCGGCCGGACTCACCGCGCAGGTGAAGCCGAAACTGGTCCTCGGCGAAAACGCCTCGCAGGCGGCGCAGTTCGTCCAGTCCGGCAACGCCCAAATTGGACTGCTGCCGCTGTCGTTGGCCCTGGCGCCGGCGCTGGCGGCGGCTGGACGGTATTGGCCGGTGCCGGCGCATCTCCACCCGCCCATCGTCCAGGCGGCGGTCATCCTGCGCGCCTCCCGCCACCAGGCTGCGGCGGCGCAATTCCTCGCCTTTCTGCGGCGTGACGCGGTCGTCCGGCGGCTGGCCGAGTCGGGATTCCTGACACCCGGGGGCACCAGGTGACGGTCGACGCGGGCATGGATTGGGGCGCCATCGCACTGACGCTACGCCTCGCCACATGGGTCTGCGCCATCCTGCTCGTCGTCGGCACCCCGACGGCCTACTGGATTGCGTTTTCGCGCTGGCGCTTCGCGTTCGTCGTCGAATCGATCGTCGCCCTGCCGCTGGTGCTGCCGCCGACCGTGCTCGGTCTCTACGTACTGGTCGCCATCGGCGCCGACAGCCCGGTCGGCCGGTGGTGGATGCAGCTGACCGGGCACGGCCTGGCGTTCACGTTCGAAGGGCTCGTCATCGCGTCGGTGATCTACAGTCTGCCCTTCATGGTCCAGCCCATTGCCGCGGCGTTCGCGCGTGTCGACCCGAGCCTGATCGAGGCATCCGCGACGCTTGGGGCGTCACGCTGGCGGACGTTCCGCGACATCATCCTGCCGCTCGCCAAGGACGGGCTGTTCACCGGAGTCGTGCTGAGTTTCGCGCACACGGTGGGCGAATTCGGCGTCGTGATGATGGTCGGCGGCAACCTGCCCGGGGTGACCCGCACTGTGTCGATCGCCATCTACGACCACGTGCAGGCGTTCGAGTACGGCGCCGCCAACCGGACGGCGCTCGTGCTGCTGGTCTTCTCGTTCCTCGTCCTGGTCGCGACCTACGCCACGCAGCGCCGCGCCTGGAGCCCGGTGGCGCCGCGATGAGCGTCCTCGCCGCCGCGCTGCGCGTCCGCGTCGCCCCGGCGTTCGACCTCGCCGTCGCCATCGAGGTGCCCGCCGGCATCACGATCGTGCTCGGTCCGTCGGGTGCCGGCAAGTCGACGCTGCTGCGCTGCCTGTCGGGTCTCGCGCGTCCCGATGCCGGCACCATCCGAATCGGCGACCGCGTCCTCTTCGATGCCGCCCGCCGGATCGATTGCCCGGTGGCGCAGCGGCAGTGCGGCTACGTGTTCCAGCATCTGGCGCTGTTCCCGCACATGACGGTCGCGGCCAACCTGCGCTACGGCCTCGCGCACCTCGACGACGCGGCGGCCGGCGAGCGCATCGATCGGATTGCGCAGTCGTTCCGCATCGCGCACCTGCTGGATCGACGGCCCGACGCGATCTCCGGCGGCGAGCGGCAACGGGCGGCGCTCGCGCGGTCGCTGGTCACCGACCCAGCCTATCTGCTGCTCGACGAGCCGTTGTCGGCGCTCGACCACCGCAGCCAGTCGCGCATCATGGACGATCTGCGCGACTGGAACCGGGCGCGTCAGATTCCCGTGCTCTACGTCACCCACGCCCATCGCGAGGCGCTCGCCCTCGGCGAACGCGCCATGGTCGTGGATGGCGGCCGCATCGTGGCGACGGGAACGCCGCAGGAGGTGCTCGACGCGCCGGCGTCCGAGCTGGTCGCCCAGCTCGCCGGCTTCGAGAACTTCTTCGACGCCGACGTCCAGGCGGTGGCCGCCGACGCCGGCACCATGTCGTGCCGCGTCCACGGCACGTCCGTGGATTTGGAGGCGCCGCGGCTGCGCGGCGCCTCGCCCGGCGACCGCGTCCGGCTGGCGGTGCGCGCCGGCGACATCCTCGTCGCGACGACGAAACCGACCGGTCTCAGCGCCCGCAACATCTTCCCGGGCGTGATCGGCGGGCTGCGGCGGGTCGGGCCGGCCATCACCCTGCGCGTCGACGCCGGCGCCCCGTTCGAGGTCCATGTCACCCCACACGCGTGCCGCGCCCTCGATCTCGAGGCGGGAACCGCGGTGTGGCTGGTTATCAAGACGTATTCCTGCCATGCCGTCGCGCCCGACCGGATGGCCACGATGTCATCATGACGCTGCTCACGGTTCGCGCCGCCGCGCTCCGGCTCGGGGTCGGCTACTCCACACTGAAACACTGGATCTATCAGGGCCGCGTCCGCACCACCCAGACCGCCGGCGGCCATCATCGGATCTCCGATGCCGAGATCGATCGCCTGACCGCGCCGCAACGACCGACGCCCCCGGCGCGTCGGTCCTCCGGCGGCGGCCTCATCGTCGCGCTCAGCGGCCGCAATCGCCTGCGCGGCTTCGTCGAGGAGGTGCGGACCGACGGTCTGCTGGGGCAGGTCAGGCTGCGCATCGGCGATCAGGTGCTCACCGCGGTGATCACCGCCGACGCGATTCAGGAGCTGAAGTTGAAGCGCGGCGACGATGCGATTGCGATCGTCAAGTCGACCGAAGTGATGATCGCTCGCGAAGTTGATGCCCGTGACGACGGCGTCGCACCGCCGGCCGCCCGCACCAGGCGCGCGCGCGACTGATGCACCTCAGGCGTCGGCGGCCGCCGGCCGGGCGCCGCACGGCCCGCGGCTGAGATCGACCTGGCACTTCGCTTGCTCGAAACCTCCGACAGCGTCAGCCGTGCGCTGCCGCACACATGAGGAGGTGACGCGTGCCGAGCCGAGCTGGCGGCCCGAGTGGTCTGATCGTGATCGCGACGCTGTTGGTGGCGGCCTGCTCCGACAGCAGCACGGCGCCATCGCCGGCACCGACGCCGACGCCAACACCGACGCCGTCGCCGACCGTCGCGAGCGTCGCGCTCACCAGCGCCCAGATGAACGCGACCACCTACCAGGTGAATGCGACGGCGCGCCTCTCCGACGGCAGCGCGCGCGACGTCACCGCCGTGGCGCAGTGGAGTTCGTCGGACCGCGCCGTCGCCGAGGTCTCGTCGACCGGTGTCGTGACGGCGCGCGACAGCGGCACCGTCGAGATTCGCGCCGTCTATGAGAGCGTGACCGGCACGACGAATCTCACGGTCGCCGTGCCGCTGCTGTCGCTGCGCGGCACGATCCTCGAGGCGCCGCCGTCCTCGCGCGTCCTGGAAGGGGTGCGGGTGAACGTCACGAGCGGCGTCAACACCGGCGAGTTCACCTACTCCGACGATCGCGGGCAGTTCACGCTCAACGGCCTGCGACCGGGCGCCCTGGCGCTCGCCATCGCCCATGCCGGCCACCAGCCGTGGACGCAGACGCTGACGCTGGACGAGAACATCACGAACCTGACGGTCGTGCTGTATCCGGTGGCGGCGCCGTCTGTTCGATAGGTCTCGCGGGATGTCTCGGCAGGCGCACGTGGAAGGTCGTGCCCTGCCCGCGGCCGCCACTGGCGGCCCGCACGGTGCCGCCGTGCAATTCGACGATGTGCCGGACGAGCGCGAGGCCGATGCCCAGTCCGGCATGGGCCCGGGTCGTGCTCGCGTCGCCCTGGCGGAAGCGTTCGAAGATGTGCGGCAACACCTCCGGCGCAATGCCTTCCCCGGTGTCGCGCACCGTCAGCGTCACGTACTCGGCGCCGCCGTCCACGTCGATGTGCACCCGCCCACCCGACGGGGTGAACTTGACGGCGTTCGACAGCAGGTTCCAGATCGCCTGCTCGAGACGCTGCGGATCGGCGTCCAGTTGCCCCGGCCCGTCGCCGGCGTCCGGCAGATTCGCGTCGAGCCGCACGCCCTTGCCCTCCGCCGCCGGACGGACGACCTCGACGGCCAGCCGGGCCAGCGAACACAGGTCCGACGCCTCGAACTCCATCCGGAACTTGCCGGAGGTGATGCGCGAGACGTCGAGCAGGTCCTCGATCATCCGGCTCTGCGCCATGGCGTTGCGCTCGATGGCCTCGAGCGCGCGGGCGGCGCGATCCGGCGCCAGGATGCCGGCGCGCAGCATCTGCGTCCAGCCGAGCACCGCGTTGATCGGCGTCCGCAGCTCGTGCGAGACGGTCGCCATGAACTCGTCCTTGGTCTGGTTCGACGCCTGCGCCTGCGCCAGCAGGTCGGCCCGCTCGACCTCGAGCTGCTTCCGCGCGCTGACGTCGAGCGCGACGCCGCGCATCCCGATCGAGGCGCCGGCCTGCTGAATCGTCCGGACGTGCGACTCCACCCACACCTCGCGGCCGTCGCGGCCGACCCAACGGAACGGGATGATGCCGCCGAACCCCGCCTGATACAGGTCGTGCGCCTCGCGCATCGCCTGCTCGCGGTCGTCGGCATGGACGATGGACAGCCAGAAGTTCGGCGACTGCAGCCATTCGTCGGTCTTGTAGCCGAGGAGCCGGAAGGCGTAGTCGCTGACGAAGTCCATCCGCTGGCCGGCCGGTGATCCCGGGTCGCCCCAGGCCTGCCAGACGACACCGGGCACGTCGCGGACGATGTCGGTGACCCGCGCCCGCTCGAGCACCAGTTCGTCGCGCGTCGCGGCGAGCCGCTCCGACGTCGCCCGTTCCGCTGCCGCCCGCTCGGTCGCCAGCTTGGCGAGATCGCGCTGCCGCCGTTCGGCACGCCGCAGCGACTCGGAGGACCACGAGATCAACAGGCCGAAGGCGGCGAAGATCGGCAGCGACACCTGATCGACCCGGCGCGAGACCCACACGGTGCCGGTCGGCTCCATGTAGGAGTAGGCGGCGAGACCGGCGGAGAGCAGCGTGGCGACCGCGCCGGGACCGAGGCCGCCGAAGCGGGCCGCCAGCATGATCGCGGGGTAGAACAGCAGATAGGGGAAGTTCGTGCCGAGCGCCGGCGCCAGCAGCCAGCGGACGCTGAATCCCAGCCCGACCGCCGCCACCGACAGCCCGTAGCGGGCGACGTGGAACGCGAGCCGCTCCCGATTCTCGACGTCGGTCGTCATGGGCGGGACATCCCCCGCATTCTAGGCCGGTTGGACCGGCAGCGGCAGCCGATCCGGGGACGCCGGCCGGGGCCGGAACCCGGCGCGTCCCGGCTATGATGGCGGCGCGGTCGCGCGACGCGACGGCCGATCATCCCGAGGCGGGAGAACACCGATGACCCCAGGCAGGCACGCGCTTCTGCTCCTTGCCGCGCCGCTCGTGCTGCTTGCCGGCTGCGAGAGCCGGCGCGGCGCGGCGACGGCCACCGTCGAGACCCGCGCCACCATCCGGACGACGTCGCACGGCATTCCCCACGTCACCGCCGACGACTATCGCGGCGTCGGATTCGGCGCCGGCTACGCCTTCGCGCGCGACGCCATCTGCGAGATTGCCGGCCGGTTCGTGACCGTCAGCGCCCGGCGGTCGCAGTTCTTTCCGGCCACCGACCGTGTCGACTACGGCCCGTCGCGTCCGACCAACCTGGAGAGTGACTTCTTCTGGCAGCGGATCCTCGACGCCGAACTGGTCGAGAAGGAACTCGCCCTGCCGGAACCGCTCGGCCCGAGTCCACAGGCTCGCGAACTGGTGCACGGCTACGTGCTCGGCTACAACAAGTACCTCGCGGACACCGGCGTCAACCACCTGCCCGATCCCCGCTGCCGCGGCCAGGCCTGGGTCCGGCCGATCACCGAGAAAGACATCTGGCTGCGCGCCATGCACTGGAACATGTGGCGCAGCTCCGGCGGCATGGTGGCGGAAATCGTCGCCGCGGCGCCGCCGCGGACCGCCGCCGCGGCGGTCGGGCCCTCGCCAGCCGCACATCGCCCGCCCGCGGCGACGCACGCCCGCGTCGCCGGCGCCGGCGCTCGTCGCCTGATCGACGACCCGCTCGTCGCGTTCTCCAGCGCCGTCGATCCGACGATCGGCGACGGTCCGGGCAGCAACATGATGGCGATCGGCGCCGAGGGCACCGACAACGGCCTCGGGATGATGCTCGCCAACCCGCATTGGTTCTGGAACGGCCCCGAGCGCTGGTACGAGATCCAGCTGACGGTTCCCGGCCGGTTGAACGTCATCGGCATCCAGACCATGGGCGTACCCGTCATCCAGACCGGGTTCACCGACGGCGTCGCGTGGGCCGGCACGTCGTCGTACGCGACACGCTACACACCCTACGAGCTGACGCTGGTGCCCGGTTCGCCGACCGCCTACCTGTACGACGGCGCGCCGCAGCCGATGACCCCGAACACCGTCACGATCCACGTGCGGCAGGCGGACGGCACGCTGCAGCCGCGGTCGCACACGTTCTGGGAGACGCGGTTCGGGCCGATGATCCTGACGCCGGAGTTCACCTGGGACGAGCGGACCGCCTACGCCTTCAAGGACGTCGGCATGACGTTCCGCTGGGTCAGCCAGCAGTTCGCGCTGAACCATGCACAGACCGTCGACGAGGTCAGCGAGGGCGGCCGACGCTACATGGCCATCGGCTGGCGCAACCTCGAAGCCGCCGACCGGAACGGCGACGTCTTCTACGGCGACCGGACCGCCGTGCCGCATGTCACCGACGAGCAGGTCGCACGATGCGTGACCGGAAGGCTCGGCCGGCAGCTGCTGGCGCGGTCGCTGCTGGTGCTCGACGGCTCCCGCTCCGACTGCGAATGGGGCAGCGACGCGGATGCCCCGCTCCCCGGGATCATGGCGGCACGCCGCCTGCCGGAGTTGCGCCGGCGCGACTACGTCGCGCAATCGAACGACAACCACTGGCTGAACAACCCGCGGATGCCGCTCGAGGGCTACCCGCTCATCATGGGTGCGGAACGGACGCAGCGGAGCCTGCGCACGCGCAACGGCATCCTGAAGATCGAGCGGCGACTGGCCGGGACGGATGGACGGCCCGGCCGGACGTTCTCGCTCGACAGCTTCGTCGCGACCGTGATGGACCAGCAGGTGCTCAGCGCCGAACTGTGGAAGCCGCAGGTGGTGCAGGTCTGCCGGTCGCTGCGATCGTCGCCGGACGTGACGGCCGCCTGCCGGGTGCTCGAGGCCTTCGACGGCCGCGAGACCATCGACAGCCAGGGGGCGGTGCTGTGGCGACGATTCGTCGAGCGGCTGGGGACCGCCAATTCGCTCTACACGGTGCCCTTCGACCCCGCTGACCCGGTGCATACGCCGTCCGGTCTCGTCACCGCGGACGGTCGTGTGGCCGCGGCGCTGCAGGGCGCGGTGCGGGACCTCCTCGGCTCCGGCATGCCACTCAACGCGACCTACCGAACCTACCAGTGGACCGACAAGAACGGCATCAGGATCGCCGTGCCAGGCGGGCCGGCGGCGCTCGGGCAGTACACCATCCTCTCGTCGCGCCCCTTCGAGCCGGGAGTCGGCTGGAGCCACGTCGGCACCGGCACGGGAAGCAGCTTCATCATGTGGATGCAGTTCACGCCGACCGGTCCCGTCGGGCGTTCCATCATGCTGTACTCACAGTCGCCCAACCCGGCGTCGGCGTTCTATTTCGATCAGACCCTGCTGTATCAGGCCGGTCAGTACAAGCCGATGCTGTACCGCGAGGCCGACATCCTGGCCGATCCGAACCTGCGGCAGGAGAGCCTCGGCTGCACGCTGACGGCAGACCGGGCCGGATGCCAGTGACGCCACGGCGGCGTTTCGTGGCATCCTAACCGCATCGTGCCGATGCTGCGACCCAGGCTCGTGACCGTGGTGATGGCCTGCCTCGCCGGCGTCGCGGCGCCGGTCGCCGCCCAGCCGCGGTCGGCCGCGGACTCGCGTATCGTCGTCGCCAGCCTCGCCAGCGACACGAAGGCGGACGACCTCGACTTCCAGGGCGGGGAATGCGTCGTCGACCCATCGGGCCGCCGGATGGCGTGCGCCTTCCAGCAGGTCTTCCTGACCCGCTCGCCGCTCGACACCGACACCTGCCTGGTCACGACCAACCGCTTCGAACGGCAATTCGACCGGCAGGACGAACGGACCTGGATCAGCCGCGAGCCGGCCGCCGGTGTGTGCGGCGTCGTCGACATCGCGACACTCGTCGACGAGGGGGGCGAGGTCCGCTGGTCGCTGGAGTTCCGGACGGAGATGACGAACCGCGCGGACGCCGCCTGTCGTGGCGCGAACCCGCCGGCCGAACGCTTCAGCTGGCGGGCGGTCCGTCGTCCGCTGCCGTGCCGCTTCATCCAGCCGGGAGCGGTTCGGTAGACGGGCGGGCGCCCAGTTGCTTTCCCGGCGCCGCCCAGCTCGGCGTAGAATGGCCGGGCCGTTCCCCGATTCTACCGAAGGAGTTAAGGAGTTCATGACGATGTCGTTCTCAACCCTGACACGCCGCGCGATCGCCGGCGTCACCCTGGCCGCGCTGGGCCTGATCGCCGTCCCCACCCTGGCTTCCGCGCAGGACGCCATTTCGAAGGAGGCCGCGGCCGCCGTCAAGGCGACGTTCCTCGCCGATCTCGAGACGATCCGGACGAAGTTCGTCGGTCTCGCGAACGCCTTTCCGCAAGACAAGTACACGTGGCGGCCGATGGACGGGGTCCGCTCGGTGTCTGAAGTGCTGATGCTGGCAGCCATGGAAGGCTATTCCTTCGTCCCGAACGGGTTCGGCGGCAAGCCGGCGTCGCTCGGCTCGCAGGAGGAGGTCGCCAAGATCCGCGCGCTCAGCGACAAGACGGCGGTGATCGATCACCTGAACAAGGGATTCGCGCACGCCAAGGCGCAGCTCGAGGCGGTGGACCCGGCGACCCTCACCGGGAAGCGGAAAATGATGAACCGCGAGATGTCGGTCATCGAGGTCGCGCAGTTCATCGGCGGCGATCTGCACGAGCATCTCGGCCAGATGATCGCCTACGCACGCATCAACCGCATCGTTCCGCCGTGGAGCAAGTAGGTCGTTGAGTCCCGAGAGCGGGAAGGACGTGCTGGGCCGGATCTGGGGCCGGCAAGCCTGACGGCCCGACAGGCCTGATGGCGGGCAGGGAGGGGTTCGGCCCCGGAGCCCCTCTGCCCAGTCCAGCGTTCCGGGCCGACGCCGCCCACCCCCTACTGCCCGGAGCACGTCCCCTATGGCCACCGTCGCCCCCGACCCCGTACCCGTGCCGCCGCCCGTCCCTGCCGTGTCGCGCAGCGCGCCCGGCACGCTCGCGAAACGGATGGCGCGGAAGATGGGCCGCGACGCCACCGAGTCGGTCACCACCGCGCAGGCGGTTCGCGCCGCCGAGATCAGCCGTCACATCAACCCGGCCAAGGGCCGCACCGGCGCGCACGCCGACACACTGGTCGGCCTGGCGTTCTCCGGCGGCGGCATCCGCAGTGCGACGTTCGGACTCGGCGTGCTGCAGGCGCTGCGTTCCCTCGATGTCTACAAGCAGGTCGACTACGTCTCCAGCGTGTCTGGCGGCGGCTATGTCAATGGCTGGTTGCAGGCCCTGTCGGCGCGCGGCTGCCTCGATCAGGGACTGCCCATCGACAGGCCCGACACGCAGGAGCGCTACGAACCGCGCCAGGTGCGCTTCCTGCGCGCCTACAGCAACTACCTGACGCCGAAGCTCGGGCTGTTCAGCGGCGACACGTGGGCTGCCGTCGGCAACAGCGTCCGCAACCTCGTCTTGAATTTCGGCGTCCTCAGTCTGTCGCTGATTGCGCCGCTCTACGTCCCGTGGCTGCTGACGCTCGGCTTCTGGCGCATCGTGCCAGACGACGGCAATCCGATTTGGCCGCTGATCGTCGCCGGGGGGCTGCTGACGATCACCGTCACCGTCAGCACGCTCAACATGTCGCAGCCGCTCAAGGACGGCACGTGGAACCGGCCGGTCGGCGTGCAGGCATCGACCTGGAAGGTGCTGGCGTTCGTCGTCCTGCCGGCCCTGCTCGCCGCCGGCCTGCTGAGCCCGCTGGCGTGGACGTGGGCGAAGCGCGGCGCCTTCGCGACCGGACAGCTGCTGCCGCTGGCGCTGGCCGGCGGTGTCTTCTACGCCTCGATCTGGCTGGCCGGCGCCGTGGCCGGCTACGGTGCCGGGCGTCTGCGGCCGGTGGACGACAATGCGGCCGCGCCCGACTGGTACCGCGCCGGCCGGGCCCTCGGCGTGCTCGTGACGTCGGCCTTCTTCGCGGGCATGGCGGGGACGTTCGTCTGCGCCCTGGCGACGCGTGGGATTGCCAACCGGGTGACCGGCGACCATGTCTGGCTGGTCTGGCTGCTGGTGTTCCCGGCGTCCGTGCTGTCGCTGCTGTTGAGCGTGACCGTGCACATCGGTCTTTCGGGACGCTGGCTGTCGGACGAAACCCGCGAGTGGTGGGGGCGGGTCGGCGGTGTGCAGCTGCTCGTCACGCTGCTGGTGGTCGTCCTCTCGGCGCTGTCGCTCGCCGGCCCACACCTCTGGTCGTGGAGCGCGATGGGGCTCGCCAACCACCACGAGCAGATCAACACGGTGCTCGCCGCCCTGTGGGCCGTCATCACCGGCCTCGGCGTCCTGGCCGGCAAGTCGAGCCGTACGGCGTCGGGTGGCGGCTCGCCGCTGGAGCGGCTCGGTCGCCTGGCGCCGGTCGTCTTCGTCATCGGCTACCTCCTGGTGCTGGCGACCCTCCTGCACGACCAGGTGCCGCACCCGCGGCCGCCGTTCGGCCAGTCTGCCGCCGTGTCCAACCTCGACTGGTTCAGTTTCGACGAGGTCGAGGACAGCCTGCATCGCCTGGTCTTCGAGGCCGGGCGGCCGGCCGAGAGCCGGGCGGACGGGCTGCCGCGGATGCCGTGGTACGAGCCGACGCTGCTGCTGATGGCGGTGCTGTTCACCGGCCTCTCCGTCGGGCTCTCCCGGCGCGTCGATCTCAACGAGTTCTCGCTGCATGCCCTCTACCGCAACCGGCTCGTGCGCTGCTATCTCGGCGCGTCGAATCCGCGGCGCGCCGCCCATCCGTTCACCGGCTTCGATCCGCGGGACGACCTGCCGCTGGCCTTCGACACGTTCGCCGGCGAGCCGACGCCCATCCGTCCGTATCCGATCTTCAACGTCGCCATGAACCTGGTTGGCGGCAAGAACCTCGCCTGGCAGCAGCGCAAGGCGGCGTCGTTCATCCTGTCGCCCGAGTACTGCGGTTTCGAGTACCGCGTCGACGAGGACAACGAGCAGGAGCGCAGGGCGGGTGCGGCGCGCCCGGGTGGCGGCGGGTCGGCCGCCGCGGCGGCCGGCAGCGGTGGCAGCCGACCGGCGATGCGCAGCGCGTACGCGCTGACGCGTGAGCACGGCGGCGATCCACGGTCGCTGACGCTCGGCCTGGCCGTCGCGACGTCGGGAGCGGCGGCGTCGCCGAACATGGGCTATCACTCGTCGCCGACGCTGGCGTTCCTGATGACGGTGTTCAACGTCCGCCTGGGCTGGTGGCTGCGCAATCCGCGGTGGGCCGGCAGCTGGTCGAACGACCGGTCGCGGCTGTCGCTCAAGGAGATGATGAGCGAGCTGCTCGGCATGACGACCGACGACCGCGCCTGGGTGTATCTGTCGGACGGCGGCCACTTCGAGAATCTCGGTCTCTACGAGCTGGTGCGCCGCAAGTGCCGCTTCATCATCGCGTGCGACGCCGGGCAGGACGGCGCCGTCACCTTCGACGATCTCGGCAATGCCATCGAGAAGTGCCGCGCCGACTTCGGCGTCAACATCGAGATCAACCTCGAGCGGCTGCGACCGCAGGGGAGCTCGCGCTTCAGCGCCGCACACTGCGCCATCGGCACCATCCGCTACGACCAGCAGCATCCCGACGACCCGCCGGGCACCCTGCTCTACCTGAAGAGCACCCTGACCGGCGATGAACCGGCCGACGTGCTGCGCTATGCCGCCGGCAATGCAGATTTTCCGCATCAGAGCACGGCGGACCAGTTCTTCGACGAGTCGCAGTTCGAGAGCTACCGCGCGCTCGGCTATCACATCGCCTGCACCACGCTGATGGCGGCGGCCGAGAAGGACGAGATGTCCGGCATGCCGGCGGTGGAGCTCTTCACCCACCTGCGCCAGCAGTGGACGGTGTCGGCGCCGACGCCGCCGGAGGCGGTTCGCAAGTACTCCGCCGTGCTCTCCGACATCTGGACGACCGTGCGTACGACCGAAGCGTTGACGTTCCTCGATGCGCAGATGTTCCCGCAGTGGACCAGCTTCATCGTCCGCGGTGATCTCCCCGCAGCGGTGGCCTCGACGCCAACGCCGGGTGGCCGGGGGCACGTGAACTACTGGCTGCCGGAGTCGCCGGAGTCGCGGCGGACCGGCTTCTACGTCTGCAACCAGATGCTGCAGTTGATGGAGGACATCTACATCGAGTTCAAGCTCGACGAGCACTACGACCACATCGACAACCGCGGCTGGATGAACCTGTTCCAGCACTGGGCGTGGTCCGGGATGCTGAGCGCGACCTGGGGGATGACCGGTTCGATGTACGATCCGCGCTTCCAGCGCTTCTGCAAACGTCGTCTCGGCCTCGAGCTCGGACGGGCCTACATCTTCATGCAGGCCGAGTTCTTCCTGCCGCCGGCGGCGGCGTGGCGCAGCGACGGCTTCGACAAGAAGGCGTGGCTCACGGACTGGGAGCATGGCAGCGCCCAGCTGAATTTCTTCGAGGTGCAGCTGGTGGACCGTTTCCTGTCGACGTCGCCGGAGCCGCGGCCGCTGCAGCTGCTGCCAATCCGGGTGCTCGTCCCCAGTCCGCGGCGCGACGAGCACAACCTCGACTTCAACGTCGGCTATCTGATCGGCCACATCGACTGGCCGAACCGGGTGTTCTGGCTGCATCACATGCGCGTCCAGAACCACCTCCGCAAGATGGGCATCGGGCGGCAGGCGCTCGGCATGATCACCGGACTGCCGGAGGATGGCGGCTGGGGCTTGCAGCTGCGCATCGTCGAACCCGATGCGAATACCGTCAAGGGCGACAACGTGGCGCTCGACGAAGGGCAGCCGACGCGGTCGACGGCGCTCAGGCTGCAACGGATCATCGACTCGCTCCAGTAGACGCGGCACACCGGGCCGGCCGGGTAGGATGGTGCGTGTGACACAGCATCGACGTCACGTCGGGGGCGGCGCAGTGACGGCACTGCTGACGCTGATGCTCGCCGGCTGCGGCGAGTCGGCATCCGAGATCGAGCAGCAGCGCGCGGCGGCAGCCGAAGCAGCCGCCGCCGAGACGCCGTCGTCGCCGCTCGCGCAGCTGCCGCGGACCGGCGCACTCACGATGGCCGACCGCACCGCGTGGCGGGCGATACTGCGGTGGCCGGAGCCGTGTGAGGAGTCGTTCCAGATGTCGCGCGCGAGCGACGCCGGCGGCCTGGCCTTCCATCCGCTTGCCGCCGGTCTCAGCACGGTCGAGGTGCTGTGCGCCGCCGGCTCCTATCAGCCGTCGCACCTGTTCCTGCGCTTCGACGAACGCGGCTCGTCGCCGGATGTGGCGGTGCTCGCGTTCCCGGTCCTGCAATCGGAGGACGGCCGGTCGGTGTCGCGCGCCACCGAGACGGAGCTGTTCGGCGAAACGGTGTTCTCGGCCGACGGCCGCGAGCTCTCCGTGCTGGCGCGCAGCCGGCAGATTGGCGATTGCGGCATCTGGAGCCGGTATACGATTGCGACCGAGCATCCGAAGTTGTCGGCAGCGGCGGCCAGGCTGCCCTGTCCGGTGACGCCGGACCCTGCCGCCGAGTGGTCGAACGGCGACGCACCGGCCGGCTGGCGTTCCGTGGACATCAAATAGGCACACTCAGGTCGGCGCACGACTGCGCCATGGAGCCGGTTACCACATGCGTATCGACCACACCGCGTTCTTCAACGGCTATCGCAGCGCCTACGGCAAGCTGACCCAGGGCATGGTGTCGGGGCTCGAGCTGCTCGGGCGCAACATGGAGGCGGACCCGGCGCTCAAGAACGTCCAGTGGGCCGCGTACATGCTCGCCACGGTCAAGCACGAGTGCGCCGACACCTGGCAGCCGATCGTCGAGCGTGGTCCGCGCGCCTACTTCGACAAGTACGAGACGGGAACGACGACCGGAAGGCGGCTCGGGAATACCGAGGCCGGGGATGGCTATGCGTACCGCGGCCGGGGCTACGTGCAGATCACCGGGCGCGCGAACTACGCGCGGATGACCCAGGTGCTCAAGCTGGGCGCCGACGCCGACCTCGTCGCGGATCCCGAACAGGCGCTGCGCCCGGCGATTGCCTACCGGATCATGTCGGTCGGCATGATCCGCGGGCTCTTCACCGGGAAGAAGCTGGCCGACTACATCAGCGCCGGAGCTTGCGACTACCGGAACGCCCGCCGCATCATCAACGGCATCGACCAGGCGGCACGAATCGCCGGCTATGCGACGACCCTCGAGGCGATCATCAGGGCGTCGATCGTCAAGTAGGCCAGTGACCGGCGGCCGGCCCGGGCCACCGCCGGCGGCCGCCTACTGGAAGGCCGGCGGCTGGTAGACGGACAGCACTTCCTGCAGCATCACCTCGCGATTGGGGTAGCGGCTCTCGTCGTAACAGCCGAGCGGATTCTCCACCACCTGCAGCAGGCACTTGTTGCAGTAGGTGCAGGGCCGCTCCGCGGCGTCGCGCCCGGCCGCGAACTGCTTGACGAGGTCGTTGTTGGCGACCAGCGGCCGGGCGATGCTGACGGCATCGCAATCGCCGCCATCGATCGCCGCCCGGATCACGGAGGCGGTCTGGAAGCCGCCGGTGCAGATGATCGGCACCTGCGGGACCGCCTGCTTGATGGTGCGGGCGTCCGGCCGCGTCAGCCCCTCGATCTGGTTCGCCGGGACGCCGGCGTCCAGCCACTGCTTGCGAAAGAGGCTGCCGGTCAGACTGTTGTGGAAGAGCAGCAGGTTCCGGAAGGTCGTCGTGCCGCTCGACGCCAGGGCGTCGTAGGTCTGCGACAGCATCTCGACGTCCAGATCCGATCCGGCCGGATTGCGCGGATGCGGGAACGAACTGCCGGTCGACACGTGGATGGCGTCGACGCCGGCTTCGACCAGCCACTTGCAGACCTGAATCGAATCCTGGATCGTGTTCCCGGGCCCCTCGCGTTTGAGGACCAGCAGCGAGTTGTTGTGCTCGACCGCGCTGATCTTCATCTGGAGGTGGAAGTCGCTGCCGACCCGCGCCCGGATCGCCCGTACGACTTCGAGAACGAAGCGGGCGCGGTTTTCGAGCGAGCCGCCGTATTCGTCCTTGCGGTCGTTGATCGCCGAACTGAGGAACTGGGTGATCAGGTAGCCGTTGGCGCCGTGCAGTTCGACGCCGTCGAGACCGGCCTCGCGGGCGCGGCGCGCCCCTTCGGCGAAGGCGCCGACCACCTCGGCGATGTCGGCGGTGGTCATCCGCTCGCATTCGAAGCCGTGCAGCGGGTCGCGTTTGGCGGTGGAACTCTGGCCGGTGGGGTACTGGATATCGGGCACGTCGCGCTGCCGGCCGCCGTGGCTGAGCTGCATGATGAACCGGCAGTCGTGCGCGTGCACCGCTTCACCCACCTTGCGCCAGAACGGGATGCGGTCGTCACGGTGAATGGTGGCGTAGTTCGGGATGATCCGACCGCGCGCGTGCACCGGGACGAACGACGAGATGATGGCGCCGACGCCACCGCGGGCGAACTTGGTTTCCCAGTTGATGCGGACCTGATTGCCCGACCCATCGTAGTTGTCGAACCGCCCGGAGATGTTCGAACGGAACACGCGGTTCTTGACCGTGAGGTTCTTGAAGCTCAGCGGTTGGAAGATGACGTCAGACATGTCGGTTCCTGTAGACAGTCCGCCGCGGCGGCTGTCGCTGGCAATGGAGGGCGCTCATCGCCGTGCGGCGCCCGGGTGGCCGCCATTCAAGCACGACCAGCTTGGCGGCGCCAAGTGGATTCCCCGCGCGCCGCCGATCGCAGCCCTGGTGAGCGATGGCGGTCCGGCGTTTCAGCTCGCCGGTCCGCCGTGTGACGGCCCGTGTTCGGCGTGCGCCAAGCTGGGATAAGCTGACGCGGTCCTTATGACTCGTGAAACGCGTGGCTCCGGGAGGACACCACGCGTCAGGACAGGATGACCAGCATGCACCTACGGACCCCGACCGCACTCCTCACCTGGCTGCTGCTGACCGCGGCCGTCGGCCTTGCCGGCTGCGGCGCCGACGCGCCGCAGCCGGGCACCGTGCTCGACGAGGCCAGACGCGCCAATCGCACCGCGGCGTCGTTCCCGGCGGCCGCCGACGACTACTTCGAGGACATGGACGGCGCCCTCCCCTTCTCGAAGGAGGAGGTCCAAGGGCGCAACATGTGGATCGTCTGGACCGGCGGCAACGACCGCCTCTGGGACGTCCTCTCGCAACAGAGTCTCGGCTCGCTCGACTTCCTCAAGACGCTGTCGTCGCATCCGACGCTGTCGTATTCGCGCGACAATCGCTGGGTCGAGCTCGGGCTGGTCAACGAGCCGTGCTTCCGCAAGGCGACCGGACCCGATCCGAACCGCTACGGACTGTGGCTCGATGTCCGCGACCCGGCGTGTCGGCCGGATCCGTTCGCCAACGCCACGACCTATCCGGGCGTCCAGATCGGGGCGCGCGGCCGCACCGTGCCGGTCGGCTCCTATTACGGCGAGCCGACCGGTGTCGTCGGCCTCCGGCTCTTCCCGAATCCCGACTTCGACGAAAAGGCGCGACGGGAATGGGACGCCGAGCGCTACTACCGCGACGCGGCCTACTACGAGCGCCGCAGCCTGGTGAAGCCGTACCGCATCGGGATGTCGTGCGGGTTCTGCCACGTCGGACCCAATCCTGTGAAGCCACCGCCGGATCCGGAGAACCCGCAGTGGGAGCACCTGGCGTCCAACGTCGGCGCGCAATACTTCTGGTGGGACCGCGTCTTCGACTGGAAGGGACGTGCCAACGGCAGGAGCTTCCTGCACCAGGCGCTCGCCACCTCGCTGCCCGGGACGCTCGACACGTCGCTCGTCTCCAGCGACAACATCAACAACCCGCGCTCGATGAATGCCGTCTACTATCTCGGCCCGCGCATGGGGCTGGCGAAGAAGTTCGGCAAGGAGCGGCTGGCTGGCGGCGAGCTCGACAACAAGCAGTTCAACCACTACGTCCCGCCGTCCGACCCATTGTCGCAGTTCTTCGAGGCGCCGAGCACGACGTGGACGCCGCGCGTCCTCAAGGACGGGTCCGATTCGGTCGGGGCGCTCGGCGCCCTCAATCGCGTGTATCTCAATATCGGGCTGTTCAGCGAGGAGTGGCTGCTCCACTTCCGCGCCCTGCTCGGTGGCCAGCAGATTACGCCGATCAGGATCGCCGACGCGCAGAAGAACTCGGTCTACTGGCAGGCGACCGAGTCGCAGACGCCGTACATGGCGCGCTTCTTCCTCGCCAGCACCGACCCGCACCTGCTGAAGGACGCGCCGAACGGCACTAGCTATCTGACCGAGGAAGCCGACGCAATACGCCGCGGCAAGGTGATCTTCGCCGACCGCTGCGCCCGCTGCCATTCGAGCAAGATGCCGGAGCTGCCGGCCGGTCTCGACCTCGAAGGCTGCAACGGCAGGAACTATCTCGGCTGCTGGGACACCTACTGGGCCCACACGAAGACGGACGCGTTCAAGACCAGGATGCGCGAGATCGTCCTCGCCGACGACTTCCTCCAGGACAATTACCTGTCCAACGAGCTGCGGGTCCCCTCGACCCTGCTGCAGACCAACATCTGCAGCCCGATCGCCACCAACGCGATCGCCGGCAACGTCTGGGACAATTTCTCGTCGCAGTCGTACAAGGAGCTGCCGTCGGTCGGCACGGTCAAGCTGCGCCACCCGCTGACCGGCGCCGAGTTCGACTACAAGATGCCGGCGGGCGGCCGCGGCTATACCCGGCCGGCGTCGCTCGTCAGCCTGTGGTCGACCGGCCCGTACCTGCAGAACAACTCGGTCGGTCCGTTCGATCCCAGTCCGGCGGTCGCGGCGCGCATGCGGGTGTTCCAGGCCTCGATCGAGCAGATGCTGTGGCCGGAGCGCCGCCGCACCGACGACCTGTTCACGCGGCTCAACATCAGCGGCGCCGGCGTCGGCTGGATCCAGCGGACATCGGAGGACAGCTTCATCCACGTGCCGAAGGGCTACGTGCCCGACGGCCTGCGCGGGCTGCTCGGCATCGGTCAGCGCCTGTTTCCGATGTTCTTCCGGAACGGCGAGGTCGAGATCGGGCCGATTCCGAAGGACACCCCGGTCAGTCTCTTCACCAGCATGGACATCACCGGCGCCGACCTGCCGGAGGCGGAGCGCCGCGAGCAGCGCAAGAAGCTGCTGCAGCTGCTCAAGCAGATCAAGCGTGAGCTGAAGAACGGCGGCGACCTCTTCACCGATCGCAACATCATGGAAACCATGGTCACGATGAGCAAGTGTCCGGATCTGGTCATCAACAAGGGCCACTACTTCGGCACGAGCCTGTTCGCCGAGGAACCAGGCCTGACCGATGACGAGAAACGCGACCTGATCGGTTTCCTGAAGTTGATGTAGGAGAGGGCGCGTGAACGACGAAGCGAATCCCGACGGAGTCTACGGCGGCGGTGGGACCTACGGCGGCGGAGCGCCGGGGAGCGGCGGGTCCGGCGGCCCGACACCCGCGCCGGCGCCGGGCGATGGTGCCGCAACCCGGCGGCCGGCCGCCTACGATGCCGACTACATCGTCGTCGGCTCCGGCGCCGGCGGCGGAACCGTCGCGGCCCGCCTCGCCGAGGCCGGTTTCCAGGTGCTGCTGCTCGAAGCCGGCGGCGACCCGCGGACCTCGATCGGATCGACGCCGCAGACCCCCGGTGTCAACTCCCTGCCGGACGACTACGACGTGCCGGCGTTCCACGCCCTGTCCACCGAGAACGACGGCATACGGTGGGATTTCTTCGTCCGCCACTACGACGATCAGGCGGTGCAGGCCCGCGACCCCAAGCTGACGCGCGAGGCCGACGGACAGCCGGTCAACGGCGTGCTGTATCCGCGGGCCGGGACCCTCGGCGGGTGCACCGCCCACAACGCGATGATCCTGGTCTACCCGCACAACGCCGACTGGAACCAGCTGGCCGATCTCACCGGCGACCCGAGCTGGCGGGCCGAGAAGATGCGCGACTATTTCGAGCGCATCGAGCACTGCGACTACCGCCCGGAGGAACGGGCGCTGAGCAAGGTCGGCGCCAATCCGAGCCGGCACGGGTGGTCCGGCTGGCTGCACACCGAGAAGGCGGTGCCGGGCGCGGCGATCCGCAACCGCGACCTGCGGACGACGATCATCGAATCGGTGAAGGCGGCGCTCAAGAGCCCGGCCCTGGCGGTCACGGATGCCGATCGGCGGGCCCGCTTCGACAGCGCGCTCGACCCGAACGACTGGCGCGTGGTCAGCGAAGACGCCATCGGTCTCCGCTATACGCCGCTGACGACGAAAGACCATCACCGGGTCGGCTCGCGTGAGCGGGTCCTCGATGTCAATCGCCGGCACCCCGACAAGCTGAAGATCGAGCTGCATGCGCTGGCGACACGCGTGCTGTTCGACGACCAGCAGCGCGCCATCGGCGTCGAGTACCTCAGCGGCCAGCGGCTGTATCAGGCCCATCCCAGGCCGAGCACCGTGCCTGGCGAGCGCAAGCAGGTGTTCGCCGCCCGCGAAGTGATTCTCGCAGGCGGCGCGTTCAACACGCCGCAGCTCCTGATGCTGTCCGGCATCGGGCCGCGGGCCGACGTCGCCTCACACGGCATTCCGGTTCGCGTCGATCTGCCGGGCGTCGGCCGCAACCTGCAGGACCGCTACGAGCTCGCCGTGGTCAATCGCATGAACTTCGACGCCTGGGAATCACTGGCTGGGGCGACGTTCACGCGCGACGATCCGCAATACAGGAACTGGGCGAAGGGGGGCGATGGCGTCTACAAGACCAACGGCGCGCTGCTCTCGGTCGTGGCCCGCTCGAGCCCGGCGGCGTTCTCGCCCGATCTCTTCCTCTATGCCGTCATCGGCCGCTTCCAGGGCTACTTTCCCGGCTACTCGTCGCTCGTCGCCCAGCATCCGAACTGCCTGACGTGGGTCGTGCTGAAGGCGCATACGAACAACACCGCTGGCCGCGTCACGCTGCGCTCGGCGAATCCGCTCGAGCGGCCCGAGATCAGCTTCCGCTACTTCGAGGAGGGCAACGACGCGCGCGGCGACGACCTGACGGCGGCGGCGGCTGGTGTGGCGCTCGCCCGCACGCTCGCCGCCGGCCTGCGCAAGGAGGGGCTGATTGCGCGCGAGGAAATCCCCGGCGACGACGTGCCGGACGAGCGATTGACCGAGTTCGTGCACGACCAGGCGTGGGGCCATCACGCCTCCTGCACGTGCCGCATCGGCCGACGCGAGGACGGCGGCGTGCTGTCCAGCGATTTCCGGGTCCACGGCGTCGACGGCCTGCGCGTCGTCGACGCCTCGGTCTTCCCCCGGATCCCCGGCTTCTTCCTCGTCAGCGCGGTGTACATGGTCGGCGAGAAGGCCGCCGACGTCATCGCCACCGCGGCGAAGCAGGCGACGCCGCTTGGACCGATCCGGCCGTTCGGACGATGATCGCGTCACCGCGGCAGGTGCCCCAGGGCCCGCCTGAGCCAGCGGTGCAGCCGGTGGAAGCTGGCCGGCTTCGCGAACATCAGGATGCACTCGCCCGACACGACCGACAGGTTGAGCCTGCGGCAGGCCGCCAGCACCTCGTCTGACTCGGCGCCCTGCTGCAGCCACACCTGATGGATGCCCGATTTCGCCGCATCCTGGACAACCTGCACCGCCGCCGCCGGCGGCACGACGACAAGCACCGCGTTCACCGGCTCGGGCAGCGCGGCCAGCGACGGGTAGCAGCGAAACCCGTCGATGTCGGTGGCGCCCGGATGCACCGGGTAGACGCGATACCCTTTCGCGGCCAGTTCCTTGGCCGCGGCGTTCCCGAATTTCGCACCGGAACGCGACACCCCGACGATGGCCAACGCCGGCTCGGCGACGAATCGTTCAACGGCGGTCACGGCTCCCACGGTCCACCCTCCTTGCGCGCCAATCCGTTCACACCGTCGCAGGCGTGCCGTGCGGCAATCGCATGACGGTCAGGCCGAGCGCCCCGAGCCCGAAGACGATACCGCAGAGCACCACGACCGTCCCGAACACCGGGACCATCCGCAAGGTCGCCAGCGTCAGCACGCCGGCGACCAGCGCCAGACGCCGCTGCCGCGGCGAGCCCATCTCGGCCCAGCGGAAGAACGTCGCTTCCCACTCGCCGATCCGCAACGCGGTGGTGAGCAGCGCGACGATCAGCGCGACGACGTAGAAGGCGCCAACGGTCAAGCCGACCGGCAGACCGATCAGGGTGACGACCAGCAGCACCGCCGTAACCGGCCCGGCCACGAAGAGCAGCAGGCCGACCAGCCCGCTGCGCGCCGGCGCCGTGCGCATCGTGCCGACCAACGCCGCAGCAACGCCCGGCATCAGCCAGAGGAAGAGCAGCCCAGCCAGGATCAAGTGCGTCGCGAAGAGCAGGCTGGACACGAGGCGGAACGCGTGCGCCTCCCGCGCGTCACGCTCGCTGATGGCCCGATAGGTCGTCGGGCCGCCAACGACCGCGCCGTCGGCGCGCAGCGCCGGGCGTGGGCTCTCATAAGTGAAGGCCGACCGCAGACGGGCATCCGAGAGCAGTTCGACGTGTTCGGCGATGACGTGCACCGGCTGCCGGAACTCGCCGCCGAGGCGAACGGTCCCGCCGGCGATGCGCAGCTCGCGTTCGAAGACTCCGTTGACATCGAGGGTGCCGCCGGTCAGCCACGCACGGCCGTTGACGTGCGTCGCGGGCCCGACAGTGACCTCCGCTCCCGCGGCGGTCAGGTCTCCGGATACGGGGCCAGCGATCTGGACCACCCGGCCGGCGATCCGAACGTCGTCGTGTGCGGCACCGGTGAACGACACCTGCCAGCCGGCGACGGCGATGTCGCCCTCGACAACATTCGACAGTGTGACGGTACGCCCGGCGGCGATCACATCTCCGGCGACGATGGTCGGGACGGTCACCGTGTCGCCGGCGGCGTAGTAGTTGTCGCGCCGCGGCACCGGCGGCTCGCCGTCAGACGACAGCGATGCCTGGCCGAACGCCAGAGCCGGCGACATGCCGATCAGGACGGCCATACTCAGGCGAAGACGGCGCAAAGATGAACGACGCATGGAGCACGCTCCTCGTGGAATCCGGTTATGCGTGTGCAATTCGGACGCCTGGCGGGTGGGGCCACGAACACGCGGATTTCGGGCCCCGTCACCAGAACGAGCGGGCGGACCGACGGCACGCCCGCAGGTGCGTCCCGGGGTTCCGGCGGCGGCGACAGCGCGGGTCGGCGGGATGCAGGTGTCCAAGGGGCGCGACGGGCCGGGCGCGTGCCAGCGCCCCGGCCGCCGGGCACCAGACGCACCCCACCAGGCACGCGCCAGGCACCGCGACCCGCCTCGCGTCAGTAGCGAAAGAAGCGATTCACCTTGAAGATGAGGGCCCGGTTGCGGGTCGTCGGAACGCTCGGCGCCAGCGTGTCCCTGTCTTCGTTGTAGACGATGAACAGCTCGCTGCCGGGACGGTACTCCCAGCGCAGCCGGACGTTCGCGGACACGCTGCTGGTCGCCGAGTTGTACTGGATGAGGGCGCTCGCGAACGCCCAGGGCGACACCGTCCTCGTGATGCGCGTGCCGAACACCGTCGACGTGAACGAGCCCTCGTCGAGGTCGACGAGGTTGAGCGCCAGCGTCGGCTCGAGCGACAGCAGCTTCGTCACCTCGATCCGACCGCGGCTCATGCTGTAGGTGGTCTTGGTGCCGTTGTAGAACGATCCCTGCTCGTAGGTCAGCGCGCCCGACAGCTTGCGCTGCTGTCCGAACGCGTAGGTCGACTTCCAGTTGGCGAAGTCGTAGCTGCGGACCGGCAGCGTGACACCGCGCGAGATGGTGAACGGCTGCGGCAGGAACTCGTACGACTCGGTGCGGACGAACGACCAGCGATCGCTGTTCTGGAACTCGAACGCGAACTCCGCCTCCGTGGCGCCACTCTCCCGCCGGCCGGTGGTGTTCTCGATGTCGGAGTAGGTGCCGATCCAGACGTACTTGCGGATCCGGCCGCTGCGCCGCGGCCGCGGACTGAAGCGCAACTGGCCGTAGTTCTTGCGCATGTTGTCGCGTCTGACGAAGCCGACCTCGGGGTTGAAGTTGTCGCCGACGACCAGCCGCTCGAGCTGGACGCCGTAGCGGTCGCCCGGGTAGTCGAGCTGCGCGCGGTAGCTCACATCATCGCGTGCGAGCCCGTCGGTGAAGGTCTTCGCCCAGTACGAGTTGAACTGCCACGACGACCCCCACGACACCGTCGTGTCGAAGCCGAGCGCCTGCGTCGACCGATCGGTCAGCGGCGAGATCGATCGACTGGTCGCCAGCAGACCGACGCTGCTCTTGCGCAGCAGATCGCGCTTGATCCGCAGGATGCTGAAGTTCGTCGCCGGCGTGCCCGAGACGTCCTCGTCGGCCGACTGGATGTTGAGCGCGCCGATACTGAAGCGGCCGGCCCGACCGGTGAGGCGTCCGCCGCCGCGAATCGGAATCTCGCGGCCGCCGTTCAGGCCGATGCGCCGGCTGTAGAACAGGATCGGCGTGTCGCCGGCGGCGTTGGCATTGCCCGAGGCCGCGGCGCCGCCGAACGTGAAGATCCCCTGGTTCTCGAGGAAGAATTCGCGCTTCTCGGGGAAGAACAGGCTGAAGCGCGTCAGGTTCACCTGCTGCTCGTCCGCTTCGACCTGCGCGAAGTCGGTGTTCACCGTGAAGTCGGACGTGAGGTTCTGCGTGACGCTGTACTTCACGTCGAGACCGACGGCGGCGCCCGGAGCGTTGCGCACCTGCGGCCGCGCCGTGAAGTCGCTCGTGAGGTTGGTCGTCGCGAACGGCTTCAGCTCGAGCGTCCGGGTCGCCCGAGGGGCTTCGAGGCCGACGACGACGGCGGCCAGCGACGCCTGGAAGATGCCGCGGAAGCCGAGATCCGGCGGCACCCGGGTGATGTACGACTGCTCGTTCTTCCAGCGATTGACCCGCCGGACGTTGAAGCCCCACACCTGCTGCCGCCCGGGGCTGTAGCGCAGCCCCTTGAACGGCAGCGCCACCTCCACCGTCCAGCCGCCGTCGAACCGCCCGACCCGGACGTTCCAGACCGGATTCCAGTCACCGTTGTACTCGCGCTCGTTCGTCACCTGGCCATCGAAGCGTCCGCCGAGCGCGTTGACGCCGACGAGGATCTCGTTGCGGCGATCGAAGAAGGTATCGAACGCGATGGCGACGTGCTCGTTCTGCAGCAGCCCGTTCAGGTTGTCGCGGCGCAGCTCGTTGAGCACCATCCGATCCGGCGCGCTCTCGTACGCCTTGATGGCCACGTAGACGTTGGTGTCGTCGAACAGCAGCCAGGCCTCGGTCCGCTCGGTCGCCGGTGAACCGGCCCGCGGCTCCTGCTGGATGAAGTCCGAGATCGGCGGCACCGTCTGGTAGACCGCTTCGTCCAGCTGGGCGTCGATGCGCAGCGGTACGGCGATGCGCACCGCCCGGATGGTCGCCCTGCCGGTCGCCGGATCGCGGGTGATGACCGCCGGCGCGATTGGCGGCGGCGGCGCATCGATTCCGGGCGGCAGCGCGGCGCCGGCCGCCGGCGGTGGCGGAGTGGCGACTGCGGGCTGGGCCGCGGCGGTGCGGACGAGGGTCAGGCAGACCAGTGACAGCAGGAGGGCGCGAAACAGCAGCATGCGTGGGTCAGGAGGAAGGCCCGCGCATTATGTCGGCCGCCGTGGACGCTGTCAAACCGCCGCGAGGCGTCCCGGCATCCGGCACCGACCTACACAGACCGGCACGTGGTTCCCGCTACAATGGGCGGCGCATGTTCCACACGTGGGTGCTGCTGGTCATGATGGTGCTGGCCGCGGCGCCGCCCGCCTGGGCGCAGAGCGGTGGCGACCCGCCGATTGAAGGCCCACCGGTGCCGATTGCGCCGGAAGCCGTCCGCCGTGACGAGCAGAAACGGGTCACGCTGCGCGCGACACGGGTCACCGCGATGACCTTCGACGGCCACCTCGATGAGCCGCTCTATCGCGAGGTGCCCGCGGCCAGCGACTTCATCCAGCAGGAGCCGCGCGAAGGGGCCGCCGCCACCGACAAGACCGAGGTCTGGGTCTTCTTCGACGAGACGAACCTCTACGTCGGCGCCCGGATGTGGGAATCCGAGCCGGACAAGCGGGTCGCGACCGAGATGCGGCGCGACGCGAACAATCTGTTCAACAACGATCACATCGCGCTCGCCTTCGATTCGTTCTACGACCGCCGCAACGGCTATGGCATGGTCGCCAACGCGCTCGGCGGGATGCTCGACTTCTCGATCACCAACGACCAGCCGAACAACAACTGGAACGGCGTCTGGGCGGTCCGCACCGGCACCTTCGCCCAGGGATGGACGGCCGAGTTCCGGTTGCCGTTCCGTTCCTTCCGCTTCCGGGAGAACGGCCACGTCTGGGGGATCAACTTCCGCCGGCGCACCTCGTACAACAATGAACTGACCTATCTCGTGCCGGTCCGCGCCGCCTGGGGGCGGCCGGCACTGTCGCGCATGTCGATCGCCGGTGCGGTCGGCGGCATCGACGTGCCGTCGAAGATGCGCAACATCGACCTGAAGCCGTACGCGCTCGGCTCGCTCTCCACCGATCGGCGGGCGGCGGTGCCGTTCGCCAACGCCCCCGACGGCAACCTCGGCTTCGACGTGAAATGGGGTGTCCGGCAGACGCTGGTCGCCGACTTCACCGTCAACACCGACTTCGCGCAGGTCGAGGACGACGAACAACAGGTGAACCTCACCCGCTTCAGCCTGCAGTTTCCCGAGAAGCGTGACTTCTTTCTCGAAGGCGCCGACACCTTCAACTTCGCCGCGAGCTCGATCGGCGCCGGCAGCACCGGCGGCGGCGGCGGGACGCAGGGCGGCGGGCAGAACACCAGTACGACGCCGCTGCTGTTCTACAGCCGGCGGATCGGCCTGAACGACGGCCTGACGGTGCCGATCGAGGTGGGCGGGCGGCTGCTCGGCCGGGCCGGGCCCTGGCGCTTCGGCGCCTTGAACATCCAGACGGCCAGGCGCGTCGAGGCGCGCGCCAACTCGACGAACTACTCGGTGCTCCGGGTCAACCGCGACTTCCTGCGCCGCAGCCGCATCGGCATGATGGTCACCGGACGCAGTCCGGCGGCTGGAGTCCTGCCGGGCGTCGACGGCGGCGCCAGCGTCGCGTATGGCAGCGACCTGACACTGGCGCCGACCAACGACGTCGCCATCGTCGGCTACTACGCCAGATCGCGCACCCCGGGGCGCGACGGACGCGACGCCAGTTACCGCGGCCGCTTCGACTGGAACCACGATCGCTACGGCGTCCAGGCGGAGCATCTCGCCGTCGAAACCAACTTCAATCCAGAGGTCGGATTCCTCCGGCGGACGGCGTTCCGGCGGTCGTACGGACAGCTGCGCTTCAGCCCGCGCCCGCGGACGCGGAACTGGGGACCGATTCGCAAGGTCTACTACCTCGCGACCGTCGACTACATCACCGACATGGCCAATCGTCCGGAATCCAAGGAGACGCAGGGGACGATTCAGATGGACTTCAACAACAGCGACTCGTGGCTGGTCGAGTTCGGGCGCAACTACGAGCGGCTGGTCAACCGCTTCGAGGTCGGCAAGAACCTCTTCGTGCCGGCCGGCGAGTACGCGTTCACGCAGATCCGCGGCACCTACACCCTCGGCCAGCAGCGCCGGCTGTCGGGCGGCATCACGGTTGGGCGCAGCGGGTTCTACGACGGCTTCCTGACGGAAATCACGTGGCGCGGCCGCGTCGAGCTGCAGCGACAGCTCTATCTCGAGCCGACCATGTCGTGGAACCGGGTCGACGTGCCCTGGGGACGCGACAACACGAATCTGCTGAGCTCGCGCGTGACGTATACGATCACGCCGCGGATGTTCGTCTCGGCTCTGCTGCAATACCAGTCGCGAACCGATACGTTCACCACGAATGCCCGCCTGCGCTGGGAGTACCAGCCGGGAAGCGAGCTGTTCATCGTGTACAACGACGGGCGCACGACGCTGAGCGATGGTTTTCCCCAGGTGGAGAACCGTTCGTTCGTCGTCAAGATGACACGCCTGCTGCGCTGGTAGACGGGATGGCCGTCACCCACCCCATCCTGACGGCGCTCTCGTCGGCGGCTCTGTTCACGGCCGTCGAGCTCATCGGCGGCGCGCTGGCGGCGCCGGCGAACGGCGCCACCGTCGGACTGGCGACCGGCCTGTATCTGGCGCTGCTCATCCGGCACGAACGCGCCGCCTGGCCGGCAATCATCGCCGGCTGCGTCGCGGCCAGCCTCGCAACCGACCTGGTCGTCCCGGGGGGGCCGCTGCTGTCGGCCGCCGGCCTGGCGCTCGTCACGACAATCCAGGCGGTGGCCGGCGCCGTGTTGATGCGGGCGCTCGGTCCCCTGCCAACGCTCGATCGAATCTCGGACGTCGTCCGTCTCGTTGCCGTGGCGGTGGTGACCGCCGGCATCCCGGGCGCGCTCGCCGGCCTGCCGTTCGTCGACGCGCCGGCCGGCCCCGGGGCGGGCATACCGTGGCTCACCCGGTGGAGCGCCGACGTCGTCGGGATCATGGTCGTGGCGCCGGGTGTGCTGATGCCGCGTGCCGAGTGGTCGACGTTCGTCGGGCAGCTGCGCGGGTGGCGCGGTGTCGAAGCCGGGCTCGCCTTCATCCTCCTCTGCCTGGTGGCCGTGACGGTCTACGGCCTGCCACCGCACCCGGCGCGCCCATCGTTCCTGATGCTGCCGTGCGTGCTGTGGATCGTCTTCCGCTTCGACGCGCCGGGACTGCTGGCCGGCCTGTTCGCGGTGACGATCGTGGTCATCCGCGGCACCGCCGGCGGCGCCGGGCCGCTCGCCGTCATGCCGCCGGTCGAGGCCGTGCGGGTCGCCGAGGCGTTCATCACGGTCTGGGTCACCTGCTTCCTCATGGTGGCCACCACGATGCGGGGCCGCGAGGCGTCACTGCGGCAGTCGCAGCGCCACGAGCAGGATGCCCTGGTCCGTCTGTTCGCCGACACCGCCCCGGCCATCCTGTGGGCGTCGGAGCTCACCGGCACCCGCACCTTTCTGAGCCGCGGCTGGATGGAGCTGACCGGCCAGGCGGCCGCCACCGGGCTCGGACGCGGCTGGCTCCAGACCGTCCATCCCGAGGATCGGGAGAACGTCGCCGCGCGGAGCGCCGCCGCCATGCAGGCGCGCGTCGCCTATCAGGTGCGCTATCGGGTGCGCAGCGCCGACGGCAGCTACCGCTGGGTGATGAGCGCCGGACGTCCGCAGTTCGACGACAAGGGCGGCGTGCGGGGCTACGTCGGCTCGCTCATCGACGTGCACGACCAGACGCTGGCGGCCGCCGCACTCGCCCGCGCCGACGCCTTGCTCGACGCCGTCTTCCAGAGCGCGCCGGTCGGACTCGCGTTCCTCGATCGCGACCTTCGCTTCCAGCGGATCAACGAACGGCTGGCGGCGATCAACGGGTTGCCGATCGCCACCCACATCGGCCGGACGCCGCCGGAACTGCTGCCCGGCATCGACGACATGACCGGCCTGATGGCCGGGTTCCGCGACATCGTCCGGACCGGAGAACCGCGCCTCGGCGTCGAGGTCTCGGGCGAGACGCCGGCGACCCCCGGGGTGCGCCGCCTGTGGCGGGAGAACTTCTTTCCGGTCGCGGTTGCCGGCGAAGTGGTCGGCGTCGGCGTCGTCGCCGAGGACATCACGGAGCAGAAACGGACCGAGCAGGCGTTGCGCGAGAGCGAGGCGCGGTTCCGTACGCTCGCCGAGGAAGGGCCGGTCATCGTCTGGGTGACGGCCGGCGATCGGGTGCAGCACCTCGGCCCGCGCTGGTCGGAGTACACCGGCCAGATCGCCGCTGACGTGGACGGCGGCGTCGATGTCGAGAGGCTCGTGGAGCCGGTGCATCCGGACGACCGGCCGCGCATCCGCCACGAGTGGTTCGACTCGAGCGCCGGCACCGCGTTCGAAACCGAGTTCCGGCTGCGTCACCGCGACGGCCACTTCCGCTGGTTCCTCAGCCGGGGCGTGGCGGTGGCCGGCAGCGGCCACGACGTGCAGCGGGTCGGCGCCTACGTCGACATCGACGACCGCAAGGTGGCCGAACGCGAGCTGCTGCAGGCGGCACGGCGGAAGGACGAGTTCCTGGCCATGCTGGCCCACGAACTGCGGAATCCGCTGGCGCCGATCCAGAACGCGGTGCGCCTGTTCGAGATGGCGCAGCCCGGCAGCCCGGCGCACACCGCGGCGCGCGAGGTCATCGACCGCCAGCTGTCGCACGTCGTCCGCCTCGTCGACGATCTGCTCGACGTGTCGCGCCTGTCGCGCGGCAAGCTGTCCCTGCGCCGTGAGCCGACCGACCTCAGCAGCCTGCTGCGGGAAACCGCACACGATCAGCGCCAGCAGTTCGACGACGTCGGCATTGCGTTCGGCGTGGACGTCCCGGCGGATCCGGTCTGGATCGACGGCGATCGCACGCGTCTGGCACAGCTCATCGGCAATCTGCTGCACAACGCACAGAAGTTCACGTCGACGGGGGGCACCGTCGGCCTGCGGATGGCGGTGGATGCCAGCGGCGACCTCGCCACCATCCGCGTGGAAGACACCGGCATCGGCATGACGGAGGAGCTGCTGACCTGCGCCTTCGACGAGTTCAGCCAGGGCACGCAGTCCCTCGATCGGACGCCGGGCGGTCTCGGCCTCGGTCTCGCGCTGGTCAAGCGATTCGCCGAGCTGCACGGCGGCGAGGTGGAGGCCTACAGCGCCGGACCGGACCGCGGATCGACCTTCATCGTGCGGCTGCCGGTGCGCCGCAGCGGTCATGGCGTGGTGGCGACGTGAGCGGTCACCGCGTGAGCGCCTTGGCCATGACGACGAAGTGGACCGGCCGCGTGGCGCGGTGAGCATCGCTGTAGGGGGCGGTGCCGCACTCCCGGTATCCGAGACCCCGGTAGAACGGCGCCAATTCGGTGCGCAGGTTGATGACCGTGATGATCACGTCGGTGCACCGGGCCTGCAGGCAGTGCTGTTCGGCGACCTTCATCAGCCGGCGACCCAGGCCGCCGCGCTGGGCCGATGGCTCCACCGCCAGCATGCCGATGTAGCCGCGGGCGCCGTTGCGATGCTCGGTGTGCACGCAGCCGACCAGCTTGTCGCGCTGTTCCGCGAGAAAGAACACGCCGCTCTGGAGCTTGGCGCGAATCTGCGCCTCGGTGGTGCGATCGCCGACGGCGAAGAACGCCTCCACTTCGAAGGCACGGTTCACGAGCCGGGTGATCCGCGCGAAGTCACTCGCGTCGGCCCGTCGGATTGTCGGCTCGCCAGGGGACATCCGCCCCATGATACCTGCGGCGCCGAGCTCGGATGGTCGGGCGTCAGGTATCGGATCGCAAGCGGGCGTGCAGCCGCACCGCGACCTCCGGCGGCAACGGCTCGGGATCGCGCAGCGACGT
>CADEDC010000028.1:0-24605 GCA_902825985.1 uncultured Acidobacteriota bacterium | reverse complement strand
GTGACCGCTGGTGCCAGGCGGCGTTCCTGGCGATCGTCAGCAGCCACGTCCGCACGCTCGACTCGCCGCGAAACCGCGGCAGCGCCTGCCACGCGGCGAGGAACGTCTGCTGCAGGATGTCTTCGGCGCCGTCGTGACTGCGCGTCAATGCGCGAGCCAGGCGGAAGACGCTGGCCTGGTGACGGGTGACCAACGCCGAAAACGCCGCCTCGTCGCCGGCGGCGGCGCGGCTGACCAGCACGGCGTCGCTCAGTGTGTCGTCGACTGGCGAACCGGACACGTCGAGATTCCCAACAGCGAATACAGCGGACAGCTGCCGAGTGCGCCGGTCAGCAGCGGCACCACCCCGATGTAGGCCCACGCGCCGAGCCATCCGATCGCCGCCAGTCCAATCAGCCCGCCCCCGAGCACCAGCCGCACCGCGCGCTCAACCGGATGCTCGTTCACCGCGAGAAATCGTCCCATGATCAGCCTCCATGTACCCTGCATAGAGTCGAACCCGGCAAAAAGGATTCACGCGGACCCGTCCAAGGTCACCGAGGTGGTCGCGCGCCTCGGCGGTTGGTACCCGCCCACCTGATCAGCTGCGAGATCGGCGCGGACGCGCCGCGGCGACCGCGCTAGAATGGCGACAGTCCCCCGGTTGGCCCATGCCGCAGCAGTGGGCCCGCGTGTCCGCTCGTCCCCGCTCGCTTCGGCTCCCCCCGAACGGCGCTGCGTTTCAATCCGTCGCCCACCGTTGCCGGTCGTCTCGAGTCGCGAGGCCGTGCGGCAACGGTCGCCGCTGTTGCACGCGCATGACACCACTCGATCGACAGCTGCGCCACGTCGTGGCGCTCGTGTTGCTGGCTACGCTGCCGGTCGTGGTCTACTTCGCGACGATCGGCACGTGGCGGTTGACGCACCAGAACGTCGATGGCGGCTGGAGTGGCGCCTTCTATTGGCAGCAGGCGGAAGTAATGATCGTGCACGGCCGGCTCGACGTCGACCCGCGACACATCCTCGGAGAATGCTTCGAGCGCCACCGCCGGTGCTACGGCTACTTCGGACTCACACCCAGTCTGGTGCGGCTGCCGGTGATCGGCCTCCTGCGCTTCTTCCACTCGGCGTTGACGCCGGTGTTCCTGTCGGCCGCGATTCTCCTCGCCCTGTGGGCGGCGCTGCAGCTGCTGCGGCGGTCCATCCGGGAGTTCGGCGATTCAACGTGGCCCCCCGCCCTGGTGATCGGTTACGTCGTGCTGGCCGGACTGGCACTCGGACCGGGCAGCTCGCTGATCATCCTGTCGCGGCCGGCCGTCTACGAGGAAGCGATCGCGTGGGCGGTGGCGTTCCTGCTGCTGACTTTCAATCATACGTGGGCGTGGCTGGCCGGTGACACGCGTCGCCTGGCGCCGGCCGTGCTGTTCGCGGTGGCCGCCGGCAATGCCCGACCCACGGCGGCCGTGGCGTGCGGCGTATTCGGCCTGCTGCTCGTGGCCTGGTGTCGGATGCGGCGGCTGGATCGGCGAACCGTCGCCGTCGCACTCTGCGTCGCGCTATTGCCGACCGTCACCGCCAGCCTCACCTACTGGCTCAAGCTTGGGACGCTGCTGCCGAGCGTGCGGCTCAGCAAGCAGGTGCAGGAGGCCCCGCATTGGCGCGACATCCTGCAGCGCAACGGCGGCCGCACCGGCGGCCTCATGTTCCTGCCGACCGCCGTCACCGCCTACTTCAGACCCGACTCGGTGCGATGGCAGTCCACCTGGCCGTGGTTCGACTTCAAGTTCGGCCAGGACTCGGTGACGTGGGTGCCGCCGCTGCCGCCGAAGGGCGCTTACGTGGAGAAAATCGCCAGCCTGACGTCGACGATGCCGCTTCCGTGGGCGATCAACCTCACCGTGGTCCTCTGGTGCGCCTGGCGGCTGGCACGGCGGCGGTTCCGCGGGCCGGTCGCGGTGGACTTCGACCCGCCGCTCCTCGCCGGCGCGCTGCTCGTCAGTGCGGCCGCCATGCCGGCGCTCACGGTGACGACGGTCGGCATCACCACGCGCTATCTCGGCGACTTCTACGCGCTCAGCGCGGTCGGCGCCGCATTCGGCCCGCTCGTGCTGCTCCCCGGGCTCCGGCATCGTCCGGGGCTGGCGGCCGTGGCCGGGGTGGCGGCGGCCATCCTCGTTGTGTGGGCGGTGCTTGTGACACTATCCTTGCAGACGCATCTGGTGTTCGACTGGTGATGATTCCCACACGCAGGAAGCGCCTGCTCATCTTCGTCATCGCGTACTACGCCGAGGAGACGCTCACGTCCGTCCTCGAGCGGATTCCACGCTCGATCTTCGCGGACTACGACTGCGCGATCCTCGTCGTCGACGATGCGTCCGGCGATCGGACCGACGCCATCGGGCGGGCGTATCGCCGGGCTCACCCCGAAATCGCCATGACCGTCCTGCGCAACGAGTTCAACCAGGGCTACGGCGGCAACCAGAAGGTCGGCTACACGTTCGCGATCCGGCAGCGCTTCGACTTCGTCGCGATGGTGCACGGCGACGGCCAGTACGCACCGGAGGAGCTGCCGAACCTCGTGGCGCCGCTCCGCGACGGCCGCGCCGACGCCGTCTTCGGCAGCCGCATGATGACCCGCTTCGGGGCTCTCAAGGGCGGCATGCCGCTCTACAAGTTCGTCGGCAACCGGATCCTCAGTTCGTCACAGAATCTGCTGCTCGGTGCCGACCTCACCGAGTTCCACAGCGGCTACCGGATCTATTCGGTCGCCGCCCTGAGGCGGATCCGCTACCGCCTCAACTCGAACGACTTCCACTTCGACACCGAGATCATCATCCAGCTGCTCAACGCCGGCCTGCGGATCGCGGAGCTGCCGATCCCGACCTACTACGGCGATGAGATCTGCCGCGTCAACGGCATGAAGTACGCCCGGAACGTCATGCTGGCGACGCTGCGCTGCGTCGCGCACCGCTCGGGGCTGCTCTACCAGCGGAAGTTCGATCCGGTCGCCGATCAGGGCAACGGACACTACGACCTGAAGCTGGGCTACGCCAGCAGCCACCAGTTCGCGCTCGACGCGATTGCGCCAGGCGCGGCCGTCCTGGACATTGGCGCCGGCCCGGGTGGCATGGCCCGCGAGCTGCTGAAGAAGGGCTGCCGCGTCGCCGTCGTCGATCAGTTCACGCCGCCAGACGGTCTCGACACCGGCGTCACGGTCTTCACGCAGGATCTCGACGAGGCGCCGCGGTTCGACGTCCGCGGCTACGACTACCTGCTGCTGCTCGACGTGATCGAGCACCTGAAGGACCCCGAGCAGTTCCTCGAGCGCCTGCGGGCGCAGTTCGACTACACGCCGCGCACGGTCATCCTGACGACGCCGAACGTTGCCTTCGGCATCCAGCGTCTCATGCTGCTGCTCGGACAGTTCAACTACGGCAGGGCGGGTATTCTCGACCGGACGCACACGCGCCTGTTCACCTTCCGCACGCTGCGCCACCTGCTGACCGACGCCGGCTTCCGGATCGACGAGATGCGCGGTGTGCCGGCGCCGTTTCCGAAGGTCTTCGGCGATGGCCTCGTCGGTCGCACGTTGACGGCGCTGAACCAGTTCGGCATCCGGATCAGCCGCTCGCTCTTCTCCTACCAGATCTTCGTCGTCGCACGGCCGACGCCCGACGTCGACTTCATCCTCGAAGACGGGACGCAGCGCAGCGAGGTGTACGACCACTCGGCGACCGCTTGACCACCCGCCGACCCGGGTGGCCGCCGATCGTCAGGGCGCCGCCGCCGGCTGCTCGACCAGCGTGATCGCGCCCGAGCGCGGATCGTCGGACGCGTAGCGAAGGTCGAGCGTCCGCCGCGGCAGGTCGATGCGTCGGCTTTCCGTGAGCTGACGGAGCAGCGCCAGCGTGTGCGGAAAGCGCTCCCAGGCGATCACCTGGTTGTGGATCGGGCTGGTGCGCGCGAACCGCGCGATCCCTTTCGCCACCTGCAGCTGGTTCGCGAGCGTCGGCCCGTAGATCTCGCGCGTGCCCTGCGTCCGATGCAGGCCGAGGGCCAGGGCGGCGACCGCGGCGAGGTTCGCGGCGGCAATCAGCGACGTCACCGCGACGCCGAGCCGTGCCAGCGGCTGGGGCCGGCGTACGAGCGCGTCGACGGCGAACCAGGCCAGCAGCACGATGGTGATCCAGGCGCCGTTGTGGTAGTGCGGATGGTCGAACTTGGCGGTGACGCCGTGGATGATCGACTGCGCCGCGAGCACCGCGACGGCGATCATCGCGACGTGGGCGCGCGGCGGCCAGTCGCGTGCCCGTGCGGCCTGCACGAGGCGCCAGATCGCCACGCCGATGCCGCACCAGACGAGCAGATGCGTCAGCGACGAGACGGGCCCGGCGATCGCGAACAGCGGCCCGCTGACCGGCTCCGGACCGTAGAAGTAGCCCAGTTCGCCGGCGCCGAGCAGCCGGCCGCCGAGCAGCGGGAACAGCCAGCCGTCGATGGTCGGCGGCGCCGCCGGCGCCGGGCGCGGCCGGGCCAGATACGTCCAGTACGGCCAGGCGGCGACGAGCATCGCCGAAGCGATGCCGGCGAGGCTGAACCTGTGCCGCCACAGCATCCGGTGATGGAACAGCGCCATATGGGCGGCGAGCGGCGCCACCAGTGCCAGGCCCATCAGGTGCACGAGCGGGATCGCCATCATGGCTGCGACGGCGATGCGCAGACCGACGCTCGATTGGGTCGCCAGGAATGCCGCATAGCCGGCCACCGCCAGGCCGCCGAGCGGCAGCTGATACGTGTTGTCCCAGAGGGCCCGGGCGTAGAACCAGAAGTACGGCGACAGCAGGGCGACCGGAGCGAACCACGGCCACAGCCCGAGCGACCGCGCCAGCCACCACAGGGCCGCGGCTGTGGCGAGCGACATCAGCAGCGCGTGCAGCGCCGCGAGGCTCACCAGGTCGTGGGTGATCGCCGTGAGCGCCTGATACGTCCAGGTCGGCAGCGGCCCGTAGACCGCGCCGAAGGTGCCCTGGAGCCCGACCGGCGCGAGCCGCCCGGCGGCAGTGGCGGCCAGCGCATTGCCGATGAGTTGCGGCTCGTCGTTGATGAAGGGCACGTCGCCAGGCCAGAGCAGCGGGATCAGGGCCGCCACGACGAGTGCGACGCCGGCAGCCCGCGACGTCCGGCGATTCGCGGCGGGCGCCGGAAGCCGGCCCGTCACGCCGTCCGCTCCGGCGGTCGCCACGCCGCAACGGTGGCGTACAGCGTCCCGAGGACGAAGAAGTAGTAATTCGCGAACGCCTGCTTGTTCAGGGCGAAGAACACGAAGAACGTCAGGGCGAGCGAGGCACAGAAGCCGGCCGCCGTGCGTGGCAGGCGCCACACCGCGAGGGCCGCGGCCGCTGCGGCGATGGTGAACGGAATCGCCGTCGACGGCTGTGGATGACCGAGGCCGACCCACCAGGCCAGGTAGCTGAGCGCGTCGCCGCGAAACGGCTGGTAGAACTGCAGCGTCACGACGCTCTTGAGGAACGCCGCCGGATCCCAGACGACGAAAGGCAGGGTGATCGCCGCGCCGACCGCGGCGCCCTTGATGAGCACCTGGCTCACCCCCCGGACATCCGCACGCGTCGTCGTCAGCAGGACCGCGGCGGGCAACGCGAACACCAGGTACTGCTTGATCGCCACGAACCCGCCGAAGAGCCAGGGAGTGAGGCCGCTGCGCCGACAGGCGGCGAACCCGACCGCCGCCACGCCGAGGACGACGAACGGCTCGGTCCACGACTGCTCGAGCACGAAGAAGATGCGGGGCGTCGTCAGGTACAACGCCGCGGCGATCAGGCCGAGGCCGCCGGGCCTGGCCAGCGCCATCAGCAGCGCCGCCAGCTCGATGGCCGCCAGCTGCGAGTAGCGGGGATCCTGTCCGAGCAGCTGACCGGGCATCGCGGCAAGCAGGCTCAAGGGGAAGTACGGGAAACCGAACTGCAGCCGGCCGTCCACCGACAGCCCTTCGCCGTAGAAGCCGGCATTGTTGTAGATGTCGGGAAACGTCAGGCCGTAGGGATTCTCCCAGTGGCGCAAGGCGGCGACCGCATACTTCTGGAAGATGTGGACGTCGATGGCCGGGTCGGGCGACCGCTGCATCACCCAGACGCCGAGCGCCGCATGCACCACCACGAGACCACCGGCGACCGCTGCCGCCGACCGGACGGACGGGCGCGCGATGGCCAGCGCGCCCAGCACGGTCAGGAGGACGACGCCGAATCGAAACGCGCCCAGGCCACCAGGTTCGATCTGAACGTAGAAGCCGGGGACGCTCGTCAGCAGGTAGCCGGCATGGATGGCGAGTCCGGCGGCAGCCAGCAGGCGCACGACATCGCGATCGCGGAAGACGCGGCGAGCCGGGCGGACGATCGCGACGGCGCCGGACGTCAGGAGCAGGGCGATGGTGACCAGGGCGAGGCCCCGGGCATGCAGGAACCCGTTGGAGAGTTGAAGCGCGACGCCCAGGCAGATGGCGGCGGCGACACAGCCCGGCGCCAGCCAGCGCGCCGCTTCGATCGCCTCCGGCGTGACCTCGGCGGACGGCGCCCCGCCGGACAACGGATCGGGCTGCGACACGGACGCATTGTTCCATTCGCGGATCCGTCCACGCAAGTCAGCGTCGCGGCGCACGACCTCCGCAACCGTCCGCCGGAACCGCGCACTGCCGCCGGCCGCCCGGTCGATACGGAACGTCGGGTTGCACGCACCACGGCCGACAGGTTAGCCTCCGGACAACCACGAGGAATGCCCGACATGAGTCCGGCGAGCGCCCGCTGCCCCCGGGCACGACTGCAGACGTTCGCCGAGCCCGAGCCGAAATAGCCCGTGGTCCCCGCCGCCATCGTGCCGCCGCGCGCCGCCTGTCATGTCATCCAGCTCGCTGACTGGCGGTGGATCGACTCCGATCTCGAGACCTGGACGCGGGAGCAGCTGCCCGACGCACTCGAACGCCGGCGTGTCGAGTTCGCGGCGGGGCGCGTCTGCGCGGCGCAGGTGGTTCGGGCCCTCAGCGGTGCGGCGGCTCCGCCCCACCAGATCGGACGCACACCAGACGGCGGCCCGGCCTGGCCGCCCGGCCTGGTCGGCTCGATTGCCCACAGCCGGCAGATCGCCGGCGCGATCGGCATGCGACGGACGGACGCGGCCGGCATTGGCCTCGACATCGAACCGATGATGGCGCCCGGGCGGGCAACCGCCGTCGCCCGGCGGGTGGCGACGGGCGACGAGTTCAGCCTCCTGCAGCACGCCGGCCTGACGCAGGCCGCCGCGGTGACGTTGGCCTTCTCAGCCAAGGAGGCGCTGTTCAAATGCCTCCACCCGCTGGTCGGGACGATGTTCCATCTGGGTGATGCGCGAGTGGACGCGGTGGACCTGGCGGATGGTGAGCCGGGTGGCCGGCAGGCGGGCACCGGCAGCGTGACGTTGCGGCTGGGTCTCGATCTGGGCGGCTTCGCTGCCGGGCAGCGCTTCCGCGCCGCCGTCGGAATCGACGCCGGCGTGGTCTACGCGGTCGTCACCTGTCCGTGACGTCCTCGAGCGCGGCGAACAGACCGAACAGCGTGACGCGCGACGGTGGCCGCCACGCGCCGCCGAGCGCCGCAAACCGGTCGCGGATCTCACGCCATTGCAGGCCGTCCGTGCCGGCGCGGAAGCGTCGCCACTCGTCGCGCAGCGCGACGCGCTCGTCGGCGCGCGCGTCGGCGAGGAAGGCGGCCAGCGCGGCCGCCGGCGTCCGGTGGTCGAGGGCGAAGTCCTGGTGCAGGTAGCCCGACAGAAAGGCCACCAGGTGGGGAAAGCGATCGGACCCGTCCGGCGCTGCCGCCGGACGCCGCTCCCCGGCCCGCCACTTGCGCATCACACCCATCTCACCGCGCCTCCGGATACGACGTCAGGACAATCCAGCGGCGTTGCCGCTCTTGCCAGCGCAAGACGACGAGTGCCCGAGTGGCGGCCGTCGCCACCCGTGCGCCCCGGCGCAGCGCGCGGCCAATGGCCCGACCGCCCGGTTCGGCATGGTAGATGACCAGATTCGGCCGCGGTCCCGACCGCCCCGCCCACGTCCGGATTCTCGCGCGCGATTGCGCCACGGCGACGCCGACGACGCGGCGGGCAGTGTCGAGGTCGGTGTAGGTCGACGCGGCGGAAATTTGCGGCTCGCGGCTGAGACGGTCGGCCAGGTCGCGGTCTGTCTTGCCGACGTGCCGCTCGATCGTGTGGCCGCCGATGGCCTCGTCGGCGGCGAGGTCGTAGGGCGTCGGCGGCGCGGCGGCGCGCGCCTCGCCAGCGCCGGCCGGCTGGCCGCCAGGTCCGGCGACAGCCAGGCGGTCCGGACCGGCTCCGATCGCGAGCAGCAGCAGCGTCCAGACGGCGACCAGCCGTCCGGCGGTCCACCGGCGGCGCGCGTCGAACCGTGATCGGCGCTGGCGGGATGCGAACGGCATCACCATGGGTCTGGACTGCAGCTTATCACCGGCCCCGCGCCCCGAGCTCGTCTTCGGGTGCCGGCAACCGGACCTCCGCCGCCGGCGGGCGTGAGGGCCCCGGCGGCGCGATGCGCAAGGCCCTCCGGCATCCCTGCTTTCCGTTAGAAAGGCGTGTCCACCGAGCGCATTTCGGGTGTACAGTGGCCGATGCCAACTCGCCCCCCGGGACCGGCTTGACGGCCGGTCGTGAGGCGACTTGTGCGAACCAGAGGTTTTTTTCCGGGAGTGAATGATGTCGCGAAGAGTGTTCAAGACGGTGCCTGCACTCGCGCTGCTCGCTGGCGGGCTCGCGTGGGTAGCTGCCCCTGGCGTGCAGGGGCAGGCGCCCAGGGCGGCGGCCACCGGCCAGCCGAGCACCCAGAATGGCGAATGGCCGATGTATACGGCCGACTTGCGCGGCAGCAAGTATTCGCCCCTCGATCAGATCAACGGCACGAACTTCAACAAGCTCGAAGTGGCGTGGCGCTTCAAGACCGACAACCTGGGCGCCCGTCCCGAGTACAAGCTCGAAGGCACGCCGCTGATGATCAAGGACACCATCTACACGACCGGCGGCACCCGTCGGGCAGTGGTGGCGCTCGACGCGAAATCCGGTGAGCTGAAGTGGGTCTACAGCATGCGCGAGGGCAAGCGCGCCGGCGTGGCGCCGCGTCAGCTGTCCGGCCGCGGCGTGTCCTACTGGACCGACGGCAAGGGCGACGACCGGGTGCTCTTCGTCACCACCGGCTACCGCCTGGTGGCCCTGAACGCCCATACGGGTCAGCCGATCCCGGGGTTCGGCAGGCAGGGTGTCGTCGACCTCAAGGAAGGGGTCGTCTACGGCACCGGCACCCAGATCGACCTGGAAACCGGTGAAATCGGCCTCCACTCGACACCGACCATCGTCGGCGATGTGCTGCTCGTCGGTTCGTCCTTCAAGGAGGGCATGACCGTCGAGACGTCGAACAACACGAAGGGGCTGGCGCGCGCGTTCGACGTCCGCACCGGCAAGATGATCTGGCGCTTCAACACGATTCCGAAGCCGGGCGAGTTCGGCGCCGAGACGTGGGAAGAGAACTCCTGGTCCTACAACGGCAACACCGGCGTCTGGACACAGATCACGGTCGATCCGGAAGCCGGCCTGGTCTACCTGCCGGTGGAATCGCCGACGTCGGACTTCTACGGCGGCAAGCGCCCTGGCAACAACCTGTTCGGTGAGTCGCTGGTGGCGGTCGATCTGAAGACCGGCGTCCGCAAATGGCACTTCCAGTTCGTGCACCATGCCGTGTGGGATCACGACATGTCGTCGGCGCCGCTCCTGATGGATGTCACCATCGACGGCAAGCCGCGCAAGGTCGTCGCCGTGCCGAGCAAGCAGAGCTGGCTGTACGTGTTCGACCGCATCACCGGTCAGCCGATCTGGCCGATCGTCGAGACGCCGGTGCCGCAGTCGGACGTTCCGGGCGAGAAGACGGCGGCGACGCAGCCGTTCCCGACCAAGCCGGCGCCCTACGCCCGCACGCACATCAGCAAGGACGACCTGATCGACTTCACGCCGGACATGCGCGCCGAAGCGTTCAAGGTACTCGGGCGCTTCCGCTGGGAAGAGTCGCCGTACGTGCCGCTCATCGTCGGCAACGTGAACGGCAAGCTCGGCACGATCAACATCGGCAACACCGCCGGTGGCGTGAACTGGCCCGGTTCGGCGTTCGACCCGGAAACCGGGTGGTTCTACACGCAGGCGTCGAATTCGCAGGTGACGGTCGGTTCGCTGGCGCCGCCGCCGCCCGGATTCTCCGACCTGCCGTACCAGCAGGGGGTCGTCGGTCGTCCGTTCCGCCTGGCGGTTGCCGCCGGCACCGGCACGAATCCCGATGCGCCTGAGGACGTGCGGCGCAACGCCCGCCCGCCGGAAGCCCCGGCCGCGGCGCCAGCCGCTGCCGCACCCGCCGCCGGTGCCCCGCCAGCCGGGCCGCCGGTCACCGGCGCGACCGTGCAGGGACTGCCGATCGTCAAGCCGCCGTACGGCGTGGTGGCGGCGATTGACGTCAACAAGGGCGAGCTGATGTGGCGGGTGCCGCACGGCGATACGCCGGACAATGTTCGTAACCACCCGGCGCTGAAGGGGTTGAACGTTCCGAAGACCGGCCAGAACGGCAGCGTCGGCACGCTGGTCACGAAGACGCTGGTCGTCGCCGGTGACCCCCAGGTTACCTCGCCGGGCGGCCGCCCGCGCGGCGCGATGCTGCGCGCCTACGACAAGAAGAACGGCGCGGAACTCGGCGCCGTCTTCCTCCCGGCGCCGCAGAGCGGCTCACCGATGACCTACCGCGTCGATGGCAAGCAGTACCTCATCGTGGCGGTCAGCGGCGGTAACTACTCCGGCGAATACATCGCCTTCTCGCTGCCGGATTCGGAAGTGAGACCGGCCAACTAGCCCGATCGGGCCGTCCACGGTATCGGGGGCCGCTGGCTCGCGCGCAGGCGCGGATCAGCGGCCTTTTTTCTTGCCCGGCCGGTCCCGGCCGACGCGCGCATGCAGGGCTTGCGGCCCCCCTGACCGGCGCGCCATAATCTCCGGCACTTTGGGTTGAGCCCTGCTCCCGGCGGCCGGCAGGCCGTCCGTACGTTCGGGTCCCGTCAGACTGGAGTCACACGTCATGAGGCACACACTCGTCCGCACCGCACCCGCGGTCGCCTTGCTCGCGGCCGTCTTCGGGTGGACGGCACCGCGCATCGCCGGGCAGGCCGGCAATGCGGCCACCGGCCAGCCGAGCACCCGCGCCGGTGAATGGCCGATGTACACGGCCGACTTGCGCGGCAGCAAGTATTCGCCGCTCGATCAAATCAACGCCGGCAACTTCGACAAGATGGAAGTGGCCTGGCGGTTCAAGACGGACAACCTGGGCACGCGTCCCGAGTACAAGCTCGAAGCGACGCCGCTGATGATCAAGGGGACGCTGTACGCCACCGCCGGCACGCGCCGCGACGTCATCGCACTCGACGCCAGGACTGGTGAGCTGAAGTGGGTGTACAGCCTGCGCGAAGGGGTGCGCGCCGCGATCGCCCCCCGCCAGCTGTCGGGCCGCGGCGTGTCCTACTGGACCGACGGCAAGGGCGACGACCGCGTCATCTTCGTCACCACCGGCTACCGCATGGTCTCGCTGAACGCCAACACCGGCCAGCCGATCCCGACCTTCGGCGACAAGGGGATCGTCGACCTGAAGCAGGGGGCGATGTTCGGCAGCGGCAGCCAGATCGATCTCGAGAAGGGTGAAATCGGCCTGCACTCGACCCCCACGGTCGTCGGCGACACCGTCATCGTCGGGTCGTCGTTCAAGGAAGGCTTCACCGTCGTCACCCACAACAATACGAAGGGGCTGGTGCGCGCCTTCGACGTCAAGACCGGCAAGATGCTGTGGCGGTTCAACACGATTCCCAAGCCGGGCGAATTCGGCGCCGAGACGTGGGAAGAGAATTCGTGGTCGTTCAACGGCAACACCGGCGTGTGGACGCAGATCACGGTCGATCCGGAAGCCGGCCTCGTCTACCTGCCGGTGGAATCGCCGACCTCCGACCTCTACGGCGGCCATCGGCCGGGCAACAACCTGTTCGGCGAGACGCTCGTCGCGGTCGACCTGAAGACCGGCGTGCGCAAATGGCATTTCCAGTTCGTCCATCATCCGATCTGGGATCTCGACATGTCGTCGGCGCCGCTGTTGATGGACGTCACCATCGACGGCAAGCCGCGCAAGGTCGTCGCCGTGCCGAGCAAGCAGTCGTACCTCTACGTGTTCGACCGCATCACCGGCCAGCCGATCTGGCCGATCAACGAGACGCCGGTACCGGCCTCGGAAGTGCCCGGAGAGAAGGCGGCGCCGACGCAGCCGATCCCGAGCAGGCCGCCCGCGTATGCGCGCAACCACATCCGGATTCCGGAGGACGTGATCGACTTCACGCCGGAGCTGCACCAGCAGGCGCTCGAGAACCTGAAGCGCTACAAGAACGGTCCGCTCTACAATCCGCCGATCCTCGGCAACGTCAACGGGCTGCTCGGCGCCCTGAACGTCGGCAATGCCGGTGGCGGCACGAACTGGCCGGGCGCATCGTTCGATCCGGAGACCGGCATCGTCTACGCGCAGGCTGCCAACTCCGGTCTGTCATCGTTCTCGGTGATGCCGCCGCCGGCCGGCTTCTCGGACCTGCGGTACATCTCCGGGGTCAGCGGTGCGGCGTTCCGCGAGGCACTGGGTCCCGGCTTCGGCAGCGCGGCCGATGCGCCGAAGATCGTCGAGCGTGAGCAGCCGGCCGGTCTGAAGCCGGTTCCGAACCTCCTGAACATCGACGGCCTGCCGCTGATGAAACCGCCCTACAGCGTGCTTGCCGCCCTCGACGTCAACAAGGGGGACCTGCTGTGGCAGGTGCCGCACGGCGACACGCCGGATGCGGTCCGCAATCACCCGAAGCTGAAGGGGATGAACATCCCGAAGACCGGTCAGCCGGGTTCGGTCGGCCTGATGGTCACGAAGACGCTCGTCGTCCTCGGCGATCCCCAGGTGACGTCGCCGGGCAACCGTCCGCGCGGCGCCATGCTGCGGGCCTACGACAAGAAGAACGGCGCGCAAGTCGGCGCCGTGTTCATCCCGGCGCCGCAGAGCGGCTCGCCGATGACCTACATGGTCGACGGGAAGCAGTACATGCTCGTCTCGGTGAGCGGCGGCAACTACTCGGGCGAGTTCATCGCGTTTGCGTTGCCGGACTCGGAGGTGAAACCGAGCGGCAACTAGCGCGCCCGGTTGGTCGTTCGTCGTTCGTCGTTCGTCGTTCGTCGTTCGTCGTTCGTCGTGGCCGCCGGTCAGCCCCAGCCGGGTCTGACCAGCGGCCCGCTCCGCTCCCGGCGCTTGCGCCGGACCCCGGCCGTCCGTCCCGTGCCGACGAGGTCGCGGGAGGAACCCAGCCGTGACTGACCTGCGCCGATGCCCCCTGCAGCGGACACCGCGGGCGCGAGCGTCGCACGCCGCACATCCCGGGAACCCGCGGTTCTCGCGCGAAATCGATCGGATTGCCGCGCGGCGGAACGTTCCGCCACAATACGCCACACAATTCACGGGGTGGCGTCACTTTTGAAATATGTGTTCGCTGTTAAGATACGGTCCATTGGGTGGGTTTCTGACAGACCCCGCGTCGGGGTTGAGGATCACATGAAGGTCAAAATCGCGATCGTGACGATGTTCGGGTTGGCAGCCGTGGGAGCGTTTGGCGCGGTGGGAGCCAACGTCAAGCTTCAGGCGCAGCAGAAGACCCAATGGGACGGCGTCTACACTGAAGACCAGGCGAAGCGCGGCGAGCCGTTGTACGCCGAGAAGTGTTCCAGCTGCCACGGTCCCGACATGAACGGCGGCGAAATGGCCCCCGGGCTGACCGGCGGCGAGTTCCAGGCGAACTGGAACGATCTGACGCTGGGCGACCTGTTCGAGCGCATGCGCATCTCGATGCCGCAGAACAACCCGGGCAGCCTGAGCCGTCAGCAGAACGCCGACATCCTCGCCGCCATGCTGAAGAAGGGCAACTACCCGGCCGGCAAGGCCGAACTGCCGACGCAGACCGAGATGCTGAACATGGTGAAGTTCAGCTCGCAGAAGCCGTAGGTCGCAACTGCTGCGCCAGCCGGTGCAGGAACAGTCCGACGTCGGTCACGATGCCGATGGTCTGCGACGACCCGCGATCCGCCAGCTTCGTCACGACGGCAGGATTGATGTCGACGCAGACCATCTTGACCCACGACGGCAGCATGTTGCCGACACCGATGCCGTGCAGCATGGTTGACAGCGCCAGCACCAGCCGCACGTCCTCGAGCGCCGCCGCGTAGCGGTCCTGCGCGGTTCGCAGATCCATGATGGTGTCCGGCAGCGGACCATCGTCGCGGATGCTGCCCGCCAGCACGTAGTCGACGTCGTGGACGATGCACTCGTGCATCACGCCCGACGTGAGCACGCCCTGCGCCACCGCCTCCTTCAATCCGCCGGCCCGGCAGATGGTGTTGATCGCACGCATGTGGTGCCGGTGGCCGCCTTCGATCGCCTTGCCGGTTTCGAGGCTGACGCCCAACGACGTGCCGAAGAGCGCCTGCTCGACGTCGTGCACGGCGAGCGCGTTGCCGGCCAGCAGGACATCGACGAAACCGGAGCGAACCAGATCCTGGAAATGCGTGCCGCCGCCGGTGTGAACGACCACCGGTCCGGCGACCACCGCAATCTTGCCGCCGGCCGCCTTGATCTCGCGCATCATCTGGGCGATGCGACTGACACCGACTTCGACGCGGCGCTCGGACGAAATCTCGTTCGTCATGAAGGCGAAGCCGTGGCGGTCGCGGTCCTGGAACTCCGGCACGACGCGGATGCCGGACACGCCGCATACGACCTGGTCGCCGCTGCGGACGTCGCGCAGCTTGCGACAGACGGCGCGCTGGCCTTCGATGACCACGACGGCGTCCATCCGCTGCTGCTCCACCATGATCCACTGTCCGCCGAGACGCACGTAGGTGCGATGGTTCGTCGTCGAATAGAAATCGTCGGCGACCCAGCCGTCGCGTTCGGCGGCGCGGCAGGTGACATCCTGCGAGTCGGACAGCCGGCACCCGAGCGCCACCAGCTCCTCGAGCACCTCGCTGAGCTCCCGCTCGGACGCGGCGGAGATCCGCATCGAGATGAACGACGGATCGTCGTTGTGCCGGCCGATGGTGAACGTCTGGACGTCGAACGTCGCATTCTTCTTCACGACGACGTCGAAGACCGTGTTCAGGATCTGCGAATCGATGAGGTGACCCTCGGCCTCGACCACCTCGCTGAACGTGTGCGGCGGCGCCATGGCTACACGAAGATCGGCAGCGCCAGCGGCGGCTGCACGTGGTAATCCGACTGCCCGACTTCGGCCAGCGCCTTGTCGAGCATCGACTCGGCGCATTCCTCCAGCGTCGTGACGAACGGCAGGCGATCCTTGCGGAATCGCGGCAGCTGCAGCACGCCGTCGATGTTGATGCCGAACTTCGAGTACGCCGCCGTCACCTGGGCGAGGATTCCAGGCTTGTCGTTGACGATGAAGCGGACGTAGTGCGGCGCGACGAAGTCGGGGTTGACCGCATACGGCTGCTGCGCCATCGGCGTCGCGATACCTGGCGCCCCGACCAGCGAGCGGCGCACCGAGACGACGTCAGACACCACGGCGACGGCCGTCGGCCCGCCGCCGGCTCCCGATCCCGAGAAGGTGGTCTCGCCGCCGTACACGCCGCGCACCGAGACGATGTTCTGGCTGCCTTCGATCTGGCCGAACTTCGAGTTCAACTGCACGAGCGCCGGCCGGACGGCCGCGAACACCCGGCCGTCGTCCTCGATCGCGGCCCGCGCCACCTGCCGGATGGTGCATCCGAGCTCCTTGGCGTATTCGAAGTCGACCGCTTCGATCGGCCGGATGGAGCGGGTCGGAATCTCGCTCACCTTGACCGGACGCCGGAGCCCGACGGCCGAGATGATCGCCAGCTTGGCGGCGGCGTCGGCGCCGTCGACGTCCTCGGTCGGATCGGCTTCGGCATAGCCGGCCTGCTGCGCCTCACGCAAGGCGTCGGCGAACGATGCCCCCTGCTTCTGCATGCGGCTCAGGATATAGGCGCACGTGCCGTTGAGGATGCCCCGCACCTCGACGAGGCGATCGCCCGACAGGCCGTCCTGCAGGGCGCGCAGCACCGGGATGCCGCCGGCCACCGAGGCTTCGAAGCGCACTTCCAACCCCTTGGCCTGCGCCAGCGCCAGCAGTTCGCTGCCACGATGGGCGATGAGCTGCTTGTTCGCGGTGACGACCGACTTGCCCGACTCCAGCGCCCGCCGCACCCACTCGTGCGCCGGGTTCACGCCGCCGACCAGCTCGACGACGATGTCGACCGGGCTGGAGAGGATGTCCTCGATCGATTCGGTCCACGTCACGGTGGACGGCACCCAGTCGGCGCGCTTGCGCGCCACCTGGCGATTGAAGATGTGGGTCAGTTCGACGCCCGGGATGTCGCCGCTCGTCAGGATGCGGGCCACCGACTGCCCAACCGTGCCGAACCCGAGCAACGCCACCCGTGCACCCGCCTGCGAACGCGTGTCTGTCATAGGTCAGTCTTCGTCTCTGCCGATGTTCGAACCGGACGCACCGAAGGCGCGCCGGCGAGAATCGTCAATCTTAAATCGTCGTTCTCCGGTATGGCGAGGCCTCGGCTAGACGCCGTAGCCATAGCCCGCTTCGTCGGCAGCCTCGTCGGCGGTCGTGGCCGTGACCGGCGCCGGCGTCCGGAGATCGGCCTGGACGGCCGGAACCGCCGGCGGCGTCTGAAGGGTCGGCAGCGTCAGCACCGGGTCGCATTCGGACGCAGTCGTGCGGATCGTCGTCGTCCCCGGTGCCTGGTTCGCGTGCATGGTCGTGCTCTCCCCGAAAAAAAAGGCCATCACCCTGGTTCGGGGTGATGGCCCTCGTGAATCCTCGTTCCTGCCCGGTCACATCACCCGATAGCGCGCCTCGTCATGGTTGCCAGCGGCAGCGCCAGCAGGGCCACCGGCAGGGTGATGGTGGTCGGCAGCGGCGTGAGCGCGTACGAATCCCGGCGCCGATCCATCGGCCGGCCCGAACGTCCGGTGAAAGCCGTTACGCGCACCATCGAGCCCTAAGAACACCACAGGCGGCAGTCCCAAGTCAACCCTGCCTTGAACGGCTTATCGGCGGCATCGCCATGGAGCGCAGCCCCGGTGCACATATGATCGGAGCCGTGCCGCGCCTCAAGCTCACGATTGAATACGCCGGAACGCGTTACAGCGGCTGGCAGATCCAGAAGAACGCGAAGACGGTCCAGGGCGAGCTCGACCGGGCCATTCGGGTCGCCACTGGACGCCACGACTTCGAGCTGTACGGGTCTGGACGCACCGACGCGGGAGTGCACGCGGTGGCGCAGGTCGCCCACCTCGACATCGCCACCAACCTGCCGCCGGCCTCGCTACGGCGCGCCCTCAACGACGCCTTGCCCGCCGACATCAACGTGCTGACGGCGGTAGCGGTGGCGCACCGCTTCCACGCCCGTCACACCGCCGTGGCGCGCCGCTACGTCTATCAGGTGGCCAGGCGTCGCACCGCCTTCGCGAAACCGTTCGTCTGGTGGGTAAAGGAGGGGCTCGACGTCGCCGCGATGCAGGCGGCAGCCGCGGCGTTCGCCGGCATGCAGGACTTCCAGTCGTTCGCGGTTGAGGACGACGAGGACGACGCACCGGCACGATCGACGCTCGTGCTCATCGACCACGTGACCGTCGACGTGCGCGGCGACCTGGTGCTGGTGGTGATACGGGGCTCGCATTTCCTGTGGAAGATGGTGCGCCGTATCGTCGGTGTGCTCGTCGAGATCGGTCGCGGGCGGCTCGGCGTCGAGGCAGCGCGCGGGCTGCTGGCCGCGAAGTCCGACGTCCCGGCGAAGCTCACGGCTCCCGCCTCGGGACTGTTCCTCGAACGGGTGTTCTACCCGGGCGACCCGCTCGACGTTCCGGTGGCGGTGCCGACGCCGCTCATGGCGTTCGACGCGACGGCACCGCCGCGGCCGGAGACGGCGCCGCGCCGCTGACCGCCGGCAGCGCCTCGACGCCGAGTGAGGTGCCGAGCACCAGGCGGACGACGTCGGTATAGCTGCGCGTTCCCTGCTCGATGCCGTTCGCCTTCAGATACTGGTCGTAGATGCCCCAACCGACGGCGGACACCCGCGGATTCACCTGGCTGCGCACCCGCTCGGCGATGGCCGTGAGGTCGTCGCGGGGTCCGGCATCGAGCCGCGTCATGATGTCGCGCCGCACCGGGCCGGCGACGGCACCAGCCGATTCCAGGTACAGAAACAGCCATCCACTGTAGCGGGCGGCCGCGTCGCCGTCGAGGCAGGTCAACCAGCCGACGAAGTTCGCTTCTCCCTCGTCGGCATATCCCGCCAGGTGCGCCCATTCGTGCGCGACGATCATCGGCCGCTCGATCGGCAGCAGCGTGCTCACCGTCATCGTCTCGAGAAACCATGGATCGGTCATGCCGTCGACCGACGCGGCGCGGAAGTACGGATCGATCAGCGTCCGCTTCGGCCGTCCGGGCACGGCCGGCCGGGTGGCGCCGAGCCGCTGCTGCACGGCGGCGAACGCCTGCGGCAATGACGGGTTGACCGCGGCCGGGTCCGGCGTGCGCAGCGGGTGCAGGCGGTTCAGTTCCGCCACCGCCGTGCGGAGCAGCCGGTCGGCCGCCGCCGGGGTGACGGCTCGGTAGTCGAGCCGCAGCTTGGCTTCGAGCGGCACCCGGCGGTAGTTGAACCCCCAGCTGACCAAAAAGACGAGATACAGCGTCGCGGCGAGTGTCACCGTGCGCAGCGCGAGCCGTGCAACCGCCGCCGGCCACGACCGCCGGCGCAGGTCGCGCCAGAGCAACACCAGCCAGGCGGCGCCGACGCCGACCATGAGGACGTCGAAGAGCGCGACCGGTGTCAGGTTCGACCACGAGGTCAGCACGGTCTGGATCAGCGGATACGCGCCGCGCGAGTAGGCGGACTCGACGAGCTCCTCCGATATGGGGAGCAGCGCGGCGACGGTCGCCATCCCGATGAGTCCGACTCGCCATCGCATCATGAGTTGCGCGCCGGCCTCCCAGCCGTCGTGGCGCCTGCACATTTCGACGCCAATGCGTCATCGCCGTCGCCCGTCCGGCTCTCATTGCACACAAAAACCGGGCGCTGCACAACCGCGTTCGTGCAGCTGACCTTGGAGTTCCACGGAGATCCGTCCGAAACACCAGAGGGAAGGCGAAGTGCCATGTTCGAACGAATCCTCACCACCGTCGCCGTGCTCGCCACCGTCAGCGTCGTCTCGGTGCCGGCGCAGCAGGCGATCACGACCGGCGCCGGGCGCTTCGCCGATACGGGGGCGCGCGTGCTCACTGAGCCGATCCCGTCGGTCTTCACCGCCGTGGAGGGGTTCGTCCTCAAATCGGACAGCCGGAAGTTCGCCGGCGCGCTCGTCCGCCTGCGTGAGGCCCGCCTCGGCCGCATCGTGCTGAGCCAGCAGGCCGACGAAGACGGCCTGTTCCGGTTCCGCCCGATCGACCGCGGCAGCTACATCGTCGAACTGCTCGCCGACGAGAAGACGGTGCTCGCCGCGAGTCCGCTGGTGAACGTCAATGCCGGCGAAATCGCCCAGACCCTGGTGCGTGAGCCGCTGCTGGCCGATTCCGCCAGCGTCGCCGGCTTCGCCGCGGCGCACGCGGCCGCCGTCCAGGCCGCCGCCGCCACATCGGGCATTCTCGCCAGGACGCCCGGCGACGACGTCAGCCCACGATAACCCGACCATGCAGGACGCCACGCCATCGCCGTCGACCGACGCTGCCGCCTCCTCCCTGCCCAGTCCGGTGATCCGGCCGACGGCAATGCGCTACTCCACCGATTCCGACCATCTGCTCGATCGGCTGGCCGTGGTGGCGCGCTACCGGCGCATCGCCTGCGCGGTGTTCGTTCTCGTCGCCGGCGCCATCATCATCCAGGGATACTCGCAGATTCCCATGTTCCTCGCGCAGGCGCGGCTGCTCATCGAAGACGAGCGGTCGACCGCGATGCCGGGCATCCAGACCTCCGAGAACACCTACTGGCAGGATCCCGAGCCCTACTACAACACGCAGTATCGCATCCTGCGCGGCCGCGAGCTGACGCGCCGTGTCGTCAAGCGTCTCGAGCTCGGTTCGGTGCCGGAGTTCAATGGCCGGCAGGTCCGCCGGCCGTCGGGCCCGCTCGATCTGGCACGGCTGCTCGCGCGCCACACGCTGGCGCTCGTGCGGCCGGAGCCGGCCGTCGAGCCGGCGGCGGAAGTGCCGCGGCCGGACGAGACGGCTGACGAAGCGGCGCTGGTCGGCGCCTTCATCGGCCGCGTCCAGGTCGTGCCGGTCACCGGCAGCCGGCTCGTCGACGTCCAGTTCACCTCATCCGATCCGACCTTCGCGGCGCGGGCGGCCAACGTCCTCGTCGACGAGTACGTCGCCCAGAATCTCGAGGTGAAGCAGCAGAGCACGCAGAACATGCTCGACTGGCTGCAGAAGGAGCTCGCGGCGCAGCAGCAGAAGGTCGAAGAGAGCGAGCGGGGGCTCGCCGAGTACCGCGACCACCAGGATGCCATGTCGCTCGACGACAAGAACAACATCGTCCTGTCGCGGCTGAACGCGCTGAACGACGCGCTCCTGCGCGCCCGGACGACCCGGATCGAGCACGAGGCGGCGTACAGTCAGGTGAAGTCGGTCACCGATGCGAACGGCGCCGAATCGATCGCGGTCGTCGCGGCGAACGGGCAGATCCAGACGCTGAAGCTGCGCCTCTCCGACCTGCAGCGCCAGAAGGCGCAACTCGGCGAGCGCTACGGTGAACGGCACCCCGAGATGGTGAAGGTGAACGCCAGCCTGGCCGACGCGCAGCGTCAGATCGAACTCGAGACCAGCAAGGCCCTGCAGGCGGTCCGCAACGACTACGAGCGCGCCCTGCTCGAGGAGCGGACGCTGGCGTCCAACCTCGAACAGGCCAAGCACGACGTCCAGGACCTGAGCCGCAAGAGCGTCGCCTACAACGTCATGGAGCGCGAGGCGCGGAGCAACCGGACGGTCTACGAGGCCCTGCTGCAGCGTGAAAAGGAGATGCGCGTCTCGAGCAACAGTCGCGCGAACAACGTCCGGGTCGTCGATCACGCCGAGGTGCCGGGCGGACCCATGGCGGCGAGCGGCCGGCGGGCGTGGCTGATGGCCATGCTGATCGGCCTGGTGGCCGCCGTCGGCGTCGCCTACGGCCTCGACTACCTGAACGACACGATCAAGACGCCGGAGGACATCTCGCGGCACCTGAAGATGTCGTTCCTCGGTCTCGTGCCGTCGGTACGCGGCAACAAGCACCCAATCCTCGGCTCGAGCCACTCGCCGCACGATTTCGGCGAGGCGTTTCGCAGTCTGCGGACGTCGCTGGGCGCCCGCTATGGCGAGTCGGGCACCAAGACGATGCTGGTGACCAGCGCGCAGCCGCTCGAGGGCAAGACGACGACCGCCTGCAACATCGCCATGGCGCTGGCCTACGGCGGCGCCCGCGTCCTGCTCGTCGACGCCGACATGCGGCGTCCGGGCCTGCATCGGCCGCTACGGCTGAAGAACGACCGCGGGCTCGCCCAGGTGCTCAGCGGCCAGGTCCGGGTGCGCGACGTCATCCAGCGGACGATCGACCCGAACCTGCTGGCGATCACGGCCGGGACGCCGCCGCCCAATCCGTCAGAGCTGCTGGCCTCCGAGCGGATGAAGACGCTGCTCACCAACTTCCTGCACGGTCCGTTCGACTGGATCATCATCGACACGCCGCCGGTGCTCGCCGTCACCGACGCCGTCGTCCTCGCACCGATGGTCAGCGGCGTCACCTTCGTGGTCGGCGTCGAGATGACCCGCCGGCGGCTGGCGGAGCGGGCGCTCGAGACGGTGCTCGGCAGCCATCCGAAGCAGCTCGGCGTGGTGCTGAACAAGGTCGACTTCGCGAAGCACAAGTACTACTACGCCCGCTATCACGGTCATCAGTACAAGAACTACTACGCCGAAGCGGTCTGAGGAGGCGCGCATGCCGCAGGCGCTCCTCGCGCTGGTCGCCTGGACGCTGTTCGCGTTCGCCGGTGCGTATCGCTGGACCCTCGTCCCGACGGCGCTGCTGGCACTGGCGCTGGCCGTCGCCGCCCGACCGCCGCTGCTGGCGGCCGGCCGCCGCACGCTCGATGGCGCCCTGCTCGCCTGCCTCGCTGGCGTCGCGCTGCAGATGGTGCCGCTGCCGGCGGCGCTGCGCGACCGGCTGTCGCCCTGCGCGGCGGCCGTCGACCGCGCGCTCAGCTTCGCCCCGGCGCCCGACCGCCTGGTGCCGCTGTCGCTCGACCCAGCCGCCACGGCGTGGGCGCTGGCGGCGGCCGTCACGCTGGTCGTGGTGTTCTGGTCGGCCCGCGCGATCGTCGAGCGTCACGGGCTGCGCGCCGTCAGCCGCGGCGTCGCGTGGCTCGGCATCGTGTTGTCGGTCGTCGTGTTCGTGCAGCGCTTCTCGAGCCCGCACCACATCTACGGATTCTGGGCGCCGATCGCGCGGACGGCGACGCCGACGCCGTTCGGTCCGTATGTCAATCGCAACGACCTGGCGACCTGGCTGCTGCTCGCGGTGCCGCTCGTGTTCGGCTATGCCGCGGCGCGCACCGTGCCGCGGCTGCGTGGCGGGGCGGGGGCGGCGGCGCTCGAGCGGGCCCTCGATGCGCGCACCGTGCTGCTCGCGGGGGCGGTGATGCTGATGATGGCGACGCTCGTCGCCTCGTTGTCGCGATCCGGGCTGGCGGCGATCCTGGCCGCACTCGCGACGCTGTTCGCGCTCGGACGCCGACAGCTCCGGGGCACCGGATCGGGCGCGCTGGCGGCCGTCGCCGTCACGCTGCTGCTGCTCACCCTGCCATTCACCGACACCGCCGCACTCGGCGCCCGGCTGGGCGACACGCTGCCTGGCGACGTCGGCGGGCGCGTCGCCATCTGGCGCGACAGCTGGAGGATGGCGCGCGATTTCGCCGCGACCGGTCTCGGCGCCGGGGCGTTCGCCCGCGGCATGCTCGCCTATCAGCGGGCGCCGCTGGCGATCTTCTTCAACCATGCCCACAACGAGTACCTGCAGATGCTGGCCGAGGGCGGACTGCTCGTCGCCGTGCCGGCGGCGGTGGCGCTGGCCAGCGGCCTGCGGCAGGCCGTCCGGAAGCTGCGCGAAGACCAGGATGCGCTGTTCTGGTTCCGGTCCGGCGCGGTGAGCGGGCTGGTCGCGGTGGCGATCCAGAGCGTCTGGGACACCGGCTTGCGGATGCCGGCGAACGGCGTCCTGTTCGCGGTCGTCGCGGCCATCGCGGTGCACGACGCACCGGATCGGTCCAGGCGGCCGCCGGCGGGCCGGTGCCCCGACGCGGCACCGGGATCCGACGCCGATGGCCGGGCCGGTCGCACGGCACCAGCGGGCGCCGCCGCACTCGAACCCGACCACCTCTAATCGCGCCGGGCCGGCGCGGTTGGCCGCGGTGACGGGGCGGCGGTTGGGCCGGGCGCCGCGGCGCGACTAGGCGAAGGCGGCGCGGAACAGCACCCGGCGGGCTGGCGGATGCTTCAGCAGCGCGACGATGAAGTCACGGTGCTGGTTGAACGAGGCGGTCCGCCGGATGAGCGGCATCAGCCCGTCGGTGCGGGCGAGGTCGAACAGACGATCGATGTCCCGATCCGACAGCCGCTGCGCGACGCGACGCAGAATCAGCTGCCAGCGCAGTTCGGAGCCGAGCTGCTTGCGCCACGCCGACTGATAGGCGGCGAGCCGGGCACGGCTCAAGTCGTCGGCGGCCAGTGCCGGCCGCAGGGTGTCGGCGGCCAGCTGGGCGCTCAGCAGGCTGTAGTAGATGCCGCCACCGGTCGTCGGCTTCACCAGGCCGGCGGCGTCGCCGAGGACGAGCACGCGATCGCCGTAGGTCTTCTCGATCGGCGCGAGCGGCAGCGCCTTCAGCCGCGGCGTCAACCGCTCGTCGGCGTGGATGCCCCAGCGGGCGCGCAGTTGCCCGACCATCCGGTGGAAGTGACGAGCGGCGTCACCATCGCACATCACGCCGACGCGGACGTAGACGCGATCCGGCCGATGCACCGGCACCGCCCAGGCGAAGCCGCGCGGCGCCGCCGCCGCACCGAAGTGCACCTCCACGTCACGCGGACGATCAGCCGGCAGCTCGGCCTGCGCCGACCGCAACAGCAGTCGCGGCAGCCCGAGCCCGAGCTGCTTCTGGAGTCCGTAGCTGGCGCCGCACGCGAGCAGCACCGACCGCGCCGCGAACCGCCGGTCGCCGGCTGCCACGACCATGCCGGAAGCGGTCGGCGTGACTGACGTCACACGCGCGTTGTGGACGCGAACGCCGGCCGCCATCGCCTCGTCGGCCAGTTGCCGGTCGAAGCGGCGCCGATCGATGACCACCGCCTCGGTGGTCGGCGTCGAGTACTCGACGCTGGTGCCGGATGGGGCGACGAAGC
>CADEDC010000027.1:7998-65210 GCA_902825985.1 uncultured Acidobacteriota bacterium | reverse complement strand
GATTCACGACCGCTCGACGACGAATCGGTGCCCCTTCACCTCGAATCGCGGCAGCGAGCCGGCCTCGACCACGTGCACCGGAACCGACAGGCCGAATGACTGGCGCAATTGTGCCGCCAGACGATCGGCAGTGGCGGCGCCATCGCCGGGTGACGTGACTTCGATGTGCACCGCCATTGATGCGAGCGCGTCACCGTTCGTGACGATGGCGCGAAACTCGGCGATGTCGGCGAACTCGCGCACGACGGCTTCCAGCGCGGCGGGGAAGACGTTGACCCCGCGCACGGTGACCATGTCGTCCACTCGCGCCAGCACGCCGCCCTCCAGCCGCGCAAAGGTGCGGCCGCAGAGGCAGCGCTCCGACCGGCGGACGACCAGGTCGCCGGTCCGGTAGCGGAGAACCGGATGCGCGATGCGGCCCAGATTGGTGAGGACCAGTTCGCCACGTTCGCCGTCGGCAACCGGCCGGTCGCTGTCGGGCGCCAGCACTTCGCAGATGTACTCGGCCTCGTTCAGGTGCAGGAACCCGGGTGCTTCCCAGCATTCGAAGCTGACCGGCCCCACTTCCGTCAGCCCGTGATGATCGATCACCCGCGCGCCCCAGGCCGTCTCGATCCGCCGCCGGGTCGGCGCGATGCTGCCGCCCGGTTCACCCGCGACGATGACGACGCGCACGCCGAGGCTGGCGAGGCCGCCCGGGCCGGTGGCCTCCGCGACCTCGGCGAGACGCAGTGCATACGTCGGCGTGCAGCACACCACGGTTGGCGGCACGGCGGTCATGATCGCGAGACGCTGCTCGCTCGACATCCCGCCGCCTGGAATCACGTGAAGTCCAAGCTGGGCACCGGCCTCGAAACCGGACCAGAAGCCGAGAAACGGTCCGAACGAGAACGGAAAGAACACGCGGTCGCCGGGACCGACGTGCGCCGCCCGGTAGACCGCCTTCCAGCAGTCGAGCATCCATTGCCAGCTCTCGTTCGTGTCGATCCAGCGCAGCGGCGTCCCGGTGGTGGCGGACGTCTGACAGAACCGGGTGTAGCGATCGGCCGGAAAGGTCAAGCCGCTCCCCCAGGGGGGGTGCGCCGCCTGGTCGGCGACGAGCTCGGCCTTCGTCGTGAACGGCAGGCGCTCGAGGTCCCGCGGGAAGCTGAGCGTCTGCCGATCGACCCCCGCGGCGTCCAGTTTCTGCGTGTAGAACCGGTTGCAGCCGTAGAGGCGCGTCAGCAGATCGTCCAGTCTGGCGCCCTGGCGGCGTGCCAGCGCGTCACGGTCCAGGCATTCGTCGGCGTGCATCAGGCGCCCGCCTCGTCAGCCACCTCGAAGCGCGCCCGGATGTCGTCGGGAATCGGCACCGCCTGCATCGAGGCATCCTCGGCGCGTCGAACGCACGCGATGGTCAGGCTGCCGATCGCCACCTCCTGACCGTCGCGGCTGACGACGCACGTGTAGCGCATCGACGCCCGGCCGATCGCCGCGATGCGGATGTGCACCATGAACTCGTCCTCGAACCGCAGCGGCCGGCGGAAGTCGAACGTCATGGCGACGCGCGGGAACGCGATGTCGGAAGCGAGCGGGGCGATGCTCAGTCCCGCCTCGCGCCACAACGCGTGCTCGGCTTCCTCCATGTAGCGGGAGAACCAGCTGAAATGGACGATGCCGGCCGGGTCGGCCTCATAGAAGTGGACCCGGCGCCGCAGCCGGTACTCGGAGTGTCGCGGTGTGTCGCTGGTCGGCTTCATGGACGTCGAGGTCGCCGTGGACTGCTGGAACGCCGAGTTGATGGCGCGGTACCGGTGCGCCGGACACCTAGTCCGGCAGATCCTCGCTCTTGGGCTCGGGCAGCCAGAAGCTGGCGACGAATCCGATCACGTAGACCGTCGTCCCGACGATGGCCGAGGCGTAGGCGAGCTTGGCGGCGGGACCGGCCCCACCGACCACATTGGCGAGCTGGGTCGTCACCAGCGCCGCGGTCGTGCCGACCATCCGGCCGCCGACGTTCGCGGCAAAGCTCTCGCCGGTGCCGCGCAAGTACGTCGGGTACACCCGGGGGAGGTAATTGCCCCAGAAACTGAACTGCGCGATGGTCATGAAGCCGACCGCGAAGATGCCCCACTGCAGCGCCGTGACGCTGGTGTTCGCAGCCACCAGGAAGACGATCGGCATGAGCACCAGGCCCGGCACCTGGAAGACGCGGAGCAGCTTCCGCCGGCTCAGGATGCGCACCGCGAGAATCGCCAGGAAGACACGTCCCGCCAGGCCGCCGAACTCCTGGAAGGACTGCACGGCGCTGACCATCTGTTCCTGCGCCGGGCGGGCCAGCGTCCGCACCTCGGCAAGTCCGGGGACGATGCGGGGCGTCTGCTGGATGGCGCCGAAGGCCGCCGCGTACGCACACGCCATCATCACGGTCGTGACGATGGTCGTGGTCCGGAAGCGCGGCTGGAACAGTTCACCGAAGCTCGGACGCCTCAGGGTGCCGGCCAGCTTCTTCTCCCGCCACACCGGCGACTCCGGCAGGAACGGCCGGATGAGCAGCAGCGGGATCGCCGGGATCACGCCCGAGATGAGCGTATAGCGCCACGCCTCGTGACCGCCGCGGACTGCCGGCAGCTGATCGCCGTAGGTGACGATCAGATAGTAGGCTCCGGTGACCATGACGCCGCCGATCGATCCGAACGCCTGGGTCCAGCCGATGACCGATTCGCGCTGCTTGGGATTCGGGAAGAGTTCGGACAGCCACGCGACCGCCGCGACGAACTCGACGCAGACGCCGACGAAGGTGCAGCAGCGCCAGAAGAGCAGCCAGCCGACCGACGTCGAGAACGCCGCAAACATCGCCGAGAACGCGTAGAGCAGGATGCTCCACACCAGCACCCGCCGGCGACCGAAGACGTCCGTGAGGTAGCCGCCGAGCAGTCCGAACACGCCCCCGGCCACGGCCGGCACGTTGAACAGCAGGCCGACCCAGGTGTTGATCGACGGGTCGCCGGCCGGCACTCCCAGAAGGTCCACGAGCGCCGGGCGGACGATGAGCGGAAGCATCAGCAACTCGTACGAATCGAAGGCGAAGCCGATCGCCGAGATGATGCAGATCACCCAGGCGACGCCGGACAGTCTGGGGCGGGCGAGGTCGCTGTTCGCAGTAGGCATCCTTAGGTCTCGCTGCTCGAAATCCCCGGCCGGGTGTCACCGGCACGAACTGATGGTTCAGTGGAGGTGGCTATACTATGTCGCTCCGTGCCGTCGCACAATCCGGCGGCAGGTGGCGACGAGGGAACGCTGGGCGGCATGGCGGACGGCAGCGGCATCCACAGCCCGAGCAGATGCAGCGCCGGCGCGGTTGCGACGGTCGAAATCAGGGCCGCCACCGCCAGGATGCTGAACAGCGACGGCGAGAAGATGCCGAGGTCCAGGCCGATATTGAGCACGATCAGTTGCATCAGGCCGCGCGTGTTCATCAGCGCGCCAAGGCCCAGCGCGTGGCGCCACTCACCACCCGCGACGCGTGCGGCGATGGCAGTGCCGCCCACCTTGCCGATGGATCCCGCCGCCACCACCGTCGCGAGCACCAGCCAGTCGGCCGGCCCCGCCAGTGTGCTCACGACGGTTCGCAGCCCGGTGACCGCGAAGAACGCCGGCAGCAACAGGATGGTCACGACGTCCTCCAGCCGAGCGCGAAGCGCCCGGGCCAGGGCGGAGTCGGCCGGGATCAGCGCGCCCAGCAGGAAGGCGCCGAAGATGGCGTGGACGCCAAGCGCCTCGGTGATGGCCGCCGACACGAGAAGCGCGAGCAGGGTGAGCGCCAGGGTCGGCCGGCCGATCGACGAATTCGTCCGCCTGCCTGCCCGTGAGGCCAGCGGACCGACGACCGCCACCATGAGTGCGCTGAACGCCAGTGTCAACAGCAGCGTCACGATCGCGTCCGCGACCGACGCTTGCGTCGCGCCGATGACGAACGCCAGCAGGCACCAGGCGCTCACGTCGGCGACGGCCGCACAGGCCAGCGCCTGGCGGCCGAGCGGACTGTGTCGCAGACCGCCATCGGCGAGGATGCGGGCGAGAACCGGAAACGCCGTGATCGCCAGCGTGACGCCGAGGAACAGGGCGTAGCTGATGAACGGAACCCCGACCCCGGCGCCATACGGATACATGGCCCACGCGACGGCGCCCGCGAGCACGAACGGTGTGACGATGCCGGCGTGCGCGATGGCCACCGTCGCCCGGGCGTCCCTGGACATCGTACCGACGTCGAGTTCGACGCCGATCAGGAACATGTAGAGCACGGCGCCCAGTTGCGCGACCTGGTTCAGAAGCGGGCCGACGGACGGTGGCAGGATGACATCCGCCAGCTCCGGAGCCAGACGGCCCAACACCGACGGGCCCAATGCGATGCCGGCCACGACTTCGCCGATGACGGATGGTTGCCCGGCGGCGGCGAACCCGCGACCGAGCAGCTGTCCGGCCGCCAGCACCGCGGCGAGCGCGACCAGCAGCTGAAGTACCGACGGGTCGTTGCCGATCATCGAAGCGACACGGCGTCCGACCGGCCGTCAGGGTTTCCAGCCGTCCGGCAGCAGCAGTTCGTTGGCCTTGCCGCCCTCGCCATTGCTCGTGCTTGGCGCCGCACTGCCGTTCCATGCCGGGATCGGCGACTTGCCGGGCGGATAGAGCGCTTCCATCGGCCCCCACACGGCATCCACCTTGTCAGTGAAGAGGTCGCCAATCAGGATGTCGGTGACCGTCCCCCGCAGTTCGGGGTTGTGCTGCACGAACTTGCCGAAGCTGAAGCCGTCGTAGTACTCGCAGACGAGACGGCGCATGCGATCGACACCCTGATTGAAGCGCGGTCCCCACTCGCCAAGCCGTGCCGCCGACGTGTCGCCGGCCTGCAGCCCCGCCGCAATTGCGTCGGCGGCCAGCTCGCCGGACTTCAGGGCGAGCAGCACGCCCGACGAGTACAGCGGGTCGAGGAAGCCCCATGCGTCGCCGATCATCACCCAGCCGTCGCCGGCCACCCGGGTGGCCCGATACGAGTAGTCCTTGGTGGCGAAGTAGCCCGACGCCTGCCGTGCGGCGGCGACCCGCTCCTGGACCGCCGGGCAGTGCGCGACCTCTTCCTCGTAAGTTGTTTCGTAGCTCTCGCGACCCTTGAACAGATAGTCGAAGGGGCCGACGACGCCGACGCTGACGATGTTGTCGTGCAGCGGGATGTACCAGAACCAGCCCTTCTTGTTGCCGGTTTGCAGCACCATCGTCGCGCCTTCATCGCGACCGCTGTCACGGTAGGCGCCCTCCCAGTAGGTCCAGATGGCACCCTTGTTGAGCACCGGATCCCAGACCCGCAGCCGCAGGCGATTCTGGATGAGTCCGGCCTGACCGCTTGCGTCGACGACGACGCGGGCGTGGACGTCGCGGGTGCCCTGCGCATCACGGATCCGGACGCCCGTGGCGCGCTCGCCATCGAACAGCACGTCCATCACCCGGACGCCTTCGTAGGCGCTGACGCCATGCTCGCGGGCGTTCTCGAGCATCATCTGATCGAACTCGCTGCGCACGACCTGCCAGGTCTGCGAGCACTCGTGCGGCTTGTTGTCCCAGAAGTAGAACGGCGCCGACACGCGGCCGTTCGCGCTGACGAACTGCACGCTGAACTTCTTGACGAAGCGGCTGCCCTGCAGCTTCGGCAGCATGCCGAGCCGCTGCAGCACCCAGTAGGTTTCGGGAATGAGCGACTCGCCGATATGGAAGCGCGGAAACCGCTCGCGCTCGTAGAGATCGACGCGATACCCGTGCTGCGCCAGAAGGGTCGAGACCGTGGACCCCGCAGGTCCGCCACCGATGACGATGACATCGGGATTCGCGCCGCTCATGCCTGCAACCTCACCGAAAAGAAGAAGGACCCTAGGTGTAGCGAATGCCCAGGTGTTCGGGCCGGAAGAACCGGGGCAGCAGTGTATCGATGTGGAGCAGACCGGTCCGGGACACGCGGACCTGATCGGACGACACGAGGTCGACATCGCCGCTCGCCTGCAGCGAGGCGAACGGGGCGGCGAAGTGCTCGAGGATGTCGACGCCGTACTTGCCGGCGAAATAGGCCGGCCGGATGGCACCGCGCTTGAGCTGCAGGACGAGCTCGCGAATCAGCCGTTCCTCGGCGGTCGGCTGGTAGGCACGACGCAGCGGCAGGTCCCCGCGCTCGATCGCCGCCGTGTAGGTTTCCCACGAATCGAGATTCTGGACGTGCACGCCGTTGACATGACCGAAGGAGGCCACGCCCAGCCCGACCATGTCGGCGCCCTCCCACAGGCGGTCGGTGTAGACGAACCGCGTGCGGGCGGGGTCCCTGACCAGCGTGTAGGCGCTGCGCGCCGTGTAGCCGGCGGCCTCGAGGGCAGCGAAGGCCTCAGCGACCCAGCGTCGCTTCGTCGTCCAGCTGGCGACCGGTTCGCTGAACAGCTGCGTGCCGCGCAGCAGATCCTTGCTGATCGTCGTGTTGAACGGCAGCTCCATCTGGTAGATGGTGACGCTGTCGGGCTGCAACGCGAGCGTGCGTTCGACGCACCGCCGCCAGTTGTCGTCGGTTTCCCCCAGCATCCCGGCAATCAGGTCGATGTTGATCTGGGGAAAGCCCAGCGAGCGGGCGAAGCCGTAGGCCCGATCGATCTCGGGCGATCGATGGGCCCGACCATTCAGCTCGAGGATGCGATCGTCGAAGTTCTCGACGCCGAGACTGAGCCGGGTCACGCCGATCTCACGGATGACCGCCAGCTTCTTCTCGGACAGCGTGCCGGGCTCGCACTCGAACGTGATTTCCTCGGCCTGCGCCCACGACTTGACGGCCGAGACGCGGGCGACGAGACCGCGCAGCTGGTCGGTCGAGAGAAACGACGGGGTGCCGCCGCCGAAATAGATGAACGACAGCCGGCGGTCGGCAATCGCCGGCCGTTCATCGTAGAGCTCCCACTCGCGGGCGAGCACGTCGAGGTAGCGCCCGACGTCCTGCGCGTTCTTGTCCGTATAGACGCGGAAGTAGCAGAAGTGACACCGCTTGCGGCAGAACGGAATGTGCAGGTAGAGGCCGAGCGGCACGTCGGCCGCGACCGCACGGTCGAGCGCCGGCAGCGCGTCACGCGCCACGGCCTCCTCGGTCCACACCGAGAACGGCGGGTAGGTCGCGACGAAATAACTGCCGACGTCAGTCCGGTCCGTCGGCGGTGCGGCTGGGGTATCGGCCATCGGAGATCCACGGCATCTTACAGGGAAACCGGACGTAACACGACCCGCGCCGCTGGCGGCCGCCGCCTACCTGAATCGGGCTAGGGAATGCGCCGCCCACAAGTGCTATGCTCTCGCGTCGTTTCACTGGCAACCCTTGAAGGAGGATTGCGTGGTCCGTTTCACAGGCCGTACTCCTCTCGCGGCATGGCTGCTCGCCGTCGTCGTCGTCCCGCTGCTGACCGCCGCGGCGTCGGCCGAGGACTGGCCGGAGTTCCGGGGCAAGGGCCGCCTCGGGGTGTGGACCGAGACCGGTATCCTCGACACCTTTCCGGCCGGTGGACTGCCGGTGCTCTGGCGGACCCCGGTCAAGAACGGCTTCACCGGACCGGCGGTCGCCGCCGGGCGCGTCTACCTGATGGACTTCGAGGAGACGCAGAAGCCCAAGGGGACCGAACGGGCGATCGCCCTCGACGAAAAGACCGGCGCGGTCCTGTGGACGCAATCGTGGACGGTCGACTACCGCGGCATGTCGTACGGTTACGGCCCGCGCGCGACACCGACCGTCGACGGCGACCGTGTCTACTTCGCCGGCGCGGACGGCAAACTGTTCTGTCTCGACGCGAAAACCGGCGCCGTGCTGTGGCAGAAGGACTACGTCGCCGACTACGGCGCCGACCGCAGCAAGTGGGCGTTCGACTGGGGGTTCTCGAGTGCGCCGCTGGTCGATGGCAACCGCGTCATCGCGCTGGTCGGCGGCCGCGAGAACGCCAAGGTCGTGGCATTCGACCGGGTCACCGGCAAGGAACTGTGGCGCAATCTCGGCCAGGACACCGAGCTTGGCGTCGCGCAGCCGATCATCGTCACCGCCGGCGGTGTGAGGCAGCTGATCATCTGGTACCCGGGGGCGGTCGTCTCGCTCAATCCGGCAACCGGCATCCAGTACTGGGAGCAGCCGTACAAGGCCGGGGCGTCGATGACGGTGGCGACACCGGTGGTGCAGGGGCCGTATCTGTTCTTCACCAACTTCTACGACGGTCCGATGATGCTCGAGCTCGACGCGAAGAAGCCGTCCGCGTCGGTGCTGTGGAAAGGGAAGAGCGACAGCGAGATCTCGACCGACGGACTGCACTCGACCGTCAGCACGCCGGCGATCATCGGCGACTTCATCTACGGGATCTGCAGCTACGGCCAGTTCCGCTGCCTGTCGGCGAAGACCGGCGAACGCGTGTGGGAGACCCAGGCGCTGACCAAGGAACGGGCCCGCTGGGCCTCCGGCATCATCGTCCGCAACGGCGACCGCCTGTTCGTCAACAACGACCGCGGCGAGCTCATCATCGTCAAGCCGGCGTCCGAGGGATACCAGGAGGTGAGCCGCACGCCGCTCATCAAGCCGACCAGCAACCCCGGCAACCGGCGGCAGCTCGGCGCGGTCAACTGGACGCAGCCGGCCTACGCCAACAAGCACGTCTACGTCCGGAACGACGAGGAGATTGTCTGCCTGTCGCTGGCGACGGACGGCAAGTGACGAGACCGACGGCATGAGGCGCATCCGGCCGGCCTTCGTCCTCGCGGCGTGTCTCGCGGCCACCGCCATTCCGGCCGGCGCGCAGGAGAAGCCGATCCGCCTGCGGACGCCGACGTGGGCCGAAGTGCAGGAATCCGCCGACTTCGTCCGCGAGCTGGTCGCGGCAGTGCGGGCGGCGGCACAGACGGGCAGGACTGTCGACCAGGCGGTCGCCGAGCTCCGGTTGCCCGACCGTTACTCGGGATACGACATGAGCCAGGCTCGACAGTTCGTCGATGCGGCGTACCGGGAACTTGCCGCCCGCTAGGCTGAGGGTTGCGGTCGGCAATCGGGCCGCCACCGACCGGACCGGCGTCCTGTATCCCCTGGACTCGGTCTACCGCCGGGTCGGCATTCCGCTGCCGCGTGTCCGGCCCGTCGAACCGGGCGACATCCCGCTGCCCTACCGCACGCTGCTGGCGCACACGAACGACATGACGCTGACGATCGAGCAGCATTTCGGCGGTCCGCTCGTCGTCCGGCCGCTGTCGACGTGGCTGCACGGCCGTTGGTACACCCGCCGCGTCCTGCTGGCCCTCGCCTACTCCGGAAAGCCGCTCGAGATGGGGGCGATCCGCATCGACATGCGGTCGCTCAAGCCGAAGACGCGGCGCGCGATCCTCGACAATCACATCCCGCTCGGCCGCCTGCTTCGGGATCACGGGGTCGATTTCGAGAGCCGGCCGACGGCCTTCTTCGCGCTCGAGCCGAACGCCGAAATGATGGGAGTGTTCTGGATGCGGGAGGCACGCACCCTGTACGGCCGGCGTACCGAGATCTTCGTCGACGATGCGAAGATCGGCGACATCGTCGAGATCCTGCCGCTGGTGTGACCCGGCGGGTCAGGCGCTCCCGTAGGCGCTCGCGTAGAGCGCCGCCGCGTCCGCCGGTGCGAGCGGCCGCGGGTTGTGCTTGCCGGTCATCTGCGTCGCGGTGTCGGCGGCCATCAGCGGAATGTCGTCGCGACTGACGCCGAGCGTGCGCAGGTCCCGCGCCAGCCCGCCCGCCGCGGCGAGCGACTCCAGCCGCCGGACCAGACCGTCGCTCGATGCCTCCGTCACGGCACGTGACAGACCCGCGAGGGTTTCGTAGCGATCGGCCACCACTCCGGCGTTCCAGCGGACCACGTGCGGCAGCATCACGCTGACGGCGATCCCGTGGGTGACCCCGTATCGCGCCGTCAGCGGGTTCGCGCAGGCGTGCGCCGCCCCCAGCATCGAGAGCTCGATCGCCGCTCCGGCGTGGTAGGCGCCGAGCTGCATGGCCGCGCGGGCCTCGAGATCGGCCGGCGCCGCCAGCACCCGTTCGTAGTGCCCGTCGAGCAGCACCCAGGCCTCGCGCGCCAGGAGGTCGGACAGCGCGTTGTGCGTCCGCGTGACGTATGACTCGACGGCATGCGAAATCGCGTCGTACCCGGCGATGGCGGTGACGCTGGCCGGCATCGTCACCGTCAGCTCCGGATCGAGCAGGGCAACCCGGAAGGCCGCTTTCGGGTCGCCGCACGCCATCTTCTCGTGGGTATCGGCATCCGAAATGACGGCGAAGCACTGCGCTTCGCTGCCGGTGCCGGATGTGGTCGGCACGCCGAGCATCGGCAGCATCGGCCGGGTCGCCTTGCCGAAGCCGCGGTAGTCGCGCATCGAGCCACCCTGCGTCAGCAGGAAGTTGATCCCCTTGGCGCAGTCGAGCGAGCTGCCGCCGCCGAGCGCGACCATCGAGTCGACGTGGTGGGCCGAGGCGTGATCGCGGCCGGTGGCCAGCATCGCCGTGTCCGGGTTCTCGCCGAAGGCGTGGAACGGCACCACCTGGATGCCGCTGGCGGCGAGCAGATCCGTCGCCCGGTCGACATACCCGGTCGCGACCATGCCCGGGTCGCTGACCAGCAGCGTCCGGGTGAACTGCAGCTCGACGGCGAGCTCCCCGAGCCGCTTCAGCATGCCGGCGCCGAACACCACGCGGGTGCGATTGCGATAGTCGAACGGTGTCATGCCGGCAGGTCCTCACCCGCCGGCTCCGGCAGCCAGCTGCTGGCGATCACGCCGATGACGTAGGCGCCGGTCGCCACGAACCCTGCCGCGTACGCGAGGTTGGTGGCCGGCGAGCCGCCGCCCATGGCGTTGGCCAGCTGCGTCGTGATCAACGCCGCGGAGGTGCCGATCATCCGCCCGCCGATATTCGCCGCGAAGCTCTCCCCCGTGCCGCGCAGGTGGGTGGGGAACACCCGCGGCAGGTAGTTGCCCCAGAAGCTGAACTGCCCGATGGTGCAGACGCCGACACAGAAGATCGCCCAGCGCAGCAGCGTCACATCGGTCACCGCCGCGAACAGGAAGGCAAACGGCACGACGATCAGGCCGGGCACCTGGAACATGCGCAGCAGTCGGCGGCGTCCGACGATGCGAACCGCGAGGATGGCGAGCAGGATGCGGCCGACCAGGCCGCCGGTTTCGTGGAACGACTGGACGGTGCTGACCGCCTTTTCGACCATGGCCGGCGGCAGGACGCGGACTTCAGCCAGACCCGGCGTGATGCGCGGCGTCTGCTGGATGGCGCCATACGCTACCGCATAGCCACACGCCATCAGCAGCGTCGTCACCAGCGTCGTCTTGCGATACGCCGGACGGAACAGCTCGGCGATGCTCGGACGGCTGAGGGTCCCGGCGCGGCGCGCGCGCTCCCATGCCGGTGATTCCGGCAGCAGCGGCCGCACCAGGATCAGCGGGATGGCCGGCACCAGACCTGACACCAGCATGTAGCGCCATGGCGCATGAGCGCCGTGAATCGCCGGCAGGGCGTCCCCATAGGTGACGATCAGGTAGTAGGCGGCCGTGACCAGCACCCCGCCGACCGAGCCGAACGCCTGCGTGTAGCCGATGATCGCTTCGCGCTGCCTGGCGATCGGAAAGAGCTCCGCCAGCCAGGCGACGGCGGCGACGAATTCGACACAGACGCCGACGAAGGCGCAGCAGCGCCAGAACAGCAGTTCCTGCACCGACGAACTGAATCCCGAGCCGAGCGCCGCGCCGGCGTAGAGCAGAATGCTCCAGACGAGCACCCGCCGCCGCCCGAAGAGATCGGTGAAGTAGCCGCCGAGCAGGCCGAAGAGCCCGCCGGCAATCGCCGGCGTCGACAGCAGCAGCCCCGACCAGTTGTTGATTTCGGGGCTCGTCGGCGGCACGCCGAGCAGCTCCACCAGCGCTGGCCGGATGACCAGCGGCATCATCAGCAGCTCGTACGAGTCGAACAGGAACCCGATGGCGGCGATGGCGCAGATCGTCCACTGGATCGCGGTGAGCGGCGGGCGGGTCGTCTCGGGCGGACTGGGATGGACCGGGGTCATGGTGGCGTGCGCGTTCGGGAGTTTGACCGGCGCGAGCCCCTGACTATACTTCAACTGCCATGAGTGATTCGCCGCTGCTCGCTACCCCGGATCTCGCGTCGATCGACGCCGCCCGAACCGCCCTCGATGCGCAGGTCCGCGAGATCGTGCACTGGCACTTCGATCCGGCCACCGGATCGCCGTTTTGGCTCGACTACGCGGCGAAGCTAGGCTGGGATCCACGGGACGAGGTCCGCAGCTTCAGCGACCTCGCCAGGCTGGGTCCGTTCGAGGACGAGTGGCTGCGCGGCGGGCCGGTCCAACGCTGGATTCCGAAGGGCTATGCCGGCAAGCCCACCTTCGTCTTCGAGACCGGCGGCACCACCGGCACCCCCAAGACGCGGGTCGCGTTCGAGGACTTCCGCATCGACTACGAGCTCTTCAGCCGGACGCTGCCCGACGACCGGTTCCCGCCCGGGTCGAACTGGCTGATGCTCGGGCCGTCCGGGCCGCGCCGCCTGCGGCTGTCAGTGGAACACCTCGCGCAGTTCCGCGGCGGCATCTGCTTCTGCGTCGACCTCGATCCGCGCTGGGTCATCAAGCTGATCAAGAAGGGGTGGCTCGAGCACCTCGAAGCCTACAAGGCGCACTGCATCGATCAGGCGGTGACGATCCTGCAGGCCGGCCACGACATCCGCTGCATGTTCACGACGCCGAAGCTGCTCGAAGCGCTCGCGCTGCGTCTCGAGTCGATGGGAACGTCGATCCGCCAGATGGGAATCACCGGCATCTTTTCGGGCGGAACCGAGTTCACGCCGCAGTGGAACCGGTTCGCGCACGAGGAACTGCTCGACGGCGCCTATATGACGCCAACCTATGGCAACACGCTGATGGGGCTCGCCGCCAGCGCGCCGTCCGGTCCGCACAACAACTACAAGATCGCCTACTACGCACCGCAGCCGCGCGCCGTCATCCAGGTCGTCGACTTCGACGACGCGAGCCGGGAAGTCGGCTACGGGCAGACCGGCCGGGTGAAGCTGACGACGCTGACCCGGGAGTTCTTCGTGCCGGGGTTCCTGGAGCGCGACGAGGGCGAGCGCGAGCCGCCGTGCGCCCTGTATCCATGGGACGGCATCAGCGGTGTGCGGCCCTACCGGGCGCTCGCCGAGGGCACGACGGTCGGCGTCTACTGAGCCTCCCGCGGTGGCATCCGGCAGGGCGCGCCGCCTTGGCCGGCGCCGAGGCCGGCCGGCGGTGCCGGGGCAGGCCCGGTCAGCCGCTTTCCGTCCTGCTTGACCCGTCACAGCCACCGGTCCCGGCAGCCGGCGGCGGCGTGCCCGCCATGCTACCGTGGTCATCATGTCGCGATCCGTTCTCGGCCTCCTGACGCTTGCCAGTCTGGTCGTCGCGCCGGCGGCTGCCGCGGCGGCGGACTGGCCGCGCTTCCGCGGGCCCGACGCGAACCCGGTCGGCGTGAGCGAGCGGCTGCCCTCCACCTGGTCGCCGCGTGACAACGTCGAATGGAAGGCCGAGGTGCCCGGCCGCGGCTGGTCGTCACCGGTCGTCGTCGGCGATCGCGTCTTCCTGACCACGGTCACGACCGACGGCGTCTCGAAGCCGCCGCAACCCGGCACCGAGTTCAGCAACGAGTACATTGCCGAGCTCGAGAAGCAGGGGCTGTCCGACGACGAGGTGCTGGCGCGCCTCAACGCCCGCGACATCGAGCTGCCGCACGAAGTGTCGCTGCACTACTTTCTCTACTGTTTCGATTTGACGAGCGGCCGCGTCCGGTGGAAGCAGGAGTTCCACACCGGCCGTCCGCCCGGCGGGCGCCACCGCAAGAACAGCTTCGTATCCGAGACGCCGGTGTCCGACGGCCGCAGCGTCTTCGTCTACGTCGCCAACCTGGGGCTGTACGCCTTCAGCGTCGACGGACGCCTGCGGTGGAAGTCGGCGCTGGAGGCACGTCCCATCTATCTCGATTTCGGCACCGGCGGATCGCCGGCGCTGCACGGAAACACGCTGGTGATCGTCAGCGACAACGAACAGCAGCAGTTCATCGCCGCCTTCGACGCCCGCACCGGCAAGGAGCGGTGGCGCACGCCACGCGACCTCTACGTGAAGGCCGATCCGCGGAAGTCCGGCTGGTCGTCGCCGTTCATCTGGGCCCACCCGGCACGCACTGAAATCGTCGCGGTGGGGCCGGGCACGGCGGTCAGCTACGATCTGGCCGGCAAGGAATTGTGGCGCATCTCGGGGATGTCGGCCGCGCCGATTCCCAGTCCGTTCGTCTACGACGGGCTGCTCTACATCGACGGCGGTGCCGGCGGCTCGCTCTACGCGATTCGCCCGGGCGCCGCCGGCGACATCTCCGTGCGCGGCGACGGGGACACGAATGCCTTCGTCGCCTGGTCGGCGGAGCGTGGCGGCACGTATCTGCCGACGCCGCTCGCCTACCAAGGCGGCATCTACAAATTGTCGGAGAAGGGCGTGCTGACCCGGTTCGACGCGAAGACCGGCAGGATCAGCTATCGGAACCGGCTCGGTCGCGAGGCGGGGGCGTTCACGTCATCGCCGTGGGCGTACAACGGTCGCGTCTATTGCCTCAGTGAAGAAGGCCAGACCTTCGTCGTCGCCGCCGGCGAGACGTTCGCCCTGCTCCACGTCAACGAGCTCGGCGAGATGGCGCAGGCGACGCCGGCAATCGTCGGCGATCGGCTGCTGGTTCGCACCGAGAGCCTGCTCTACTCGATGCGGCAGCCGGCGGGCGGCCCGCCGGGCGGGAGACGGTAGGCGCCGGCCTGATCATCGGGTGTGCGTCAGCAGCGTCACCGCGCTTGCCGGTTGCCCGGCGGTGGCCGGCGGGCCGCCGACGACGACGAGCACGGTGGAACCGGTGACCGCGATATTGCGGGCCGGCGCCGGCGTCTTGAAGCTCGTGACGAACACCGGGTTCGCCGGCCGGGCCAGATCGACGACATGCACGCCGTCTTCCGAATCGGCGACGTAGGCCAGCGTGCCCTGCACCGTCACATGTCTCGGGATGCCAGGCGTCCGATACAACGCGGCGAGTGTCGGTGCCGCCGGGTTCGCGAGGTCCCACACCTGCAGCGTCCCGCGGGGACGGACGCCGGCCGGGCGCGGCCGCGTCGGATCGTACGGCTCGCCGCCCGCCAGCACCGCGAACGGTGACGCCGCACCGGCGCCCGACAGCTCGATCACCTGCGGCGTGTGCGCCTCCTGCACGGCGTGCGACGGGTCGAACGCTTTGGCGCGGACCGCGGCGACGTCCAGCACGTACAAGCCTGACGGATTGTCCACCGCGTAGGCGATGGTCCCGGTCATCGCCGCGTCGCGGGCGTAGCCATCCAGGAAGGCCGAGCCGATGTAGGCCGGCGCCGCGCTGTCGGACACGTCCAGCAGATCGACGCCGGTCATGTGGTTGGCGACCACCGCCCGCGGCCCGGACACGGCGACGTTCTTCGACTGTCCCTGTGTCTTCACGCCACCCCTGATTGCCGGGGCGTCGGGGTTGGCGACGTCGAGGATCTGCAGCCCGTTGAACCCGTTGGCGACGTACAGGAGGGAGCCATAGACGCGGAAGCCCCAGACCTTGTCGGGAAAGTCGTGGCTGCCCCGGCGCCTGGGCGACGCCGGCGTCGAGATGTCATAGACGGTGAGCGTCTTGCCGGCGGCGACGTAGGCATAGCCGCCGGCGGCGCGCACCAGTTCCGCAGGACCGGGGATCGTCCCGGCGGGCGTCAGCGGGGCTGGCTGCGCCTGCGGCCCGGCGGTCGTCAGCGCGACCGCCGCGCACAGGGCCGCGGCCACCGACCGGCCGGTCAACGGGTCACCTGCCGGGCAATCTTGTACAGCTTCGACTGGGTGCGGAGATACAGGCTGCCGCCGGCAATCGCCGGGGATGCCAGGGACATCTCGTTCAGGGAGTTCCGGCCGAGCACCTCGAATGTCGGCCCCGCCTTGATGACGAACGTGTCGCCGTCCTCGCTCAGCAGGAACACCTTGCCGTTGTACGCCCAGGGCGACGCCGTGAAGCCGGCGGCCTCAGGTGCAATGCGGGTGCGGCCGTAGGTCTCCTGGCCGGTTCGTGCATCGTGGCACCACAGCAGGCCGCGGTCGAGCAGCGTGTAGAAATGGTCGCCGTAGGCCAGCGGCGAGGTCTGATAGGTGCCCAGCCGCGGCTGGAACCAGGCGACGTACTCGTTCGTCGTCTCACCCGGTTTCGGCGTGATGTCGCCGAACGCCCCCGGCTTGACGGCATACACCGGACGCACCTGCGCCCCGGGGTAGCCGGACGACACGTAGAGCAGGCCGTGGCGCGCGAACGGCGTCGGCACGACGTTGACCGTCATCCCGGCGAGCTCCCAGAGCAGCTTGCCGTCGAGGTCGTACGAGCGGACCTTGCCGCGCCCGTTGGTCACGATTTCGGTCCGCCGCTCGTTCTCCCAGACGAACGGCGTCGACCAGTTCTCCACTTCCGCGCGCTCGACCCGCCAGACCTGCGCGCCGGTCGCCGCGTCGAATGCCGCCAGGTACGAGCGCGTCGTGTTGTCGTTGACCACGTACAGCCGCCCGCGGTGCAGCACCGGCGAGGCGGCGGGGGCGAATTCCTGCTGTCCGTTGAAGGCGCCGAGCTCCTTCGACCAGACGATGTGGCCGCTGAAGTCGAGCGCTGCCACCAGCCCGATCGCGCCGAAGAAGACGTAGACCCGTTCGCCGTCCGTTGTCGGTGTCTCCGACGCGAAGCTGTTCTTGAGATGCCGCAACATGGTGGGCACGCCGCGCTTCAGCTCGGTCGACCAGCGGAGCTGCCCGGTGCGGGCGTCGAAGTCGAAGACCGTCCACTGCTGGACGCTCGACGACTTGGTCTTGCCCTGCTCGTCTCCCGGGTCGTAGAGGCCCGGCAGCGCCTTCGGTTCTTCACCGGTACTCACTGCCGAGGTCACGAACACATGGTCGTTCCAGACGATCGGCGAGCTCCAGCCAAGGCCGGGCACCTCCGCCTTCCATGCCACGTTTTCGGTCTCGCTCCAGGAATCGGGCAGCGCCGGGTCGTCGGCCGCCACCCCGGCCTGGGCACCGCGGAACTGATGCCATTGCGCGCCGGCCGGCCGCGGCGCAGCCGTTACCACGAGCATCGCAACGAGCGGGACTGCCAGGAGTCGCACGAGCACCTCCGTAAATCGACCGGCCCGCCCTCGACGAGGGCGAGCGTCCAATCGCGCCGCGATTCTAGTCAACGTCGGCGGGCGCCCCAAGCACTTTCATCGACCACCGGCGCCGCCGGTGGCGCCGGTCGATCCGGCTATACTCGTCGCGTGGGGGCCTGATGCGTCTCATTCGCCGCCTCGTGAATTCGTCAGCCCTTGCCGTCGCCTGCCTGGTACTGGCCGCACACGCCGTGGCGCAGGGCGTCGATCCGCGCCGCCAGTGGGCGCAGTGGCGCGGTCCGGAGGCCACTGGCGTGTCGCCGACCGCCAACCCGCCGATCGAGTGGAGCGAGTCGCGCAACGTCCGGTGGAAGGTCGAGATTCCCGGTCGTGGGCATGCCTCCCCGGTGGTCTGGGGCGACCGCGTGTTCGTGCTGTCCGCCGTGCCGGCGGTCGCCTCCGGAGAGGCCCAGCACGCGCCGCGCGGCGGCCTCACCCCCCGCGGCAGCCACCGATTCGTCGTCCTCGCCATCGACCGGCAGACCGGCAAGACGGTGTGGGAACGGGTGGCGACCGAGGCGGAGCCGCACGAGCCCGGCCACACCGACAACAGCACCTGGGCATCGAGCTCGCCGATCACCGACGGGGAGAGCGTCTTCGCCTATTTCGAGTCGTTCGGCATCTATGCCTACGACATGAACGGCCGGCTGCGCTGGAGCAAGGATCTCGGCGACAAGCGGATGCGCAACCAGTTCGGGGAGGGGTCGACCCCCGCCCTGTACGGCAACACCCTCGTCATCGTCTGGGATCATTTGAATGGCGAGTCGTTCATCACCGCACTCGACAAGCGTGACGGGCGCGAGTTGTGGCGCGTGACGCGCGAAGAGATCGACACCTGGGCGACGCCACTGGTGCTCCAGGTGAACGGCGCGCCACAGGTGATCGTCCCGGCCATGAAGCGCAACCGGGCCTACGATCTGGCCACGGGTGCCGTCGTCTGGGAGTCCGACGGCCTGACGATGAACCCGATCCCGTCGCCGGTGCACGGCGATGGTCTGGTGTTCCTCATGAGCGGCTTCCAGGGGAACGACCTCAAGGCGATCCGGGTCGCCGATGCGCGTGGCAATCTGGACGGCACGCCCCATGTGGTCTGGTCGCTCGATCGCGACACGCCGTACGTGCCGTCACCGGTGCTCGTCGACGGCATCCTGTACTTCCTGAAGACCAACTCCGGCATCCTGTCGGCGTTCGACGCGAGGCGCGGCACGCCGCACTATCAGAACCAGCGGCTCGACGGCGTGCCGAACGTGTTCTCGTCGCCGGTGGCGGCGCAGGGGCGCATCTACATCGCCGGACGGGAAGGCACCACCATCGTGGTCAAGGCCGGACCGACCTACGAGGTGCTTGCGAAGAACTCGCTCGACGACGAGTTCGACGCGTCACCGGCGCTCGTCGACCGCGAGATCTTCCTGCGCGGCGCCAGCCACCTCTACGCCATCGGCGGCAACTGACGGCGATGGACCCGGTGTTTCGCTGGGTCGAAGCCTCGGATTTCAGCGTCTGGGCGCGCGAGTCGACGTCGGTGCTGGCCTACCCGACCTTCCTGTCGGCGCATGCCATCGGCATGGCGTTCGCCGTCGGGGTCTGCATCGCGACGGCGCTCCACCTGCTGGGTGTGACGCCGGCGGTTCCCGGCCGTGAACTGCGTCGTCTCGGGGCGGTGCTGTGGATCGGCGTGGCGCTCAACACGGTGTCGGGGTTGATCCTGCTCGTCGCCTATCCCACCAAGGCGCTGACGAATCCGGTGTTCTATGTGAAGCTGGCGCTGGTTGGCGCCGGCCTGCGGTTGTACGTCCGAATGGTCCGGGCGCTGCCGGAACTGCCGTCGGCGTCGCTGTCTCCGGTCCGGCGGCGTGCCCTCGCCGTCACCGCACTCATGGTGTGGGCCGGTGCGATTACCAGCGGACGGCTCCTGGCCTACACGTTCACGCGCCTGTTCGTCGACTTCTGACGGTGAATTCCAGCGCCCGCTCCTGATTGGGATCAACGATGGCCGACCTTCAGCTGTGGCTCGTGCAGGCGCTCGCGGGCGCCACCCCGGTCGCGCATTTCATGCAGCGCGAGTGGATGTGGCCGCTCGCCGAGAGCCTGCACTTCATCGGCCTGTCCCTGCTCGTCGGCACGGTCGGTGTCTTCGACCTCCGGCTGCTCGGCCTGGCGCCCCGCATCCCGCTGTCGGCGCTCCACCGGCTGGTGCCGTTCGGGGTGATCGGCTTCGCGCTGAACCTGGCCACCGGCCTGCTCTTCCTGATGACGGAACCCGATCAGTACATCCTGAACCCGGCGTTTCACGTCAAGCTGCTGTTGATCGTCCTGGCCGGCGCGAATGCGCTGACGTTCTACCTGACGGTGGGGCCGCGCGCGCTGGCGCCGGCGGCGGTCCGGTTGCCCCGCGCCGCGGTGGTGATGGGTGCGGTGTCGCTCTCGTTGTGGCTCGGCGTGATCATCGCCGGTCGTCTGCTGACCTTCTACCGGCCGTATGAATGCGCGCCGGGGCCGTTTGCCGTTCTCCTCACGTGCCTGCCGCAATGAACGCGCACGGTGGTGGCGGGTAGGCGACGCGGCCGATCACGCCATTGACCCTCCGGCCGACCTGTCCGCTGTGCGGTGGCCTCGCCCGTCCACGCCGCTGTGGTCGAGCTGCCTCCCGCCCGTTGCGGTCTGAGGGCGACGAGCATATCGGGTAACGTATGCGCTGCCCCGTCACCTGAAACGACCTTGCGGCCGGGGCCACCATACGCAACGGAGGAACGACGTGGCGCTATTTGCTTTCGACGGGACGTGGAACAACGAGAAGGACGGCGACGACCCGCAGTCGAAGAACACGAATGTCGTCCGCTTCTTCCGTGCCTACAAGGAGCACTCGAACACCGACGACCTCTACATCGCCGGGGTCGGCACCCGCCACGACACGATCGGCAAGATCGTCGGTGGCGTCTTCGGCGCCGGTGCGCACGTGCGCGTCGACGAAGCGTACGATCATCTGTGCCGCACCTGGTCGGCCGGCGACCACGTCATCGACATCGTCGGATTCAGCCGCGGTGCCGCCACGACGCTCGATTTCTGTCATCGCATCCAGGAGAAGGGGATTCGCCAGCCTGGCTCCAACCGCGTCGTCGAGCCGACGCCGCAGATCCGTTTCCTCGGGCTCTGGGACATCGTCGCGGCATTCGGCATCGCGAACCTCGGCGCCGTCGACTTCAACATCGGCCATCATCTGTCGTTGCCGCGTTCGAGCCTGAAGTACTGTTTCCACGCCCTCGCCCTCGACGAGCGGCGACCGTCGTTCCTGCCGACCCGGCTCCACGGCGCGTGTGAAGTGTGGTTCCGTGGCGCCCACTCCGACATCGGCGGTGGCAACGGCAACCGTGGACTCAACGACGTCTCGATGCGGTGGCTGATGTCCAAGGCACGGGCGGCCGGGCTGCCGATCACCGCCGAGGACATCGCGGCGCTGCACCCGGAACCGGCGACCCGGCCGCGGATCAGTCACGAACTGAAGGTGCCGGTTCGCCTGATCGCCGCCGTCGACCGCGGCCACTTCACCGTCGCACCGCTGGCCGGATTCGCCAGCCTGCCGCCGACCTGCAGCGTCGAGACGGCGACCGACGAACAGGCGGCCAACGAACTCGGGGCGGAGTCGCTCGAAGTGATGCCGCTGGCAGTGCGCCGGCGCGTCGCCGCCTTGTGGGAAGCCGCGGAGTCGGCCAGTCGCGAGCTGCAGTTCCCGCTCGACGGCGTCAAGGACGCACTGCTCACGCTGTTCCAGGGCCGCGTGCCGCTGATCACCAGCGACGAGGACCTGACACGGGCCCGTCAGTCCGCGGTGCGGCTGGTGTCGCTGATGGTGGCGGGCGCCCGCGAGCGCGGCTTTCACAACCTGACCGAGTTCTTCCTGACCGAAGCCCTGTTCAAGCTGCGGCCGAAATACCCGTTCGCCGACTGACGGTGGGCCGCCCGCCCGTCTGGCGCCACGCGCCGGGGCGCGCGGCGGGCCGCCCGCGTCCGCCCGCGTCCGCCGACGGCCCGCGTCGCAACCTGGGAGACAATGGGGCAGGACCGAGCCAGTCGTGGTGCCGCCCCACCCGGAGATCGCAGATCCGCCGCCATCGACGCCACCGCACGAGGCGTTGCTGGCACTGCTGCGCGGCGAGCCGCTGCGTCTCGACGATGACCACGCATCGAGCGCCGGCGTCCTCGCTGCGGCACTCGTCGAAGATGTCGTCCCGCTGCTGCATGCACGGCTGGCCGGCGACCCGGACGGCTGCCGCCTGCACCCCGATGTACAGGCGCGTGTCGTCCACATCGCCCTCGGTGCCGCTGCCGTGGAAGTGGCGCGCCAGCGCGAGGTGACGTCGGTGTTGCAGCATCTGGCGGACGCCGGCGTCCGGCCGGTCCTGTTCAAGGGGACGCCGCTGGCGTACACCATCTATCCGGAACCCAGTCTGCGGCCGCGGGCCGATACCGATCTGATCGTTCGCCCGGCCGAAGTCGACACCGCGCAGCGGACGCTTCGGGCGCTCGGCTACAGCGAACCGCCCTTCTGCGACGACCTGCACGGCCAGATGCCATTCGAGCGGCTCGACCCCTCCGGCGTACGGCACGCGGTCGACGTCCACTGGCGCGTCAGCGCGCACCCGATCTTCGCCAGCATCGTGAGCGGCGACGAACTCGACCGCGAGGCGGCGGCGGTGCCGGCGCTCGGCCCGTCGGCACGTGCTGCGGCCGCAACGCATGCGCTGCTGCTGGCATGCGTGCATCCGGCGATGCACCACCGCAACGCGACGCGCGTGCTCTGGCTGCTCGACATTCATCTGCTCGCCTCGCAGTTGTCGCCGCCCGGCTTCGATCGGTTCGCCGCCCTGGCCACCTCCAGATCGATGGCGGCCGTCGCCGCGCACAGTCTCGCGGTGACGGCCGCGACGTTCGGCACCGTCCTTCCCGAACGCATCCTGACGGCGCTCCGTTCGGTCGAGGGTGAGGCATCGGCCGCCTACCTGCAGCCTGACCGCCGCTGGCGGCACGAAACGCTCGACTCGCTGCGCCACATGGCCAGCTGGCGCGATCGTCTGCACTTCCTGCGGGAAATCGCCTTCCCGAGCCGACACTACATGCGAGCGCGCTACGACCTCGGGGATCGGACGACGGCGCTGCTGCCGTTGGTGTACGTGCACCGCCTGCTCCGCGGCGGTTGGCGCACGCTGACCGGTCGCAAGTAGCGCTTCCAGCGATCACGACTTCACGGCAGGGCACGACGTGGCGCCAGGTGCACTTCTGGCAATGTCGCTGGAGTCTCTTTGCGTCCGATACTGTTCATATGACATGGCGGAGCCGTCTCTGTGCTGAGAGTCTGACTGCGTACGCAATCCGCTTGCGTGCACCGCAACCGCTCCGCCGCGGTGTCACCGTCGCCGCGCTGTTGCTCGCCGCTGCAACGACCCCGGCGTCGGCTCAGTCCGCGGCCCGGGTCGGCAGCTTCGTCAAGACTGCCGGCGCCGCCCCCGCGACCCAGACCATTCCACACAACCTCGGCCAGACACCGTCCGCCCTGATTCTGTGGACGGAAGGGCGTACGAACGAAACCTTCAGCACCGCCGGCGGCGTCGGGTTCCGGGCCGCGACGTCGGCCGGCGCCGCGTCGGGTGTGCTCAGCCTGACCATCGCCCGACCGGCCGCCACGGTGGTCGACGACGTCATGCTCGCCGGCATCGGCGTCAGCGCCGACAGTCCGACCATCACCGCCCCAGCCGGCTGGACGCTGGTGCGGCAGACCAATCAGACCAACACCACCCGGAACGCCCTCGCGGTGTTCCAACGTATCGCGACCGCGAGCGAACCGGCGACCTATACCTGGACTTTCAGTGCCTCGGCCGGCGCCGCCGGCGGCATCGCCGCCTTCTCTGGCGCCGATGTCCAGGATCCGATCGACGTCGAGCTCGGGCAGACGAACAACAACAGCACGAGCCAGCCGGCGCCCTCGGTGACGACCACCGCGGCCAACGAAATGGTCGTCACCTTTCACACCATGGCCAGCGCGGCGACGTGGACCCCGCCGGCCGGCATGACCGAGGCGATCGACGTCGCCAGCGGTGGCCTCGGCGCTGCCGGGCAGTCGCTGCAGGCGGACTACGTCCAGCAGGCAACCGCCGGCGCAACCGGCACCAAGACCGCCACGGCGAGCAACAATCGCGATCGCGGCAACGGCCAGACGATCGCGTTGCGGCCGGCGCTGCCGAACTATTTCGGCATCGGCATGACCGACGGCACGAACAGCGGCTCGGTCGCGACGGCGGTCCGCACGGGCGTCGTCGTCCCGGACGCCGCCCGCCGCGTCGCCGCGCAGGCGCTGACGATCGCCAAGTGGGACCAGACGGTTCTCGCCGAGGCCAGCCTGCAGTCATGGAACGCCAGTGACTTCGTCCTGAACTGGACGACCAATGATGCCGGCCCGTACGTCATTCACTACCTGGCGATTGGCGGCACCGGCGTTCAGGCACGCGTCGTGAACTGGCAGATGCGGACATCCCCCGGGCCGCAGCTCGTGGCCGGATTCGGCTTCCAGCCGAGCGCCGTCATCCACATCCACGCGAACAGCGGTCTCACCGGCGCGCCGCCGTCGATGACCGGGGCCGGTGGCTTCGGCATGGGCGTCGTCGATTCGGCCGGCAGCCAGTGGGCGACCTCCACCTTCTCGAACCCGGCAAGTCCCACCGACACGCAGCGCGGCCAGCAGACCAACGCGACGATCTATGCCATCAACAACGCCACGAGCGTCGCGAAGAACGCGGCGTTCACGTCATGGTCGCCGGACGGCTTCAATCTGAACTACTCGACCGCCAGCGCGCTGGCCGGACAGGTGTTCACGCTGGGACTGAGCGGCGTCAACCTGCGCGCCGGCAGCTTCGCCAAGACGACCGCGGCGGCGCCGGCGAACCAGTCGGTCACCGGCCTCGGATTCCAGCCGCAGGCGATCCTGCTGCACAGCTTCCAGGACATCGCACGGGCGACGCCGGTGGCGCACAACCGGTTCGGTCTCGGCGTGTCGGACGGCTCGGTGACCGGCGGCAGCGTGCCGATTGCCGGCAGCTCGGCCTACGCCGACGCCGACAACGTCGCGGTCAGCGCCGCCCAGGGCATCGACAAGATCAGCAAGGTCTTCATGAAGGTCAACAACGCGACGTCGACCATCGACGCCGAAGCACACGTGGCCAGCATCGAGGCCAACGGCTTCACGTTGAACTGGACGACGAACGACGCGGTGGCGACGCAGATGCTCTACCTCGCCATCGCGCCGCTCGCGCCGACCGAGGTGCGGCTGCTGTCGTTCACGGCCACCCGGTACGATGCCGGCACACTGCTGCAGTGGCGAACCGGCTACGAGATCGACAACCTCGGCTTCCACCTGTACCGCGAGGTGGACGGCGTTCGCACCCGCATCACCGACACGCCGGTGTCCGGGACCGGCCTGCTGGCCGGCGCGGGTACGGCGGTGAACGCCGAGCAGTCGTACGCACGCTGGGATGTCGGAACGGCCGGCTCCGACGCCGTCACCTACTGGCTCGAGGACATCGACTTCAGCGGCACGGCGACCCTGCACGGACCGGTCACGCCGCTGCCCGGCGGGAGTGTTGCGCCGTCGACGATCACGCCGTCGACCGATCTCCGGGACTTGAACCGGCGCGTGCGCAACCGCCGGGTGTTCATGCGCCGTGGCGAGTCGGCCGCGCGTCCGCTGGCCCAGCCGGCCACGATCGATGCCCGTGCCGCCCTCGCGGCCCAGCAGGCGCTGGCCGCGGGCGCGGCAGTGAAGATCGGTGTTCGTACGACCGGCTGGTACCGCGTCGGCCAGGCACAATTGCTCGACGCCGGCTTGCCGCCGGCGGTCGATCCTCGACTGCTGCGCCTGTTCGTCGACGGCGTCGAACAGGCGATGACGGTGACCGGCGAGGCCGACGGCCATCTCGATGCCGGCGACGCCGTCGAGTTCCTCGGCATCGGCGCCGACACGCCGCATACCGACACCCGCACCTACTGGCTCGCCGCCGGCTCGCAACCGGGGCGACGCATGGCGGTGCGGCCGGCGCCGGCCGGTGTCGCACCCGCGGCCGGGTCCGGCGGCTTCTGGTCGACTGTCCGGCGCAAGGACCGGAGCATCTACTTCGCGGCGCTGGTGAACGGCGACGCCGAGAACTGGTTCGGCTCTCTCGTGTCGGCCGACCCGCTGGCCTTGACACTCGGCACCGAACATCGCGACCCGACTGCGGCGTCGGCGGAGCTGGCGATCACCCTGCAGGGCGTCACCAGCGATCCGCACGCCAGTCCCGACCATCGGATCGCCGTGCAGGTGAACGGTGCCGACGTCGGGGAGATGACCTTCGACGGCCAGGCGAACTCGACGCAGACCTTCGCCGTGCCGGCATCGTTGCTGAACGACGGCGAGACGACGGTGACGCTCGTCGCCCGCGGCAGCGACGCCGATTTCAGCCTGGTGGACACCGTGCGTCTCAGCTACTGGCACACCTACGAGGCCGATGCCGACCAGCTCTGGCCGAGCGTCCAGGCACGTGGCCGGCTCACCATCAGCGGCTTCGCCAGTCCACGCGTCCGGGTCGTCGACGTGACGGCGGCGGACGCACCGGTCGAGTGGCTCGGTACCGTCACCGGCATGGGCAACGGCCTGTCGTCGGTGACGGTGCGCGTGCCGGCCGCCGGCTCCCGCCAGCTCTTTGCCTTCTCGGATCTGACCGTCAAGCAGCCGGCATTCGTGATCCCGAACCAGCCGTCGGCGTGGTGGCGCTCCGACCCCGGCTATGACTACGTGCTGATCGCCGCGTCGTCGTTCGCCGCCGAGGCGGCGCCGCTCGCGGCGCTGCGCACCTCGCAGGGCTACCGGGTCGCGGTGGTGGACGTCGCCGACGTCTACGACGAGTTCAGCTATGGCGAGAAGCGGCCGCAGGCGTTGACCGATTTCCTGCGCTCGGCACGCGCCACCTGGCGAACCCCGCCGCGATTCGTCGTCCTGCTCGGAGACGCGACGATCGATCCGCGCGACTACGCCGGACAGGGAGACGCCGACTTCGTGCCGACGATGCAGGTCGGGATGTCGACGGTGGCGCTCGAAACCGCGTCCGACGATGCGCTGGTGGATTTCGACGGCGACGGCAGTCCGGAGCTGTCGATCGGGCGTCTGTCGGCCCGGACCCGGGCGCAGGCATCGGCGATCGTCGCCAAGGTGGTCGGCTACGACGCCGCGGACGACGGACCGTGGACCCGCAGCGTGTTGCTGATCGCCGACGCGGTCGACCAGACGTCCGACTTCGAGGCGTTCACGGACCGCCTCGCGGTCCACGTGCCCGCGGACTACGTCGCCCACCGCATCGACCGCGGCGCGGTGGGCCCGACGGCGGCGCGCGATGCCCTGCGGTCACGCGTCGATGACGGGCAGCTCATCGTGAACTTCGCCGGTCACGGCTCGGTGCAGATCTGGGGCCGGGACGGAGAGCTGCTGACCAACACCGCCGTGGCAGCGTGGCGGAATGCCGGTCGGCTGCCTTTCGTCGTCGCGATGAACTGCCTGAACGGACTGTTCACGCAGGTATGGGACGAGGAGAGCCTGGCGGAATCGCTGCAGCGGACGGCGGATGGCGGTGCGGTCGCCGTCTGGGCGTCGTCCGCGGTCACGTCGTCGGCGACCCAGGCCATCGTCAACGAAGAGCTGTTCCGGCTGATCTTCACGGGCGCCTACGCGACCATCGGTGAGGCGGTGTCGGCGGCGAAACGGGTGGTGGACAGCCCGGACCTCAGGCGCTCGTGGATCTTCTTCGGCGACCCGGCGACCCGCCTCGCTGGTGCGCCGCGGCCGGCGACGACCGCCACACCTGCGGCGCCGGGCCACCCGGCCGGGTGGCTCGACGACGCTGCACCGGTGGACGGGGAGGTCGAGTTCGAGGCGGGGGCCGGCGACCGCGGCCACCCTGTGCGTCTCCCCGATCTCGACGGCGACGGCCGCGACGACATGATGACCTACGACGGCGGCAGCGGCGGCTGGCGCGTGCGCTTCGACCACCTCGCCGGCGCGCGGGTCATGGAGGGGCGCTGGGATGTCGGATGGCGCCCGGTGACGGCCGACCTGAACGGCGATGGCCGCCGGGATGTGCTCTTCACCCGTCCAGGGTCGGCAGACTGGGTGCAGGGTATCAGCACCGGGCCGGGCGCATTCGTCTTCACGCGTGGGGTGCTGCCGGTGGCGGCGTCCGCCCGTGCGCAGGTGGTGGTCGGGGACTTCGACGGCGACAATCGCGAAGACGCGCTCGTCTACGAGCCGATCGCCGGCCGGTGGACGCTCGCCACGAGCGATGGACGTGGCGGCTTCATCATGCAGACCGGGCGGTTTCCGTCTGCCCTGCAGCTGCAGGTCGCGCATCTCGATACCGATCGCCGCGCCGACATCGTCGGCTACGACGCGGCCAGCGGCGCTGGGCTCCTGGCGGCGTCACTCGGCGGCGGCCGCTTCGCGATGACCGCCGCGACCTGGGAACCCGGGTGGACGGTGACCGCCGCCCGGCTCGATGCCCGGGCCGGGGCCGAACTGCTCTTCTACGACCGCCGCACCGGCGCCTGGGCGATCCGCGCCGGAGGACGAACCGACTGGCGGGTCACGCGCCGCGGCCGCTGGCCGGCCGGCCTCGCGCTGCAGGCGGTGGACCTCGATGGCCAGGCGTTGGACGACATCATCGGCTACGACCGCCACAGCGGCTCATGGATGACGGCGGTCCGGACGACGACCGGCGGCTGGGCGACCAGGCAAGGCGTCTGGACGCCTGGCTGGTCGATGGCGACCGGCGATCTGAACGGCGATGGCCGCGCCGACGCCATCCTCCTCGACCCGGCGTCGGGCGTCGCGGTCCGGGCGCTGACGGTGGCGCCTGGCGTGTTCGCCTACGAGTCGGCCGACTGGGTGCCAGGCGCCCGCTTCGTCGGACGGCCGTGATGTCCACCAGGCCGTTCGACACGAGCACGGACGTCTTCCGTCAGGTCCTGACCGCGATGCTGTCGATGGGCGTCTCGGTGCGCTTTCGCGCCGACGGCGACAGCATGAAGCCGACGATCCTGTCCGGCGACACGATCGTGGTGGCGGCGGTTGACGGGGCGGCCGTCGAACGCGGCGACATCGTCGTCTATCGCTGCGGCCGCCGGCTGCTCGTGCACAGGGTCGTCGGCCGGATCCGCGCCGGCGATGGGTCGCGGCTGCACCTGCGCGGCGATGGCAAGTGCGGCGTCGACGCGCCGGTGCACCGCGCCGACGTCGTGGCGCGTGTCGTGGCCGTCGAGCGAGGCGGGCGCACGGTGCGCCTCGACGGGTCGTTGACGCGCCTGCGCGATCGCGTGCGGGCGCGCATGCATCGCACCACGGCGCGGCTGGTCGCGCGGCACCGGCTGGCGCGGGCCGCGTGATAAAATCCGCGGCGGATGCAGAAGACCTTCGCTCAGGCGGCCAGTGACGCCCGGTCGTTCGTCACGCGCCAGGTCGCAGGTGATACCCTCATCGTGCCGGTGACCGGCAGCATGGTCGATCTGGAGTCGATTTACGTCCTGAACGACGTCGGCGCCCGCATCTGGGAGCTGTTGCGCACGCCGACGACGGTCGCCGCCGTGGCGGCGGCGCTGGCCGTTGAGTTCGACGTCGAGATGCCTGCCGCCCTGATCGACGCCGAAGCGTTCGTCGCCCAGCTCGCCGACCGCGGGCTCATCCAGCCGAGCGCGGGCCAGGACACCGCGTGATCGAACTCGATTACGGATCGTTCAGCAGGGCACTCCACGATCGGCAGAGCGCGTTGCGGGTGCCGCTGACCGGCACCATCGAGGTGACGCGGCGCTGCCCGCTGACCTGCCGGCATTGTTACAACAACCTGCCGATGGGCGACGCCGCCGCCCGGTTGGCGGAGCTCTCGTACGACGAACATGTCCGGCTGCTCGACGAGTTGAGCGACGCCGGATGCCTCTGGCTGCTCTATACCGGGGGCGAAATCTTCGCGCGCCCCGACTTCCTCGACATCTACACTGCCGCCCGGCGCCGCGGCTTCCTCATCACGCTGTTCACCAACGGCACCCTGATCAACGAGCGCATCGCCGATCATCTCGTGCGCTGGCGGCCGTTCGCGATCGAGATCACGCTCTACGGCCGCACCCGCGACACCTACGAGCGGCTGACCGGTGTGCCCGGCTCCTACGATCGCTGCATGCGCGGCATCCACCTGCTGCGGGAGCGCGGCCTGCCGCTGGCGCTGAAGACGGTGGCCGTGTCGGTGAATCGCCACGAGCTGCACGACATGGAGCGCTTCGCCACCGAGGAGCTTGGCGTCGCCTTCAAGTCCGATTCGATGATCAACCCGCGACTGGACTGTTCGCAGAGCCCGCTCGAGGTCCGCCTGTCGCCGGAGGAGGCCGTCGCGCTCGACCTCGCGGACGCGCGGCGCGCCGACGAGTGGGTCCGCTTCGCCGATCACGTCCGTCAGGCGCTCGACGCCTCGCCTCCGACCGACACCGTCTACCAGTGCGGCGGCGGCGTGAATGCCTTTGCCATCGATCCGTACGGCCGCCTCAGCATCTGCGTGCTGTCGGAACGCCACAAGGTGGACGTCCGCGGTGGGCGGTTCGTCGAGGGCTGGAACGGCTTCCTGCGTGAACAGCGGTCGAAGCGGGTGACCCGGCCGACGAAGTGCGTGTCCTGTGCCCTGAAATCGGCCTGCGGCATGTGCCCGGCCAACGGCGAGCTGGAGAACGGCGACGCGGAAGCGCCGGTCGACTATCTCTGTCACACCGCGCATCTGCGCGCCCTGGCGCTGGGACTCACCGTGCGGCCGCACGGTGACTGCGAGTACTGCGCCGGCGGGACGCGGCATGTCATGCTCGTCGCGTCAGCGGCGCGCCTGCACGCGCAGGCCGGCGGCGGCGTGCGCCAGCCGCTCATCCGCGAGCACGACGGACGGCAGCACCTGCACGTGGTCACGGCCGCGGCGGCCGGCGGCTGTGGCTGTTCGACCCATTGACGACGCGCGACGGACGACACACCGACCCGGAGGGGCAGGAGGAGCGAATGGCTGTGGACGACCAGAACGCCGGCGATGGCATGTCAGTCGGGAAGAAGCCATACGTGAAGCCCGAGATCAGGGAAGTGCCGCTGCGCCCGGAGGAGGCGGTGCTCGGCGCCTGCAAGACGTCGTCGCGGTCGGGACCGGCGCAGGTGCGGTGCAGCTTTCCCACCTCGTGCAGCTCGCTGCTGTCCTGACGTGGGGGAGTCGTGGCTGGCGGTCGGCGATCTCACCTTCCATCTGACCGGTGACGCGGCGCGACTGACGCCGGCCGATCGTCCGCTGGCCCGCCCGTTCCTCGTCGAGCCTCGGCACGCCGACATCGAGATCCGCGCACGCTGGGCCGCGACCCCGCCGGCGGTGTCGGGCCGCCAGCTCTTTGCCGGCGGCGACGCCTGGCAGCTCCACGCCGACGGCGACGCCCGCCTGTTCACCTTTCACGCACAGCCGCACGACCGAACGCCGTACAAGTGGGCCCGCTTCGACGCCGGCTTCAGCGCCGGGGTGGTCGAAGTCTCCCGGTCCTGGTTTGCCGAGTACGGCGGCGACCCGGAGACGGTCGACCCGATGGACTATCCCCTGGACGAGGTGCTGACCATTCACGCGCTGGCGCAGGGCCGCGGAGTGGCGATTCACGCCTGCGGACTGCTCGACGCCGATGGGCGCGCCTACGTGCTCGCCGGCCAGTCGGGGGCGGGGAAGTCGACGCTGGCACGCTGGTGCGCCGCCGTTCCCGGGTTCACATTGCTCAGTGACGAGCGGCTGATCATCCGCACCGACCGGCCGACACCGACGGTGTTCGGGACGCCGTGGCACGGCGATGCGCTGTTCGTGTCGCCGCGCAGCGGTCCGCTGGCCGGCATCCTCTTCCTGCAGCAGGCGTCAGCGCACGCGATCGTGCCGCTGCCGGCGTCGCTGGCAGTGGCCCGCCTGCTGTCGTGTGCGTTCGTGCCGTTTCACGACGCGGCCGCCGTCTCGCAGTCGATCGCCGCCATCGAGCGGGCGGCGTCGGCCGCCGCCTGTGCCGAATTGCAGTTCGCGAAGTCGGCCGATGTCGTCGACCTGCTGCCCGGCGTCAGGCGCCGGGCGACACGCTGAGGCCGCCGTGCGCGGCGGCGGCCCCGCGCCGGCTGGACCATCTCAGAAGCGATAGAGGTAGGACGCCTTCAGGAACAGGCCGCGCTGCGTCGTGATGTAGGCGCCGGCATTGGGCACGAACTGCCCCTGCTCGAAGCCGCGCCGCTCGTGCAGCACGCCGTAGCCGGCGTAGAGTGCGGTGCCGGGCACGAACTCGTACGAGGCCAGCAGATCGAACAGCCACTGTTCGCGCGCCCCGTCGAACTGCGTGAGCAGGCGCCCGAACAGCCGGCGGTCGAACTGGTAGACGGTCTTGAGGTTGAGGATATTGACCGAGTAGACCCAGGCACCGGTGTCGGCGCGGTTGAAGCGGACCGCGTCGAAGCCGACGGACTGGTTGAAGTGCTGGTTCGGCTGCCACTCGACGTTGACGCCGCCGCGATTCGCCCGCCCCTGGAACGGCGTGGCCGGATCGTAGAACGTCGACTGCGTGCGCGGAAACAGGTAGCCGCCGACGCTGAGCCACCGCAGGATCTGGACTCCGCCGAACGCCCCGAATGGTTCGCTGGTGTCGAAGCGCTGGCCGCGCCAGCGCTCATGGCCCCGGCCGGTCTGAACGCGGAAGAAGCCCTGCCGCTGGAAGTCGAAGGCCATGCCGGTGAAGACGAACCGATCGTCGCCACCCTGCACGCGATCCTCACCGGTCCGGCCGAGCACGAAGGGCTGCAGCCGCACCAGCCCCAGCCGCTTGGCGGCCTCCGGATAGAAGTTGACGCCGATGTTGGTGAAGAACGACGTGAACCCGGTCCGGTTGTAGAACGCGGAGTCCATCTCGAACCCCTGGTCGTAATGCTCGGCCCGCGCCGTGACGCCGGCACGGCGCGTGTCGTAGCGATAGGTCAGCTGCGCCGCGGCGCCGCGGCTCGTGGCGCTGTCCGCCTCGGTGCGCGACGCCAGGTAGGTGGCGGTGATCCCGTGCGAGGGCGACGGCTTCCACGACAAATCCGTGCCGACGACCTGGTTGCGCCGGCCGCCGTACCGCGTATCGAGCAGGATCGCGCCGACGTAGTTCGACTGGCCAAGCGCGTAGGTGGCCCGCCCAATCGTGAACAGCTTGCCGGCGGCGCCATCCTCGGCCCGTCCGGTGACCGCTCCGCCGCTGGCGGTGGCACCCGGCGACACGTCCGAGGATTCGAGAATCCCGAACGACAGCCGGCCGGCGGTGCCGATGACCTTCGCACCCCACGACGGGTTGACGATGCGCCGCGTATGAACGGCCCGCCGCATGTTGGCGTCGCCATCGGTGCCGGCCAGCGCGAAGAGGCCGAGGCCTTCCATGAAGAACGGCCGCTTCTCCGAGAGGAAGATTGGAAAGCGCTGATTGACCTGGACCTGGAAGGCGTCGCTCTCGACCTGGCTGAAGTCGGGATTCACCGTCGCATCGACGGTCACCTGCGAGGTCACGCCGTACTTCACGCTCAGCCCGACGTCCGGCGCGCCGGTGATGCCGCTCCACCGGCTGGGCGTCTCCCGCGCCTGCGACAGCGGAACGGTCATGCTGGGCAGCAGTTCGCGCAGCCGGCGCGGCCGCAGATCCGGGAACATCAGGTGGGCGTGCCGCTCGAAGACCCACTGTCCGGGCAGCATCTCCGGCCACGAGTAGGCGATGCCCGACTGGCTGACCTGCCGCCAGAACAGCACCCCCATGACCTGATCGGGACGTTCGGCAAACCGGATGGTCGGCAGCGGTATCGCGATCTCGACCGTGTAGCCGTGTGACGTGCGCTGCGCGGCACTCGTCCAGACGAAGTCCGACTCGAACCGCTCACCGGCCGCCGGTGTGTTGACGGCGTCCATCTGGATGCCGCTCGGGTTGACCATCAGGTGGTAGGCGGTCTGCCCGGTCGCATTCGAGTCGAGGCTGAGCCCGACCCAGTCATCGCTGAACACCGTGTCACGACGACTGACAGTCGTGCGGATGCGCGCCGGATCGGCGGCATGACAGGTGAACGCGACGTAGACGAAGCGATCGTCGTAGACGACGCGCACGTCGGTGGCGTCGGGAGCGGCGTCGCCACGCAGCGGCCGATACGAGATCCACGGACCGAGGGTCAGGGCCTCCGTCTGCCAGGCGGCGTCGTCCAGCGCCCCGTCGATCCGCGGGGACGCCGCGACGCGAGACGCACGGAGTTCGGGTCGCCCCTGCGCGCCGGTCGTCTCGGCGAGCCCGAGCAGGAGCACGCCGAGCAGCGCCGATTGACGAGCGCGCGATCCGCGCGCGAGCCGCAGCATGGCGGACGCCGTGAGTCGCGGGATTAGACGCCGTCGCGTGTCCGGCGGTCTGGGCCGGGCCCACCACCTCCGGGGGGTCTAACCGACGGCCGGCCGACCGGCCGCCCGGTCAGTTGTCGCCGTCGAGCAGGTTGCCGAGACCGCCGAGGATCGACCCTTCTTCACGACCGCCGCCGGTGGCGCGTGGCACCGCCGAGATGATGCGGTTGGCGAGGCGGCTCAGTGGCAGCGACTGCAGCCAGACGCGGCCGGGGCCACGCAAGGTCGCGAAGAACAGCCCTTCGCCGCCAAACAGCGCCGACTTGATCTTGCCGACGTACTGGATGTCGTAGTTCACCGTCGGCTGGAAGCCGACGATGCAGCCGGTGTCGACGCGGATGAGTTCGCCGGGGCCGAGCGTCTTCTCCTGCAGGGTGCCGCCGGCATGGACGAACGCCCACCCGTCACCCTGGAGGCGCTGCATGATGAATCCCTCACCGCCGAACAGGCCGACGCCGAGCTTGCGCTGGAACGCGATGCCGATGCTGACACCCTTGGCAGCCGCGAGGAAGGAATCCTTCTGGGCGATCAGCTCGCCGCCCAGCTCCTTGAGGTGCATCGCGATGATCTTGCCGGGATACGGCGCGCCGAACGCGATCTTCTTCCGCTGGTTGCTGCGATTCATGAAGACCGTCATGAACAGCGACTCTCCGGTCAGCAGCCGCTTGCCGGCGCCCATGAGCGCGCCCATCAGGCCGCCCTGCTGCTGCGCCGAGCCATCACCGAAGATGGTTTCCATCTCGATGCCGTCTTCCATGTACATCATGCCGCCGGCTTCGGCGACCGTCGCTTCGTTGGGATCCAGTTCGACTTCGACGAACTGCATGTCGTCGCCGAAGATCTGGTAGTCGATCTCGTGCATCGCGGCCATTCCGGCTCCTTGTCGTGGGTGCGTACACAGCACCGGCGCGCCGGCGACCAGGCTTGCGGCCTGGCCACGTGAACGCGCCGGTGATTCGCCGCCAGGCGTCAGATGTTGGCCGTCAGTGTCTCGTAGTCCGGCCGGCCCGCCTCGAGCGACGTGAGGATCATGTCCGATGACACCGGCGCGCGGCGGATGACGTTGTCACCGAGCGCATCGATGAGGGCATTGAGCACCGCGTTGCAGCCGGCCGCGACCGGCGGCTCGCCGATGCCGCGCGAGCCGACCGGCGTGCCCGGATCCGGGATGTTCAAGGCGTCCCACTGCATGTGCTTGGGCGCGTCGAGCATGGTGGGCGGCCGGTTCTGATAGAAGCGGCGGGCGAGCGAGACGCCGTAATGCTGGTCGTACACCCACTTCTGCCCGATCGCGTGCGCCATGCCGAGCATGGAGCGGCCGAGGATCTGGCCGCCGAGACTGCGCGGGTGCAGCACCGTGCCGACGTCCGCGACACCGAGGTAGTCGAGCAACGCGTACTGCCCGGTCTCCACGTCGACTTCGACTTCCGCGAAGCCGGCGACGAACGAGAACGGCATGCCGGCGCCGGGATAGGTGTCGCGTGCGATGCCCATCAGCCCCTGGCCGGCCAACCCGGCGGCCGCCTTCTTGGTGTGGGCGTTGACGTCCTCCGGGACCTGATGTCCGTCGAACGTGCCACCGAGTTCGATGGCCTTCTGCGCCGCCTGCGCCAGGGTCATCGACCGCGCGCCGCGGGACACGCGCCCGCCGGCCACCTGGTACGACTCGGGCGTGCCGCCCAGTACCTGTGCCGCGATCGCCTGCAGCTTCTTCTTGGCGTCGGTCGCCGCCGCATGCGCCGCGCGGGTCATCGCGTGCGTCGTCTGACTGCCGCCTGAGATGCAGCTCCACGGCAGGTGCTTGCTGGTGTTGCCCCACGTGATCTCCACGTTCTCCCACGGCACGCCCAACAGTTCGGCGGCGACGCGATGGACGTCGGAGACCGACTCGCTGCCGAAGTTGCCGATGCCGGATTGCACGTAGAGACGACCATCCGGCTTGATCACCAGCATGCCGTCGAAGCCATTGGACCCGGCGAAGAAGGTGCTGACGGCGACGCCGACGCCGCGGACCTTGGTGCCGTTGCGCTTGCCGCCCTGCGCCTTGCGCTCGTCCCATCGGAACAGCTCACGGCCGCGATCGAGCGCCTCCCGTACGAATGCGCTGGTCGTCGTCATGCCGCCCTTGGCACCCGGTCCGGGGGGGCCGGCCACCGACGCCCCGGCCGGGGCGTTGATACGGCGGATGTCGACCTGGTCGATGCCGAGCCGGCGCGCCGCGGTCTGGATTGCCCGGTCGACGATGACGATCCCCTGCATGCCGCCCGGCTGGCTCTGCGACACCCGCGGCGGCGTGTTGGTCAGCACCGTCAAGGTGCGCGACCGCATCGCCGGCGGCTGGTACATCAGCGATGCGATGAGACCGGCGATCCCACCGTCGCCCTGCGATTCGTAGGGCCCGTTGTCGGAGATGACGTAGAGGTCGACGGCGGTCAGCTTGCCGTCCTTCGTGAAGCCGGCCTTGACGCGGCCGTGGAACGCCGGGCGGGCGCCGCCCATGTAGTGTTCCTCTTCGCGGGAGATGCGCATCATCACCGGGACGCCGGTCTTCTTCGCCAGCAGCGCCGGAATCGCCATCGAGACGTCGCCGGTGATCTTGCTGCCGAAGCCGCCGCCCGTGTACTCGCTGATGACGACCACCTCGTCCGGTGTGACGCCGGCGAGGGCGGCAACGGCGGCGACCGTCTGCACCGTGCTCTGCGTCGAGCAGTGCATGTGCAGCTTGCCGTTCTGCCAGTAGGCCATCGCCGTCCGCGGCTCGAGCGTCTGGTGGCTGACGTTCGGCGTGACGAACGTCTCGTCGACGACGAGGTCGGCGGCTTTGAAACCGGCCTCGACGTCGCCATACGACCACTCGTCGCCGGGCGTGCCCATCGGCAGCTGCCCGTCGGTGGCCGCGGCGAAGTCGGCGGCCGTCCACTTCAACTCGCCGAGTGACAGCGGCGCGAACGGCCCGGCCGGTTTCTCGCCCGGCTTGCGAATCCAGACGTTGCCGTCGGTGCGCGCATTGGGGCCGCCGGGGCGCAGGGCTTCCAGCGGGTCGGTGACGAACGGCAGCGGCTCGTACTCGACGACGATCCGCTCGATGGCCTCGACGGCGGTGAGCTCGTCGACCGCGGCCACCGCCAGGATCGGCTCACCCTGGTACATCGGCTCCATCGTGAGCGCGCGCTCGTTGTGGGGATCGACTTCGACCTTGTTGCCGAGGTCGGTGACACCCGCTTGCGGCTTCGGCAGTTCGTCGGCGGTGAGGATGGCCTTCACCCCCGGCATGGCGAGTGCCGCGCTGGCATCGATGCGGGTGACGCGGGCGTGCGGCATCGGACTGAGAAGCTGACGCGCGAACAGCATGCCATCGGCGCGGAAGTCCTCGGCGTACTTGGCGCGGCCGGTGACCTTCGCCAGCATGTCTGGCGTCGTGTAATTCTGCCCGACGAGTTTGGGATCCGCCACGTCTGCCTCCTCGGCTCTGAGTTGGAATGCGCCCCGATCGTGCGCGTCCGTCATAGTAGCAGGGCGGCGCGTCGTTCGGCGCCGAGATCGTGCAGAATGTCAGGTCGTGGCCGGCCCGTCCCTGCGCGCGCTGATTGCCTGCAGTCCGGCCGACGGCGCTGCCGGCCGCGGCTTGCTCAGCTGGTCGGCGGCGGCCCGTGCCGGCCATGCTTTCGCCCTGTGCACCGACCCGGAGGCGCTGCCGACGGCGTCGGACACGCTGCTGCTCCTCATTGGTGCGGATACCCGGGATCAGGGAGCCGTCGCCCGGCAGGTACAGGTGGCCAGCGGCTGCGGCAGCCGCCTGATCGGCCTGAATCTCGATGGCTGGCGGCTGAAGAATCCGCTGACCGTCCCGCCCGCCTTTTCCAACCGGGGGGCCCTGTTCGTCCCCTGTTCCGCGCCGATCGTCGCCTGGGCGCTGCGGCAGTGGACCCGCCCCGACCCGCCGGTCGACGATTATGCCTGCACCCTCGACGTGTACCGGGCGCTCGGCTACACCGTCGACGGTCATGTCGCCTCGATCTCTCGTTGACGTCCGCTGGCCCGCCTGTGCCAAGATGTCCCGCCGAACGTAACTGGTTCCCTCCTGGAGGTATTGATGCGGAATGAAGTCAGACAGGCGCTCGCCGTCTGTGCCCTTGCCACTGTCGCTCTGATCGTCCCGACCGCCGCCGACGCGCAGGCTCCGGCGGCCGGTGATTCGATGATCGTGGTCGAGAAGCCGAACTACGTCACGATCCCGCTCGAGATGATGGTGAACAAGCCGGTCGCCGAGGTGTGGAAACGCATCGGCGGCTACTGCGCGATCGCCGAGTGGCTGCAGATTCCGGCCGGCTGCAAGATGCTGTCGGGCCAGGAGGGCGAAGTCGGGTCGGTCCGCTCGGTGGCGACCGAGGTGCTCGTCGCCAAGACCGAGTACTCGTACACCTACACGCAGCCGGTGCGAGCCGGACGGCCCTACAACCTCTATCACGGCACGCTCGAAGCCCGGGCCGCCTCACCGACGACCACGCGCCTGCTCTACACGCTGATCTACGACAACTCGATGCTGCCGGACGATGCGGCCCGGCAGAAGGATCGGGCGTCACGGACCGCGACGTTCACGCGGGCGCTGCAGAACATGAAGACGCTGGCGGAGGGCGGCACGCTGCCGCCGCCGCCCGCGCCGGCGACGCCGCCCCCAGCCGCGCGCTGATCCGCGTGGCGGCTGGTCATCCCGCCGGCGGGATGCGGGCGAGGGCCGCGGCGTGCGGCTCTCGCCCGGGTCCCGTCGCTGCCGGCGAGGTCCGGCACGCGGTCGGCGACCACCTCGCCGCCCGACGCCGGTGATGCCGGCCGGCGGCAGCACGGCCGCGGGGGGAAGACTGGCGCCGGCATCCATCCTGTGAACATGAGATCCTCCCGGCGCGCCGGCCTGCTGGCACTGTCGATGGCGTTGCTGATGCGGCCTGCGTCGACGCAGGCGCAGGCCGCGGCACCGCGCCCGGCTCCGGTGACCGACGCGGTGGGCCTGACGTCCGTGACGCTCATCGCGCCCGCCGCCCCGGGCGGCGGCTGGGATCAGCTCGCACGCGAGATGCAGCGCGAGATGGAACGGCAGCAGCTCGCCGGATCGGCCCAGGTCGAGAACATTCCCGGCGCCGCCGGCACCATCGGCCTCGCACACCTGATCAGCGCCAGGCGCGGCGACGGACGGACGCTGCTCGTCAACGGACTCGTCATGCTCGGCGCCGTTCTGTGGAACGGATCGCCGGTCTCCCTGACCCAGGCGACGCCGATCGCGCGGCTCGTCGGCGAGCACGAGGTCGTGGCGGTGCCGGCCGCCTCCCCGCATCACGACATGCGGAGTCTCGTCGCCGCGCTGCGCGAGAACCCGGCCGGCGTGTCGTGGGGCGGCGGGTCGGCCGGTGGCACGGATCACATCCTCGCCGGGCTCATCGTCGCCGCGGCCGGCGTCGATCCGCGGCGGACCAACTACATCGCGTTCTCGGGCGGCGGCGAGGCGGTGACGGCGCTGCTCGGCGGGCAGGTGACGGCCGGCGTCAGCGGCTACAGCGAGTTTGCGCCGCACATCGAGTCCGGGCGCCTGCGCGCGATTGGCGTCTCGTCGGCGCGGCGGCTGCCCGGCCTCGCACGGATCCCGACGATCGTCGAGCAGGGGTTCGACGTGGAGCTGGAGAACTGGCGCGCGGTCATGGCGGCGCCCGGGCTCGATGCCGCGCAGCGCCGCCGCCTGGCGACCCTCGTCGAGCGGATGGCGCGCGGCGACGGCTGGCGGGCCACGCTGACGCGTCTCGGCTGGACCGACTCCTATCTCGCCGGTGCCGAGTTCGAGGCGTTCCTCGACGATGAGCGCGTCCGCATCGGCCGCATCGTCGGGCGCCTGCGCGGGGCGGCTGGCGGCGGTGCGACCGCGACGCCGGCTGGCGAATGGGTGTTCCCGGGGCTGGTGCTCGCCAGCTCGACGCTGCTGCTGGCATTCCAGCTCCTCACCCGACGGCAGACGCCGGAGCGCGGGCGCCGCCGCGGTCCGGTCGTCCGGGTGGCGGCCGGCCTCGTCGCCTTCGTCGTCCTCGTGAACGTCGCCGGATTCGTCGTCGCCGGCACCGCGCTCTTCGCCGCCGTCGCGTCGGCGTTCGGCAGTCGCCGGTGGCGGCGCGATGCGGTCGTCGGCCTGGCGCTTTGCGCCGCGGTGTTCGTGATGTTCACCTACGGCCTCGGCGTCCGCCTTCCCTAGCCGATTGCCGATGGTGCCCGACGCGCCCCGTCGACGCGGCGTCCGCGAATCACGGTGGGCACGGTGATGGACACGCTGTCCGCGCTGGCCGGAGGGTTTGCCGTCGCCCTGCTGCCGGTGCACCTGTTCTGGGCGCTCATCGGCGTGACGCTCGGGACGGCGATCGGCGTGCTGCCCGGCATCGGTCCGGCGCTGACCGTGGCGCTGCTGTTGCCGGCCACCTACGCGCTCGATCCGACGCCGGCCTTCATCATGTTCGCGGGCATCTACTACGGCGGCATGTACGGCGGGTCCACGACCTCGATTCTGCTGAACACGCCGGGCGAGAGCGCGTCGATCATGTCGGCGGTCGAAGGGCACCTGATGGCGCGCGCCGGACGCGGCGGCGCGGCGCTCGCCACGGCGGCGATTGGTTCGTTCGTCGCCGGGACGCTGGCGACCGCGGCGCTCACGGTCAGCGCCCCGGTGATGGTGGCCCTCGCCCTCGGGTTCGGTCCGGCCGAGTACTTCGCGCTGGCGGTGTTGGCGTTCGTCGCGGTGTCGGCGGTGCTCGGCGAGTCGCGCGTCGACGGCTTCACGAGCCTGCTCTTCGGACTGCTGCTCGGTGTCATCGGCATCGATCCGCTCACCGGCGTGCCGCGCCTCACGTTCGGCCTTCCGCAGCTGCTCGACGGCGTCGATGTCGTCATCGTCGCGGTCGGCCTGTTCGCGGTCGGCGAGGTGTTGTACGCAGCGTCGCGCCATCATCTCGACGGCGCGGCGGTGCCGGCGCGCGGGTCGCTGTGGATGACGCGAGAGGAGTGGGCGCGATCGTGGAAGGCGTGGTTGCGCGGCGCCGCCATCGGGTTTCCGCTCGGTGCGCTGCCGGCCGGCGGGGCGGAGATTCCGACGTTCCTCTCGTACGCCGTCGAGCGTCGCCTCGCCCGCCATCCCGAGCAGTTCGGCCACGGTGCGATCGAAGGGGTTGCCGGGCCTGAAGCCGCGAACAATGCGGCGGCCGCCGGCACCCTGGTGCCGCTGCTGGCCCTCGGGTTGCCGACCACCGCAACCGCGGCGATTCTGCTGGCGGCATTCCAGCAGTACGGACTGCAGCCCGGTCCGCTGCTGTTTCAGCACGAGCCACGGCTGGTGTGGGGCTTGATCGCCAGTCTGTATGTCGGAAACGCCATGCTGCTGGTGCTGAACCTGCCGCTGGTCGGCGTGTGGGTGAAGCTGCTCAGCATTCCCCGCCCGGCGCTGTATGGCGGCATCCTCACCCTCGCGAGTGCCGGCGCCTACAGCGTCAACCGGTCGGTGTTCGACGTCGGCCTGCTCTACGCGATTGGCGGCGTCGGCTATCTGATGCGCGGCCGCCGCATCCCGCTGGCGCCGGCGATCATCGGCGTGATCCTCGGTCCGATGGCCGAGCAGCAGTTGCGGCGCGCGCTGGCGATAGCGGAAGGCTCGGCCGTCGCCATCGTGACGCGGCCGCTGACCGCGGCCCTGCTGGCGCTGGCCGTCGTGCTGCTGTTCGCTCCGGCGCTGCAGCGCGCATGGCAGGCACGGCCACCCGAGCGGTGACGTGGTGCCGGCGTGAGGACCCGGCGCCGCCGCGGGGCCACGCCGTCGCGCCGCAGCGGCTGCCGGCGACGGACCCCCGGGGCGTGGTGGTAGTGGGCTCCTGTGAAGGGACACACTACCGGCGTGGGCTGGCGACCGGCGATTCCGAGGTGCTAGCGTATGGCGGGGGGCGCCTCGCCTCCGCAGGAGTGATTCGATGAAACGGTGGCTCGTTGCCTCGCTCATGGTGACCGTGTGGTCCGGGTGTTCCGGTGAGCCGCCGGCTCCCGCGGCGACCGTGCCGCCGCTCGCCAGCGGCATCGACCGGTCGTCGTTCGACACCACGATCCGACCGCAGGACGATTTGTTCGGTCATGTCAACGGCACGTGGCTCGCGCGGACCGAGATTCCGGCCGACAAGTCGTCGTTCGGCACCATCGACCGCGTCGCCGACCAGTCGCGCGAAAACCTGCGCGCGATTGCGGAGGCGGCCGGCCGTTCGACGTCGCGCGTCGCCGGCTCCGACGCGCAGAAGATCGGCGACTTCTACGACAGCTTCATGAACGAGGCGCGGGTCAACGAACTGGGGATCACGCCGCTGCGAGGCGAGCTGGCGCGCATCGACGGACTGCGTACGAAGGCCGACCTGGCGCGCTACTTCGCCCGCATGTACAAGCTGAATCTCACGAACCCGATCGTCGGCTACGTCGACGCGGATGCCCAGCAGCCGAGCGTCGACACGCTGTACCTCTACCAGGGCGGCCTCGGGTTGCCGGACCGCGACTACTACTTCAAGGCGGAGCCCGAGATCGTCGCCTATCGGGAGCAGTACGTCGCGTTCCTGACGACGATGCTGACGCTCGCCGGCCAGTCGACGCCGGCGGCGAGCGCCGCCGACATCCTGGCGCTCGAAACGCGGCTCGCCGGCGCCCACTGGACGCGGGTCGAGAGCCGCGACGCGGTGAAGACCTACAATCGCCGCAGCCTTGCCCAACTCGCGCAGGAGTCGCCCGGCTTCGACTGGACGGCCTGGGCGACCGAACTGGGCGTCGAGGATGCCGCGTGGCTCGTCGTGTCGCAACCCGGCTTCCTGACCGCCTTCGCCGCCACCGTGAACGAGCTGCCGGTCGATCGCTGGAAGCCGTACCTGCGCGCCCAGCTGCTCAACGGCTTCGCGCCCTATGTGAGCCAACCCTTCGTCGACGCCGAATTCGCGTTCTACGGCACGGCGCTGCGCGGCGTCACCGAGAACGAGCCGCGTTGGAAGCGCGCCGTCGGCGCGATGGACCGCAATCTCGGAGAACTGCTCGGCAAGCTCTACGTCGAGCGCCATTTCACGCCGGCGGCGAAGGCCCGCATGGCGCAGCTGGTCGAGAACATGCGCGCGGCGTTCAAGGAGGGGATCGATACGCTCGCCTGGATGAGCCCGGAGACCCGCGCCCAGGCACAGGAGAAGCTGGCTAAGTTCCGCGCCAAAATCGGCTATCCGGAGCGCTGGCGCGACTACTCGCGCGTCGAGATCGCCAGCGACGACCTGGTGGGCAACTTGACGCGCGCCTTCCTGGCCGAGCACGACTACCAGCTCGGCAAAGTCGGCCGGCCGGTCAACCCGGATGAGTGGAGCATGACGCCGCCGACCGTCAACGCCTACTACAATCCGACGCGCAACGAGATCGTCTTCCCGGCCGGCATCCTGCAGCCGCCGTTCTTCAATCCCGAGGCCGACGACGCGGTCAACTACGGCGGCATCGGCGTGGTCATCGGCCACGAGATGGGGCACGGGTTCGACGACCAGGGCCGCCGCTTCGACGCGACGGGAGCGCTGCGTGACTGGTGGGCGGCCCGCGATGCCGAGGAGTACACCAAGCGTGCGGCGCTGCTCGTCTCGCAGTACGGTGAGTTCGAGCCGCTCGCCGGCCTGAAGGTGAACGGCGAGCTGACCCTCGGCGAGAACATCGGCGATCTCACCGGCACGGTGCTTGCGCACCGAGCCTACCGGATTTCGCTGCGTGGCCAGCCGGCCCCGACCATCGAGGGTCTGACCGGCGACCAGCGCTTCTTCTTCGGGCTCGCCCAGGTGTGGCAGACGAAGATGCGCGACGACGCGATGCGGCAGCGCGTGCTGACCAACTCACACTCGCCGGCGATGTATCGTGCCAACGGACCGGTGCGAAACGTCCAGGCTTTCTACGATACCTTCGGGGTGAAGCCGGGCGACCGGCTGTTCCTGCCGCCCGACCAGCGGGCGATCATCTGGTAATCGCGCGCTGGCGGCACGGTGCGACCGCCCGTCGCCGGCCGCGCCGCCACCGATCGCCGCACGCCGCCCGGGACCCGCGCGGTCGCACCCGCATCCCTGGCGGCGGCCGTATACTCGGCCGACTGAGGAGGTCACCATGCGGAGGTCATCCACTGCGCTGCCGGACGTCGTGCTGCTGTGCGTCGCCGCTGTCGTCCTCGCCGCGGCCAGGATCATGGGCGGCCAGCAGCCGACGGGTGAGCCGTTCACCACGGCGATCACCCGACTGAAGGACGGGCTGTTCGTGATCCCCGGCTACGATGGCGCCGCCACCGGCGGCAACGTCGCCGTCCGTGTCACGAGCGAGGGCATCATCATCGTCGATTCAAAGATCCCGCAACTCTACGACGACATCGTCGCCAAGGTGAAGAGCGTGTCGCCGCAGCCGATCCGCTACGTGCTGAATACCCACCAGCACGGTGATCACACCGGCAGCAACGCCCGGTTCCTGCCGCACGCCGACATCCTGATGCACCGCAACGCCCGGGCGAACATGATCGCGGAACGGCTCGCGGGCCCGGGACGGATCGTCTACAACGACCAGCAGTCCGTCTTCCTCGGCAACGCCGAGGTCCAGATGCGCCATCTGGGGCGCGGCCACACCAACGGCGACTCGGTCGTCTATTTCCCCGATCTGAAGACCATTCACACGGGCGACCTCGTCGTCTGGGGCAAGCGCTCGCAGGGAACGGCGCTGACGCCGTTCATGGACTATACGGCCGGGCACGGCAGCGGCAAGGAGTGGGTGGGGACGCTGGACAAGATCCTCGCGCTCGACTTCGACACCGCCATCCCGGGGCACGGTCCGATCCTGACGCGCGAGCAGGTCAGGCAATTCAGGGATCGCATGCAGGCGATGAACGATCGCGTCGCCGCCCACATCAAGGGTGGCGGGACGAAGGGCGACCTCGAGCGGCGCGTGAAACTGGACGATCTCGGATGGCCGACGGCACCGGTGGGGCTGGACGGACTGTTCGACGAGCTGTCGGCCGCGGCGCGCTGACCACGCCCCGCGGTGTCGGCCACCGGCCTACTGCACCTCGAGATGTCCGGTGGCTTTCGCCCGCAACAGCGACCACGACAGACCGATCCCGAGTAGGACGCCGACGACGAGCAGCGAGGCCCAGACGATGCCGGAGCCGGTGAGCGTCAGGAACTGCCGGTCCACGAGCAGCCAGATGACCGCGGCGAAGAGGGCGATGCCGATGAGCAGGCCGAAGGCGCCCATGGCGATGAACGCCGTCCGCGCCGTCATCAGCCAGCCGATGATGAGCAGCAGCGCAGCGACCGCCTTGCCCGGCGTGACCGCCACCGGCGGAGCGGTGATCCAGTGGGTGAACGAGTAACCGCTCGGATTGAACGTCGCGAGTACGAGCAAGACCGCGATCGCCATGCGGAACAGCACCCCGGTGAACGACACCCCAACGTTGGCCATGGGCAGCGATTCTAGCAGCCCGGCTCGGCCGTGGTGCATGGTTGTCGCAACGTGCTGACGATCATCGCATTGCGACACGCATGCCGGTGCCAGGCAGACTCAGTCGGGTCGCCCGAGACGAAGCTGGGTGGTTGCGAGCAGCCGGCCGGCACAGTCGACGCCGGCGTGAGCGCTGCAATACGCCAGGAACAGCGCGAAGTGGTCGGCGGTGACCTCGCTGTCCGGCGGCAGTTCCGCCTGATCCGTCGCCACGCGCAGCAACTCGGCAAACACCAGATCGCGCGCCCCGGGCACGGCATCGAACAGGCATTCGACGGCGAGGTCGTGCGGGGCTTCCAGCAGCCGAAGGAGCATCAGTCTGGTGGTCGCCTCGGCGCTGCCGAGGTCCGAGTCGAACGCTTCCGCGACCAGGTGGATGAACTCTGATATGCCGCCCCGTTTGACACGTGTCACCATCGGCTGTTGTTCCTCGGAACTAGGACACGGCCGAACGGTGGGGAGTCACATATGACGATTCCGGCCGAGTACGAGTTCACTTTTCAGGCGCGTTGAAGGCGCGTTCGACGGCCGCGATGTCGATCCTCTTCATCGCCATGACCGCGGCGAACGCACGTTGTGACTTCACGGTATCCGGGTCGGACAGCATCCGTGTCACCGACGTCGGTACGATCTGCCACGACAGCCCGAACCGGTCCTTCAGCCATCCGCACTGTTGGGCCTTCGGATCGCCGCCAGCCGTCAGCCGATCCCAGTAGTGGTCCGCGTCGGCCTGGTTGTCGCACGTGACCTGCATCGACACCGCCTCGTTGAAGGTGAAGTGCGGACCGCCGTTGAGCGCGGTGAAGCGCTGGCCATCGAGTTCGAACTCGACGGTCATGACGCTGCCGGCCGGCCGGCCGTGCTGGGCGAACCCGGCTTCGCCATAGCGGGCGACGTGCGTGATCCGCGAGTTGGGGAATACCGACACGTAGAAGGTGGCGGCGGCTTCGGCCTGATCGTCGAACCAGAGGCAGGGCACAATCCGTACCATGGCGTTCATGCTGACTCCTCAATCGGGCGGCACCGCCCGCTCCTCATGGTCGTTGCCGACCGTGCCAGATCGACATCGGGCGGGCGCCAACGACCGATCGGATGGGCCGGGCTGGCACCTGACCTAGTCGACGGCAAGGCGCGACTGCAGCCGCAGCCACCCCTTGACGATGCGATAGATGGCCCAGATCCCGAGGACGAAAAAGCCGATCCACCAGATTGCGAAGCCGATGAGGACGATGGCGAGCAGCGCGCCGACGATGCCGACGAGCACCGTCCACGCCAGCGCGAACCAGAACGTCCGGATCTGCCAGGTGAAGTGGCTCTCGAGCCACGTGCCGCGCGCCTCACCGCGCTTCACGTAGTTGATGATCACCGCAATGATCGACGGCCAGGCGAACAGGAAGGAGCCGATGATGGTGGCGGCGCCGAACGCCCCGATGGCCAGTCCCAGCGCGTGCAGCGCATACGTCACCTGTGTGAGCGTCACGAGCGACGGGTCGGGTTCGCGAACGATCTGCGTGGTCATGGGCGGCGCAGCCCTCCTTCGTAGATATTAGACGGGGGCCGGTCGCTCGGGTTCCGGACGGTGGCGGCGCCACCGCGGCTGAGGCCGGCGGCCGCTCTGATAGCATCACAGGACGGGAGGATTCGACATGGCTCACGGGTCGGGCTTGGGGGGACGCCGTGTCGCCGGCACGGCGGCGGTCGCGCTGGGTATCGCCGGGGCGGCCGTGGTCACCGCCGGCTTTCCGGGCCTGCTCGCGCAGGCGTCGGATGATGTGGCGCTCGTCGCCCGCGCGCGCGGCATCCACGACCGTGTGCTCGTGCTCGACACCCACAACGATATCGACCCCGGACATTTCACGCCGGCCTGCAACTACACGCAGCGCCTGACGACGCAGGTGAACCTGCCGAAGATGACGGACGGCGGTCTCGACGTGTCGTTCATGATTGCCTACGTCGGCCAGGGCCCCCTGACTCCGGAGGGCTACGACAACGCCTACAGGATGGCTGTCGCGAAGTTCGACGCCGTCCACCGGCTCACCGAGCAGATTGCGCCGACGCAGATCGGTCTGGCGCTGACCGTCGCCGACGTCCGCCGGATCGCGGCGTCCGGTCGCAAGGTCGCGGTCATCGGCATCGAGAACGGCTATCAGGTCGGACTCGACGTCAGGCGGGTGGCGGAATTCTACGACCGCGGCGGCCGCTACATGTCGCTGGCCCACAACGGCGCCAGCCAGCTCGCCGACTCGAACACCGGCGAGGCGACCCAGACCTGGCTCTACGGCGGCCTCAGTCCGCTCGGCAGGGAGGTCGTCGGGGAGATGAACCGCCTCGGGATGATGGTCGACGTTTCGCATCCGTCCAAAGGCGCGATGATGCAGATGGTGGCGTTGTCGAAAGCGCCGATCATCGCGTCGCACTCGGCGGTGCGCGCCGTCGCCAACCACAGCCGCAACATGGACGACGAGATGCTGATGGCCCTCAAGCAGAGCGGCGGTGTCATCCAGATCGTCGGCCTTGGCTCCTTCCTCAAGATCGATCCGCCGCAGCGTGCTACGGCCATCGCCGACCTGCGCCGTCAGCTGGAGGTCCGGCCGCCGCGTCGGGCGCCGCTGCCGCCCGGGCCGCCGCCCTGCCCGGTGGAAGCGCCAGGGGCGACCCCGGCGCTCGACGAGCCCGATCCTGGCGTCGCCGCGCTGCCCGCCGACCGGCGGGCCGAGTACGGGCGTCGCCTGGCGGTCATCGACGCGCAGTGGCCGGCGGCACGCGCCTCGGTGAGGGATCTCGTCGACCACATCGACTACGTCGTCAAGCAGATCGGCATCGACCACGTCGGCATCTCGTCGGACTTCGACGGTGGCGGCGGCATCGAGGGGTGGACCAGCGCTGCCGACACGTTCAACGTGACGCTGGAGCTGGTGCGCCGCGGCTATACCGAGGAGCAGATCGGCAAGATCTGGAGCGGCAACCTGCTGCGCGTCTGGGGCGCCGCGGAACGTGTCGCGAAGGAGATGGCGGCCGGCCGCCGGCGATAGCGGCTGACGGGGCCGGTCCGGTCACCGTCAACGCCGGCATGACGAAGGGCCGCGGCGTGATCCCGTGCGCCACGCTGGTCGCCAATAGCGTGGTCGCCGCGTCGTACGCTCCCGGCGCCGGCAACGTCTGGTCGTGGCGGCGGCCGGGCGGTGCCGCCGTCGTCGCGGGGTTGCAGCGGCGCGCGACCGGGGTATATAACGGAGCCGCTTACGAGGTGACCATGCGCCATCCGATTCGTGTCGCGGCAAGTCTGTTCGGCGGCCTCACCGTCCTCCTCGGTGCGGCAGGCGTCGATCTCGGGGCGCAGATCGCCAACAATCCCTACAAGGTCAATTACAGCTGGGACAAGCTCGAGGGCCGGAAAATCGGCGTCGCCAGCGGCATCCGCCCTGATCGCGACGGCAAGCACCTCTGGATTCTCGACCGCTGCGGCGCCAACGGCTGCGCCGCGTCGAATCTCGATCCGATCATCCAGGTCGACATGGATGGCCGATTCGTCAAGAGCTTCGGCAAGGGAATCATGAACTTCCCGCACGGCTTCTTCGTCGACCACGAGGGCTTCATCTGGGTCACCGACGGCGTCGCCGACGGCGACGCCCGCGGTACGGCCGGCTTCACCGTGGGCAAGGGGCACCAGATCTACAAGTTCAGCCCCGATGGTCAGCTGGTCATGCGGCTCGGCGAGGCCGGCCGGCCGGGGGCCGACGAGAAGCACTTCAACGGTCCGACCGGGGTGGTGGTCGCCGACAACGGCGACATCTGGGTCACCGACGGCCATGGCAGCACGCAGCGCGGACCGAACCGGGAGAACATGTACGGCTCGCGCGGCGGCAACAATCGTCTCGTGCGGTTGTCGAAGGACGGGACGTTCATCAAGGCGTGGGGCGGCGGCGTCGGCTCCGAGGGCAGCCTGCCGCTGCAGTTCAACGACCCGCACGACCTGCAGCGTGACGCCGAAGGACGGCTCTACGTCGCCGATCGCGGCAACCAGCGCATCCAGGTGCTGGACAAGGACGGCAACTTCATCACCCGCTGGACGCAGTTCGGCAAGCCGAGCGCGATTGCCATCGACACGAAGGGGAACATCTACGTCGCGGACGGCATGTCCGATGCGCACTGGAATCCCGGCTGGGAGCGCGGCATCCGCATCGGCGATCTGAAGACCGGCTACCTCAAGGCGTTCATCCCCGACGAGGAAGCGACGCGCGGCGCCGGCACGGAGTTCGTCGGCGTCGACGCGCTCGGCCGCATCTTCTCCGGCGCCAGCGGCCGCCCGGGCCTCGTCGTCCACGAACCGTTCAGGCCGCTCTGGTAGCCGCCGCGTCGCCGTCGGGCCGGCTACGTCGTGCGACGTGGCTGCAGGCGCGCGCGCCGGCGGGGCGGGGCGACAACGATCTCGACGTCGAGCGACGGATCGGCCGGCGGCGCCGGCGCAGTGCCGCCTTGCCAGATGATGACCGGGTCGCTCTCGTCGGGACCGCAGCCAAGGTCCTCCTGGCTGTACGGAATCGTCGCCGCGAAGCGTCGCCGCAGCCGCGGCGACGCATCGAAACAGCGTCCGGCGACCGGGTTGCAGTAGACCACGAAGAGCCGGCGCGGTTCGGCGGCGAGCGCTGCCTCGATGCCGGCCGCCACGCCGGCCATCAGTGTGGCGTCGAACGGGTGATAGAGGTAGATGACGAGGTCACCGGGCGGCAGGGCGCAGCGGCTGGCATCGCCGACCACCAGTTCGATTGGCGGCCGCCCGGGGAACTGCCGTTCGACGATCGCGACGTTCCGCCGCGCGATGTCGACCAGCGCCGCCGAGATGTCGATGCCGATGATCCGCGCGAACGGCCACTCGCTGGCCACCAGCAGACCCCGTCCCTTGCCGCACCCCAGATCGAGGAACGTCGCGCCCCGGACGTCGGGCAGCGCGGCGAACGCCCGGCGCATGACGCTCGGCTGCGAGCCGGCATAGAACACCGCGTGCGCGACCGTTTCCGGGTCTTCGGACAGCCGCGCCTCGGCGACCGTGCCGCTGGTGTCGGTGCCGTGCCGGCGGTCGAAGGGGTGGCGCCGATCCCATCCTTGCGGGTAGAGCTGGCGACCGCCGGGCATCGCCGTCAGCACCCGCTGCACGGCCGGCCGCTCGATGGCGGATGCGATCAGCGGCAGCCGCGCGAGTCCGATGGCGAGACGTCGGACGCCGGCTCTGAGTGACACGGCGCCGCTACATTTCCGCGGTCAAGAGCGGGTCGCCGGGCGACGCGGCCGGCGCGCGCGCCGCGAACTCCGGCACCTTGAACGAGACGGCCATCGCCAGTCCGGCCGCGATCGCCGCACCGTAGAAGGCGCGCTGGATGGCGACGATGAAGTGTTCGCGCAATGCCGGATCGAGCGACGTCACGCCGCCTTCCACCGCCGCGGCGATGTCGTGGCCGCTGCTGCCGAGCCCGGCCGCGAGAATCGCACCCATCACCGAGACGCCGACCGCCCCGCCGATGCTGCGCGAGAACATGTTCAGCGACGTGGCGGCGCCGAGCTGGCTGCGGTCCACCGAGTGCTGCACGGCCAGCAGCAGCGACAGCATCGAGAAGCCGAGTCCGGCGCCCATCAGCGCGATGTCGGCGAACACCCAGGCCCGCGAGGCGTGCACGGCCGTCCACGGCAGCGCGGCGCACGAGATGAAGACGGCAGACGTGCCGAGCACGGCCGAGACGCGCGGGCCGATGCGGAACAGCAGCCGCGCGGCGACGATCGACGAGAGCACCCAGAAGAGATACAGCGGCGTCAGGATCTGCCCGGCGCTCGTCGCCGACGCGCCGGTCGAGACCTGCATCAGCAGCGGGATGAAGGCGAGCGTGCCGAACAACGACGTGCTGGCGAGAAAGCCGACGATCGACGAGATCGACACCGTCGGGTTGCTGAGCAGCGACAACGGCAGGATCGGGTTCGACGACCGCCGATCGGACCACGCGAACGCCACGCAGGCGGCGACCGCCGCGAGCGCCCACAGCGGGTTCGTTTCCGACGATGCCACCAGGACGAGCGCGGTCGCGGCGAACAGCAGCAGCCCCCCCTGCCAGTTCAAGGTGCCTGTCGCCGTCGGCGCATCGCCCGGCAGGCTGCGGTACACGACCACGGCGGCGACGAGACCAATCGGGACGTTGACGTAGAAGACCCATCGCCATGAGACGGCGTCGGTGATGATGCCGCCAATGAGCGGCCCGGCCACCGACGAGACGCCCCAGATGCTGCTGAAGACCGCCTGCATCCGGGTGCGTTCGGCCAGCGTGTAGATCTCGCCGATGATCGTCAGACCGAGCGGGATCAGGCCGCCGGCGCCGAGCCCCTGCAGCAGGCGGAAGACGATGAGCTGGAACATGGACTGCGACACGCCAGCCAGCATCGAGCCGGTCAGGAAGAGCGCAATCGCCGCCAGATACACGGTGCGGCGGCCGGACAAATCCGAGAGCCGCCCCCAGAGCGGCACCGACGCCGTGGAGGTCAGCAGGTAGGCCGAGAACACCCAGCTGTAGTGATCGATGCCGCCCAGGCTGGCAACCACCGTCGGCATGGCGGTGCTGACGACCGTCGCTTCGAGGGCGGCAAGGAACATCCCGAGCATCAGCCCCGCAGTCACCGCGCCGCGCCGGCGGCGGGTGAGGACGATGGCCGGCTGCTCGGGTTCCATGGACACTGGAGAAATTGTACTCCGGTCCCCAGGGTCGGCGGCCCAGGCTGCTCAGGTCGTCGTCGGCGCCAGGCTGATGTTCAGCGGAACCACGTCACCTTCGCGCAACTCGACCTCCCGGATGAACGGTCGATATCCCGGACGCTGGACCTCGATGCGGTGCGTGCCGGCCGGCAGTTGGAGGACGAAATGACCGTCCTCGCTGCTCACCCAGCGCTCGCCGTCGATGGTCACCGCCGCCGTATCCGGCTGGACGAACAGGTCGAGCGACGCGAATCCGCCACCGGTCGGTGTCACCGGTCCGGCCTGCGGCGTCGAAACCTGGGGCGCCGGTCCGGGCAGCCGGTAGCTGCCTGCCGGTGGTGTCGGCAGTGCCGGCGCTAGGTCCGGCGGCTCACTGGTCTCGCCGGGCACGACCCTGACGAGCGTGTCACGGAGCGTAAACTGCGATCCGCGAGCCAGATACAGGTTGTGTCGGATGGTGCGATAGCCGTCCAGGTACAGCACAAGCGTGTGGCCGCCGGGCGGCAACGGCAGCGACTGGAAGACGCCGTCGAAATCGTCGACGACCCCAGCGTAGAAGCCATCCACGTACACCGCCGCCTCGTTTGCCTCCTTCGGCGTGACCTTCACCCGGACGTTCGCCTGGAGATCGAAGGCCGGCCTGTACCAGTACGGGTAGGTTCCGCGCGTCCACCACGGATACGGCCCGAAGAACGGGTCGTAGAAATAGCCGCCGATGAACACCTGCCCGCGCAGTGCGGGGGGCGGCGCGACGTGGATCGGATGTGGCCGCTCGGGGCTTCTCGGCACTGCCACGCGCGGCGGCGCCGGTCGGGAACGACCATCACGTCTCTGGCCGTCGGCGGCGCCCGGCAGCGTCGCGAAGAGCGAGGCCGCGAGGGCGAGCGCCAGCGGGCGAGTCAGTCGGAACATGACTGGACTCCTTTCTTGCTTCACGCAGGTAATCCGGCACCCGCAGGCGATCCGAGCAAGATGTGCGCCTCGAACGGCTGGCCGGGACTGGCCGGCCGGCACGGCGTGGTGACAGGATGTCGGCGCGCGACCAGGGCGGCGATCACTCACAGCCGGGGTGGCCGGGTCGCCGGTACCGGTTCCCGCGCCTCAGTGCGTCATCGCGTAGAGGACGATGTTGACGCCAATCGCATAGCCCCGCGGCGAGAACAGGTCGAAGTACTCGCGCGGCCGCTCACCTTCGCGTTCCCAGGTGTCCGAGATGTCCGTGTTGTGCGTCATCACGACCATCAGACGGCCGTTCGCGTCCTGAATGCCCTTGAAGTAGACCTGCGCGCTGTCGGCGCCCCGCTCCGACGTCTCGCCGCCGGTGCCGGCCCAGAAGCTGATGGCCGGTACCTGCGGAATCTCCCTGACGTCGTAGAGCGTGTGCATCACCGGGTGCGTCACCGGGATGTCGCGGATCGGGAACTGCCCCGGCGGCAGCACCTGGCCGATCTGTTCGGTCCAGCGCGCCCATGCATACGATCCCCACGCGTCGTCGACCCAGAGCAGGCCGCCTTTCCGCAGGTAGGCGCGCAGGCGCTCCGCTTCCGCGGGCGAGAAGAAGGCGCTGCCGTGATTCACGAGGAACAGCATCGGGCAGCGGAAGAGCAGCGGATCCTCGAGTGAGACGACGACATGGTGGGGCTGCCGGTTCGCGTCGAATTTGACGTCGATCCGGGTCAATTCGGCCAGCCGCACGGAGAAATTGTTGTCCGCTCCCGGATAGTCGGTGCGCCAGCCGCCGCCACGCCCCGGGCCGCGGAAGAACACGCGGCAGTACATGAAACGGCCGTCGAAATCCTCGGCCTTCGGCCAGCGCGGGCCCATGAAGCCGTCGCGGCCACGGCCGACCCAGATCTGCTGTGCCGCCGCCAGGGTGGCGACGAGGAGGACGGCGGCCGTTGCGGCGGCGAGCCTGCGCATCGTGCTACCCGTCGCAGTGGCCGCCGAGTCCGGCGCTGCCGATTGCCGGTGCGGATCCGGCCCGCTGCCTGGTGCGTCGGCCGCGCCTGGTCATACACCTCACCGCTTGCTCCGTCGGCGAGTATAGCGCGCGACTGGCATGGCGGTGCCGGCCGGCGCCGTGACCTCACCGTCCCATGAGCTTGCCGAGCCAGCTGCGGCGGCGGTCTGGTTGCCGGACGCGACCGGACAGCCAGAACCATCCGGCCACGACGTTTCCGGCAACGACCGGAGCGCCGATGAGCGTCGGATCGATGACGACGTCGAAGGTGCCACCGATGGTGTCGACCAGCGCCCACCAGAACGGTTCGCCGGTCACGCTGTTCTGGCGCGCCGACGCCTCGAGCACGTGGCCGGTGAACAGCGCGTGCGACTCGGGCGGGACGACCGGCTCGCCGGAAGGGGCGATCAGCCCCGACGGAATGAACGACCGCGAGTCGAAAGCCAGTCCCTGCGCCTGCTGGTCGCGGCGATAGTGCGCCGCACTCTCATGCACGGTCAGCTGCTGGGCGAAGGCCGCCACCTGGAGCGTCACCACCACCGGAAGGTCGATGGATGCCAGGGTCGCGGCGTCGGGGCAATCGAAGGCGAACGGATAGGCACCGCCCGGCGCGCCGTCGGCGGGCGGATCGGCCCACGCGAGGAACGTGCCGTCGAGCGGCGTATGCGATGGCCTGCTCACGCGCGCCTCGAGTGCCGCCCGCACCGCGGATCGGCCGCCGAAGTGAGGGTTCATGCCGAGGGCGTCGCCGTTGCGCCGTACCTGCAGCCAGAGCTGCTCGCCCGACGGTGGCGCCCACCTGAGGTACTGGCCGTCGCCGGCGTCGATGGTGTCGGCGCGTTCGGCGACGCGGCTCGCGAGCGCCGCCAGGTCGTCACCCGACGCGACCTGGAATCCCAACGACGAGAACTGGCTCGGCACAGCTGACGATTGTACTGGCGCGCGCCGTCAGAAACGGAGGAAGCGGTTGACCTTGATGATGAAGGCGCGGTTCAGCAGGCCGGGCGCGCCGGCCGCGGCTTCGCTGTCGCGCTCCTCGTTGTAGACGATGAACAGCTCGCTGCCCGGCCGGTACTGCCAGCGCATGCGGGCGTTGGTGCTCATCGTCCGCGTGCTCGAGTTGTACTGGACGAGCGCGCTGGCGAACAACAGCGGCGAGATCGTGAAGGTGATGCGAGAGCCGATCAGCGTCGCCGAGTACGACCCGCTCGGCAGGGTGAACCAGTTGAGGACGACGTTCGGCTCGACCGACAGCCGCGGCGAGACGTTGATCCGCGAGCGGTTGATCGTAACCGCCGTGCGATCGCCGTCGTAGAACGACCCCTGCTCGACCAGCACGTTGGCCGACAGCCGCCGCTGCTGCCCCATGGTGTAGCCGATGCGGCCGGTCGTGAACTCGTAGGCCCCGGCGGCGACGCGTGCACCCGGCACGATGGTGAACGGACGCACCAGGAACTCGTAGTCCTCGTTGACGCCGATCTGGAAGCGGTCGCTGTTCTGGAACTCGACGGCGAACTCGCCATCCGAGATGCGGGTGCTGATCCGGCCGGCACTGTCTTCGATGTAGGTGAACTGGCCGATGGTCGAGAACTTGCGCACCCGCCGGTAGCGCCGCGAGCGCGGGCTGAATCGCAGCTGCGCGTAGTTCTTGCGCATGTCGGTGCGGCGCAGGAAGCCGATCTCCGGGTTGAAGTTCGGGTCGATGGTGAGCCGTTCGACCTGCACGCCGTAGCGATCGCCGCCGTATTCCATCTGGGCGCGATAGCTGGTGTCGGCGTCGGCGACTCCGTCGGTCTGACTCTTCGCGTAGTAGGTGGCGAACGTCAGGTTGTTGAAGAATGCGAACGTGCCGTCGATGCCGAGCACCTGGTTCGATCCGGCGGCCGTCTGCGATCTCGACCGCGACGTCGCGAGCACGCCGATGCTGCTGCGCCGCAGGATGTCGCGCTTGATCCGGACGACGGAGAAGTTCGTCGCCGGCGCCGCCGCCGCGCCGGCGATCGTGCTGGCCCGCGTCTCCATGTTCACCAGTCCGAGCTGGTAGCGACCGACGCGTCCGGTGAGGCGCCCGCCGCCGAGAATCGGCACTTCGCGGCTGCCGGAGAGGCCGATGCGGCGGCTATAGAAGAGCAGCGGCACGTCCGACGCGGCACTGCCGCCTTGAAAGCTGTTGTTGCCGAACGTGAACAATCCCTGGTTCTCGAGGAAGAAGTCGCGCTTCTCCGGGAAGAACAGGCTGAAGCGGGTGAGGTTGACCTGCTGCTCGTCGGCCTCCACCTGTGCGAAGTCGGTGTTGTAGGAGAGGTCGGCGGTGAGGTTCTGCGTGATGCTGTACTTGGTGTCGATGCCGACATCGCCGCCCGGGTCGTGGGCCCGGCGCGGCACCGAGAGATTGTCGGTGGTCAGGTCGGCGATGACGTACGGTTTGAGTTCGAGCGTACGCGACAGCGGTGGCGCCTCGAGACCGACGAGACTGGCGTAGAGCGAGGCCGAGAAGTCGGCGCGCCCGAGCCCCAGCGCCGGCGGCACCTTCGTCAGGTAGGCGATCTCGTTCTTGGACTTGTTGGTGCGCCGGGCCTGGAATCCCCAGTCCTGCACCCGTCCCGGCCCGTAGCGAATCGACTTGAACGGCACCGCCGCCTCGATGGTCCAGCCTCCCTCGAACCGCCCCGATCGCAGGGTCCACACCGGATTCCAGTCGGCGTTGAACTGCCGCTCGTTCGTGCTCTGCAGATCGGTCCAGCCGCCGAGCGCGTTGGCTTCGAACAGGATGGCGTTCCGCCGATCGCGGAAGGTGTCGAACGCGAACTCGACGGAATCGCCCTGGCGGATGTTGTTCGAGTCGCGCCGCATCTCGTTGACGATCGTGCGATCCGGCTGGCTCTCCCAGGCCCGGAAGCTGACGTAGACGTTGGCCGCGTCGTAGAAGACCCAGACCTCGGTCCGTTCGGTTGCCGGCTGGCCGCCATTCGGCTCCATCTGGATGAAGCCGGACGCCGGATTGACGCGATTGTAGACGTCCTCGTCCAGCCGCCCGTCAACCCGCATCGGCGCGGTGACCCGCACGGCGCGCACCGTGGCGCGGCCGCTGTCGTCACGCGCGATGGTGTCGGGCAGGGTCGGCGGCGGCGGGCCGGCAGCCGCCGC
>CADEDC010000027.1:0-7898 GCA_902825985.1 uncultured Acidobacteriota bacterium | reverse complement strand
CGCCGCCGGCTGCGCCGCGGCGACGGTGACGCTGCACACGAATACCACGAGCGGAACGATCAGGCGCATGGCCGCAGGCATTGTGACGTGGCAGGGCGGCGCGTGCGATGACAAGTCGGTGACAGGGCGCGCCGCAGGCTGCCGCGTCATTATCACTGATCGGCCGCGCCATCACTGATCGCCGCGCCGGCCCGGTCAGGTTGGCCGGCCGCGCCACTTCGTTCCGTGCCGGCGCAGCCGCCGCCATGCCGGGACGACGGTCGTGACCGTCAGGCCGATGCCGCCGAGGCTCAGGAGGACGACGACGGCGTCCCAGAGCGGCCGATGTCTGAGGAGGACGGCAAAGTCGAGGCTGTGCAGCCCGTTGTACAGCCAGCGGTTCCAGCGGCTGAGACGCGACTGTTTCATCACCAGGGCGCCGTGGGTCGGCGCGACGTAGAGCCAGGTTCCCTCGGGATCGCCGAAGCGCACGCGCAGGACGGGCAGCGGGCTCATGCGATGGCGGTCGTAATAGTAGTCGTCGTAGTCGGCCAGCCACACGGCGTCACGCATCGGCAGGTCGGGTCGCGCCTCCCGTGCCGCCGCCCGCGCGTCGGCGTCCGCGAAACGCGTGAAGACGGTCGCCGGACCGCCATCGAGCCGCACCATCCGATGGTCGAGGGCGAGGGTTGCCGAGTGGAAGGCCCGCAGGTCGGGGTTGCGGCTTTCTCGTGCCGCGGTCAGTGACGGCGGGCGATAGGCCAGCACGAACGGCTGCCCGCGAAATTGCAGCAGCTCGAGCTCGCGGGCCGCGAACTCGCCGGCGACGGCGGTCAGGGCGCCGCGGATGGCCGGCAGCGTCGCGACGTCGAGCCGCAGCGGACCGCCCATCGCACGCAGCGTTTCCTCGTGCGAGGGCGACGTCGACGGTGCCCAGTCCCACGGCGTCAGCGACAGCGCACCGCTCAGCGACCACGTGAACGTGAACAGCCCGAACGCCAGACCGGCGTAATGGTGCCACCACATGAGGCCGGCGTACGGCGAGTGCGAGCGGACGCCCTTCAGTCTGAAGCGCGGGGTTCGCGACACCCGCCAGATCCCGATGACGAGACCGGACAGGCACATCACGCAGCCGATGAGCGCCGCCCAGATGATGCTCCAGCGCCAGAGCCCGGCCTGCAGCCTGAACGGCGTGAAGTAGGTCCAGTGCAGCACGGCGCCGAGGTAGCCCCAGAGGCGCCCCGTCGCTGTCGTCTTCATGACCACCTCACCGGTGCGGTCCGAGACGTAGACGTCGGTCCGCTGCGCGTCGCCGAGTTCGATGCGATGCAACGGCAGGAAGCGCGGCAGGCCGCCGTCGATGGTCCACTGGTCGGGCGCGGTCAGATGCTGGGCGTAGTGCGCCGTCGCGGCATGTTCCGGGATGAAGCGTCGCACGACGTCGAGCGCCGCGTCGGCGGAAAGCGCCGTCAGCGGCTCTCCCGAATCGGCGAAGACCGTCCGCCATCGCCCGGCACGCGACAGTCGATAGACCGGCCGGCCGGCGAGCGTGCCGATCCGCAGGCGATCCGGCGGCGGCTCATCGGCGGCGACCGCCTCGGCGGGCGGGACGCGGACCGCGTCGAGGTCGAGCGGCGGCAGGCGGGCGAGCCGCTCCTCGGCCGTCAGGCGCGGCATGCGCTGGTACATCATCACCACGCCCGACACGAACCAGACGAAGAAGATGACGCAGCCGGCGATGCCCAGCCAGCGGTGCGTGTAGATCAACGCCGGTCGCCATCGAAGACGCATGCGGAGCCGCAGCCTAGAAACGGAACGTCACGGCCAGTTCGGCCGACCGTGGGTCGCCGAGCAGCCATTGCGGCTCGACGTTGTCATAGTAGGTCGTCGCGTAGAGCGCGTCGAAGAGGTTCCACAGCCGCAGGTCGAGGCTGATGCGGCCGCCGATACGCCGCCGCACCCCGGCGTCGACGACGGCGAAGCCGGGGACGTCGCCGACGTTGTCGAAGCTCCAGTAGCGCCGGCCGACGGCGCGAACGCCGAGACGGGCCTGCCAGTCGTCCGTCGCCGTCCACGACAGCCAGACGTTGGCGGCCTGTTCCGGGACATTCGCCGGTCGGTTGCCGGCCCGCGATACGAGAACGCCGCCGATCGACTCGGCGAACTCGTCGTAGCGGGCGCGCAGCAGGGCGACGTTCGCGTCGAGGCTCAGGCCGTGCGGCCCGGTGACCCCGACGGTCGCCTCGATGCCGCGAGATGACTGCTGGCCGATCTGGATCGACGTGCCGGGGTTTGCCGGGTCCGCTGCCAGCAGCCCCTGCTTCACGATGTGGTAGCCGGCGACGGTCCACTGCCCGCGCTGCCCCCAGAACGCCTGCTTGACGCCGACTTCCAGCTGCCGTCCGGTGGTCGGATCGAGCAGCAGACGGGCCGGGCTGTTGCTGATGGCGTTGCCGATCATGTCGGTGGCGGTCGCCACCTGACCGTAGAACGACAGCGACGGTGTCGCGGCATAGACGACGCCGCCGCGCCAGCTGGTGGGCGTCAGCGTGCGCTCGACGACCCGGCTCGTGATCAGATCGGTCCGCGCCACGGCGAACCGATCGACCCGGACGCCGCCGACCAGCGACAGGGCCGGCGTCACCGCCAGCCGGTCTTCGGCGAACAGCGCGGTGCGATGGGTGCCGGTCTCGTACTTCGGCGACGTGCCGGCGACGTTCAGGAACATGCCGGGCACCGGCCGTCGTCGATCGACGACGCTGGCGCCTTCGTAGGGACTGTTGTTCACGTGCTGGAAGCGGACGAAGTTGTAGTCGAACCCGGCGCTGAACGTATTCGGCCGGCCGGCCACCGAGGCGGTGAAGGCCGCGTCGCTGCGGGACCCGACCTGCGTCTGGTGATGGAAGATCTCGATATAGGTTTCGCGCTGGACGACGTCCTTCACGGCATCGATGGCATAGTTCTCGACGTTCCGCCAGTGGCGGTCGGTCTTGAGGAACTGCAGGCCGCTGCGCAGGCGGGTCTGGGGACGGGGCCGCCACTCGAGGCGCGCCTGCGTCCAGTTGTCGCGATAGCTGATGTCGGCGTCGCTGACGTTGTAGTTGGTGTCGCGGTCGCCGCGGTCGACGGCGCCGTTCGCCGACGGGGTGCCGAAGTATCGGGCCGGCGCCTGACGGCCGTAGTCCTCGGATGCCGTGAGCACGAGGGCCGGGGTCAGCTCGACGCGCAGCGACGCCGCCACGGCCGTGCTGCTCGAATCGCCGCGATCGACCCAGCCGTTCGACCGGATGTCGCTGACGTCGGCGCGATAGGAGGCGTGGCTGCCGATCGGACCCGTGGTGCCGGCGGCGGTCCGCCACCGGTTGAACGATCCGCCCGACAGCCGGGCCGAATGGTCGCGGTTCAGGGTGTTCGGGCGGCGCGGGACGACGTTGACGGCGCCGCCGATCGCGCCGCTGCCGAACATCACCGACGCCGGACCGCTCAGCACCTCGACGCGTTCCACCGTCCACGGATCGAAGGGGAACGTCACCGTGCCGGCGCCGACCAGCAGTTGATCGCCGTCGAACAGCTGCATGACCGATCCGACGCCGCCGAAGCCGCGCGCCGCCACCGCGCCACCGCCGTTGCCGGGATCGCCCTGGCTGGTGACGCCGACCGCGCGCGTCATCGCGTCGATCAGCGTGACATCGCCGCGCGTCCGGATCGCCTCGCCGGCGAGAACCTGCACGCTGGCCGGCGTCTCGAGGACGCTCAGGCCGAGGCGCGAGCCGGTATCGCTGACCTGCGACAACCCGGGCAGTGCCGTGGCGGTGACGTTCACGTCCTCGCGGACCCCGGCGACCTGCAGCCTGACGGTGATCGCGGCGGCGCCCGCACCCGCCGCCACTTCCTGTCGGAACGCGGCGAAGCCCGGCGCCTCGACCTGGAGCGTGGTGCGGCTGCCGGAGACGTCCGGCACCTGGAACTCGCCGGCCGCGTTGGTGCGCGTCGTTCGCGGCGGCACCGGCGGCGACACCGTCACGAGCGCGTTGGCGACCGGCCCGCCCTGCGGGTCGACGACGCGGCCGGATACCGTGGACTGGGCGAGCAGCGGCTCGAGCGTGGTCAGCAACGAGAACAGCAGGGCAGCGGTGGCGCAGAACACGGGACGAGACATCGATGGGCACCCTCCGGCGCGCGAGTGAATTGGCCGGCGATGGTAACGGCGCCGATCGGCGATTGCATCTGAACTTTTCCTGACGCAATCGTCAGGCGGTCGCGGCCCCGCGGGCCGCCGGCCGAAGTCGGTGCCGGCCGGCCCCGGTCCGGCGTATCATGGCCTCTCGGTTCTCAGCGGCGGGGTGCTGTATGACGGTTCGAACCTTCCTGTGTGTTCTGGCGGCCGCCGCATGCGCGGCGCCGGCCACGCTCGCGCATCACTCACCGGTCGGCGCCTACCTCACCGATCAGCGCACGGTGGTCGACGGTGAACTCGTGGCCATCGTCTATCGCACGCCACACTCGTACCTCGAGGTGCGCGGCAGAGACGAGCGGCAACGGCTCCGCGTCTGGGCCGTCGAAAGCGGCGATCGTCTTCGCGTGCGACAGCTCGTCGAGGCGGGCGGGCTGCATCCGGGCGACCGCGTGATCGTCACCGGCAATCCATCACGCGACGCCGGCGAGTGGCGCGTTCGCCTCAGGACGCTGGCGCGCCCGGCGAGCGGCTGGCTCTGGCAGGAGACGTCACGATGACCCGCACGGTCCTCATCGTCGAGGACGAGCCGAAGGTCGCGGCGGCGCTGTGCGAGGGGCTCGAAGGAGAAGGCTACGCGGTCGCCGTCGCAGCGACCGGTGAGGACGCCTTCTTCCGCATCAGCACCGAAAGCTTCAGCGTCGTCCTGCTCGATCTGGCGTTGCCGGGCCGGGACGGCCTGGCGGTGCTGCAGGCGCTGCGCCGCAACGACTCCGACACGCGCGTGCTGATTCTCACGGCGCGCGACACGCTGGCCGACCGGGTCGCCGGTCTCGACGCCGGCGCCGATGACTACCTGGTGAAGCCGTTCGCCTTTGCCGAACTCGTGGCGCGCATCCGCGCCCTCGAGCGCCGCGGGCGGGTGGTCGGGCCAACCCTGGCGCAGGCCGACCTGCAGCTCGACTTGTGGAGCCGCAAGGTCAGCCGCGGCGGCCGCGCCATCGATCTGACGGCCCGCGAATTCACCCTGCTCGAGCACCTGCTGCGCGCCCCCGGCCAGGTGGTGTCGCGTGACACGCTGGCGCGCGAGGTGTGGCAGGAGCGCGAGCGCACGCCGACCCTCGACAACGTCATCGACGCGCACATCGCGCGCCTCCGCAAGAAGGTCGACGAGCCCTGCGACGGCCGCCTGATTCATACCGTTCGCGGTGTCGGGTTCGTCGTTCGCGAGGAGGCGTCATGACGCCTCCTCGGTGGGCCAGCGTCCGGACGCGGCTCACGCTGGCATACGTGGCGGCGATGCTGGTCGTCCTCGCCATCTACGCCGGCGGCGTGTTCCTCTTCGTCAGCCGCAGCGTGTCGCGCACGCTCGACAGCCAGATCCGGGCCGACTTCATGTGGGCGTCCGAGATGTGGGAAGCCAGCGACGACGGACAGCTGCGATGGTTCGACGCCGACGAGATCCAGACCGACGAGGACAATCCGTGGCTGCGGGTGTGGGCGGCCGACGGCCGTCTGCTGTTCCAGACCGCCGTGGCGAAGCGGAATCCGCTGCCCGGCGCTGCCGCGCAGCCGGGCGCCACCTCGGATGTGCTGTCGCGCATCGACTACGAAGGGCTGACCTTCCGCGTCCTCAGCCGCCCTCTCGTCGTCGGCGATCAGCCGGTCGTGATCCAGGTGGCACGATCGGAAGCGCCGATGCGTCGGGAGCTCTGGGAACTGGTGCTGGTGCTCGCGCTCGGCCTGCCGTTCGGCGTCGGCGCGGCGGCCCTGGGCGGCTATCTGCTGGCCCGCCGCGCGCTGTCGCCGGTGAGCCGCATGGCCGAGCAGGCGCGTACCATCACCGCCCAGCGGCTGAGCAGCCGGCTTCCGGTCGCCAACCCGGACGACGAGCTTGGCCGCCTCGCCGGCACGTTCAACCGCACGTTGGAAAGGCTCGAGCAGTCGTTCCTGCAGATGCATCACTTCACCGAAGACGTCTCGCACGAACTGCGGACGCCGCTGGCGGCGATGCGCACGGTCGGCGAGGTGGCGCTTCGCGAAGGGCGTGCCGCCGACGGCTATCGCTCGACCATCGGCAGCATGCTCGAGGAGGCGGACCGGCTGAAGTCGCTCGTCGACCGCTTGCTGATGCTGGCTCGCGCCGGCGCCGCCGACGACGTGAGCCTGGCGCCGGTGAACCTCGCCACGCTCGCCGACGACGTGGTACAGCAGCTGTCGGTGCTGGCAGAGGAGAAGCACCAGCTGATCGACGTCCGCCATGCCGCGGCGACGGCGTGCCGCGCTGACCGCGTGCTGGTGCGCCAGGCGCTGACCAATCTTCTCGACAATGCCATCAAGTACAGCCCTGACGGCTCGACGATCCTCGTCGAGACCCGGGTGGAGGGCGATTGGGTCGTGGCGTCGGTCGCCGACGCCGGCCCAGGCGTCGACCCGCGGCTGCGGCCACGGCTGTTCGAGCGGTTTTCCCGTGGTCCGCTGCGCAGCGCCACGCATGGGCACGGACTCGGGCTCGCGATCGCCAAGGCGGCGGCCGATGCGCATCGTGGAACACTGACGTGCGACACGCGGCCCAGCGGCGGCAGCGTGTTCAGGCTGGCCCTGCCGGCCGACGCCGCGGCGCAGGCGGTGCCCGGGACGCCTCAGCGATCGGCCGGCGATGCGCCGGCGGCGTCCTCCGGCGCTGCGCCGCACGACTGGCGGGCCGCCGCAGCGATCGGTCGGCTCAGCCGCCCGCCCGTCTGACCGCGCCCGCGGGTACGATGGGACGTGTTGCCTGCCCGCTTGCCGGTGGTCGTCGTCCTCGACAACGTTCGTAGTCTCTACAACACCGGGTCGTTCTTCCGGACCGCCGATGCCTGCGGAGTGGAGAAGCTGGTGCTGTGCGGCATCACGCCGCGGCCCGACCAGGGCGGCCGCCAGCAGCGGTCGATCGCGAAGACCGCCCTCGGTGCCGAGTTGAGCGTGCCGTGGGAGTACGAAGCCGACACGACAGCGGCGGTCGCGCGCTACGCCGCTGCCGGCTATGCCGTCGCCGCGATCGAGACCTCGTCACACGCCGTGGGACTGTACCAATGGACGCCGACCTGGCCGGTGTGCCTGATCTTCGGCCACGAGAAGGACGGCGTCGCCGGCGACGTCGCCACCGCCGTCGAGACGCACGTGCGGATTCCGATGTTCGGGATGAAGGGCTCCTTGAACGTGGCGACCGCCGCTGGTGTGGTGCTCTACGAGCTGCTGCGTCGCCGGCTCCACGGTTCGACGTCACCGGCGTGAGGCATGAACGTGTCGGCACGGTCGGTCGCACGCCGCCGGGCAGCGGGTGTGGAACGAGCGCAGAAGGCCGGCGCGATTGCGATTTCCGGCCGTGCTCGACGCGGTAGCGCCGCTTTCACGGCGGTGCCGGTCCGATTGGCCGTGGTTTGCAGCCCCGGCCGCGGGCACGAACGCTGCATGAGCTTCCTGCGTGGCGTGGCTGGCTGCGCCTTTCCGCGCGGCCAACCTCCGGCGAGTGAGGGAGGTCTCTATGGCACCCGCACTGTTGCGCACGGCCTGTGTCGTGCTACTGACGGTCGGCGTGGCGGCAAGCGCCGACGCGCAGATTGCCAGCGGTCTCAACGAGCTCAACGTCGCGGCCTCGATTTCAGCGACCAAAGCGAGCGGCGATGGCGTTCCGCATGGGGACGCGGAGACGTCCACCCCGTTCAACGCCGCCTACGGACGGTCCCTGACCAATGGCTTCGGC
>CADEDC010000026.1 GCA_902825985.1 uncultured Acidobacteriota bacterium | reverse complement strand
ACACGGCAACTCGCGCGGCAGTCGTGGGCGGCCACCGCGCCCCGGACGCCTGCTGGAGCACTGCCAGCCCGCCGCCGTGGTCCGGGTGCGGCTCCGAGTTCAGGAGCACCCAGGTGTTCGGCGACGACGCCGGCATCGCGCAGTTCGTCGATTTGACGTCCTTGATGTCGAAGCCGAGCTTCGCGATGCTCCCCATGATCATCCGCGCGGTGGTCGGATAGCCGGCATCGAGCACGTTGTACCCCGCAGGTCCGGCAATCAATGGCTCCTGCATGATCCTCGTTCGCCCCGCCCGCGTCCGCCGGGATTTGCTCCTTGCCAAGCTCAAGAAGAGGCCCGCCAGTCTTTCGGCGGGCTTCTTCACGTACGCGCCACTTCCGAGGTGGCTGTAGGTCACTAAGCCTGACGACGATGCGATCACGGCGTCTTCCCTCAGCCGGGCGCTTCCGTCCAAGTAGACGCGCACGTTCCGCTCTGCGTAGCTCCTGTACTCGTTCGCGTTCAGATACGCCGTGATGTCGCCCGCGCGGGCCCGGAACTGGTCATCTAGATCGATGCACGCGACTCCGAGGCGTCTCGCCAGCGCCGGGCCGACCGTTGACTTTCCGGCACCTCCGGGCCCGACCAGATGGATCAGAACTGCATAGTGCATGGTCGTGGCGTTCAGGATATCGCTCCCGACCGAGTCGCGTCCGACCCCTTCAATGGTAACGAGTCGTCGCGATGTGGCGAGCGTGCGCCTCCTCCGCCCGAAGAACGTCTGCTCCGAGATTCTCACTTGGCGACACGCGTCGCTGATGGGCACGCCGCTGGTCGGCGAAAGAAGTAGTTACCAGTCAGGCGCCGCCGCAAATTCGGCGCGGTCATCCGTTTCGCATGCACTGGTATATTGAGCTGTGTATCGGTTCTCTGGCGTCGGCTCTCCCTGAGTCCAGCACCATGAGGTGACATGCTCCTCTCCAAAGATGTCGGTGTATACCAATGCTCCCTTAAGGAACAGTTCTCTACCTGAAAAGGCATTAGTCAGATGGAGCATATCGGGAGAATCGAAGTCGGGAAGAAGACTCCGCTGAAGGCCGTGTTGCTCTCTAGCCGCATCGGTCAGCCAGAATCGATTCATCGAATCATCGACAACAATCGACGTCTTCTGGCTCATCACCGGTTGATGAACGAGTATGACGGATGTGGATAGGCGAGGATGTGCTGGTCGACGCGTCTCAAACGTCGAAGCCTTCTCCCATCCCTCAGGCAAGAAAAAGGTTAGGTGAATGCGACTGATGGTTACCGGCGTATTACCCACGTTATCGATTCTGAACGTGATCGTGGATTCGAATACAGCCTTACCATCGGGACCGGTCTGATTCTTCACTTCCGAGATCCCGAATCCCGGATTGGTGATGGAGATGTAGCCTCTCTGGCCGGTCCGCGTATAGTGAGCATTCGATCAATACGTTAAGCCAGAAACCAACAAGGCGACGACGGCTAAACTCGGGGAAAGCAGACCAATCCACACTGTGATGCGATGGGGCTTGGGAGCGGTATTCTCCACCTTCCTTCGAGCCCGACGTCGTTCAAGTCCCGATGCCATGTGCGCGAGACATTAGCACAACAATTGGCGCTCCGAAAACGCGCAATGGGGCAACGGCCGTAAGGCGGGACCGCGCGCGGGACGCCCCTCGTGTCCGATCCCAACGGTCTCAGTTGGTTTGTTGCCGTGTTCCGCTGGACCGCCCTGTCGGAGACCACCTGAAACGCCGCGATAAGTCGCGAAGGGTCGAGCTGGAAGCCATTCCACCTCCCTCAGGCGGCCGTGGAGATCCACTCCAAATCCAGCCGGTTGCGCCCCCCGCAACCAAGTCTTTCAAAGGGGCCACGGCTTCCGTTGTGGCCCTTTCGTCTGTACGCCGCCCGGGGCGCTGCTGCAGCTCTGGCCTGCCATGCTCGCGTCTCGAGTTCCGCGCGGTTCATCGTCCGCCCGCTCGTGCACGTGCCACGGCCTGCGCGTGTGACTGACGCCCGCGCCGTGAAGCACGGCCGAGAGCGGTAGCCTCAACGCGGAGTGGGTTCCGGCGCGGTCTTGGTGGCTGCATCGACTGGCGGCTCGGGAGCCCGCGCACCGGACAGCATGTTCTTCATGTCGTAGTTTCCCTCGTGGCACGCGTACTCGTACATCTGCTGGCTGCTCCGCGTCATCGGGAGCGACACGGTCCACGGCTTCGACCAGACCGTGGGATCGTCGATCGTGAACTCGTAGATCAACGTGTTGCTGTCGTGGAGCCTGAATCGCTCGATCAGCGTGAGGTTCTCGTCGGGCGACCAGCCGATGCCGGTTCTGGCCAGGTTGCCGTCCAGCATCAGGGTTCCTGTTCCCGTAGGCGTGAAGTGCGTGCTCGTGACCACGAGCGTGTCACCCTCCCATCGCCCGCGTGACTCTCCGTTCCACTGGCGGATGTGAGCCGGCAGACCTGGACGTCCATCGAGCGGGACGATGCGAGCGGTGTGCACCATCTCGGTGTGGATCACGAGGTAATCGGGCGTCTGGACCAGCTGGACGTTCTGGTTGTAGCCGCCAGGGATGATCGGCGGCCCGGCGTTGAAGCCGAGGATGCACCGCTCGTAGGGGGGAAGGTCCTCGGGGTTGTCGGCGGCCTTGCGAGCTGCGCTGCGAACGTCTTGTCGCTGCTGTCCGGCCGGCGCCATCGCAGGAACTTTTCCGTCCGGCGGGTCCACGATCAGCGAGCTCCGCTTGTCGAAGGCGTAACTCGGGTAATCCCCAAATAGACCGAAGTACTCCGGTCGATTGTTGGACCTCGTTTCAATCGCCGCAATCTCTTCATCAGTGAGATGGGTGCGCCCGGCCAGGCTGTCGGGGCGTTGGAGGGGTGTCAACGTCCCGAAAAACCATACCGCCTGGAGATCCGGATGACCGTCAGGGGTGCGCGGCACGGTCGAGTTCGTCGACGCCTGTGACGGAGCCGCCGACCTCTGGCCCGCCACGGGCACGGCAGCGGCGACGACCACCGCGAAAACGGCCGCCACGCGCCGGTATACGCCAACCGACAGGATCGTGTCCATTCAGCCTCCTACTATTTGTTCACGGCAGTACTCAGCGGCCATCGAGGGTCAGCGCGACGAGACCGCTCGCACTGCCGGTGCCGTAGGCCATGACGATGAACTGCCGGCCGCCCGCCATGTAGGTCATCGGACTTCCGGTGGGCGCGACATCGAGCGGCACCGAGTGCACCGTGGCGCCGGTGGTCTTGTCGAACGCGCGCAGTTCCGGCGGCGCCGTGGCATCGCGCGGCCGTCCCTCTATGGCGGCGGCGGCTGCCGCGGTGGTGCCGAAGACCAGATCCGCGGCTTCACTGCCGCGAAGTCCCAGGAAGAGCAGGCTCCGGGTGACCAGGGGACCGGTGTAGGCGCCGCCGCCGAGCGGACCAGGGTCGGCGATGCCCATGTCGATCACCTTCTGCCGCGGGCCATCACCGAGTGGCACCGTCCAGGCGATGACGCCGGCGGCCAAATCGATCGCCGTCAGACGGACATAGGGCGGCTTGAACAACGGCAGGCCCCGCGGGCCGACGATGGCGCCGGAGCCGCCGCGCAGGTAGGTGAAGTCCGAACGGGCTGGATCGGGAGGCACCAGCTGCGCCACGGTCGGACTCGTGCGCGACGGTACGAAGAGCCGTCCCGAGTCGGGATCAACGGCGGCGCCGTGCCAGTTGGCGCCGCCGCCGGCCCCCGGCAGCAGGATGGTTCCACGTTTGCCGTCGCCCTCGACGGTCGGTGGTTGGAAGATCGGACCGAATGCATACTGCTGGACGATCGCCGCGGCTTCGGCGCGCAACTCCGGCGTGAAATCGATGAGATCGGCGGTCGTGACCCCCTGGCGGTCGAAGGCCGGCGGCTTTGTCGGTACCGGCTGCGTCGGCGAATACCACTCACCCGGAGCGTTGCCGGCGGGTGCCGGCCGTTCTTCGATCGGGAACAGCGGCTCGCCGTTGACACGGTTGAAGACGTAGGTGAACGCCTGCTTGGTGACTACAGCCACCGCCTTGACCGGCGCACCACCGACCACGAGATCGACGAGCAACGGCGCCGCCGTCGCATCGTAGTCCCACAAGCCGTGATGGACGAACTGGAAGTGCCAGATCCGGCGGCCGGTCCTGGCGTCGAGGCAGACCAGCGACTCCGCGAAGAGATTGCTCCCGCGCCGGTGGCCGCCGTAGTAGTCATTGGTCGGCGTGCCGGTGGGGATGTAGACGTAGCCCAGTTCGGGGTCGGCCGTCATCAGTCCCCAGGGGTTCGCCCCGCCGGTATACCGCCACGATCCGTCTTGCCAGGTGTCGTTGCCGACCTCGCCCTCCTGCGGAATCGTGTGGAACTGCCAGAGCTCGCGACCGGTCTTGACGTCGTAAGCACGAACGTCGCCGGGCGGTGCGAGCTGATAGCGTGGCCCGTCGAAGACCACCGGTCCGACGATGACGACGTCGCCGACGACAATCGGCGCTGACATCAATTGATACTCGGTCCGGGGCACCGGGCGGCGGATGCCGACGAGCGCGTCGACGGCACCGGCGACGCCGAAGCCATCCACCGGCCGGCCGGTCTTGGCATCGAGGGCCCACAGCTTGGCGTCACCGGTGGGCAGGAAAATCCGCGCCGTGGTCCCGTCGCTCCAATACGCCACGCCGCGGGCGTTGAAGCCGGTGTTGGCCGGTCGCTCGCGGCGCCATGTCTCGGGGTCGAACGTCCAGAGCGGGCGTCCGGTCGCGGCGTCGAGCGCCGCCGCCTGGCTGAGCGAGGTCTTGATGTAGAGGACCCCGTCGACCATGATTGGCGTCGCCTTGAATGCCGCCGGAAACGCCGGCAGGGCGCGCCGATTCTCGCTGACCACCTGGTTGTCCGGTGAGCCCCATCGCCACGCCACGCGGAGGCGGTGGACGTTGTCGCGCGTGATCTGATCGAGCGGTGCGTAGCGGGCGCTCCCCGGGTCGCCGCCGTAGGTCGGCCATTGCCCATCGGTCACGCGTCGTTGCGCCAGGCCCGCGCCGGACCACACGATGACCGCGAACGTCAGGAGCGCGGACACCAGCCGCAATGCGGGACGACGACGCATGTGAGGGCCTCCGGAGAGCCGCCGCTACACTGGCCCGGCGATGATGCGTTCTTCCGGCCAGTGTCGCGAGCGTCGGGCGGTCGAGCGTGTACTACCATCCGCGCCAGCGCCGCGTGGCGTCAGAGTGTAACCGATCGGGCCGTTTCCGACCTTCCCCGCATGGTGCGCCCTTGGAGCCATGGGTTCCCAGTTCATCGGTGAAGGCTGGTCCAAGCGACGAAACCGGGTCTGCGTGGTCAACTCCGGTCGAGCGGTAACAGCCTGAGTGCCTGGGGCGCTACGGACGGTAGGATTCGTACAGCGTTGGTGTGGACCCGGACTCGGCCCGGTCAACGGACCGGCAGCTCATCGAGAAGCATCTGGAGCGTGAGCGCGCGAACCGTTGCGCGTCACCGGGCGTAGCCGTTCCGGGCCGATCGCCTGGCGCCCTCGCGGTGTGCGGCATCGGACAAGGCGTGCACGCCGGTCGCGTCAATCCAGCGGTTGTAGAAGTTGAACAATGCGCACACCGTGATCGCGAAGTACAACGACTCATCGTCCCAGCCGGCGGCCCGCACCGCCTCGAGGTCGGCCGGACGGATCGACGGCGAACCGTGGTTCACCTGGTCGACAAAACGGAAGAGCGCCTTGTGACGGTCGTCGAGGCGCGAGGTCGAGATGTCCGCCAGCACCGACGCCACCAGCCCCGGGTCACCGAGCAGTTCCGCCGCAACTGCGGCGTGCGACTTCAGTCAAAACTCGCAGCCGTTCTTCAACGACGTGTAGGCCGCAATCAGCTCGCGCAGGCCGGGACTCAGCGGCGCCGGACCGCGCAGGAGTTCCTGCGTGAACCGCGCCAGGTGGTCGGTCATGCCCGGCAGGTAGGCGAAGAGGTGCCAGATCTGCGGATACTCCGCGCCCTGCGCCTGCATCTGCTCGATCAGCCCCTTGTAGGGACCAGGCTTCGGATTGTGCTCAACGCCCGGAAGAAACATCGGATCCATGGCTCATCACCCCTTTGTGCACCGCCAGTGCACCGACCGCCGTCACGGCGAAGCCGGCACCCGCCTGCAGCGGCTGGTTGACGGCGACCAGCAGGATCACCGCGGCGAGCAGCACCGCGAACCCAGCGGCCGCGATCGCGGTCAGCGGTCCGCCGCTGACACGGTCGGAAGACGGCGCGACTGGCCGCCGGGCCGCGGACAGCGCCGCCAGAGCCACGAACACCAGCGTCGGCGCCATGAAGTACGTGAGAATCCCGGTGAACCCAGAGGTCCACGCCAGCGCCGAGGCGAGGGTCGCCAGCACGAGCAGACCGCGGACCGGCGTGCCATTGGCCTCCTGCCTTCCAACGACGGCTCTTGGAATCACGCCGTCGGCCGCCATGGCGATGTACAGGCGCGGGGCGAAGATGGCGAGGCCAAGAGCGCTCGTGAGCACCGACACGATCACGACTGCGGCAAAGCCGGGTCCACCGGCGGCCCCGAAGAGCCGCGGGCCAATCCGCTCGGCAAACAGCGATGCCGAGCGCGCCTCGGTCGGTGGTAGCACGTAGATGAACGCGGCGGTGGTGAGCACGTAGACGAGCGCCACGCAGCCGACCCCGTACGTCATCGCCAGCGGCAAGGTACGGCCAGGATCACGGATCCGATCGGCGATGCGGCTGGCATCCCAGAAGCCGCCGAACGAGAAGAAGATCGAGACGGCAGCAACCGCCAGGGCGGGTGCCAACGCGGTGGTCGACGCGGCGCCGTCGGCGACCGCGGCGAAATGCGACCACCGCCCGCCGGAGTCGCCGAACGCCAGGACGATGATGGCCGCCAGCGCAGCGAGCTTGATCGCGGTGAGCGCGACCATCGCCGGCGCGCTGATCCGCAGGCCGGCGAGCGTCGCGACCACGACGATCCAGATGACCGCGAGGGCGAGCCACCGCTCGGAGCCGGCGAGGCCGGGCCAGATGGCGACGATGTAGGGCTGGACGCCGATCGCGAGCGCCGCGAGCACGCCGGGATCCATGACCAGCAGGCACTGCCAGCCGTAGGTCCACGCCAGCCGCTCGCCCCACCCGGCGCGCAGGTAGACGTACAACCCACCAGCTTGCGGAAGCCGGGCGCCCAGCGAGCCGAACGCCAGTGCGCCCGCCATCACCAGCAGGCTGATGCCGACCCATACCATCAGCACCAGTCGCGGATCGCCGAGCGTGCCGATGACGGCCGCCGGCGTGAGAAAGATGCCGACGCCAATGGTGTGGCCGACGACGAGCGCGCCGGTCGTCCACGGCCCGAGCGTGCGCGACGACACCACTGCCGATGGGGTCAGAAACGCACCCGTGCCGCGAGTTGCAGGGCGCGCGGCCCACCGGACCCGAAGACGCCGCCAGCCGTGCTGATTGGGGTGCCGAACCGCGATGCAGTCCGGTAGCCGGGACTGGCCGGGTCGCTGGCGTCGCGGGCGAGGACGTTGTTGAAGCCCGAGTAGTTCAGGTTCGACACGCCGAGGACGTTGACCGTATTGAACAGGTTGAACAGTTCCGCCATCACTTCGACACGGACCGACGGCCACGTGAAGCCCTTCGACACGCGGAGATCGACGGCACTGAACGCATCGTTGAATCGCGCCCGGTCGCTCACGGAGGGGAGCAACTGACCGCCGACGCCGCCCGCGGCGTTGAGCCGGTCGATGAACGCATTGAGTTCCGCGCCACTCCGGAACTGCCGCCCGCCGGCATTGCGCCCCAGCACCGGGACGCGGGACTGGCCGTCGGGCATCACGATGTCCATCGGCACACCGGAGGCGAGCGTCCAGACGCCGGACAGCTGGACGCCTGCCCCGAGGTCCAGGCTGCCGGAGGCGACGACCCGGTGGGTCTGGTCGTTCGGCGTCGGCCCGTCTTCACGGGCCAGGTCATTCGGATCGATCGGGCCGGCGGCAAAGGGGATCTGGTCGTCGTTGGCGTAGTTGCGGGCCCGGCTCCACGTGTAGGCGAGCCGCAGACTGGCGCCCGACGCCAGCGGCCGCTCGTAGTCGAGCAGCAGCGCCCGGTAGCTCGTCTTCGCGCTCGACGCGAGTACGACGACGCGATCGGGGCCGCCGACGACCGGGTTGAAGACAGAACCCACGGTCCGGCCGATGATGAAGTCGTCGCCGCGGTTCAGCACGACGTCGGCGCGGACGACCTGCCGGCCGAACCGGTGGTCGACGCCGAACGACGCCTGTTGCACGCGCGGATTCTGCAGATCCGGGTCGATGACGTTGATGCCCGAGGCGCCCTGGCCGGGCAGGATGAAGCCGCCGAACGGATTCGACACCGTCGGCGCACCGGGCGCCAGGCGGCCGGTCGCGTTATCGAGGAAGAAGAGGTTGCCGGCGCGCACCTCGATCGGCAGCGCCCGCCCGTCGAGTCCACGTTCGAGCGACTGGATCTGCAGGGTGACGCGATCGTAGTAGACGCCGTAGCCACCGTGCAGGCTCGCACGGCCGTCGTGCCACGACCAGTTCAGGCCGAGGCGCGGCGCCCAGTTGTCGAGATCGCGCCGACGCGGCCCGGTGACGAATGCGCTCACCAACGGGTTCAGCTCGCCGACCCGGCTGACGTTGTTGACGTCGGTGTCCGCCTCGTAGCGGAGACCGGCGCTGACGCTCAGCCGCGGGTGAACACGCCAGTCGTCCTGCAGGTAGGTGGCGACATGCGTGTTGTTGGCGTGATCAATCGTCAGCCCGCGGTTCGGAAAGGCGCTGCGCAGCGTCACCGCGAACAGCAGGTCGTCATCGGTCGCCCGGCCATCGCCGTTGCGGTCCACTGACGGGAAGTCCTCGACGAACTCGATGCGGCCGCTGCGAAACACGTCGAGATCGAAGACGCCGGAGACGCGCTGAAGCTGGCCGCCGAGTGTCAGCTGGTGCGCGCCGCGCACCAGCGTCAGGGCATCGCTCAGCTGGACGCGCGCCTGCGTCGTGCCCTGCGGCACCCGGAACGACGACCCGGCCAGCAGGCTCGGGAAGGTCATTTGCACCCCCGGCGCGACCGGGTCGATGCGGTTCGCGAAATCACTGATGCTCACGCTCGCCGTGTTCACCGCCCGCGACGACAGCACCCGCGTCCACGTGCCGATCGCCGCGTGAAAGCGGTTGCGTGACGCCTGCCGGTACGAGTCGGTGCCAATCGCCCGGTCGAGTGTGCTGGCGCTGATGTCGTCCTGGCGCTGTCCGGCATAGCGCAGCATCAGGCTGTCGCGCTCCCCCAGTCGCCAGTCGAGCCGCAGCGACGCGAGCAGGTCGTCGAGCGGAGCGGCCACGAAGCGCCGGTCGATGCGGCCGGCGGGAACGTTGCGCGAGCCCACCAGGACGCCGCCATCCTCGTTGCGCAGTTCGAGAGTGGCGAACCCGAACACCTGCTGCCGGCGCAGCGGGCCACCGAGCGTCACTGGCAGTTGCTGCCGCCTGAACGGCATGTCATCCGTCACCGCCGGATCGAGCGTCGCCGGTGCGGCCTGCCAGCGACGGTCGCGGGCGAACAGCGCCGCCGAGGCGTGCACGTCATCCGACCCGGACTTGGTGACGACGTTGATGACCGAACCGGCGGAGCGACCGAGCACGGCCGACCAGGTATTGGTCGCCACCTGGAATTCCTGGACGGCGTCCTGGCTGATGTTCATCAACGGACCGCCGACGACATCGTCGTTGTTGTCCATGCCGTCGATGGTGATGTTGCCGCCACGCCCGAGCTGCCCGCCTGAGGAGACGATGACCGAGCGCGCCTTGGTCGGGTCGAAGTTCGGCGCCGGCGCGTTGCCCGGTGCCAGGAAGGCCAGCTCGAGAAAGTTGCGACCGTTGAGGGGCAGCGCATCGATCTGCTGCGTCCGGATGACGCTGCCGACCAGCGGCGAGACCAGGTCCACCACGGCGGCGGCGGCGGATACGGTGAGTGTCTCGGCACCGCCGGATACGGAGAGCTCGATCTGCAGATCGAGCACCTCGCCGACCGCAACCGTTACCTGCTCGAACCGACGCGGCCGGAAACCGGGGGCCGCCACGTCGATTCGATAGATCCCCGGAAGCAGGCTGGGGATCGTGAAACGGCCCGCCTCGTCGCCGGCGGTGCGGCGCGTCAGCCGTGTGGCGAGCCCGACCGCCTCGACGGTCGCGCGGACCGGGAGACCCTGCGTGTCAACGACCCGGCCGCGGATGCTGGCGTCGGCTCCCGGCAATTGCGCGGCCGCCGGACTCGCCAGCCCGCATACGAGCGCGCCGATACCGGCGGCCCTCTTCCACCACAGCCTCACCGTCGCCGTCACATACACCGACCGCAACGATCGCAGACCAGTTCCCACGCGCCGCCCCTCCAGATCCAGGGCGGACTCTACCGGCCGCTTCGGTGGTCCACAATAGTGTGGACGCACTAGTGCGGTCCCGCCCTCGACAGCGGCGCGGCTCAGCGGCCGTCGGCGACGACGATACCGCGCGTTTCGGTGCAGACGTAGGTCTTGCCGGTCGCGAGGTTGGGAAACTCCTCGAACTGGCTGCTGGGCCAGGCGATGACGACACGGTCGATGCGGTCGCGCAGGCCGACGCCAAAGGTCACCGCCAGGTCGGAGTGGGACAGGTAGCTGCCGCCCGAATGGACGGTACGCGACTGCGACGTCGACCCGTGGAAGATGCGCACGACCGCGCCGATGCCGTCGCGATTCGATCGCGTGCCGACCAGGCGGAAACGGATGCTCCGGTGGCGGTTCGCCAGATCGTTCCTGAACAGCCGGCACGGACCGTTGTTGGTGGTGACGAGCAGATCGAGATCGCCATCGCGATCGAAATCGCCCACTGCCAGCCCGCGCGCCACCATCGGCCGCGCGAACGCGGCGCCGGCCTCGGCGGCGGCATCGCGAAAGGCCCCGTCGCCCTGGTTGAGGAACAGGTGCGGCGCTTGCGCGTAGGTCGCGCCCGGACGCAGGTTGCGTACGGTGTCGTCGATGTGGCCGTTGACGACGACCAGATCGGCGGCGCCATCGAGATCGAGGTCGGCGAACGCGCACCCGAAGCCGAGCGTCGCACGCGAGGGTCCGCCGATGCCGGCGGCGACCGCGGTGTCGCGGAAGACGCCCGGCGAGACCGGGCGATACAGACCGGCCATCTCGTTGTCGAAGTTCGTCACGGCCAGCGTCGGCTGCCCAGAACCATCGAGGTCGATGCTGGCGACGCCCATGCCGGCGCGCGCCCGGCCATCGGCGCTGAATGCGACGCCCGCCGCCACGCCGCCTTCCTTGAAGGTGCCGTTCCCCTGGTTGCGATACAGCTTGTTCGGTTGCGTGTCATTGGCGACGAACAGATCGGGCCAGCCGTTGCCGTCGACGTCGACGAGCGTCACGCCGAGCGACTTCGCACTCGAGTCGAAGATGCCGCTGGTGGCGGTGATGTCGGTGAAGGTGCCGTTGCCGTTGTTGCGGAACAGCCAGCAGGTGTCGCCGCGAAAGGCCTCCGGCGTGCAGTACGACTTCTGCCGTCCATCGGCGCTGCAGAAGACGTCCCGCTCGACCGCCCACTTGACGTAGTTGCAGACGAACAAATCGAGGCGTCCGTCACGATCGACGTCCACCCACATGGCGGATGTGCTGAACGCCTGGCGGCCGCCGAGTCCGCTGGTGGTCGTCACGTCGACGAAGGTCCCCTTACCGGTATTGCGAAACAGCCGGCTCTGGCCGACGGCGGTGATGAACAGGTCCGGCCAGCCGTCGTTGTCGAAATCGCCCACCGTCACGCCCATGCCGTACATCTCGATGTCGAGGCCGGCCTGCCGCGTGACGTCGGTAAATGTGCCGTCGCGGTTGTTGTGGTACAGCCGCGGCGTCGACCGCGCTCGCGTGTGGCCGGGCCAGTCCATCCCGTTGACCAGCAGGACGTCGAGCCAGCCGTCGCGGTCGTAGTCGACGAACGCACAACCGGCGCCCATCGTCTCGGGGAGCAGCTTGTCGCCGTAGGCGCCGCTGTTGTGGCGGAAGGTGATGCCGGCGGCCGCCGTGACATCGGCCAGCTGCAGCGTGAGCGGGCGCGCCGCGGCGCCCAGTGGCCCGGGTGCCAGTGCGGTCAGCCCGACCGCATGGAGCGCGGTGTGGACGAAAGCCCGGCGGTTCACGGCAGCGTCACCAGCCCGTTCTGGATCGCGTACACGACGAGTTCAGCGGTCTTGTGGACGCCGAGTGTCTCCATGATATTGGTGCGGTGCACCGACACGGTGTTCGGGCTGAGCTGGAGCAGCGCGGCGACTTCCCGGTTGGACTTTCCTTCGCAGATGAGGCGCAGCACCTCGAGTTCGCGCGGCGTCAACGCGGCGCGATTGCCCTTGAGCGGCTCGCCAACCGTGACCCGCGCATCGAGCACCCGCTCGCCGGCAGCGACGCGCTTCACCGCCGCGGCGAGGTCGAGATCGATCGCGCTCTTCAGAATGTAGCCGCGGGCGCCGGCGTCGAGCGCCTGGCGCACCAGCGTCGGCTCGGCATGCATGCTCAGCATCAGCACCGCCCCGGCCAGCGACTCGCGCACGATCTGCCGCGTCGCCTCGAGCCCACCGCCATCGGCCATCGCGCAGTCCATGACGACGACGTCCGGGCGCAACGCACGCGCGAGGCGCACCGCCTCGTTGCCGCCGCTGGCCTCCCCGGCGACATGGAGGGCGTCGTCGTCTTCCAGCAGCCGGCGGAAGCCGCGCCGAACGAGCGCGTGGTCGTCCACCAGCAGCACGGCGATCGGCGGGCGACGTCCGGCGCCCGGGCTGGCGCTCATGCCGTCACCCCGGCGGGAGATGCGGCGGCGCCGGCGTCTGGCATCGGCAGCGTCAGCCGCACACAGGTGCCGCCGCCGGCCGGAACGGTGAAGGTCAGGGCGCCGCCGATGAGCGTCGCCCGTTCCCGCATGCCGACCAGGCCGAGACCATGGCGCTCGTTCGTCGACGGCAGGCCAGGGCCGTGATCCTCGATCTCGAGCACCAGGCTCGCATCGGTGACCGCCAGTCGCACCCTGGCCTGCGACTGGCGGGCGTGACGCGCGACGTTGTTCAGCGCCTCCTGCAGGATCCGGTAGACATGGATGGCCACGGCTGGATCGACGCGGGAGAAGGCGCCGCTGCGCTCGAATGACACGGCGACGCCGATCTGCCGTTCGATGCCGGACAGGTACGATTCGATGGCGACATCGAGCCCGGCATCCTCGATCACCGATGGATGCAGGCTCTGGGACAAGCCGCGGACCTTGTCCAGTGTCGCCTGCGCGATGACCTGTACCTCACGTAGATCGTCCCTGTCGGCCGCCTCCGGTAGGCGGAGCACGACGCGGGCCAGCATTGACCCCATGGCCGTCAGCGACTGGCCGAGGTCGTCGTGCAGTTCCCGCGACACCTCCCGCATCGTCGACTCGCGCGCCGCAATCACCTGGCGGGCGAGTTCCCGCCTCTCATCCGACAGCGCGGCGAGGCGAGCGAACACGCGCCGGTTGCTGCGGATGACGAACAGTCCGGTGACGAGCACGGTGGCCAGTGTTGCCCCGATCAAGAGGTAGACCTGCCGCTGGACATCGTCATAGATGCCGCGAACGCGGACCGCCGTTTCCGCATCGGCCTCATTGTTCCGGGCCAGCAATCGCGCCACTGCCGTGCTCAGCGAGGCCTGGCGCGCCTGCAGCGATACCTGAATCTGGTCGCGCGCCTGTGCGGTCTGTCCGCTCGCATCAAGGGCAAACGTCCGGTCGAGCGCGTCCCAGAACTGTCCGACCGACTGCACGAGGTAGGTTCGCTGGTCCGGTTCGATGTCCGCCGCCGTCAGCGTCGCCTCGACGTGCAGTGCATCGTCCAGGTCGGCGCGAAGGCGCGCGAACTGACTGCTCCAGGCGGAGAGCGGATAGGGTCCGTCGTTGTCCAGCATGTCGCGCATGCCGAGACCGATCGCGTTCAGGTTGTTCTGGATGCGGAGCAGTTGCAGCGAGTGCCGGCGATGACGGTCGGCGACGTCGGCCTGCAGCGTGCGCAGTGCCGTGATCTGGCTCGTCATGTAGTAGGCACTGGCGATGACCGCCAGGAGCGTGACGACCAGCCCGGCGAGCAGCGGCGGCGTGGGAGACGATGACCCGGCCATGCAGGTCACTGAGCTTAGCGTGGGGCGCCCGGTAGGACAATGCGCCCGAGAGCTGCGCCCAGCCGAGCGGCGCGTGGCGGCGTCTACGACGGATCCGGGCTATCGTGGCGCGCGGTAGATCACGTTGCCGTCGCGGATGGTGTAGTCGATCCGCGACAGGGCGCGGATGTCCCGGGCAGGATCGCCGCGGATCACCGTCAGATCGGCGAGGTAGCCGGGGGCGACGCGTCCGAGGCTGGCGGTCTCGCCGAAGCGATCCGCCGGGGCGGTCGTCAGCGACGCCAGGATCTGCGGGAAGGTCATCGCCTGTGCCAGCAGCTCGTACTCCACCGTCGGATCGTAGATGGTCACCCACCCGAGATCGGTCCCGTACAGCACGGTGCCGCCGGCGGCGACCCAGCGGCGCAACTGTCCCACCGCCGACTCCTCCACAGCATCCGCCGCCGAGATGCGGTCATGCCGCATCTGGTAACGCCAGAACGACAGCGTCGGGATGAGGGCGACCCGCGCCTGCGACATGGCCGCCAGGACCTCATCGTTCCATGGCCCCGATTGCGGCGTCGTGTGGGCGAGCACGTCGACACCGGCCCGCACCGCCGTCATCAGCCCTGCCGTGGTCGTCGGATGCACGAACACCAGCTTGCCGCGGCCGTGCGCCTCCTGCACCACCGCCTGAATCAGGCCGGCGGACATCGACGGTCCGTTCGCGCCGCCGAACGTGACGTAGAGCTTGATGCCGTCGGCCCCGAGGTCGAGTAGCCGTTTCGCGTTGGCGACGGCCTCGGCCGTCTCGGACACGCGCGAGAGCCGGATCGTCTCCTGTGGCATGAAACCCAGGCTGGCCCAGACGGCCGTCGGCGACAGCTCCATCTCCGGGCTCGCGCCGGCGGCCTTCGGAAACATCGCCGGGCCGGTGGCGCGAATGCGCGGGCCCGCCACCTCACCCGACTCGACACGGTCGCGCAACTGCCGCGTGTGGTCCCACGACGACCAGATGTCGAACACGCTGGTGAAGCCGTACTGGGTCAGCATCAGCTGGAACTGCCGGGTGAGATCCGCGGCCGGGGCCGTCGCCGCATTGGCCCACATCCTCTCGAGGAAGTGGACGTGGCTGTTCCAGAAGCCTGCCGTAATCGTCGACCCGGTCGTGTCGAGGACCGTGGCGCCGCGCGGAATGCGCACGGACGAACGGGGCCCGACCGACACGATCCTGCCGCCCTCGACCAGGACGGCGCCATCGCGGATGGGGGGCAGCAGGGGATTGGTGTAGATGGTCCCACCGACCAGGGCGAGTGGGGCACGGGGGGGAGGGGCCTGGCTCAGGGCGCGCGTACCGAAAAGGCCCACCACGAGGGCCAGCCCGAGCATCGCTCGCGATCGTCTCACCTGCACACTCCGTCTCTGACGTCTCAGTCCCGGTGAAGTCTAGCCCACGCGCGCCGCGCGTGCGCGACCCGCGCGGCTTACTGCGCGTGGCCAGCGTCGGCGGCGGCGAGCTGCTGCACGACGATCGCGCCGTCCGCCATCGTGCCGTCGACCTTCACCCGCTGGCTGGCGAACGTCGGGAGCTGCGGCATCTCCTGGTTGCGGATGCGATAGACCCCGGTGTCAGTGACCAACACGAACTCCGCTCCGCGCGCGATGCAGCCCAGCGTGCATTCGCTCTCGCTCACCGCGAACTCCCGCGTGAACTGCCCGTGCCGCCCGTTGCAGAAGCTGTCCGTGATGATCCCGACGGCCGTGACCGGCGTCGGCTGGAGCCACCACCCGAACGCCGCAGCCACGACGATCGCGCCGACCAGCAGCACTGGGGGCGCCATCGGCAGTGTCGGCCGCCCGAGCCGGAAGACACGCGGCCGCCACCAGGGCGGCGAGACGCCCAACGTCCGGGCGACGGCGGCGTGCGCCTGCAGCACGTGGCGGGCCGTCGACTCCGCTTCCGCCCGCGCGCGACAGTCACGACACTGCTCCAGGTGGGCGAGGATGCCGGCCCGGTCCGCCGCGCTGCACGTGTCGTCGATGAACGGTGTCATCAACCGATCGACGTCACCGCACGTCATCGTCGGCGCACCTTTCCTCATTCGAGCCCGCGCCATCGAGGGCGAGCAGGCGCGTGTGCAGCAGGCGGCGGCCGCGCGAAATTCGCGACATGACGGTGCCGAGAGGGACGCGTAGCCGCGCGGCGATCTCGGTGTAGCTCAGGCCTTCGACGTCGCGCAGCCACGTCGCGTCCCTGAGCGCCTTGGGCATCGACTCGAGCGCCATCTGCAGCCGTCCGCCGATGACGTCGTTCAGGAGCAGTTGCTCCGGCGTCGCGCCGGATGATGCCCAGGCGCCGGTGGCGCGTGCGACCTCCGCCTCGTTGGTTCGCACCCGGCTCCGGAATCGATCGCGGCGGCGGTTGCTGGCGACGTTCGTCAGAATCGTCCGCAGCCAACCCAGCAGGTTGGTACCCGGCGTGAAGCGATGCGAGGACTGCAACGCACGCAGATACGCTTCCTGCACGAGGTCGTCTGCCTCGCTGCGATTCTCCGCCAGGCGCCGTGCAAGCGCCTTCAGGTGGTCCAGGTAGTCGACCGCCTCGGCGTCGAACGCCGCCGACCGCGGCCCGCACGGTTCCCTCACGTTGTTGCTATCAACACCTGAGCAGACGGCTTTATTGCACCTCGTTGCGAGGCACCCTCTGACCGCGGATGGAATATACCGTATCGTCCAGGTGTTAAGGACCGTCGATGATGAACCGCCACCCCGCGCGCTCGCGTGCCCTTCTCGGGTGTGCCCTGACAGCCGTGATACTTGGCCGCATTCCGGCGGCCGCGCAGACGACGCCGGCAACCGGTCGTCAGGCTGGCGCGGCACCATCCGGCCAGATACCGACGGGGCGGCAGGGGCGGGGCGGCAATCCGCTGCCCACGCTGCCAGCCGTGTTCGATACCTACCAGCACAAAGTGTCCGTGACCGTCGTGGCTCGTGGCCTCGACCGTCCCTGGACCCTGCTGCTTCTCCCTGACGGCGACATGCTGGTGAGCATGCGTTATACGGGAGCGATTCGGGCCATCAGAAACGGACGTCTCGATCCCACACCGGTGGCCGGATTGCCGCCGATGCGCCGGATCTTCGACCTCGTCCTGCATCCGCGCTTCGCCGAAAACCGGTGGGTGTACTTCTCCTATTCGCGGCCGGGGAATGGCCGTTCGCCCATGGTGCTGGCGCGTGGCCGGTACGAGGGCGCGGCCCTGACCGGCGTCGAGGACCTGTATGTCAGCGATCCGGTGACCCCGGGGGCGTCGCGCATGGCCTTCGCGCCGGACGGTACCCTGTTCATGACCATCAGCGGCGCCGGCGGGCGCCTGCCGGCGGGCCAGGAAGGGCCTGAACTGGACCCGCGCAAGACAAACACGGCGTACGGCAAGGTGGTTCGCCTGCGCGACGATGGCTCCGTGCCGCCCGATAATCCGTTTGTCGGAAAGAGCGACGCCCGGCCGGAAGTGTACTCCGTCGGCCATCGCGATCATTTCGGCATTGCGCCACACCCGGCCACGGGTCAGATGTTTCACGTGGAGCTCGGCCCGTACGGCGGCGACAAGGTGAACATCCTCAAGGCCGGCGCCGACTATGGGTGGCCCGACTACAGCTACGGCCGGAACAACGACAGTTCACCGATCTCGAATCCGAATGTTCCCGGGATCGAGCCGGCGCTCCTCGTCTGGATTCCCGGCATCACGCCGTCAGGACTGCTCTTCTATACCGGCGACCGGTTTCCCGCGTGGAAGAACAACCTGATGGTCGGCAGCATCGTACGCGGCCGTGTGAATGGGGCGACCGGTGTCGAGCGGGTGGTTTTCAACGACCGGATGTGGGAGACGCGGCGCGAAACGATTCTTCCTGAACTCAAGCAGCGGATCCGCGACATCCGGCAAGGTCCGGACGGATCCATCTACCTGCTGACGGAGGAGGTCGATGGCGCCGTTCTGAAGGTGGAACCGGTCGACTAGCGTCCTGTCTCGTCGTGCGGCGCATGCACCGGTTTCGACTCCGGCGACCACCGCTGTCTGAGGTACACCGCCAACCAGACCATCGAGGCAATCGCCAGGAATTCGCTCTGCCAGTTCTGGAACGATTCGAACCAGAAGCGGGACGAGGTGAGATAGTCCGTGAGTCCGGGATGCGGCTGGTTGTGCGTCACCTGGTCCGCGGCATATTGCGCAAAGCCGCCGAGCGCGTGCCCCACCCACGCCATCAAGAAGAGCAGGACGAACGCCAGGCCGAGTGAGTGCTCGTAGAGCCTGAGGATCCATCCGCCGCGCCTCACCGGCCACGGCGAGTGCGGTGCGTCCGCGAAGTCGCGCGGATCCGCATCGACGAGTTCCGTGACGGCCGGCCGCCGCGACTCCGGTGACCCTTTCTGAATCAGAAACGTCGTCAGCAACACGAACACCGCCATCTGCAGGAACTCGCTCTCCCAGTTCTCGAAGAGCGCCTCCCACGGATGGCCGGTGGCCAGGTAGTCGACCATGGCAACGGCAGCCAGTCCGTGCTGCGCGTGTTCGCTGTTGTACTCGGCCAACCCCGTGATCAGCTGTCCCACGAGGAACACGACGAACATCACCATCAGGACCAGCGTGAGCGCCCGATCGCGAATCCACCTCATCATGGTGCCCGGCGCTGGAACCTGCCTACCCATTGCAGCCACACCCGTCTCGCTGGTGCACATCGCGCTCCACGAGGATGGCGCAGTGGAACCTGGTCGGCATCGGGCTTGCCGAGCTCGCGCGCTTCGGCGGTCAGGTGGTGCTGTACCGTGACATCGCCCGTCCGGCCATAGCCCAGCCGGCGTCACCCTCAGGAGGCGCCGGCGTCCGTGGACCGGCCCTCCCCTGGTGACGCCGCTGGTCGGTGAAGCGGGATGACGAACGACACGGTCGTGCACGGCAGTTGCGAGCGGGTGACGGTGGGGTCATAATCCGCGGCGCCGCCCGGTGGCCGCGGCCCGCGGCGGAGGCCGCCCGCGGCGCGGATCGTTGCTCGAGCCATGCGCACAACAGTCACGACCACCAGAGCCGGCGGGGAGCGCGGCGACGGCCGCCGCTGCGGCGAGCGGTGGGTTGCCGTCCTCGCAGCGTTGGCGGTCGCGTCGGCCCTTGCTGGATGCCGGCCGGCGGTGCCCGGGGACCAGACCGTCCCTTCGTCGTCGGCCGGGCCTCCGGCCGACGGGATGGCGCGCACGCTTGACGCGCCGCCCGACCAGGGGCTGCGTCGCGTGCCGCTCCCAGACCTGTCGAGCACCGATGCCGCGGTGCGCGCCCGCTTCGACGCGCGGCGGACGCACGTGGAGGTCGCGCTGCGGCAGCCGGCGGCGAAATCGGCCCTGTCTCAGGCGTACGGCGAACTCGGGCAATTCCTGCACGCCACCACCGCGTTCGACGGCGCCGAGGCGAGCTACCGGAACGCGCACCAGCTCAATGCCGACGATCCGCGGTGGCCGTACTACCTCGGTCACGTGTTTCGCATCACCGGACCGCTGTCGGACGCGGTCCTGTGGTTCGAGCGGGCGCACCAGCGGATGCCGGACGATCTTGCCGCCACCGTGTGGCTGGGAGACAGCTACCTGGCGATGGGGCGACCGGAGGCCGCCGACCCGCTGTTCGAGAGAGCGCTGGCGCTCAGCGCCGGCTCCGCCGCCGCACACTTCGGTGCCGGACGGACCGCGCTGGCCAAGCGCGACTACGCATCGGCCGTGCGGCACCTCGAACGCGTGCGTGCTCTCAGTGCCGGCGCCACGGCGGTGCATTATCCGCTCGCGATGGCTTACCGCGGGCGTGGCGATCTCGCCAGAGCTGAGGCGGAACTCGCCCTCAAGGGGGACGTGGAGCCGCGGCCGGTCGATCCGCTGATGCAGACCGTCGATGCCCTGCTCGAGAGCGCCGAGGCCTACAACGTCCGCGGTGGCGTCGAGCTCGCGGCCGGCCGCTGGGCAGCCGCGGCCGAGCAGTTCCGGCGCGGCCTCGACGTCCGGCCGACCGACCCCTCGTTGCGCCATCGCCTCGGCACGGCGCTCGCCCAGATGGGCGACCATGCGGGCGCCACCGTCGCCTTCGAACAGGTCATCCGCACGCATCCCGAATTCGGGCGGGCCTATTTCAGTCTCGGCGTGATCGCGGCCGATCACCAGGAGTACGGTCCGGCGGTCGACTACCTCCGGGCCGCGGTGACGCACGAGCCGGGATACGTGCAGGGGCGCGTCCAGCTCGGATGGGCGCTGGCACGAAGCGGCAAGCCGGGCGAGTCGTTGGCGCACTTCGAGCAGGCGCTCGCGCTCGAGCCGACGCAGGCGGATGCCGCCTTCGGCGCCGGACTGGCCCTCGTGCGGCTGGGCCGCTATGCCGAGGCGCGCGATCGCCTCGTGTCGGCGTCGGCCTTCTATCCCGATCACCCCGGGATTAACCACGCATTGGCGCGGCTCCTCGCCGCCGCACCCGACGCGTCGGTGCGCGACGGGCGGCGGGCGAAGGTCCTCGTCGATCGGCTGCTCACCAGCCAGGGACAGACCTTGGACCTGGGCGAGGCGACAGCGATGATGCTCGCCGAGCTCGGACAGTTCGAACAGGCGGTGGCCGTCCAGCGGAGCGTCATCGAGGGCGCCGCCCGCCTCAACCTGCCCTCGGTCGCGGCGCGGCTGACGGCAAATCTGGCCCGCTACGAACGGCGGGAGCCGTGCCGCGTGCCGTTCACGGCCGACGAGTTCTAGACCAGCAAGCGCCCAGCGACGCCGGGTGGAGGCGTCGACACGCCGTTGACAGCCGGCCGCTGCGGTGCTAGCGTCGGCCGCACTTTCACCGTTCGGCCCGGAAAATCAAGAGACTTGGGGGACTGCATGCACTGTCATCGCCCCGCTATGCTGCTCGCGGCGCTTGCCATCGTGTTCCTGGCATCGGTCGCGGCAGCACAGCAGACGGCTGGTATCTCAGGCGTCGTCAGAGACTCCTCGGGCGGAGTTCTGCCCGGTGTTACCGTCGAGGCTGCCAGCCCGGCGCTTCTCGAGAAAGTCCGCACCTCCGTCAGTGACGGCGAAGGCCGTTACACCATCATCGAGATCCCTCCGGGCACCTACACCGTCACCTTCACGCTCACCGGGTTCGGCGCGTTCACGCGAGAGGGCATCTCGCTGCCCTCCGGCTTCACCGCCACCGTCGACGCGACGATGCGGGTCGGCTCGTTGGAGGAGTCGATCACCGTCAGTGGTGCGGCGCCCCTCGTCGACACGCAGAACGTGCGCAAGCAGCTCGTGGCCAGCGCCGAGATGCTGTCGGCGTTGCCGACGAGTTCGAAGCAGATCTACACGCTCGTCACCTTGACACCGGGCTACAGCGGGGTTGCGGACGTCGGCGGACAGTATTCGGCCGAGGCCGGGGCATTTCACGGCAAGCGCGGCACACGGGCGTTGTTCAACGGCATGGGCGTCGAGAACAGCTCGGGCAACAGCAGCTACCAGATCAACGCCGCGACGGTGGAAGAGATGGTGCTGCAGACCAGCGGGATCTCGGCCGAGGTGAATGCCGACGGCCCGATCATGAATATCATCCCGAAATCCGGCAGCAACCAGTTCCGGACCACGCTCAACGGGCTCTACAGCAACCACGCCATGGAGAGCGACAACCTGTCCGACGACGTGCGGTCGCGCGGCATCACGTCGGCGAACCAGCGCGTGAAGATTTTCGACGAGTCGGCGAGTCTCGGCGGGCCGTTCAAGAAGGACAAGGTGTGGTTCTTCGGCGCCTTCCGCACCTGGGGCATGGCCAAGTGGTTCGCCGGCGTCTACTACAACCGGACGCAGGACCAGTCGCTCACGCCGGCCGGCGCGCCGCTGCGGGTGGTCCCCTACACGCCGTGGACCGATCGGCCGCTCGACACGTTCTCGAGCCGGTGGGAATCCTACGACTCGAAGAGCGGACGTGTGACCTGGCAGGCGGCGGCGAAGCACAAGTTCGACTTCTTCATCGATCACCAGATCGGGTGCAACTGCGGCTCGATCAACGCCGCCAACACGGTGGAAACCTACGTCGGCTCCTACAAGTTCGAACCGAACCGCTTCATCCAGGTGACCTATAACTCGCCGCTCACACCGAAGCTGCTGCTCGAAGCGGGCTATGGCGCCTCCATCTCGCAGTGGAACCAGACCTATGGCCCGAACGTGTCGCCCGATATCGCCAGCGTGACCGACGTCGCGCTCGGCGTCCAGTACGGGTCGTCGGCCACCTACCGCGGCCGCCCGAACTTCACGAATCGCGGCACGCAGCGCGCGGCGTTGACCTACGTCACCGGCGCGCACAACTTCAAGGCCGGCATCCAGACCGAACAGCTCTTCACGGACCAGTACATCTTTGCCAACGGCAACATGAGCTACACGTTCCGGGCCGGTGCGCCGATCAGCATCACCCAGCGCACCACGCCGTACAGCGAGCAGGACAAGGGGAACGATCTCGGCCTGTTCGTCCAGGACCAGTGGAAGATCAAACGGGCGACCCTGAACCTCGGCGTCCGATTCGACCACTACCAGGGGTGGGTGCCGGCGCAGAACGTGCCGGGCGATACGGCGGATCTCTTTGACCGCAGCTACCCGGGCGTCCTCACCTCACCGGGCTTCGCAAACCCGTGGATCGGCCCGCGCAGCTTCGACAAGGTGACCGACATCCCGAACTGGAACGACATCAACCCGCGGGTCGGCATCTCGTATGACCTCTTCGGCACCGGCCGCACGGCGCTCAAGGCGTCCGCCGGCCGCTACGTGGCGAAGACCAACGTCGACGTCCCGCAGCAATTGAACCCCATCAACACGTCGGTCAACGCCGCGACACGCTCGTGGAACGACAGCTTCTACGGCACCGGCGATGCCCGCTCCGGCAACTTCGTCCCGGACTGCGATCTCGGCAACTTCGGAACCAACGGCGAGTGCGGCGCCCTCAACAACCAGAACTTCGGGCGGACGAACCCCAGCGCCCTGGTCTGGTCGGACGCCGTGCGCAAGGGGTGGGGCGTCCGCGACAGCAACTGGGATTTCTCGACCGAAATCCAGCACGAGATCCGCCGGGGGCTGTCGACGACTGCCGGCTACTATCGCAACACCGGCGGCTACTTCCGCAACACCGACAGCATCAACCGCGTGACCGACAACGTCCTGGTGACGGAGGCGGATTTCGATACGTTCTGCGTCACCGCCCCGAGCGATCCCCGGCTGCCTGGCGGCGGCGGGTATCAGGTGTGCGGCATGGCCGACATCAAGCCGGGCAAGTTCGGGCAGGTCCAGCAGGTGGTCCAGCCGACGTCCGACTTCGGCAAGAACAAGCGGAGCAACGACTTCTTCACGATCTCGATCGACGCCCGCTTCTCGAAAGGGGCGCGCCTGGGGGGCGGGTTCGACACCGGCCGATCGGTGAACGACACCTGCTTCAACGTCGACGCGCCGGGCTATTACAGCTTCCCGGCCGGTGGCTTCGGATCGCTCGTCTTCGGTCCGCAGACCGCGACGACCATCGACGGCGAGAGCGTGTGCCGAATCGTGACGCCGTTCCGGGGACAGACACAGATGAAACTGAACGGTTCGCTGCCGCTCAAGGCAGGGTTCGTGCTGAGCGGCGTCTATCAGGACCTGTCCGGACCTGCCGTCGAGGCCGTCTGGGCGGCGCCGAACTCCGCGATTGCCCCGTCCCTGGGCCGCAATCTCGCCGGCGGCGCGCTGACCGCCAACGTCCCGCTCATCGCGCCGCAGACGGTGTTCGAGAGCCGCATTCGCCGGCTCGATCTCCGGCTGACGAAGTTCTTCCAGCTCACGCAGCGTGTCAGGCTGCAGGCGAACCTCGACGCCTACAACGCCCTCAACTCGGGCCCGATCCAGTCGCTGCTCACGGCATATGCGCCAGCGTCGACCTGGCCGCGGCCGTCGACTCTTCTGGACCCGCGCATTCTTCAGGTCAGCGGCCAGCTGAGTTTCTGACGTCCGGCCGACGTTGGTCGACCGGGTGAACCGGTTGGTCGATTCGGCCGGTTGATTCGATGAGGACGCCGTCCGGGCAGCTCTTCGGGGCTGTCGGACGGCGTTGTCGTTTCGTCGCTCGGATCTGACCCGGGCCGGATCAGCGGCGCCCGGGCAGGTGCGACACCGCCACCTGCTGGCCTGATGTCGCGATCTGTGGCGGCGGCACAGGCGGCCTACGTTTCGTCCGGAAACCCCGACGAGAACGCGCGCGCCAGGCGTTGCGGGCTCCTGACCTCCTGGGTTGCGACCCACTCGGCCGCCAGGCGCATCGTCTCGTCACGGTGGACGCCGGCGGGGAGCAGCGGAGCGAGTCGTCGCCGCGCCACGGCCGCGTAGAGCCCCATGCCCGCGCCGTCGAACCCGTCGACGGCGCTCGAGAGATGCCGGCGGGCCGCGTCCTCGTTCCCTTCCTGTCGTGCCACGCCCGCCGTCAGCAGATGGGCCAGCGGCCGCGACCATGCAGTGCGCTCACCGGCGATGCGAGCCGCGTCCGCCCGGGCGATGGCCAGGTAGCCGCGACCCCGGCCGCTCGCCGCCGCCATCGCCAGGGCGCAACGCCCCCGGAGGAACCAGGCCTCGATCCGGATCACCTGCGTGCGCACCAGATGCGTCCGCTGAAGCTGGGGCCAGTCGGCAGCGACGCGGGCCCAGGCTGTGTCGGCATCGCCGCGATAGAGCGCTGTCTGGACCGCGGCAATCATCCCGCCGTAATGCTGTCGGTGGAAGCCGCGCTGGGACCATCCGGCCATACCGGCCTGCATCTGGCGTTCTCCCTCGTCTGGATCGTCGGCGGCAAGCCAATGCATGTTCGAGCGGGTGCGCAGCTCCACCGCCAGCGCCAGGTTGCCGCGCTCCAGCGACTCGGCGAGCAGCACCGGCAGCCGCTGCGCGAGTTCCCGCAGCTCGCCGAGATACATCAGCGACCACAGGACGAGCATGCGGGCGGTGTTCAGCTCCCAGGTCGCCGCGACGCAACGGTCGCGCAGAAGGTCCAGAGCCAGCAGCCCGTGGTGGCGTCCCTCCCGCCATCGCCCGAACATCACGGCGGCCATGCCGGCGGCGGTGCTCGCGTCGGCAGCCGCGTGCGGATCGCCGGTGCGCTCGGCCACCTCACGAGCGGCGTCCACGAGGATCAGCGCACGCTGGCCGCGCGACAGTCCGCGGCTGGAGATGAACATGGCTTCGACAGCCAGGGCGCGCGCGACGCGGCACGGCTCGCCGGCCTCGAGGGCGAGGCGGAGGTGTCGAGCACTGAATTCCGCGGCCCGCACGACATCCACCATTCCCAGCCCGGCCGTGACCGACCAGCACGTATCCAGCCGCAGGAGGTGTGCCGGATCGATCTCATCGACCCGCTGCTCGACGAAGCCGATGCCGCGCAGCCGCAGCCGCGCGCGATGCCAGAGCAGCCATCCAATCGACGCCCACGGCCGCCGCGCCAGACGCAGCCCGACCGCCGCGAGCACGACGCGCGTCACCTCCATGCCCTGGTCGATATGGCCGCCGACCAGGAGCTGTTCGGCGCCACGCCGCTGGAGTTCGAGACGCTGTGACGCCGGGCTCGAAGCGGCGGCCTCCACGAAGACCTCCGCTGCTTCGGCCGGCCGGCCGCCGTTGGCCAGCGCATCGGCCAGTCCGACCTGCCAGGCTGCCGCGTCGGGCGCGTGCGACGTCAGCTGCAGGGCCCGCCGGTAGAGCGACGCCGCCCGATCGAACGCCAGTGCGCCCGCGGCCCTTCGCGCGGCGCTGCCGGCATAGGCGGCGGCCCGACCATGGACGTTGGCGCCGTAGCAGTGCTCGGACAGCGCCTCAGGGTCGTCGATGCCGTGCGCCACGAGCGTGGCCGCCATCCGCCTGTGGATCTCGCGGACATCGTCGGACGGCACCTGCGCCGCGAGCGCCTCGCGGATACGGTCGTGATACAACTCGACCTTGTCGGGGGAACCGCTGCTGCGGATGAAGTGCTCCGCCCGCAACAGGGCGACGAGCCGCCACAAGTCGCCGGTGGCGCCGGCCGCATCGGCGACGAGGCCCGCGGCGATCGGCCGGCCGCACACCGAGAGGGTCTCGACGAACGCGCGTGCCTCCACGGACAGGCCGTTCAGGCGCGCGGCGAGCATTTCCGCCAGCGACGCCGGCGTCCCCTGCTCGTCGGCCAGGAGGTGGCGGGTGAGCTGCTCGAGTAGGAACGGACTGCCGTTCGCCTCGGCAACGATGGTCTGCGCCTGCCCCGGGGGCACGCGCTCGCCGGGCGCGAAAAGGTCGACCAGCGCCAGCGCCTCCCGGTCACCGAGCGGCCCGACGCCGAGCGACGACCAGTGGCGGCAGCTCGGCCCCTGCAGCAGCCGTTGCAGCAGGGGAGGCGACTGCTCCTCGCTGCGGTGGCACACCAGGAGCATCGTCGCCGGAAGGGCTGGTGGTTTCAGCAGTGCTTCGACCAGCGCGACGCTGTCGGCGTCCGTCCATTGCAGGTCGTCGATCGCGATCACGATTGGCCGCTGTCGTGCCAGCGCCGCCAGCAGCTCCCGCAGCGCATCGAATCCGCGCCGGCGCAGCTCCTGTGGATCGCCGACCGGCCGCGCGGCCAACCCGGCGGGCGCGTCGCCGATCGCCCGCAGCCCCGGAAACAGGCGACGCAGGGGCTGCACGTCGGCCGGGAGCACCGCGCCAACCGCCCGTCCAAGAGTCGAAAGGTAACGATCCAGTTCCTCCACGACGCCGTCGAACGCCTTGTAGGGCACTGCCTCGTGTTCATAGCAGCGGCCTGCCAGCACGACCGCGGTCTGAGCCGCCCGCAAGCTGCCGAGGAACTGCCGGACGAGCGCTGTCTTGCCGATGCCGGAGGCCCCGGCCACACACACGGCGGCGCTGCCGCCGGCGGCGGCGCGCTGGAACGCCTCGTGCAGAACCGCCAGCTCCGGCGCGCGGCCGATGAACGGAGCGGCCCGCTCGGCGACGGCGCCGAGCGCCGGGCGATCGGACGCGGGATAGCCAAGCCCCCGGATCGCGTCATCGCCGCGAAGACGCTCGGCAGGGTTGCGGCGCAGCAGCCCTGCACACAGCGATGCGAGATCTGCCGGGGCGCCGTCGGCGGCCGGTGCGTCGCGCTCGCGTTTGTGCCGCACGACGGTGCTGGCCGGCCCGTCGAAGGGCAGACGACCGGTCAGCGCCTCGAACAGCGTGACCCCGACCGCGTACCAGTCGGCCGCCTCCGTGAGCGCGGCCGTCCCCGTCTCGGGTGCCATATAGGCTGGGGTGCCGCTGGTGTCGTTCATGTCGTCGGCGGCAGCGTCGGCCGCCAGCTCGGCGGCCAGACCGAAGTCGAGGATGACGACCCGTCCCTCCCTCGTCACCAGCACGTTCGAGGGCTTGATGTCACGATGCAGCGTGCCATGGCGGTGCAGCGCGGCGACGCCGTCCACGAGCTGTTTCAGCGCCGGGCGGAGGCGCTGATCGGCAGGGCCGCCGTCTTCGCCGAGCCGCACGTAGTCCACGAAGTTCGAGCCGTCGACCAGCTCCATCGTGAAGAAGCACTGCTCGTCGCTCGCGAACAGCTCGTACAAGCACACGAGGTTGGGGTGCACCGTGTCGGCCAGGCTGCGAAACTCGCGCTTCAACCGTGCCATGCCGCCGGCCGAGGCATGCGGGAGGGTTTTGAGGGCGACGATCTCCCCCCGTATGCGATCGTGGACCTCGTAGACCACACCCATACCGCCGGCACCCATCCGCCGGCGGCACTCGAAACGGTCCGTGCCGCGAAACTCCTCCTCGACCGGTGCCGCCGACAGCCAGGCGGGCTGCTCGAGAAACGTGTCGGCGGCGGCGGACGCCGCCAGGAGCCGCCTGACATCGGACCGCAGCCGTGGATCGGTCGCGCCCGCCCGCTCGATATAGGCATCTCGCGCGGCAGGGTCCTGTCTCAGGACATCGTCGAACAGCGCCTGCAGCCGCTGGTGGTGCTGCTGCCTATCGAACATCACTGATCGCCCGCCTTTCGCTCGTCGTTATACTAAGCCGGCATGCCCGGACGCGAGCCCGATCGGCGCGCGGCGAGCTCGACGGTGACGTCGCTGCTCGCCGAGCTCCGCGGTGGAAACCAGACGGCGAGAGACGAGTTGGTGACGCTCGTCTACCCAGAGCTCCGACGCATCGCGGCGCGCTACATGCGGCAGGAGCGGCCCGGGCACACCCTGCGCACCACCGGTCTCGTCAACGAACTCTACGTGCGGCTGTTCGCGGCACGAGACGACGATTGGCAGAACCGCGCCCACTTCTTCGCCGCGGTCGCGCGCGAGATGCGGCATATCCTCGTGGACTATGCGCGGGCGCGGAACGCCGTGAAGCGACCGGCCGGGCGGGTGCAGGTCTCGTTGAGCGATGTGGACATCCCCGGCCGCGAGCGCGGGGAGGATCTCGTGGCCCTCGATGAGGCGTTGGCGCGGCTCGAGGTGCTCAACCCGCGCGCCGGCCGGGTCGTCGAGCTGCGCTACTTCGCCGGCCTCGGCGAACGCGAGTCGGCGGAAGCCCTGGCGATTTCGCTCTCGACCCTCAAGCGTGACTGGACGTTCGCCAAGGCGTGGCTCTTCGATCAGCTGCGCAGCCACGACGCCGTGAGATGAGGCGGCGCCGATCGAGGCCTGCCCGATCCGCTCCAGCAGCCCCACCGCCCGTTGCCGCTTCGCGTCGGTCATCGCGCGCGGGCGCGTGGAGCTCAACCTGTCGCTGCCCGCGCGTGAGCTGTTTGCCCCTCCGTTTTCGCCTGTAGTCGCAGGCGATGGTGGACGCGTCGGAGGTCCACCGCGTCACCCCGCGATCAGGTCAGGTCGTCAACGTGAGGAGGTTCCGATGGGTAGGCAGAGAACAGGATTCGCAGCCGGTGTGTTCCTCTTGACGATGATCATCGGTTCGGGCACGGCCTTCGCGCACACGCCGAACGTCGTCGTCCAGTGGAACCAGGTGCTGCAAACGCTGTACGGGACCGGCCCGGGCGTCCAGCTGCGATCGCTCCCCATGATGCACATCGCGATGTTCGATGCCATCAACTCGATTGAAGAGCGTTACACCAAGTACCTGGTCCAGGTGCGTCGGTCTCACGGCGCCTCGCCCGAGGCGGCGGCGGCCAAGGCGGCGCGCGATGTCCTGACCGCGCTCTATCCAGCGCAGCAGGCGACCTTCGATGCGCTGCTGGAGACACAGCTCGATGGCGTGCCGAAGGGCCACCTGCGGCAGGCGCTGGCCATCGGCGCCAAGGCCGCCGAGGCGGTACTCGACTGGCGGAAGGACGACGGCTGGCCGGCAGTCATCGCGCCGGACCCGGCCTACGTGCTGCCGCCGTTTCCAGGTCTGTGGCAGCCGACCCCCCCGGCCAACAGCTTCGCCGTGTTCACCTTCTATCCGAAGGTGAAGCCGTTCGCGATGCTCACGGCCACACAGTTCCTGGTGGCGGCCCCGCCGACCCTCACGAGCGCACGCTACGCCGCCGACCTGAACGAGACGAAGCGTCTCGGTTCGGCCACCAGCGCCGAGCGCACACCGGAACAGACGCTGCTCGCCCAGGTGTTCGCGGGCGTGAACACGACCATCGGCTTCTTCCATGTCTGGAACATCGTCGCGGCCGACACCGCGGAGGGGCAGGGGCTGTCGCTGCTCGACACGGCGCGGCTGTTCGTGCTGGTCAACGTCGCGCTGCACGACGGTCTCCAGACGTCGTTCACGGGCAAGTTCGTGTACGGCCTGTGGCGGCCGATCACGGCGATACGGCGAGCGGGCGAGGATCTCAATCCCGACACGGAAGCCGACCCTGCCTGGACACCACTGCTCACGACGCCGAACTATCCCTCGCATGGCGGCAACGTCGCGTGTCTGTCCGCCGCGGCGGCGCGCGCGCTGCAACTCGGCCACGGTCGTGATGACATCCCGTTCACGATCACCTACCCTCGCACCGGCGGCCTGCCGACGGTGACACGCGACTTCAGCGGTTTCTGGGATCTCGCCGACCAGCAGGCGCGGAGCCGGATCTTCGGCGGCATCCATTTCCAGTTCGAGTCCGACGCCAGCCAGGCCGCCTGTGTACAGGTGCCCGAGTTCGCCCACGCCCGTTTCATGCTGCCGCGGCATTGAACGCCGGCGCCCGCGACGCAATCGGGCAGGTCGAGGACGTCGGGGGCGGCGGGTTGATCCAGCGCCGGGCCCGTATAATGGCTGGCAGAGAGGCTCGCACCCATGCTGAACAGGTCTGCCATCGTGCGCTCAACCGCTGCCGCCGCCGTCGCCACCGCCATCGCCTTCGTCACCGCGTTGCCGGCCACGGCCCAGAACATTGTCGGCAAGGGCAGGACCGGTCCCGTGCCCGACCCGGTGGCGCTGCCCATCGAGGGGATGTTCCAGGCCAAGTACTCCAGTGTCGGCGATGACCTGTTCATCGGTGGCCAGCCGACCGAGAAGGCGCTGCGCGAACTGCGTGCGAAGGGGGTGACCACGGTCATCAACCTGCGGATGCCGGAGGAGCTGACGCAGATCGGCTTCGACGAGGCCGCCCTCATCAAGGAGCTGGGGATGCGCTACGTGCACATCCCGATGCGCGGCTCGGCCGAGAATCCGTACGGTCCGAAGGAGCTCGACCGCTTCGCCGACGCGTTGGCGTCGGCTGACGGCAAGGTGCTGCTGCACTGCACGGTGGCGTGGCGCGCCAGCCACCTGTGGGCTGCCTACCTGATTCGCGATCGGCAGGTCCCGGTCGCCACGGCCGTCGAGCAGGCGCGCAAGATCAACCTGCGGGACGATCAGCCGTTCAACGGAGTGCAGCCGATCGAAGGGTTCCTCGGACGAACCATCCCCGAAATCCAGCATCCGAAGCAGCCCTAGCATCTAAGCCCGGCGCGTCGCCAGGCGTGAGACGGGCCGCCATGGCGATCAGACCCGCGTGAGCTCGGGGAAGCAGACCGCATCACGCGGCGCATGGCCGCCCAAACGGAGCCCGGTCGCCGCGACGGCCATGTCATGCAGGCACAGGCTCACGCCGTGCCTCCCGAGCGCGTCGAACACGTCGTCGACATACCACGTCGGGTCGCGGAACTCGACGACATGGGTGCGGTGCCGGGGGAGCGTGCGCAGGAACGCCTCGAGCCGGCCCAGCGTGGCGTAGTGTTCGAGCCAGCGCGAGACAGAGAGATCGGCGGGGTAGAATCCCCCCGCCAGTGCCGGTACTGCCAGCCCGAGCAGCCGACACGGAGCCGCGGCGCCAGGGCGCTCACTGGTCGACGCGCCCCTGCCCAGCCGGCCCCTTAGACACCGCCGCGCGATCCGCCCTGCTGGACCGGGTCAGTCTGAGGCTGATCCGGGCGGTCTGACTCGACGCTTGCCGGTGCCGGGTCCGGAAAGGCGTGCTCATCCCCGGCCGGCCGATTGCTGATGCCCTGTCGTTCACCGTCGGCCTGCGGATAGGCGCCGGCCGGGCGGTCGCCGGAGCGGTCGTCCTCCTGCTCGTCCTGACGGGGGGCGCGGCTCGGCGTCGTCGCGTCGCCGATCGAAGAATCGGTGCCGGACTTGCGGCTCCGTTCCTGATTGCTGTCCTCGTGACTCATGAAGCCTCCGTTCTGCAGCTGGTCATTGCCAGTTCTCGCCCGGTCCAGTTCTCGCCCGCCGGCGCCGGCGGGACGGGCGGCCTAGACGGTCGGTGGGTCGGTCTCACGCTCGAACGCGCGGTGCCGGCCCAGCGCGGCGACGAACGCCGTCAATGCGGCGTCCGGGTTCCCGCCACTGCCGACGATCACGCCTGGATCGTCGTCGCCGGGCGGGATGCCGGCCTTTGCCAGCACCGGCGAGTCGTCGTCGAGGATGAGCAGCGGTTTGCAGTGCCGGTACTGATCCTTGACGAACTCCACCATCCGGCCGTCGGCAGCGAGCCGCGGTCCAGCGCCGCCGCCGGCGACGATGACGGCGTCGTAGATCACCGATGGCGTGGCGTCGACCGGCGCGTCGACTTCGAGCTCCGTCGACGCGGAGGTGGCGGCGGCACCGAGGCGGATGCCGATGAACCGCGGCACCGCGCCCCGCCGCGTCAGGGCGTCGGCGATGCCCAGCAGCGCGTCGCCATCGGCGCCGTCGGCCACCAGGATGGCGACGCGCCGGGTCCGGATCGAGCCGTCGCCGGGACGGGCCATCAGCGACAGCGCCGGCGACACGGTCACTTCAGGGGTGACGTCGGCTTCGCGCACCCGCGGCATCGCGTCGGGCAGCTGCCGCATGCCGAGGCCCCGGGCGATCTCGCTGGCGAACGCCTCGTCGACGTTTCGCAGGCCCGAGACCATGCGCTCCCGTATCGCCGGAGTCTGCACGCGCGACAGCTCGAAGCGGAAGGCGTTGACCATGTGGGCGCGTTCCACCGGCGTCTGGCTGTTCAGGAAGAGCCGCGCCTGCGCATAGTGCTCGGCGAAGCGCAGCGGCTTGCCGCGCACCTTGTGCGACTCCGGTTCGCGCGGCTCGGGGAACGACACGAAGCCCGCGGCGCCCGCCTGGAATGGACAGCCGCCGGCCAGCGAATTCGGCTCGTAGGCGACGCGCCCGCGGTTGATCGCCTGGCGATGCATCCCATCGCGCTGGTTGTTGTGGACCTGCGCCACCGGGGCGTTGATCGGAATCTCGTGGAAGTTGGGCCCGCCGAGCCGCGAGATCTGGGTGTCGACGTAGGAGTGAATGCGTCCGGCCAGCAGCGGATCGTTGGAGAAGTCGATGCCGGGCACGACGTGCGCAGCGCAGAACGCCGCCTGCTCCGTCTCAGCGAAGAAGTTGTCCGGATTGCGATTGAGGACCAGCCGTCCGACCGGCTGGACGGCGACCAGTTCCTCGGGCACCAGCTTGGTCGCGTCGAGCACGTCGAAGCTGAAGCGCTCGGCCTGTTCCTCCGTGAAGATCTGCAGGCCGAGCTCGTACTCCGGATACGCGCCGGCCTCGATCGCCTCCCAGAGGTCGCGCCGGTGGAAGTCCGGATCGGCGCCGGAGATCTTCACGGCCTCGTCCCAGACCAACGAGTGGGTGCCGGCGAGCGGCGTCCAGTGGAACTTGACGAACCGCGACTCGCCGGCGGCGTTGACGAGCCGGAACGTGTGCACGCCGAAGCCCTGCATCATGCGGTAGGAGCGGGGAATCGCCCGGTCCGACATCGCCCACATCAGCATGTGGGTGATCTCCGGCATCAACGAGGCGAAGTCCCAGAAGGTGTCGTGGGCGGTCGCCGCCTGCGGCATGGCGAAGTGCGGCTCCGGCTTCGCCGCATGGACGAGGTCGGGAAACTTCATCGCATCCTGGATGAAGAAGACCGGGATGTTGTTGCCGACGAGATCCCAGTTCCCGTCGTCGGTGTAGAACTTGACGGCGAAGCCGCGCACGTCGCGGGCGGTGTCGGTGGAGCCGCGCTCCCCGATGACGGTGGAGAAGCGCACGAATACCGGCGTGCGCTTGCCCGCCTCGGCGAAGACACTGGCGCGGGTGACCGCCGCGAGCGATTCATAGCACTCGAAATAGCCGTGGGCCGCCGAACCGCGGGCGTGGACGATGCGCTCGGGAATCCGCTCGTGATCGAAGTGGGTGATCTTCTCGCGGAGGATGAAGTCCTCGAGCAGCGTCGGGCCGCGCAGCCCGGCCTTCAGCGAGTGCTGGTTGTCGGCGACCGGCACGCCCTGGTTGGTCGTCAGAACCCGATTCGTCGAATCGACGCGCACCCGGTCGAGTGGGGTGATGGTCTTGTTGACGCCGATCACCGGCGAGCCGCTGCCGACCTTCTCCGAGCTGTTCGACTCGCGCACCGTACTGGATCCGGCAATCGGGTCGTCCGGCTTCACGTGCGCACCGGCGGCCGGTTCGAGGGCGGCGTCCGGGTCGTATTCCAGCGGCTTGGTCGGGTTGAACGGCATCTGTGCCGCGAGCTGCTGTGTGGCAGCGAGCCTGGCGGTCAGCAGATCGCCGCTGGCCGGCGAGGTATCGGGCTCGGCCGCACCTGACACGGTGGCACGGCTGTTGGGGTCGATCGATTCGTCGCCGCGGTCGGTCGGTGTGGACTTCGCCATCAGAGCACGCCATCCTTCAGATGAGCAGAGGCCGGGACAGGCGGCAGCGCGGGCCCCGGCCGGGTGATTGGAGCCTACCGGCCGGTCTTTTTCTTCGGTGCCCGAGCGGTCGTCGTGGCGCGGCCGCGGGACGTCGGCGCCGCCGCCGCTTTTCGGGTACGGCCGGGCACGACCCGCTTGCTGGTGTCACCGCCGGTGCCGTCAGCTCCGGCCGACGCGGCGGCGGCCGCCTGCTGATTGATCCCGGCTTCTGCGAGGCCGCTCAGGGTCGCGTCGGCGGCCTTCTCTTCCTCGAGAATCTCCTCCAGCAGATCCGCGGCGTCGGCATGTTCCATCGCCTTCGCCCAGGCGACGAGGGTTCCGTAGGCGGCCATCTCGTAGTGCTCGCCGCGCTGACCGGCAGCGATGAGGCAGGCATCCATCGTCGCGTCGTCGAACCCTTCCTGCATGACCGCCTTGCCTTCTTCGAGAATCCCGGCGATTCCGTCGCAGTGCTTGCCGCGGACCTTCTCACCGATCGAGGCGAACACCCGCTCCAGCTTCTCGACGTGCCCCTCGGTTTCGGCGAGGTGATCGAGGAAGGCGGTCTGCAGCTTCGGCGAGGTCGCTGCTCTGGCCAGTTTCGGCAGCGCCTTCACCAGCTGCCGTTCAGCGTCGTAGGCATCTCGCAACTCATCGACGAACGCGTCGTGCAGGCCGCCTTCCATGTCCTCGCTCCATGTGATGCTCCCGAGCGGGTGATCCGCCGTGGCCGTGAGTTCAATGACCGTGCCATCCGACTTGGGGCGAGCAAGAACGGGACAGCCGCGAGGATGTGACGCGCCCCGCTCCCAAGGAGCAAGGGTGATCCTTTGGGTGTGACCGTTGGGTGTGACCTTCCGGCCGCGCCACCCTCACGAATTGGCCGGTATGGGCAGCCGCCTCCGCATAGTGCGCAACGCGCGGCTGCTGGTGACCGCAACGGTTCTCACCCGGGACTGCTGGCCGCGGGGCGGGGGAGCCCGCGTCGACCTGCGGCCGCTCAGAGCGGCGGGCGGCGCCCGAACACCCGGCGCAGGACGGTGCGAGCCGCCCAGTAGCCGCACATGCCGTGAACACCGCCGCCGGGCGGCGTCGAGCTGGAGCAGAGAAACAGGCGCGGATGCGGCGTCGTGTAGGGGTTCCAGCGCGGCGTCGGCCGCAGAAGGAACTGCCGCAACGTGTTCGCACCGCCGCCGATGTCGCCGCCGATCATGTTGGCGTTGTGCGCCTGCAGCCGGCTCGGCGTCATGATGTGGCGGGCGAGGACCACGTCGCGAAAACCCGGCGCGAATCGTTCGAGTTGACGTTCAATCCGCTCGGTCATGTCGACGTCACAGCCGTGCGGGACGTGGCAGTAGGCCCAGCCGGTGTGGAATCGGCCGGGCGCCCGCGTGACGTCCATATGACTCTGCTGCGCGACCAGGACGAACGGAGCGTCGGCGATCCGTCCGGCGCTCGTATCGGCTTCCGAGCGCGCGATCTCGCCGGCCGTGCCGCCAAGATGTACGGTCGCCGCTCGCGCGCACGCCGGCGACCGCCAGGGCACCGGTTCGGCCAACGCGTAGTCGATCTTGAACACGCCGGGGCCGTATTCGAATCGTTGCAGCCGGCGACGGTAGCCGGCGGTCAGGGCGTCGCCGGCGATGGCGGCGAACTGCCGCGGTGTGACATCGAACAGGACCGCGCGTGACGGCGGCACGTCGGCGAGCGCGCGCACCGGCGTGGAGGTGTGGATGACACAGCCGGCTGCCCGCGCCAGCGTCGCGAGTGCGTCGACGATCTGCTGAGAGCCGCCACGAGCACAAGGCCAGTCCACGGCATGGCCAGCCACCGCGAGGACGAGGCCGAACGACGCCGAGCCGGCCGCCGAGAGCGGCAGGAGCGAATGGGCTGCATTGCCGGCGAGCAGCGCCCGCGCCGGGCCGTCGGCGAAACGCTGCTGCAGCCGCTCGCAGGACTGCAGACCGAGCCAGGCGAATCGTGCCATCAGCCAGGGATGCCGCGGGATGCGGATCGGACGCAGGATGTCGGCGAAGAACTCGCGGTGATGGTCGACGAAGGGACGCAGCAGGCGGACCCACCGACGGCCGTCCCGGCCGAGCAGCTCACGCATATCGTCCAGCCGCCGCGTCAGGACCGCGGCGCGGCCGTCATCCAGCGGATGGGCGAGCGGCACCTCGGCCGACAGCCAGCGCACGCCGTGGTCGGTCAGCCGGAGCTTCTGGAAGATCGGTGAGACTACCCCCATCGGATGAATGGCCCCGCAGACGTCATGGCGAAACCCCGGCAGGGTGAGCGGCGCGGTTCGGCATCCGCCGCCGATCGTATCGCTGGCCTCGAGCACGGTCACCGACAGACCGGCAAGGCCGAGGAGCACGGCCGCCGTCAGCCCGTTGGGACCGGCGCCGACGACTACGGCGTCGGCCTCAGGAGCCATCCGCGATTGCGTCTCGAGCGCAGGACGCCGCTCATGATCAGCAGGTCGCACGCCACCCAGCCGATGAGAGCCGGCAGAGTGACGACCGGCCGCCGCGTGCCGCGCACCGTTGCTGGCCGATCATGCGACGCGAACAGCGTGCCGCGCGTCGCCGGCTGGCGGCCGACGAGGTGGAAGGCCTCGAGCGCATGCTTCAGCAGCCGTTCGGTCGTGTGCGGGAGCAACCAGTGGAGCACCACGCCAGCCGCCGCATACCGGGGAACATACCGCAGCCGCCGTGGACGGGCGGCGACGTCGACGAGTGCCGAAGCCACGAGCTCGGGATCCTGGATCGGAGGCATACCGTGGGCGCGCCGGCCCGTCGCGTTGCCGCCGTCCTGGAAGTGCGGCGTGTCGGTGGCGTACGGCATGATCGTGCAGATGTGGATGTCGCGGTCGTCGGCGAACTCAGCCCGCAACGCCTCGGACAGCCCCAGCAACCCGAACTTGCTGATGACGTACGACGGCACGAACGGCTGACCTACCTGGCTCAAGACCGACCCGACGTTGATGATGGTGCCGGCCTTCTGCGCGCGGAAGATCGGCAGAAGCAGCCGCGCGGCGAACATCGGCCCGATGAGATTGGTGTCGAGCACCCGGCGGTGCGACGCGAACGCGTCTTCGTCGAGGGCGGCGAACAACGTCGTGCCGGCGTTGTTGATCCAGACGTCGATCCGGCGCCAGCGTGTGATCGTCTCGTCCACCAGGTGCCGGACATCGTCTTCGCGCGAGACGTCCGTGACCACCACATGAGCGCTCGCGCCATGTGCCCGACACGCCACCGCCACTTCCTCGAGCGCCGCAGCCCTTCGGGCGGCGAGCACGACGATGGCGCCGGCGGCGGCGAAGCGAACGGCGGCGGCGCGGCCGATGCCGCTGCTCGCGCCGGTGATGACCACGACGCGACCTCGGAGTTCGTGGCGTCGATCCTGACGAGTCATGCGATCGCCGCGTGCAAGCCAATCGCCAGCCGGCCACGACACCGCGACTGTGCGCCAGCTCCGCGATTCCAACCGCGACGGCCACAGCGCAGCAGTTCGCTGGTCGAGAGCGTTCAGGAACTCTGGCGCAAAGCGATGCGGAGCCGTTGGGAAGTCGGTGCCGACCCGCGCGCGTGAGTGCCTAGCGTCCGGCCGCGGGCCGTTCCAGCACCTGCTTGAGCCGTGCGAGATCCTTCCGGTTGGCGCGCCGCATGGCGTACGCCATGATCTCGGTCGTCACGTCGACATGCAGCGTCCCCCTCCGGATGTCCCGCTTCGACGGTTGTCGACGCGCATCATAACGGCATCCGCCGCGCGGCCGGAAAGCGTGCGCGCACGTGCTCGAAAAGAGCCGGGACGAGCGACCGGCCGCGGTCAAGGCAGAGTGAGGTGCGAGTGCGGAATTGGCTGAAGTATCATCGTACGCATGCGCAGACTTTCCATCGTCACATCCGCCCTGCTGTTTGCCGCGGCGGGCGCCGGCCCGCGCGCCCAGACGGCGCCGACCCGGGCAACCGGGGCGGCCGCGGTCACCCACGAGCGCCTCGCGCAGGCGGACCGGGAGCCCGGGGCGTGGATGACGACCGGTGGCACGTACCACGAGCAGCACTACAGCCCGCTCGACCAGATCAACGAGACGACGGTCGGGAAGCTCGGGCTTGCCTGGTCGGCCGACATCGACACCGAGCGCGGGCAGGAGGCCACGCCGGTCGTCGTCGACGGTGTCCTCTACCTCTCCACCGCCTGGAGCATGGTCAAGGCCTACGACGTGAAGACGGGCACGCTGCTCTGGGAGTACGACCCGGCGGTGGCGAAGTCCAAGGCGGCAGATGCCTGCTGTGACGTCGTCAATCGCGGCGTGGCGGTCTGGAACGGCAAGGTCTACGTCGGCGCGCTCGACGGCCGGCTCATCGCCCTCAACGGTCGGACCGGCGCCGTCGCCTGGTCGGTGCAGACCACCGATCCCACCCAGCCCTATACCATTACCGGCGCCCCGCGCATCATCAAGGGGAAGGTCGTCATCGGCAACGGTGGGGCCGAGTATCGCGGCCGCGGCTACGTCACCGCCTACGACGCCGAAACCGGCCAGCAGGCGTGGCGGTGGTATACGGTGCCCGGGGACCCGTCGAAGCCATACGAGCAGCCGGAATTGGCGCGCGCGGCGAGGACGTGGCGAGGCGACCTGTACTGGAAGATCGGCGGCGGCGGCACGGTGTGGGACGGCATGGTCTACGACCCGGAGCTCGACACGCTCTACATCGGCACCGGCAACGGCACGCCATGGAACCAGGGCCTCCGCTCGCCGGGCGGCGGCGACAACCTGTACCTGTCCTCGATCGTCGCCCTCAACCCGAACACCGGCACCTACAAGTGGCACTACCAGACAACGCCCGGGGAGAGCTGGGATTACACCGCCACCCAGCCCATGATCATCGCCGACCTGCCGTATCCGCGGGGCAAGCGACGCGTCGTCATGCAAGCGCCGAAGAACGGCTTCTTCTACGTCCTCGATGCGCGCACCGGTCGTCTGCTGTCGGCAGAGAAGTACTCGCCGCTCAGCTGGGCCACCCACGTCGACATGCGGACCGGGCGCCCGGCCGAAGTGGACGAGGCCCGCTACGAGATCACCCAGCGTCCGGTGATCGTCGCGCCCGGCGCGCTCGGGATGCACAACTGGCATCCGATGGCGTTCCACCCGAAGACCGGGCTCGTGTACATCCCGGTCGCGGTGAACAACGCCCCGTACTCAACGCCGAAGGACTTCAAAGTCAACGAGACGGGCTTCAACACCGGCGTCAACTTCGCCGGCGGCGCCGAACTGTACGACCGGCCTGGCGCGCCGAAGCGCGGCAACATCGAGAGCTACATCCTCGCCTACAACCCGGTCACCGGGAAGGAAGCCTTCCGGATCAACAACGAGGTCTACGGTGCCTCGGGCGTGCTGGCCACCGGCGCCAATCTGATCTTCTCCGGCAACCACAAGGGCGAATTCACCGCCTATCGCGCGTCGAACGGCGAGAAGCTCTGGTCGACGAACGTGCAGGCCAGGGTCGTGGCCGGGGCGTCGTCGTTCCTCGTGGACGGGCAGCAGCACATCGCGCTGCTCGCGGGGGCGCGCGGACTGCCGGACAACCAGCCGCGGACCAACCCTTCGAGCGCGAACAACTCGCGACTCCTCGTATTCAAGCTGGGCGGGACGGCGACGCTGCCGGCAACGATGCCGGCGAATGCGCGGCTGACGTCACGCACGAAAATCGATCCGCCCCTGTCGACCGCAAGCAACGAAACGGTCTTCGCCGGCCAGCAGGCCTACGAAGCACACTGCGCGCGCTGCCATGGTCCCGAAGCGGTGCCGGGTGCCGGTTCGATTGGGCCGGACCTGCGATATAGCGGCCTGCTGCCGTTCGCGTCCGCGGCGCTCGGCGGGGCCTGGAACGCCACGGTGCGCGAAGGTGACCGGGCCCAGCGCGGCATGCCGGGATTCGGCCGGACCCTGCCGGCGGAGACGACCGACGCCATCCTGCACTACATCATCAAGCGGGCCAACGACGAGAAGGCGCTGCAAAGCCAGGGGAATCGCTAGGGCGCTGGTCTGGACGCCGAGCGACGCGCACCATCGGCGTCTCCTTCACTCGCGCCCCAGGTCCTGATCGAACTGGCACTCCTCGAAGACCGGCGTGAGTGCCGTCAGCTCGCCGTCGGGCGCTTCGCACAGCTCGAAGCGATCCATCTCGACGAAACCGCCGCTGCCGATCGTGCGGACCGCGACGTTCGTCCGCATGCCGCCCATGTGCCCGAGGTCGAGGAAGAGCGGCGCGCCGGCCGGCGTCCGGCCAATCAACCCGATACCCGCCGTGAACAGTTCGCCGGCCATCCGGTAGCAGGCGCCGTCGACGCTGTAGACGTGCCAGTCGCAGTTGGCGTTCCCACACGTCCCCGGCACCGGCAGCGCCTCGAAGCCACCGATCGCGTCGCGCATCTCACGCGCTGGCATCCGTTCGTCGCCGATCGCCCCGGCGTCGACCGCCGCGACGGCCTGTTCGCGCGTGACGCATGCTCCCATCGGCCCCGTCGACGACGATGCCGCGGTGTCTGCCGTGTCGTAGGTGGCCGGCTGGGTGACCGCGATCGCCGGCGTCATCGTCGATCCCCCGGCCGGGTTGAAGGCGCGGACGGCGTAGCGCGCCGTCGATCCCGGCCGCCGGCCGTGGACGACAACGCGTGTCGTGCCCGGGTTGGCGAGCCCGATCCGGGTCAGCGGACCGTCGCGGCTCGTGAGAATCTCGAATCCGTACTCGTTGCGCGACCGATTGCGCCAGGCGAGCTCGACCCGCATGGCGTCGACGGCTCGCGCGGTGAAGGCGATTGGCGCGGCCGGCGGGACGCGTGGCGGCGGCGGGGTGGTGATGCCGATCTCAGTCGACCAGTCGGAAGCGGCCGTGAGCGATGTCCCGGACTCCGCGCGCGCCTGGTAGCGGTACGTCGTGCCGGCGCGGACGCTGTCGAGGCCTGTCCAGTGCGTGCCTCGATAGCTCTCGCCCCGCAGCGGCATCAGGCCGCGGCCGTCGGCGACGCCATCGTCGCTCCGCCGGCGCATTCCGATCTGATAGACGCGTTCCCCGGGCGGTGTGTCCGCCACCAGGCGCACCATCGCCGGGCCGACGATCTCGACGCGCAACGAGGGTGCGGTCAGCCTGGATGCGGGTGGCTGATGGGCGGAGACCATGGTCGAGACGAGCAGGAGCAGGGGAGCGGCGAATCGACCGTGCGCCATGCCCGTCGTATCGGTTGCCGCCCGATGCGCGTCGTTCACGGGAGTGCCCGACACTGCCGCCATCGGCTGCTGGACGTCACCGCCGTGCGCTGAGCTTCGACGCTACGCCCGGACTCGATCTGCTGTGGCCGCCGAGTCGCGTGTAGGCGCTGGCGAGAGCCGGCGAGAGCCGTTTTCTTGTCGCCTCACGCATTCCCCAGCGGAAGGACGCGATGACAACATGGCAGGCAGTAGTGGTTGCGCTGGCAATGGTCGGACGCCCGGAATTGGCCGGCGCCCAACGGCTCGATGTTGGGGCCGGCGTCGGTTACGTCATGGGCGGAGGCGCCGAGAATCCCGGCCCGTCGCTTCCGACTGTCGACGTGGTGGGCGTCGTCTGGCCGTCGAGCCGCTGGGGGCTCGCCCTGCGTTGGGTCGAGGGCCCTGGCGAGGATCTGTATGACCAGCCAGTCGCCAGTGGTGATCGCACGTTCCTGGGCTACGGACGGCTGAGGTATCAGACGGTCACGCTGCGACATCGGCGCCGACTGACTGACGCGCTGAGTCTCGAACTCGGCGCCGGCCTGTCAGTCGCAGGTCGGTTTGCGACCATCCAGGAGTTGGTGTTGGCCGTGTTTCGCTTCTGACGCCAGCTTCCGCACCCGACGTAGCTGCCGCCGCGACGGTAGAGCTCCATCGGCGGGAACGTCGCAAGCACCGCTGGCGTCTGCAGTTCGCAATCGTCACGACCGGGAGCCAGACGCCCCCGTCGCGCGAGGCCGCCAATCACGCTTCACATTCATCGGTGTCTGGGTGACACTCTGCCCTCACGCTGACATGACGTCAGCATCGTGCACTGGCCGTCGCGGGGAGGGGAGATGTCCAACTACTACTGGCGCGAGTTCGCCGGTCGTCCGCCGGTCGAGCGATACCCCGAGTGGGTCGAGGGCGTGGACATGTGGCGCGAGTTCATCAGCGGTGATGCCGTCGCGCGTCAGCGGCTGCTCGATGTCCTTGTTGCACGGCGGGCAGCGGTGGCCTGGGGGGCGCCTGGCACCGAGTTGAGCCGCCCACGGCTGTTCGTGTCGCATCGTCAGACCGACGAGGCACGCGCGCGCGACGTGGCGACGGTGGCGCAGGCCGAGGGATACCAGGTGTGGCTCGACGTCCTCGACAGCGCGCTGGCGAGTGTGAACCAGGCGTCCACCGGCACGTCGCAAGACGCCCTGGCCGTCGCGCTGATCATCGAGATGGCGCTGCTGAACTGCACGCACGTCATCGCGCTCATCACCCCTCGCACACCAGGCACGTATTGGGTGCCCTATGAGTACGGGCGCGTGAAGGACTCGTCTCCCCACTCGCTCCGCGCTGCCTGCTGGATCGACCAGCACGTCACCTACGAGCCCGAGTATCTCGAGCTGGGCGTGAAGACCCGTTCGGACGACGACATCCGCGACTGGTTGCGCGGCGAGACGGCGGCGTGGAACCGACAGTTCCCGGCGCTGATGCCGGCCGCCCGGGCGATGGCGACCCACGCACGTTCGCTGTCACCGGAGGAACTCGAGGCGATTGCCAGGCCGTTCCGTGACGGTCTGGGCGTAGATATCGAGGCGCCGCCTCGCGCCGTGTTTCGCCAGTCCGGCGCGGTTCCCGCAGACGATGAGGGACCAACGCTGCTGGTAACCGAGCGCGATATCACTGTGAAAGGCATCCGGTTGAAGCGGCGGCGGACTTCGTAGCGCACCGGCGCCGGGACGTCCACGGGCAGCGTTCCCGACCCCGCCGCTGTGCTACCGTGGAGCCGGCAGGTTCGTCCGCCGTCGCGATTCCGTCACCGTCCGTACGGTGGGTCGCATGGGTACAGCAGCCATTGTCCGCCGCGCGTGGACGGCATTTCGAGCCGACGCGATCGCGGCTCCACCTCTGACGTTGCGCGGCGCCAACGCTGTGGACGGCTACGATCAGCCGCCGCCGTTCGACCCTGCCGCGGACCACCCGACGGATGCGTACGTCGAGGCGTTCGCGTTCTGGGGGATCACCCATCTCGATGCCCGTTCGTGGCGCCACTATGTGCCCCGTCTGATCGACTACGCGTTCAGGCATCCCCGCGATCCCGCCATGGTCACCGAGGCGCTGATCCGATCGCTGCGGCCTCCGGACCGCTATCCGCCACGGCTGGCGACGCTCGACGCAGATCAGGAATGCGTGGTGCGAACATTTCTCGAAGCCGTCGCGCTTGGCGACGCGTTGCCGTATGTCCAGGCCGACGCGCAGCAGGCCCTCGAGGAATGGTGGCTGCCCAATCCGCGCTGCCGTCCGACGGCAGGGGAGACCGCTGTCTTGCGTGCCGCCCCCGTAGCTCATCACCTTTTCGTTCGGGACGTCTATCGGCTGTCGGTGCCCGAGACCCTCACCGGCAGCGGTTCGCGAGCCATCCTTCAGGAGTCACGGCGCATCGAGACGTTCGGCGGCTACCTCTGCGGCGACGCGCCCACGGTCGTGGCGGTCACTGTCACGCCACGTGGCCAGCGGTCGATGCCGGAAGCGGTCCGGGCGGCCGCCGTGTCGTTCGTCGGCGCCATGTCGTCGCGGTCGATCGTCGTGACGGGATCCCGGCGGGCGGTGCGGCTGGATGGCATGACGCAGGTTGGCGGCCCGGCAGAGCCGCAGAGGCTGGCGATGGTGCTCGCGGTCGCCGCTGACGCACTGGTCATCCTGAGCGTGCGATGGTGGCCGAGAGACGATGTCAGTCGGGAAGTAGAGCGCATCCTGGACTCGTTCGACATCATCGAATCGTGACGCGTCGCCGAAAGGCGTGCACCCGGGATTTCGCACGAACGGTCGCACCCGAGACATATTTATGTGACTTCGTCACCGGGGGAGCCGCCGGCGCTATTCTGCGGGTCTCAGTGCCCGGATAGGCTCGATTCAGTGTAGGTTATGTCTAAGCCTGGAGGGGATATGAACAGACGAACGATGATGACGACACTCGCCGGCGGCGTGGTGGCCGTCGGATCCGCCGGTCGCGCGAAAGCGGCCCCCGCCGCCGACGGGAAGTTGCCGGTGGCCAGCGCGGCGGCGGCGAAGGACTTCGCTGGCGCGAAGGAACGGCCGGACCCGAACACCGACTACAAGGTCGTGTTTTCGGTGTCCGCGAAGGTCAAGGACGATGAAGTCCATCCGACGCTGAAGATGATCGGGCTGTACCTCAACACGCTTGCCAACAATGGCGTGCCGGCGAAGAAGCGGCATGTCGCCGCCATGTTCCATCAGGGCGGCGGCGACGCGGTGTTCTCGAACGAGGTCTACAAGGGGCGGCACAACGGTGTCGACAATCCCAATGTCGCGGTGCTGAAAGAGCTGCACGAGGCCGGCGTCGAGCTGCGCGTCTGTGGCCAGGGGCTCCTGGGAAAGAAGGTCGATCCGTCGCAGCTCCTGCCCGGCGTCCAGGCTGATCTCTGGGCGATGGTGACGATGGTCAATCTCCAGTCGCGCGGCTACGTGCGCGTGGGTTGAGCGGTGGGGACGGCCATGTCCAACGCAGGTGTGGGGATCGCTCTCGGTGTCGCGCTGGGCGTCGCCGTCGGCGTCTCGTTCAGCATGGTGTTCGGTGCGGCATTCGCCGCCGCATCGGACGCGGCATCGACCCGCAAGAAACTGGCATCTGACACGCCGCTGCCCCACCCGTTGGGCCTGTGACCGTGTGACAGGGTGGCCATCCAGCCCACCCTGAGCCGGTCGAGCGATTCGCGGGCGTCACGGAGCACGACAGCCGGTGACGCGTCCGCGGAGCCGCTACGCCCGTCGCGCACGGCCGTGCTAGTCTGCGTCGTGCACAGGGAAAGAAGCCGCTGGGGGGAACAACCGCAGAACGTGTTTGTCCGCCGGCTGCTGTTTCAGGTGCACCTCTGGACGGGCCTCGCCGTCGGCCTGTACATCTTTGCCATTTTTCTATCGGGCAGCGTACTCGTCTACCGCAACGAACTCTACCGCACGTTCAGGCCCCAGCCGGTGCTGGTGGGCGGTGTCGGTGCGGCACGCCCCGACGAGGCCCTGTCGGCGGCGGCTCAGCGCGCCTATCCAGGCTATGCGGCGACCGACCTGCGGAGGGGAGACGCACCGAACCAGGCGGTGGAGATCACGCTGCGGCGTGGTGACGAGGCGCTCACGCGGCTGTTCGATCCCTTCACCGCTCGCGATCTCGGCGACCCCGTTCCACTCGGATATCGGCTCACGGCCTGGCTCCTGGATTTCCACGACAATCTGCTCGCCGGCGAGACTGGCCGTCGCGTGAACGGCATCGGCGCGGTGCTGGTGCTCGTACTCGGGGCCACCGGCGCGGTCATCTGGTGGCCGGGGTACAGGAACTGGCGCCGCAGCCTCTCCGTGAATCTGTGGCCAGGCGCCAACCGCATGGCGTGGCGTCTCCACAGCACGCTGGGATTCTGGCTCTTCATCTTCGTGGTGTTGTGGGGAGTCACCGGCGCGTATCTGTCGTTCCCGGGTATCTTCGCCGCCGTATTCGACTGGATTCAGCCGTACGACGAAGTCGATCCCACCGAACGCACCGTCGATCGAATCCAGTACTGGCTCGCCTATCTGCACTTTGGCCGTCTCGGCGGGCGCGGCATCTCATGGTGCGGACGCGGGCTGTGCGACTCGCTCACGAAGGCGACCTGGGCGACCGCCGGACTCGTCGGACCGGCACTGTTCGTGACCGGCGCGTTGATGTGGTGGAACCGCGTGGTCCGCCCGGCATACCGGCGAGCGGCCCAGAAGCAGAGTGTGGCAAGGCCGACGCAGCAGACCCCGACAGGCTGAGATCCCGCGCCGTTCCGCCGTGCCCGACGCGGCGGTCGGCAGCGGACCCTGGCGTCAGCCCGAATCCGGCGCGGTGCGTCGGTCAACCGCGGGGCACGAACGCCAGGAACCGGCGTGGGTTGTCGACGAGGATCTTGTGGAGGACGGCGTCACTCACGCCGGCATACCGGAGTTTGGGGACGAACTGGGTGACGACCGACGAGTAGCCCTGCCCCCAGTTCGTCTTCAACTGCGGCTGCGGTGTCGAGTCGGCAGACAGCAACAGTTGATCCTCGAGCCCGGCGTTCAGGACCTCCAGGACGTGCCGCACCTTGTGCGCCTCCGGGATCATCGACCGGCCCATCTGGTGCCCGACGGTGTCGAAGCCGAGGAACGCGCCGCGCTTGCCGAGCGCCTTCGCCGTCTGGCCGAGCGGCTCCTGCTCCAGCTTGATCGTCGCCAGATGCCCGATCGCCACCCGCCGCGGATCGACACCCGTCGATTCGAGCAGGTCCAGTTGCTCCTGTGCGCACGACGGACACCCCTCGTGCGGCGTATGCGTGAGGATCGGCAGGTTCGTCACGCCATGCGCCCGGCCGATCGCCCGCACCACCTTGCGTTCCGCCGCCTGCATCGGCTGCGACGAGGCAATTTCACCGAAGGCGCCCCAGCGCTGCCCGCGCGCGTCGCGCACGAACTCCTCGACCAGCGTCTCCTCCGCCATCTGCACCACCGCCGCCGGGTAGCGCGGCGCCAGCGCCACGTCCTGATAGTAGCCGCCGCCAAGGACGATGTGCATGCCCGAACGCTGCGAGATGGTCTCGAGGTTCCGCACCGTCCGGTCGTCCCGGCGTTGGTCTGCCGCGGCGTCCACCAGGCAATTGACACCGTCCGCGCGCGACATCTGCATCTCGATCACCATCTGATCGAGATACTCCGCTTCGGTCGCCGGCGCCGCGACGCCGGGTGGGATGTCGGCCGGCGCGAGCGGACGCGGCGGTGAGAAGACGCCGCCGACGTGCTCGTGAAACTGGACCGCGCCGGCGCTGAGGCTGGCGGGCGGCAGGTCGGCGAGGATCGTCCGGATGATCGCACCGGGCGGAAATGCGGCCGCCGCGCGCGGCACCGCCGCGTACCAGGCGCCGGGCTGACCGGCCGCCAGCGCGACCGGGGCGCCGGTCGCGATGGCCGGCATGAGCCGTGCGACGGACGAGAGCGACACACCGCCAGTGAGCGCGCGCAAGGCCTGACGACGATTCACCATCTCAGCGAGCCGGCGGTCCATGGGCACCTCGTGACGCGATCCGTGACGACCACGCAAACAGAGAGGTGCTGATGATAGACGAAGGTGCCCCGCCCGGTCCGCCCGGATTCGCTGGCGGATTTCGACGGTCTGCGCTACCGTGTGGCCGTTGACGCGGTCAGGGAGCGCATGACTATGAAACGCTGGATGTTCCTCGTCGCCACCACCGCCTTCGTCGGCCTGATGATCGGCAGCGTCGCATTCACCTCCAGCCCGGCCGGCGTGGCGGCGGGAGACGACCGTCAGGGAGGCGGCAGCAGCGGCTGGCGACCGCCGCGGACGCCTGACGGGCAGCCGGACATCCAGGGCATGTGGAACAGCATCGACGCCTTCTTCACGCCGCTTCAGCGCCCGGCGACCTTGGCCGGGAAGACGCAGGTCACCGACGCCGAACTGCAGGCGGCACTGGCCGAAGAAGCCGACCGCAAGCTCGAGACGGTGGATGCCGGCACCGGCTCGTACGGGCACGAGTGGTTCGAGTACAAGCGCAAGACGATTGGCCAGACGCCCCTGTCGCTCATCGTCTCGCCCGAGAACGGTCGGATTCCGCCGATGACGCCGTGGGCGCGCGAACGGAGCGCCTACCTGCGCGAACGGCAGATGCACGACCCGGAAACGATCGATCCGGGCGATCGCTGCATCTCGCGCGGCATGCTCGGCCAGATGCTGCCGACCTTCTACAACAACGGCAAGCAGATCATCCAGTCCCCCGGCTACGTCACGATCGTCAGCGAGATGATCCATGACGCGCGAATCATTCCCATCACCCGGACACCGCCGCCGGCAGCGCTCCGCAGCTGGACCGGCGTGCCGCGCGGCCATTGGGAAGGGAACACGCTGGTCGTCGAGTCCACCAACTTCAGCCGCCGCGAGGTGCTGCGGAACATCAGCATCCAGACGGAAAGGCTGAAGATGACCGAGCGGTTCACGGCGGTCGACGAGCACACGCTGATCTACCGCGTCACGATCGAGGATCCGGACGTCTACAGCGAGCCGTGGACGATCGAATTCCCGTTCGTGCGCGACAGCGACTACCAGATGTTCGAGTACGCGTGCCACGAAGGGAACCGTGCGGTGGAGAACATGCTGCGTGGCGCCCGGGCAGAGGAACGCGGGCGCTGAACCGACCGGACCGGGACCGGTGTCAACTCCTGGTCTGGTGTGACGCACCCTGCCGGATGGCGAGCAGACGGGCTACCGACGGACGATCGGCCGGCCCTGCGCCGACGTGCACGAGCCTGAGGGTCCCGCTCGGATCGATGAGCACGTCCCCACCCAGCTGGTGCACGTCGCTCTCGCCCGCGGCTGCGCTCGGCAGTCGGCCTCTGAGCAGTTCCTTGGCGTACGCCAGCCAGGTGGCCGGTCCCCAGACGTCCCACGAGCTGCCGCGCAACATGCCATAGGCGTGGTAGAGCGATCGGTCCCGATCCACCAGAATCGGCCAGGACAGCCCCGTCTCTGCGACGTACGCTCGTGCGACCGGACCGGTCTCGAACGTCACCACGGCGATGGTGACGTCACGCGCGGCGAACGTGTTCTGCTGGTGCTGCAACTGCAGCAGGTGCCTGCGGCACGGCAGTCAACCCAGGTGCCGGTGGAACACCAGCAGCAGCCAGTGCCCCCGGTACTGGTCCAGGCCGTGGCGGGCGCCGTTCGCATCGATCAGCGAGAAGGGGACTGCCGGATCACCGGCGCGACGGAAGGACATGAGGCACGCTCCTGGTTATCGGCGCCATCGCATCAACGTCCCGAGGACCGCCCGCACCCGGGGCGACAGACGACGACGGTTCCAGTCATCGCCGAGCCGCTTCCAGGCTTCGGACTGCGTCGGATATGGATGGATGGTGAAACCGAGCGTGCTCATTGTCACGCCCGCCTTCATCGCCACCACCGCTTCGCCGATGAGTTCGCCGGCGTGGCAGGCGACCATCGTCGCGCCAAGGATACGTCCACTCCGCCGGTCGACGTGGACGCGGGCGAACCCCTCGGTCTCGTCTTCCAGGACGGCGCGGTCGATGTGCGACAGGGCGGCGGTGAGGGTGACCACCCGGTCGCCGCGGGCGGCGGCTTCACGAGCGGTCATCCCGACGTGCGCGACCTCGGGGTCCGTATAGGTCGCCCACGGGATGAGCAACGCGCTGGCCTTCTTGCGGCCGAAGAACAGCGCGTTCTGCAGGACGATTCGCGCCATGGCGTCGGCGGCGTGGGTGAATGTGTAGGACGAGCAGACGTCCCCGGCCGCATAGACGCCGCGATTGGTGGTCCGCATCGTGTCGGTGACGATGACGCCTCGGGCGTCGGCGGCGATGCCGGCCGCGTCGAGCCCGAGCCCCTCCAGATTCGGCGTCCGGCCGACGGCGACGAGCAGCGCGTCGCCCGTGACGTGCCGGGTGTGGCCGCCTGATTCGCAGGTGACGACGACCGGCGCAGCGGGTGACGGCCGGTGAACGGAGAGGACGCTGGCGCCGGTGATGGTGGCGATGTCCTCGCGGGAGAAGCGCTGCGCGAGCAGGGCGCTCGCGTCCGGGTCCTCGTTGGGAAGCAGCGTCGGCTCCCTGCCGATCACCGTGACGGCGCTGCCCAGCCGGCGAAAGGTCTGCGCGAGTTCGCAGCCGATCGGGCCGGCGCCGATCACCAGCAGGTGGCCGGGGCGTTCGGTCAGCGAAAACACGGTCTCGTTGGTCAGATATCCGGCCTCAGCGAGGCCGGGAATGTCCGGCACGCTGGGCCTCGCACCGGTGGCGATGACGGCGCGGCTGAACCGCAGGGTCTGCCCGCCGACCGCCACCGACCGCGAACCGGTGAACCGCGCCGCCCCGAGGAAGACGTCGATGCCCAGCGCGGTCAGCCGCGCCACCGAGTCGTGGCCGGCCAGATCGGCGCGCAACCGGCGCATGCGCGTCATGACCGCACCGAAGTCGACGGCCGCGTCGGGCGCCGGTGACAGGCCATAGGCCGCGGCACGGCGGGCCGAGTCGATCGTCCTGGCGGCACTGATCACGGCCTTGGACGGGACGCAGCCGAAGTTCAGACAGTCGCCGCCCATCAGGTGGCGCTCGACAATCGCCACACGGGCGCCCAGCGACGCCGCGCCCACCGCCGAGACCAGGCCCGCCGTGCCGGCGCCGAGCACGACGAGGTTGTAGCTGTGGGCCGGCACGGGGTTCGCCCAGGCGGCGGGATGGGCGTCGGCGACCAGCCGCCGGTTGTACTCATCGTCGGGGAGCACCAGGGGCTGCGCGACAGGCGAGGCGGTGGTGGTCATTGTCCGTTGAGGGCCCATCGTAGCCCGGCAGGATGCCATCGTGATGGGTCCTTCGCGATTCAGAATCGGGTGCGAATCGCGAACTGAAACTGGCGTGCCGGACCCGCGACGGTGGGCTGGAAGGCGAGGGTGCCGTTCTCGTCCGGCCTGACGCCACTGGCGCCGTAGTTGAAGAAGCCGGAGAAGTTGGTGCGATTGAACACGTTGAAGATGTCGGCCCGCACCTGGACGCGGGCCGCGCCGAGGCGCAGATCGCGGACCACGCCGAGGTCGAACTGCGCGAAGCCTGCCGTGCGCCCGCTGTTGCGGCTGACTCCGGCAGGCCGATCGTTGAACACCGTGTCGCCGTTATCGTCCCGTCCGGTCGTGACATTCAGCGGTTGGCCGCTGGACAGGAACAGGACCGGTGCGAGGTCGAGCAGGCCAGGCAGGCGGACCAGCCCGTTGACCGCCAGCACGTGCCGGCGGTCGTTCAGGCTGGGACCGAGTTCGTCATCGGGCCGCCGGGAGTCGACCGGACGGAAGTTGATGTCGTCCGTGTTGTTGCGAATGCGGGACACGGTGTAGGCGACGTTCACGGCCGTCCCCTGTGTCAGCCCCTTGCGCACGTTCAGATACAGCCCGTCGAACGTGCTGCGTCCGGTCGATGCATCCTGTTCGATCATGCGGAAGCCGCCGCTGGCCGGAAGCAGCGGCCGCGTGAGGTCGGCCGCGGCGACCGTGCGAGCCGCGCCGGGAGCCACCGACGTTGGCGCGTTCGTGTCGATGCGCCGGATCAGATTCCGCCCCCGGCTGTGCACGTAGTCGACGGCGACGCCGACCGAGTCGGACAACGACAGGAGGTAGCCGGCGGATGCCTGTTCGGTCCATGGACTGCGCAGATCCGGATCGAACACCTGAACGTTCCGGGGCGGCAACTGTGCGGTCGGCAGCCCCTGCACCGCATCGCGGGGCAAGGTGTCTGGAAACGCCGGCGGGCTGAACGGCGTGCCGGGCGCAAACGTCACCGCCACGGCACCGCCGTCCGGGTTGTTGAACAGGGTGTCGGAGTAGACCGCGAACGGGATCCGCTCGTAGAAGATGCCATAGCCGGCGCGCAGCTGGTGGCGCTGGCTGCGCCGGGGTGTCCAGCTCATGCCGAGCCGCGGCGCCACGTTGTTCAGATCGCCACGGCTGACGGGCGTGTTGGTGACCGAGTCGTAGTCCCAGCGGCTGCCGACGGTCAGCGTCAGGGTGTCAGATGCCCGCACCGTGTCCTCGATGAAGGCCGCGGCCAGCAGCTGCGATCGCCGCACCTCGGGATTGACGAACGTCTGCGAGTAGGACAGGACGGTCACGTCGCGGGGAATGTCGCCGAGCGCGAGAAAGGTGGAGGCCGGCTGAATCGTGCGCCCCTCGAGGTCGACGACGAAGGCGCCCCGCGCCCCCGGACCGGAGCGAATCGCGAATCGGCCGCGCAGCAGGTCCGCGCCCATCTTGACGGTGTGACGACCGACGAGCCGGGTCAAGACGTCTCGCACCTGCACGTCGGTTTCGGTCCACAGAAAGTTGTCGCTCGCGGCCCCGATGGTGGCCAGCGTCGCGCCGCGGTCCGTGACCACCACCCGAGGTCCGTCGGAAAGCGGCCGCCAGTCCGAGCGGAGCTGTCCAAGTTGCAGACCCAGCTCGTTGAAGCCGGCGCCGGCAATGGTCCGATGGGTGTACGCCGCGTAGTGGTTGCGGTAGTTCACCTGCAACCCGGCCGAGGGCAACGTCAGGCCGCCGATGAAGCCGACATCGCCGTCATGCGTAGAGTCGGAGCCGTGGTAACGCAGCGTCGATTGATGGGCGTCGTTCCAGTGCACGTCGATTTTGCCCATCGCCGTCGTGTTGTCGAAGGCCGTCGGCGCGAGCCCGATCGCGAGCGGCGATGTCAGGATCGCATCCTGGCGTTCGCGTGAGGCTTCCAGATCACCCATGAAGAACACCCGGTCGCGGGCCACCGGGCCACCCGCGGAGCCGCCGAATTGGTGTCGGCGAAAGCTGTCATCGATGACGCGATCGCCGTCGTCTCGCGGGGCGAAGAAGTTCGGCGCGTCGAGGATGGCACCCGGGCGCGCCGTATAGAACAGATCGGCCGCCGGACGATTGCCGCCGCTGCGGGTCGTCACGAGAAAGACGCCGTTCCCCGTCCGCCCGTACTCAGGCGAGTAGGCGTTCACCAGCACCTGAACGTCGTCGGCCGAGCCGACGGTGACCGGGAGCTTCGGCCCACCCAGGAAGAGGTCCGTGTTGTCGAAGCCATCGACACTGTAATTGGTCGAGAGCGACGACGCCCCGTTGATGGTGAGCCGCGGCGCCAGGTTGTAAAAGCCTCGCGAGGGCGCGGCGCCCGGTACGAGGAACGCCACCGACAGGAGGTCGCGGCCGTTGATCGGCAGCCGCTCGAGCTGGGGGCGGTCGACGTGCCCGCCCAGCTCGGGCGAGGGGGTGCGGAACATCGACGAGTCGCCGCTGACTTCGACGTCGACGGCCACCGGGCCGACGGCCAGCCTGAAGTCGAGCATGCGCCGTTCGCCACTCGTGAGACCGGGAATCGTCCGCGTGACGGAGGCGAACCCGTCGGCGGCCACGACAATTTCAACGGTCTGAGCCGGCACGAGGCCCGGCGCCTCGAAAGCGCCGGCCGGGTCGGTCACGGCAATTCGGTCCCCTCCCAGCGGCGTGGTGCGCAGGGTGACCGTGGCGCCTGGCACCGGGCCGCCCCGGTCGTCGCGAACGGTTCCGATGATCGCGGCGCTCGATTGAGCGTCGGCGGCCGCCGTGCGGAAAAGGAGCACGACGGCCAGTAGGGCCATGCGGGTGCGGGTCGCCATCGGTCTGTGTGAGTGTAGCCTGCCGATCCGTCAAAACTGGAGACGGTCATCGTCATACTGCAGGAGTTCTGGCAGCGCGGCCTCATCGAGCTCGACGGACGGCGCATCCGGATCACCGATCCCGACGGCCTCAGACGGGTGGCATGACTGGCGTCGGGCCGGGCCGGACAGTCGGCGGCTGCGCACACATACGCGACCTGTGTAACGCTGAACAGGTTGTCCGGTTCCGCCGCCGCTGCTGTCGGGTCGCGGTCAGCCGGCTAAGTGCTTGACCCGGTTGGCGGCAGAGGACTTCCGTGCGGCCCCTCAGGTCTTGGCGCGTCCGTTGCCCCGTCGCGTCCGCGGAGGCACACCATGAACCCGCTGCCAGAGACCACGGACGTTGTCATCGTCGGAGCCGGACCCACGGGATTGACGCTCGCAGGCGTTCTTGCCGAACGCGGCGTGTCGTTCGTGCTGCTCGACCGGCTGACAGAGGGCGCCAACACGTCGCGCGCCGCCGTCATCCATGCGCGGACGCTCGAGGTACTCGAGGATCTCCGCGTCACCGATCGGTTGCGAGCGCGCGGCCACGTCGTGGCGACCTTCACGGTCCGTGATCGCGACCGGACGCTGGCGTCGATTCGTTTCGACCGGTTGCCCACCCGGTATCCCTACACCCTCATGCTGCCGCAGCAGGTCACCGAAGCCGTTCTCCTCGAGCGGTTGCGTGAGCTGGGCGGCACCGTGTCACGTCCGTATGCCGTGCAGCGCGTACGCCAGGATGCGGACGGGGTGTCGGTCACCGCGGGCGCGGCTTCCGGTGCGACCCAGACCATCCGGGCGCGGTACCTCGTGGGTGCCGATGGGATGCACAGCACCGTCCGGGAGCAGGCCGGCATCGGCTTCTCGGGCGACACCTACGCGCAGTCCTTCGTGCTGGCCGACGTGCAGATGCGTTGGCCGCTGGATGACGCCGAGGTGCTGCTGTTCTTCTCGCCGGACGGACTCGTCGTCGTCGCGCCGCTGCCGGCCGGACGCCATCGTGTGGTGGCGACGATGGACGACGCGCCGGAATACCCGGGAGTCGCCGACATCCAGGAGCTGCTCGACACGCGCGGGCCATCGGCCCACCCGACGCACGTGGACCGGGTCGTCTGGAGTTCCCGATTCCGGCTCCATCACCGGTTGGCGGATCGGTATCGAGCGGGTCGCATCCTGCTCGCGGGCGACGCGGCACACACCCACAGCCCGGCTGGCGGACAGGGGATGAACACCGGCATTCAGGACGCGGTGGCGCTCGGCCGGCGGCTGATCGCCGTCATCAGCGGAGCGGTTGCGGACAGCCACCTGGACGACTACGAACGGGTGCGACGTCCGGTGGCACAACGGGTGGTCGCGTTCACCGATCGTATGACGCGTATGGCGACGTTGCGCACCGTCCGTGGTCGTGCAATGAGGAACGGCGTGCTGGCAACCATGGGCCGCGTCCCGCTGGTGCCGCGCCTGCTCGCCACCGAACTGGCGGGACTTCGGAACCGCGCGTACCTCTGAAGGCGTACGGCCGGGACGCCCGGCCGCCGCGGCGCAGCTCGTCCGTCGCGTGGCCGAGCCGAACCGCGTGTGGCGAACGCCAGCGGCGGTGGTACGCAACATGCTTTTTTCCAACCGAATGGAGACACCCGGGACAGTCCGACCGCCAACGTCGCACGCCCACACCACCGGTCAACGGCTCGAGCGGCCCATGGTGAGGATCCATGGCCTCTCATTGATGCCGCCTCTCTGGCCCGGCGTTTCCGGCACGCGAGCAATTCACTTGCAGGCCCTGCCCGTGCAACTGATCGAAGAGGGAGATCAATGAGTAGACCATTCGCCATTGTCACTGGCGCTTCGTCCGGGATCGGTCTCGAATTGGCGGCGATTTGTGCCCAGCAAGGCTTCGACCTGCTCGTTGCCGCCGATCGACCGGAGATTCAGTCTGCGGCGGACCGGTTTCGCGGCCTCGGCGCGGCCGTCACGGCCGTCGAATGCGATCTCGCCACCACTGACGGCGTCGATCGATTGTGGGCGGCGGCGGCGGCGCGGCCGGTCGATGCGCTCCTGGCCAACGCCGGCCATGGGCTCGGTCGTGCGTTTCTCGACCAGGACTTCCGGGAGGTACGTCACGTCATCGACACGAACGTCACCGGGACCGTGTACCTGGTCCAGCTCGTCGGTCGTGACATGCGCCGGCGTGGACGCGGTCGCATCCTGCTCACCGGTTCGATTGCCGGCTTCATGCCGGGCACCTACCAGGCCGTCTACAACGGCACCAAGGCATTCGTCGACTCGTTTTCGTTCGCCCTGCGGGCCGAGCTGAAGGACAGCGGGGTGACGGTGACCTGCCTCATGCCGGGGGCCACCGAAACCGACTTCTTCGAACGGGCCGATATGCTGGATACGAAGGTCGGCCAGGGGCAGAAGGACGATGCCGCGGAGGTGGCGCGTGTCGGCTTCGACGCGATGATGCGCGGCGACGGGGATGTCGTCAGTGGCTGGAAGAACAAGCTCCAGTCGGCTATCGCCAACGTCACGCCCGCGGGGGTGCTCGCCGAACAGCATCGGCGCATGGCCGAACCGGGCTCGGCCGAGAAGACCGGCGAATAGGCGAACCCGTGCCATGGGGCGATCGAACGCGGGCGGCGCGAAGGCCCGTCTCGACAGCGGTGCAGCGTCGGTGGCCGTCCCGGTCGCGGGGACGGCGATCCTGCTGATCGACGTCATCAACGATCTGGCGTTCGCGGGTTCGGCGCCGCTCGTCGCGCAGGCGGACGCGATGGCAGCTCCGCTGGCACGGCTCAAGCGTCGCGCCGCGGCCGCCGGCGTGCCGACAATCTATATCAACGACAACTTCGGACAGTGGCGGTCGGACTTCCGGCGCACGGTGGCGCATTGCACCGCCCGCTCGTCGCCCGGCCGGCGGATCTCGCAACGGCTGCGCCCGACGGCGCGCGACTACTTCGTGCTCAAGCCCAAGCACTCGGGGTTCTTCGACACCGGCCTGGACACCTTGCTGGAGGCGCTGCACGTCAGGCGCGTCATCCTCACCGGCATCGCCGGCAATATCTGCGTCCTCTTCACCGCCAACGACGCCTACATGCGGGGCTACACGATTTTCGCGCCGGCCGATTGCATCGTCTCGAACACAACCGCCGAGAACGACCATGCACTGCGCCAGATCACGACGGTCATGAAGGGGAATGTCGCCGTCTCGGCGCGGCTGACGTTCACCGGGCCGCGCGACCGCTCCCGTGCGAGGAGCCGATGAGCGGGCGCCCTGACGCCGAGTGCGCCCATCACGAACCGGCCGTCGCCAGCGAGATGGACGTCCGCCCGGCTGTCAGACCGACGTCTCCTCCCAGCCGCGGACCGCATAGAGCAGCGGCCTGGTCCACAGGCTCTCGAGCCCTTCCAGGATATCGGACGCCCAGTTGAAGACGTTGCGGCCGGCAACGACCTTCCGCATCGCCTGCATCCGCCTCGTCTGCTCCTCGCTCGTCATGCTGATGGCTCGCGCGAGCGCGGCGGCAAAGGCATCGATGTCGTACGGGTTGATGATGACGGCATCGTCGAGTTCCTGGGCCGCGCCGGCGAGGGCGCTCAGCACCAGCACCCCCTGCTCATCGTCGCGGGCCGCGACGAACTCCTTCGCCACGAGGTTCATCCCGTCGTGCAGCGAGCTGACGACGCAGAAGTGGGCCAGTCGATAGAGCGCCACGAGGCTGAAGGCGCCGAGCGGCGTCGTGTAGTAGGCGACCACGGGGGCGCCGCCCGGCACGGCATGACGGGCATTGATCGTTTCCACCCGCTCGCCGATGGCCGACTCGATCGCCGCATAGTTCTTGAGGTCCGACCGCGACGGCACCCCAATCTGCACGAAGGTCATGCGGCCGCGCAGTTCCGGACGCTGCGTCATGAGCGTGTCGAGCGCGTCGAGGCGCTCGGGAATGCCCTTGGTGTAGTCGAGGCGATCGACTCCGAGCCCGACGACCTCGGCGCGCAGTCCGAGCAGGTCCCGCAGACGGAGCTGCTCGGCCGGCAGGGCGGGATCGGCAGCGAAGGCCTGGATGCGATCGAAGTCCACCCCGATCGGGACCGAGACGACGGTGCTGGAGCGGCCACGGAAGCGGACGCGAGACGACTCGATCTCCACCTCGGCGTGCAGTTCTTCTTCGACGGCCAGGAGAAAGTTGCGGCGGTCGCGCTCCAGCTGGAAGGCGAGCAGGTCGTTGGCCAGCAGCCCGGCGACCAGCTCACGCCGCCACGGACAGATGCGCAGGCGATCGGGATAGGGCCACGGGATGTGCCAGAAGAGCGCGGTGCGCGCCGCCGGCCGCAGGGCCCGCAACGCCGGCGCCACCAGGGCGAGGTGGTAGTCCTGGATGAAGACGGGGGAGTCGGAATCGCGAAGTTCCGCGTGCGCCGCGGCGGCGAACCGCGCGTTGATGTCCTGATAGGCCGCCCAGTCCTCGCTGCGAAACTGCGGGCGGACGTCCACCATGTGACACAGGGGCCACAAGCCCTCGTTGGCGAAGCCGCCGTAATAGGCAGAGAAGGTGGGCTCCTCGAGCCACAGGCGCCGCAGGTCGTACGACGGGTGCTCGGGCGGCACGCGCACCGTGTCGCTCGCGTCGACGACCAGCCGGTCCGCCGCGCCGGCGCCATGCGCGATCCACACGCCGCCGCGCTCGCGCATCAGGGCATCGAGTGCGACGGCGACGCCGCCCGTGGAGGGCTTCACGACGATGCGACCGTTCGCGTCCTGGCTGTGCAGGTACGGCTCGCGGTTGGACACGACGACGAGCGGCCGCGGGACGTGCGCGTCGAGCTCGCCGGCCTGGACGAGGCCGCGGCGGAAGAGAATCGGTCCGACGAGCTCGTGGATGGCGATCGACGCCACCAGCAGCAGCTGCATCTGGTTGCCCCATCCGGGAAACTCGGCCGCGACGACGGAGGCAAACCCGAGCGTGATGCCGGCCTGGGAGACCAGGCCGGTCCACGCGTAGCCGCCGACCGGCTCGGGAAGTCCGGACAGCCTGACGCCGGCGCGCGCGCCCAGCCTGATGAAGCCGAGCCGGACCGCCGACAGGGCGACCGCGCTCAGCCCGATCGCGGCCAAGGCGTCGAGCCGCAGTGAGGCGCCGACGGCGGCGAAGAACACGATCAGCACCGGCGGCGCACCGCGGCGGACCGCGGCCCGCAGCGCGTCACCCTGTGCGACGGACAGGTTCTCGATGACCACGCCCGCCGCCAAAGCCGCCAGCAGCGGCTGCAGCTGCTGCGTCGTGCCAACCTGACTGAGCACGGCACAGACCGCCAGCAGGACGAGCGTGACTTCGCGTGCGATATACCGCAGGTAGAGCGCGAACAGGACGCCGATCAGGACGCCGAACGCGACGGCGCCGCCAATCTCCCAGGCGAGGCGCCGCAACACCTCGACGCCCTGGCTGTCGCCGGTGTCGAAGACGATGCGCGCCAGCTGCATGGACACCGAGAACAACACCAGCATCACGAGGTCGGCGAGCACCACGATCGTCAGCACCGTCTCGCTCAGCCGGCCGCGTGCCCCGGAATCCGCGACTACGGCCGCGGTCATCGTCGGTGAGAACGAGACGACCATCACGACCAGCAGCGCCAGCATGACCAGCCGCTGCGCACCGGTGGCATCGGGCGCGATCGGCAACCACGGCCACACCACCCAGGCGGCGGCCGCGAGCCCGGCCATCGCCACCGCCAGGGTCGCGGCGGTCATGCGGGTAATCGCCGCGAGGCGGGTCCCGAGGCGCTCGACGCTCAAGGTCAGACCGGCGATGAGCGCGATGAGCGTCGTGGCGATGCCGGTCACCACCTGCAGCTGCGCGGCCATCGACTCGGTGATCAGATTGCCCAGCGACGGCCCGACGACGATGCCGAACAGCAGGTAGCCGCTCACTCGCGGGAGCTGAAACCGTCGCAGCGCGTCGCCGGTGACCGAGGCGCCCATCAGCGCGAACCCGAGGGCCAGCGCGGTGGCGGCCGAACCGACCGTCCCCTGGATGCGGAGCTCGCGTACCGAGGCCATCGCGCCGACCGCCAGCGCCAGCGCCAGCAGACGGGTCATGCGCCCACCCGCCGCGGCACCCGGAGATGGGCGAAGAACTCGGCGCCGACGGTGCCCACCACGACGATCGCGAGCAGCAGCGACGCGTCGGGCCCGACGACGCTGAGGGCATTCAGGGCGAACGCGACGCCGAAGACGCCGGGTGGGAGGAGATGGCCCGCGAAATCGTCAGGCGCGTTCGCCCGTGCGATGCGGCTGGCGAGCCTGGCACCCGCCAGCTGTCCGGCCAGCCGCAGCGCCGCGTAGGCGGCGCCGAGGGCGAGCGACGCCGGCGACAGCTCGGCCCGTGCCCCGGCGACCAGCAGCACGAGCACCAGGAGGGGGTGTTGGACGAACAGCACGTCCCGTGCGATGGTCTCGCGCGGGTGTCGGCCGGCAAACCGCCAGAACACGCCGGCGGCCAGTCCTCCGAACAGGGCGGACAGGGAGAGGGCATCCGCGACACCGCCGACGAGCAGCAGCGCCGACACGGCGAAGATCCGCTCTTCGATTTCGGAGGAGGCGCGCGTCAACAGCAACCAGGCGGCGGCCGCCAGCGCCAGCGTCACGCCGATGGCCTGTGCCAGGAGGGCCGCGCTGCCCGGCGAGGAGCCGGCGCGCAGCGACGCCATCATCAGTCCACCCGCCACGATCGGGAGCAGGGCGCCGAGCTCGGCGACGCGACTGGCGGCGGTCGTCATGCGTTCCAGCGGATTGCCGGCCGGCAACGTCAGTGACGTGGCCGCGCAGATGCCGGTCGTCAGGCTGAGGATCCAGAACGGCCGCGCCGTCGCCGCCGTTACGGCGAGCGCCAGCACCGCGAATCCAGCCGACACGATGACGATGGTGATGGCGGCGGCGAGACAGGCGGCCGCGAACAGCCGGCGGCGGTCGGTACGGCGATCGCCCACGCTCAGGCCAACCAGTACGCCGAGGGCGGCGAGCGCCACCGGCACCACCGGGTCGAGCAGGGACAGCGTCGCGGCAGACAGCAGGTTGATGCCCCGTGGGCCTGCCGCGATGCCGACCAACAGGAGGAGAGCCAGCGGCGCCGACGTCGGCGACCACACCAGCAGCTTCCGCCACCCGCGTGGCCGCAGGCCGTCCGGGCCTGGGAGCTGCCCGTGGTCCGGGACACCGAGTGACGGGTCGACGCCGACGAAGGGGTCGCCAGCCGGATGGGCGGTCATCGTTCCACGGTCGTCACGAAGTGCGCGTCGCCCCTGGTGACGGCAACCATCACGCGCGACCCCTGCTCGACGGCGCCGAACGACTGCTGCACCTGCGCCGGCGTCGGTGCGTGCAGGTTGGCGACGAGCGTGATGACGTCGCCGGCGGCGAGGCCGGCGCGATCGGCGGCGGACGCCCGTTCGACCCGGATCACTTCAGCGCCGACTCGCGTCCGCGTCCGCAGGGTGAGGCCGAGGGATCGTACGGCCGGGCGTGTCGCAGACGCCCGCGCCGCCGGCGCCCGCGCTGCCACCGCGACGTCGCGACGTTCGCCGCCGCGGCGCACCCCAAGGGTGACCGTCTCCCCGGCCGACAGGCGGGCCATCCGCACGTCCCAGTGGCGGCGGGTGGCGATCGCCGCGCCATCGACCGACTCGATGGCATCGCCCACCATCAACTGCTTCGTGGCGGCACCCTCCGGATCGACCCACGTGACGACGACCCCCACCGGCACCCCGGTGACCGTGGTGAGGGGGGGCGTCAGCGCCTGCACCTCGACTCCCAATGTGCCCACCGGGCGTGCCGGCATGGTCAGCAGACGATCGGCCGCCGCGAGCACGGTGGTGCCCGGCACGATGACCAGCCGTTCGCCGTCGGCGATCACCAGACCGACCAGGTCCGCTCCGTTGGTGAACACGAACGACCCGGGCACCAGGTCGGTATGGGCCGGCACGGCCCACACCGCCTCCGACCACAGCGGGCTGTCGACCGGATCGAGCGAGCCGACGAACACCGGCCGCAGCGAGACACCGAGGACGGAGACGTCACTGGCGATGAGGTAGCGGGACTGCTGAAGCTGGCGCGGCGTCCACGGCGCCGGCGCCGGTGTCGGCGCCGTGCTCGGCAGCCGCGCGACGGCCAGGCCGGATGCCGCATCGCGCCCCAGCACGGTGACGCCGTTGAGGACGGGGTCCGGCCCCGGCCGGGTCCACGTGACCGCGAGGTCGTCGCGCAGCCTTAGTGCGGTGGCTGCCGGGACGCCGGCGCCGGCGGCGAGCTGAGCTGCGGCCTGATCGAGCGACAGCAGCGACGGCTGCACCCGCGCCTGCAGTTGCGCGACCTCGCCGGCGAGATCGTCGTACTTCGGGCCACTGGCCAGCTGGCCCAGAACCGACGGCACCGGGTTGGGGGTGACGGGGCGCTCTGGAAACCTGAGGCGAGCCAGAAGCCACAATGCGGCGACAGCGAGTACGCCGGCCGCCAGCAGCGAGCGTGTCTCGCGCGACACGCGTGGACGATAGGAGCTGCCGGTCTCCATGTGCGGCACCTTTGCGGATGGGACGTCTGCACCGGTGAGGGTGCGGTCAATCGCGTCGAGCGCTCGGCGCGTCACTTCCTGCCTTGTCGGTCCCACCAGTCATCGCCGCCGACACCAGAATCGTATGGAGGTCGGATCCGATCGGAGCGCTCGAGTTAGCGAGGAGCGCCGGGAAGCGGACGTAGACCGGGGGCATGACCTCCGCCCGCTCCTGCCGCTGACCGCCTGACCGCGGCATCCGACGGGCACACGCGGAATCGTACCGCATTCGGCCGGCGAGTTCCCGTCCAAAGCCACGAGGTGCTCAGCTGGACGCGGCCCACGAACCCAGCCGTTGGCAACCGCCCGATCCGCTCGGTCATCCGGCGGCCACGCCTTGCCGCTCCCTGTGCGCCGACCGGCGCGGAGATCTGGCTGACCGCGGAGCCTCGCGGTGCGGAAAATCCCTCAACCGGGTGCGCGATTTTTACCGAATGCCGACCTGCGTCACGGTCTCGCCACACGCTTGTCATCCGCTTGTCCCGTCGGCGCAGGTCGCTGGCGCATTCGCATCCGCTAGAGTGATCGGAAGAGGTGCGCGCGCCCCGCCCAACAATCCGCGACGCGCGACTGCCGCAGGGAGTGACTCCGATGATGACTGCTATTCTCACGCGCACGTTTGCGATCGGCACCGCGTGTGCCGCCGCGTTCGCGGGCAGCGTGTGGCTGCCGGCGAGCGCCGCTGCCGCAGACGCCGTCACCTACGCGAAGGACATCGCGCCGATTCTGCAGCGCAGCTGCGAGACCTGCCATCGTCCTGGCGGCGGTGGCCCGATGCCGTTGACGACCTACGAGCAGGTGCGCCCGTGGGCGCGCGCGATCAAGCAGCGCACCGGCATCGGCCCGAAGGCCGGGGTGATGCCGCCCTGGTACATGGAGAAGAACATCGGCATCCAGAAGTACAAGGACGATCCGTCGTTGAGCGCCGACGAGGTCGCGATGATCGCGCGCTGGGCCGACGCCGGTGCGCCCCGTGGCAATCCCGCCGACCTGCCGCCGGCGAAGGAGTACGCGGACGCCAATACCTGGCGGATCGGCACGCCGGATCTCATCGTCAAGACCAAGAACATTTTGGTGAAGGCGAACTCGCCCGACTGGTGGGGCGAGATTGAACCGGTGTCGATCCCGCTCGACGAGGACCGCTACGTCCTTGCCGTCGAGATCAAGGAAGTGAACGACGCCACGGTGCGCAATGGCGGCCGTGAGACGGTGGGCGGATTGTTCGTCTGGCATCACCTGATCTACCGGACGCAGGTCGGTCTCAACTACGAGCCGAGTGACACCGAACTCGTCGCCGGCAGCGACAGTGTCGTGAACTGGCCGGTGCACGAAGTCGGACGCAACCCTGACTACTTCGATCCCAAGTCGGCCGTGCTCCTGAAGAAGGGGTCGTACATCGTCTCCGACTCGTTGCACACCCATTCGAGCGGCAAGGACGTCACCTCGCATCTCGAGTTCGGCTACAAGCTGGCGCCGAAGGGCTACAAGCCGGAGTACCGGCGGGCCGTGTTCGGTCTTGGCAATGGCGTCGACATCGACATCCGTCCGATGGAGAAGGAGCAGCAGCTGCATGCCTACGCGGTGATGCAGGAGCCAACCAAGATCATCTCGTTCGAGCCGCACCTGCACGCGCCGGGCAACCGCATGTGCCTCGAGGCGATCTGGGGCTACAACATCCAGACGCTGAGCTGCGTCGGCTACGACCACAACTGGGTTCGCGGCTACAGCTATGCCGACGACGTCGCGCCGTTGCTGCCCAAGGGGACGATTCTTCACATCATCGGCTATTTCGACAACACGCCGTCCAATAAGAATGTCGCCGATCCGCGCAACTGGTCGGGATCGGGCAACCGGTCGATCACCAACATGTTCATCGACCTCGGCAATCGCGTCGCGCTGACCGAGGAACAGTTCCAGAACGAGATGAAGCAGCGGGTGCAGGCCAATCCCGGCAAGGACGTCTTCCTGGGCTGCCCGTTGTGCGGAGCGGTCGCGCAGCAGCTGAAAGCGGCGCCGCGACCGACGCAGAACCAGCAGCAACAGCAACAGCAGTAGGCGACGGCAGGACGGCAGTCATGAAGAACTTCATTCGTACGATCGTGACGGCGCTGGTCGTCGGCGCCGCACCATGGATGGCACCGGTCGCCGCCGCGCAATCGCTGTCCTACAACAGCGGGCAGTACGTCTCGCCCGGCTACGAGGGATGGGAAGAGGATGCCGACGGCAGCCGCTATTTCGTGTTCGGCTACATGAACCGCAACTGGGAAGAGGAGGTGGACGTGCCGATTGGCCCGGACAACGCCTTCTCGCCCGGCCCGATCGATCAGAGACAGCCGACGCACTTTCTACCGCGGCGGAACCGCTTCATCTTCCGGATCAAGGTGCCGGCGAACTTCACCGGCAAAGACGAACTCATCTGGACGTTGACCAGCCACGGCAAGTCCGAGAAGGCGTATGCCTCGCTTCGCGAGGACTACAAGATCGACGATGTCGTGAAGGCGTCGGAGACCGGCGCGCTCGGCGCCGGATCCAGCAGTCCCGAGATCCGCGCCAACAAACCGCCGGTCGTGACGATCCAGGGCACGAAGACGCTGGCGGCCAAGGTCGGCGAGCCGGTCACGATCGTCACCGAGGTGACCGACGACGGCGTGCCGAAGCGCCGCGGCAGCGGGTCGGGCGCCGGCGTCAACACCCAGCGGCAGGTGACACCGGAAGCCGCGGCGGCACGCGTGCAGCGGGCGATGATGACGGCGCCGACCCGCATCACCGTCGGGAAGAATGTCGGCCTGCACCTGTCGTGGGTGCCGTATCGCATACCGTCTGGCTCGCAGGTCACCTTCGAGCCGACCCAGATCAAGGCGTGGGAGGACACCCGTGCCGGTGCCAACTCCCCGTGGGCGCCGCTGTGGCTGGCGCCGCCGCTGCCGGCCGACAACCGGATCACCGTCAAGGCGAGCTTCCCGGCACCCGGCACCTACGTGCTGCGTGGCATCGCCGACGACGGCGCGCTGTTGTCCTACGACGACGTGACGGTGACCGTCAGCAAGTAACATCCGGTCGCCGACGACGACCCGAAGGGGCCACGGTCCACCCGTGGTGTCTTCGGGGCGCGGTAGACCCGACTGGTGATACGTCGGAACCGCGCGGCCACACCTTCAGCGCGCCGGCTCGATCAGTTCGATAGGGTTTCCGTCTGGATCCTCGACCAGAATCTGGCGACCACCGGGACGGCCCACTTCGAGATCCACCACTATCCGGCGCTCACACCCAATCTCCAGCCGGTCGCCGATGCGGCCGAGCGGGCATATCGACGGATCAGCGGGGAGCTGCAGTACGAGCTCTCGTTCAGCGTCCATGGCACGTCGAATAGACCATAATCGCGGCATGCAGCGATTTCGAGGGATGGCGGCCGCGGTGGCGGTCGTGCTGCTCGCCGCCGGCGCCTGCCGGCAACCCGGCCAACCGGCGGCGCCGCCGTCCGAGGCGGGCGACGGAGCCGCGGCGGCTGCCGGCGCGCCATCGTCCGGCCCGGCTGTCGGTCCGCGCAGTACGGAGGACCCGACGCTCGGCGACCTGCTGCATCGCGAACTGGCGGGCTTCAAGGCCGACACCGGCGTGTTCGTCAAGAACCTGACGACCGGGGAGGAGGCCGGGGTGCGCGACGGTCGCGCATTCAACAGCTTCAGTGTGATCAAACTCGGCATCATGTTGCGGGCCTTCGACCTGGCGGCGCACGGCCGACTGGACCTGGATCAGCGTGTCGCCGTGTCGGAGCCCGATCTGCGCGACGGGTCCGGCGTCCTCTACACGTTCGACGCCGGCCTGCGCGTCACGCTCCGCGATCTCGTCACGCAGATGGTGGTCACGAGTGACAACACGGCGACGGACATGCTGCTGGCCCGGATCGGCGGACTGGAGGCGCTCAACACCTGGCTGCGCGACAAGGGCTTCGGCCAGACGCGGATGATCCAGTCCACGGGTGACCTCTTCCGGCAGCCGCTGGTGCTCGCCGATCCGAAGTACCGGACGCTCACGGACGCCGAGGTGTTCGGGTACTGGACGGCGCCGGGCGAAATCAATGCGGAACGGTCGCTCGCCCGGGCGACGGCGGCCGCCGAACTGCAGACGGCGGTGCCGGTCGGACCGCTGCTGGCTCGCATCGCGCCGCTGTGGAGCAGCGACCCTGCCTAC
>CADEDC010000025.1:53349-68729 GCA_902825985.1 uncultured Acidobacteriota bacterium | reverse complement strand
TTTCGTGACGGCCGTGTTCCTCGTACCACTTGGTGAGGGTCGCCGTCATGTGCATCTTCTCGATGATGTTGCGCCAGCCGATGCCGGTGTTGTAGGCGCAGAAGGAAATTTCGCCCTGCTGCGTCGCATACGGGATGATGCACATCTCGGTTCGGCGGAAGTCGTAGTTGAACAGGTCCTGGAACCACATGCCGGCGATGAACAGGAAGTTCCAGCGGTCCTGCCGCCGCTTCGTGATGTCCTGCTCCGTGCGGTCGCCACTCGTCTTGCCGTACTTGCCCTTTTCGGCCGACTTCGTCGCGCCGAACGTCTTGTCGAACTTCTTCAACAGGTCGCTCAGCTTGAAGTGGGTGGGCGCCTGGAACGGGTCGTAGTTCCGCATCAGCGCCAGCGCCATTCCGGCCACCGACAGGAAGCGTCCACGGCCGGCATCGGACACCTGGGCGACGTCCTTCGCCAGCTGCTCGGCGTTCAGGAAGGCGGTCACCGGCACGGCCTCCTTGGTTTCCTTGTCGATCATCACCGCCATGCCGATGCCACAGTTGGGGTGGCACCCGCAGGTCAGCTGGCCCCACTGCGCGTCCTGCCCGTGGACGACGTCCGCCCAGTCGGTGAAGGTGCCCATGAACGAAATCGGGAACCAGTCGCGCGTCGGCTCGCCGATGCCGACCTGGTTCTTGACGTCGTGCGCGAGGTGCGACAGCGTGTAGCGTTGCGCCGCCCGCCGTTCGGGTGTCACTTCCTCGTCGCGCCCCGTGAACGACACCGGCTGGAACGACAGGAAGTTGATCTTCCTCGGATTGTCGAGCGCGAACTCGATGACCCGGCCGACCTGCTCGTTGTTGACGCCGTTGACGATCGTGATCACCGGCACGATGTCGACGCCGGCGTTGTAGAGGTTCTCGATGGCCCGCAGCTTGACGTCGAACAGGTTGCCGACCCGGCGATGGGCGTTGGCCGCATTGCCGATGCCGTCGAACTGGAGATAGGCGTAGCGCAGGCCGGCCTGGGCGGCGGCCTTCGCGAAGTCCGGATTCTTGGCGAACTCGATGCCGTTGGTCGCCGCCTGGACGCTGTTGTAGCCGACCTTGCGGGCGTACGACACCGCGTCGAGGAAGTAGGGCGAGATCGTCGGCTCACCGCCGGAGAACTGCACCGACATCTGTCGGCGCGGCTTGATCGTGATGGCGTTGTCGAGCACCTGCTTGATGTCGTCCCAGGTGAGCTCGTGTACGAAGCCGACCTGATTGGCGTCCATGAAGCAGGGGTCGCACATCATGTTGCAGCGGTTCGTCAGGTCGACCGTGAGCACCGACCCGCGGCCGTGCAGGACGGTGCTGCTGCCGTGGTTGTGCAGCTTGGCGTCGTTGTGCGCCCGAATGTCGCGGCCGGGGAAGACCTGTTCGAGGTGCTTGAAGAACGCGGTATCGATCGCCATCACGTCCTCGAAGTGGCCGTGAATCGGGCAATCCTTCACCATCAGGATCTGGCCGTCGCGCTCCAGAATCGTCGCCTTGATCTCGCCGACCTTTTCGTTGAGCAGCACGCTGACGTCTTTCTTGCCGTCGAGAATCTCCTGACGCGCCTCTCGCACACAGGTGGGGCACAGTGAGTCGGTCTCGCGTGGCCAGCCGAGCGGCGGTTTCGTCTTCTGGTACGACTTCAGCAGCGGCTTGTCAGACCACTTCGGTACGAACGCGGGACTCTGGGCGATCTTGTTGAGCCCGTTGAACACCCCCCACGCTCCGTTGGCGGCTATCGACAGCCCCTTCTCGAAGTACTTGATAGGCGCGTGCATAAGCAGTTGTCTCCTGTCGAACGGAATACCTGGTCCCGCCCCGGATTCCGGGGCCGATCATTTGCGGTAAATGTTAGACGATGAACGACTTGCCTTTGTCTGAATTCAGTGAATGGGCCTTTTGCGGGGGCGAGCTGGCATGCTGAACAGCGGACGGCCGATCCGCCACGAAAGGATGAGTTACGTCAGCCCCTGCGGCGACTTCCGCGCCGGCGGCGCCGGTTCGCCCGGGCGGCCGTTCCCGCAGTCGCGCAGCGCCGTCGCCGGGCGACGGCTGTCGGGCTGACGATTACAATTGGCCATGTCCGTTCGTGATGTGCTCATCATCGGCGCCGGGCCGGCCGGCCTCGCGGTCGCCATCGCCGCCGCCGATGCCCGGCTCGACTACCAGGTGCTCGAAAAAGGGGTGCTGGTCAATTCGGTCTTCAATTTTCCGCCGCAGATGACGTTCTTCACGACACCTGACCTGCTGGAGATCGGCCGGCTGCCCTTCGTCACGCCGTACGAGAAGCCGACCCGCCACGAAGCGCTGCGCTACTACCGCCGCGTCGTCGACGCGTATGGGCTGCACATCGCGTTTGGCGAAGAGGTGCTGGCGGTCGAGGCCGAAGACGTCGGCGGCGAGACCACCTTCGTCGTCGATACACGCAGCGATCGCGGCGTCCGGCGGGGCCGTCACGCGCGTGCCGTCGTGTTTGCCGTCGGCTACTACGACCGGCCGAACCGGCTCGGCGTGCCGGGCGAAGAACTGCCGCACGTCAAGCACTACTACGGCGACCCGCACGCCCATTTCCAGCAGCGCGTCCTCATCGTCGGCGGCAAGAACTCCGCCGCGATTGCCGCGCTCGAGCTGTACCGCGCCGGCGCCCAGGTGACGCTCGTGCACCGCGGCGCGACGCTGTCCGACCGCATCAAGTACTGGATCCGGCCAGATATCGACAACCGCATCAAGGAAGGGTCGGTTGCGGCGCATTTCGGCGCCCAGGTGCTGCAGATTCGGCCGACGTCGGCCGTCATCGCCCTCGCCTCGGGGGAGCAGTGCGAGATTGCGACCGACGCCGTGCTGCTGCTGACCGGTTACCACCCGGACTTCGACCTGCTCGAACGGGCCGGGATCACCCTTGGCGAGAAGCGGGCGCCGACCTTCGATCCCGAGACCATGGAGACCAACGTGCCGGGGCTCTACGTCGCAGGCGGGATGGTCGGCGGCCTCGATACGGGCGCGATCTTCATCGAGAACGGTCGCTTTCACGGCGACAAGATCGTGCATTCCTATCTGGCCCGGACGGCGCGCGCCGTGTGAAACGGCGGCCTGGCGTCGCACGCCTGCACGCGACGGCACGAATCCGCCGACGGGCCCTGGCACGACCCGACCCGACCGGCTTAAGGTTCCTCGCGCACCAACCGATTCAGGTGTGAGAGGGACTGGGTGGCGTTAGGCAAAGATCGCTACATCGAACTGGGATTGCAGGAACCGGCCGGAGACGGCGGCCTCGTCGCTGCATTGCGACCGGTCATCGACCGCGCCCTGGCGATGCTCGTCCAGGCGATTCAGACGGGCGAGGACGAGAACGGCGGCGCCAAGCGCCGCGAGACCCTCGCCGAGATCGACCGCTGCCGGCATCTGCTTGCCGACGCGACCGAACCGGCCCGCATCGAGGCGGCCAGCCAGCAGGTGTTCTCCGTCTGCGAGACGACGCTCCAGGCCCTGGCGGCGCAGCGGTCGGCGCGCGAAGCCGAGATCAACTCGCTCATCGGGCTGGTCCGGGAAGCGGTTGCGACGATTTCGGGCGACAACCATCGTTTCGATTCGAACCTGGACCAGACGACCTCGCGCTTCGAGCGGATGGCGCTGTGCAACGACCTCCGACAGCTCAAGCTGCAACTCGCGGCGGAGGTGACCGAGTTGAAGCGGATTGCCGCCGAACGGCAGCAGAGCTGGCAGGCCACCGTTACCGTGTTCGAAAACCGCGTCGCCACGCTCGAGCAGCAGCTGGTGAGCACGCGGCACGAGGCGTCACTCGATCCGTTGACCCGGATTGCGAACCGCCGGACGTTCGACCGCATGTGTCAGCAGTGGCTGTCCGACCAGTCGCAGTTCGTGCTGGCGCTCATCGATCTCGACGATTTCAAGACGATCAACGACACGCACGGCCATTCGGTCGGCGACAAGGTGCTGCAGGCCGTGGCGCAGGCGCTGAAGACGTCGCTGCGGTCGTCGGACCTGGTGGCCCGCTTCGGCGGCGATGAGTTCGCCGTGCTCGGCAGCGGACTGACGCTGAACCAGGCTGAATCCCGCCTGCGTGCCGTGACGGCGAAGCTCGCCACGGCGACGGTGATCCCTGGCGAAGCCAAGGGGATTACCGTGAGCTGTGGCATCGCCGAGTGCTCGGCTGGCGACACGATCGACAGCCTGATGCACCGCGCCGACCAGGCCCTCTACGACGCCAAGCGGCGCGGCAAGAATCGTGTCGCGGTAAAGTCGCAGACGTTCATCCGCGATCTGCTGAAAGGCTAGTGCGCGAGGCCGGGGCCGCCGGCGGCACGCGACATCATCACCTTCATCTCGAGCAGCTCGACCAGCGCCGCGGCGCGCTGGACGACGCCGTCCAGCTCGAGCAGCGCCTGCTTCTCGATCGCGTCGAGGTCGAGGTACTGTGCCAGCGCGTTGACGAGGTCATCGTCGGAGAGCGCGGCGGTCATCGGCGGCTCACCCGCGCCCCGGTCGCGGTTGGGGACGACCAGCGCATCCAGTCGCGTCCGCAGCCGGTGCAGATCTTCCCGCCCCATGGCCGTGAGACCGGGTTCGCCGAGCGTCTCCACCGCCGCCCGACGATAGCGTCGGCGGTGGTCCTCCGAGCGGATGCGAAAGCGATCCAGCCCGCGGAGGACGAGGTTGTAGCGGCCGTCCGGCAGCTGCTCGGCGTGGGTGATGACGCCGCTGCAGCCGACGGCGTAGACGGACGGCCGCCCCTCGTAGTCACGCTGCCAGCCGTCGCGCAGCAGGACCACGCCGATCATCCGATCGCCGGCCAGCGCGTCGGCCATCATGTCGCGGTAGCGCGGCTCGAAGACGTGCAGCGGCAGGAAGACGTTCGGAAACAGGACCGTCGCCGGGAGCGGGAAGAGGGGCAGCCACTCGGACATTGCAGGTTGACGGTTCCGCTTGCGGGTGCGATGCGAGGCGCCGGCTCCCGCGGGCGAGGTGCACGCGTCGGCCACCGCCGGCCATCCCGCACCCTCTAGTGAATGGTCTTGGTCTTCTTGTCCATGTAGTCCATCAGCACGTACTGGCCGAGCGTGTACGGCGTCGTGAAGTAGGCCTTGCCACGGCTGATGTGGGCGACGCGGCGGACGAAACTCACGAGGTCGTAGTCGCGCGCCAGCATGAACGTGTTGATCATGATGCCGCTCTTGCGGCAGGCGGCGACCTCCGCGCAGGTCTCGGCGACGATGAACGGATCGAGGCCGAAGGCGTTCTTGTAGATGCGGCCGTCGGGCTGGGTCAGCGCCGACGGCTTGCCGTCGGTGATCATGATGATCTGCCGCATGTCCTTGCGTTGCCGGTCGAGAATGCGGCGCGCCAGCTTGAGCCCGGCGCGCGTGTTCGTGTAGTACGGCCCGACGCGGACGCGACCGAGTTCGGCCAGGGGAATCTCCTCGGCCGAATCGTGGAACAGCACGACCTTCAGCGAGTCGCCCGGGTACTGCGTCTTGATGAGCTGAGCCATCGCCAGCGCAACCCGCTTGGCCGGCGTGAAGCGGTCCTCGCCGTAGAGGATCATGCTGTGGCTGCAATCCAGCATCAGGACGGTGGCGCACGAACTCTGGTACTCACCCTGGGCGACCATCAGGTCTTCGTAGGTGACGTCGATCCGGCCGGCGCCGAGCCGGCCCTGGCCGCCGGCGTTGCGCACCGTGCGCTGCACCGCGTTCAGCAGGGTACTGGCCGGGTCGAGATTCAGCGTGTCGCCGAATTCATAGTGTTTGGGCGCCGCCACGGCTTCGACGCCGGTGGCATGCTCGCGCGTGTCGTGACGGCCATAGCTGCTCTTGCCGAGCGAGCCGAGCAGGTCGCGCAGCGCCCGATAGCCAAGGAAGTCGAGCGCCTTGTCGGTGACTTCGAAGTGCACCGGCGGTTGATCCGGGCCGCCGGCGCCGCGGCCGGCCCGCCGCTGCCGTTCGGCCTCCAGGTCCGGCGGTGTCGTGATGTAGCCTTCTTCGCCCATCCGCTCGATGATCTGCTGGATGAGATCTTCGAGCTGGTTGCGCGTCCCCTCCTGATCGCCGTCCGCCGGATCGCCGAGCAGCCGTTCGATCGTCTCTTCCGGCAGCACCCCGCCGTTGAAGAGCGCGTCGAGGATGGCGTCATGCAACGCCTGCATGGTCTTGTCGTCCTCGTCCGTGGCGTAGGGGTTGCCGAACCCGCTCGACAGGAGCAGGTCCGACAGCTTCGCCACGAGATCCTGCAGGTCCAGGTCGTCGAGGACGTCGCCGGTGAACTTCGTGTACCGGTACTTCATCAGTTGTAGTACTTCTTCTTGCCGCCGGGTACCTTGAAGTCGTCGTCGAGAGGCGACTCGTCGCGCCGGCTGCGCGACTTCGGCACCGCTTCGGTGCCGGCTGTGTAGCCGCGCTCGTCGCTGCGGCTGATCTTGCGCTGCGCGCACAGGCCTTCCAGCACGAAGTCGATGGCCGCGGCGACGACCGGCGCCGGCGCACCGCCCGCGACGCCGGCGTGCGCGGCGATGTCCCGGATGCCCTGCACGCCGCGGGTCGCGCCGATCACCTCGTCCGCGGAACTGACGTCGCTCAACGGCAGGCTGCCGCCGAGGTCGAACCACTCGACGACCGACCGGGTATCGACACCGTCGAACACGCCAGTGAACACCGCGCCGATGGCGGCGCGAATCAGGTCGCGCGCCACCTGCTCGGCGCCGCGCAGTTCCCCTTCGTATTCGAGCTCGAACTTGCCGGTGATCGAGGGCAGCGCCGCATACAGGTCGGTGACCCGCGGCACGACGACGCCTTCGTGGTTGGCGAGAGCCCGGCGCTCGGCGTTGGAGACCACCAGTTCGAGCGTCGTGATCGGCAGCCGCTGGCTGACGCCCGACCGCTTGTCGACCTTGCGGTCGCTGCGCGCCTGGAACGCCACTTCCTCGACGACCTCGCGGACGTACGACGGAATCTCGACCCGCAGCCCGCCGGCCCGCTCCGTCCAGGCTTCCTGCTGGGTGATCGCGATGGCGTTGGTGCGCAGCGCCGGATAGTGCGTCCGGATTTCCGAGCCGATGCGGTCCTTCAGCGGCGTGATGATCTTGCCGCGCGCCGTGTAGTCCTCGGGGTTCGCCGTGAACACGACCAGCAGGTCGAGCGGCAGCCGGATCGGATAGCCCTTAATCTGCACATCCCCTTCCTGCAGGATGTTGAACAGGCCGACCTGGATCTTGCCGGCCAGGTCCGGCAGCTCGTTGATCGCGAAGATGCCGCGGTTGGCACGCGGCAACAGGCCGTAGTGCATCGTCAACTCGTCGGACAGGTTGAGGCCCGACTGGGCCGCCTTGATCGGGTCGATGTCGCCGACCATGTCGGCGATGGTCACGTCCGGCGTCGCCAGCTTCTCGACGAAACGGGCGTCGCGCGGCAGCCAGGCGATCGGCAGGTGATCCCCTTCGCGCGTGACGCGGGCCCGGCACGCGCCGCAGATCGGGGCGCGTGGGTCGTCGTGGATCTCGCACCCCGGGACGACCGGGATGAATGGGTCGAGCAGATCGGTCAGGCTGCGCAGGATGCGGCTCTTCGCCTGGCCACGCAGCCCGAGCAGGATGAAGTTGTGGCGCGACAGAATCGCGTTGACCAGCTGCGGAATGACCGTGTCCTGATAGCCGATGATGCCGGGGAACAGCACGTCTCCCGCCTGCAGCTTGCGGACGAGGTTGTCGCGAACTTCCTGCTTGACCGTGCGGGGCTGGGCCCCGCTCTGTGCCCGCAATTCGCCGAGGGTCTGGATGTGAGGCGCCATAGGTTGGGATTCTAGCAGCAGCCCGGGCACGGCAGTACACTCACGCCGTGCCTCACCCGTTCTTCGCGTCGCCGCGACCGCTGCTGTTTGCCCATCGCGGCGGCAGTGGCCTCGCGCCCGAGAACACGCTGGCGGCATTCGACGACGCGATGGCGCGCGGCGTGGACGGCCTGGAACTCGACGTCCGCCTGTCGCGCGATGGCGTCGTCGTCGTCCACCACGATCACCGGCTGGAACGGACCACCAGCCTGGCGGGTACCGTCGAGTCGTACACCGCCGCCGAACTGGCCCGCGCCGACGCGGCGTGCCGCTTCGTCTCGGCGCTCGGCGGCGGCAACCCGTTTGCCGCCGCCGGGCTCGGCATCCCGACGCTGGCTGAGGTGCTGCGCCGCCATCGCGACGCTCGCATCATCATCGAGCTGAAGCTGAACGAGCCGGCGCTCGCTGCGGCGGTGGTCGGCATCGTGCAGGCCGCGGCCGCCGACGAACGCGTATGCCTCGGGTCGTTCGGCCGCCGCGGGCTGCGCGCCGCGCGCCGCCTGGCGCCGCACATCGCCACCAGCGCCGCCCGCGAGGAGGTGCGTTGGGCGCTCTATCGATCGTGGGTGGGCTGGCCGGCGTCGCACGCAGCCTATGACGGTTACCAGGTGCCCGAAACGAGCGGCCTGACCCGCGTGGTGTCGCGACGGTTCGTCGCGGCTGCGCATGGCGCCGGCCTGGGCGTCCAGGTGTGGACCGTCGACGATCGGGCGGCCGCGCGCCGCCTGCTCGGCTGGGGTGTCGATGCCCTCATCTCGGACCGTCCGGACGTCATCAAGCCGGTCATCGACGCACCGGTCTTCGACGTGCGGTGACCTTCGCCATGCCACGGCGGTCACCCGCGGCCCTCTCCCTCCGGCGTCGTCGCCGCCGCCGACGCGTGTCGCCGAACGACGGCGGCAGGCAGCTGGAACGCGGCCGCCGCAGCTGAGCTGCCGGTCCCGTCAGCGGGCGAGGACCGTCGCCCGGGCGAGGCGGAATACGGCCGCCATCATGTCCGGTGTCAGACGGCCCGTGTTCGTGTTCTGCCGGCTGGGGTGATAGCAGCCGATGAGCGTGCCGCCGTTCGGGAGGCGGTGAACCGAGCCGTGACCGAACACCGGCTTCGGACGCATCACCACACCCTGGGACCGCAACAGCCGCAAGTACGCGTCAAAGCCAATGGAGCCGAGAGCGACGACCGTGTGGATCCTCGGCAGGGCGCCAGTCTCAGCCGCGAGATGAGACAGGCACGTCACCAGTTCGCCCGGCGTGGGCCGGTTGTCAGGCGGCGCACAACGCACGGCGGCGGTGATGTACGCATCGGTGAGCACCAGCCCATCGTCGCGGTGCGTGGAGGTCGGCAGGCTGGCAAAGCCGGTGTCGTGGAGTGCGGCCATCAGGAAGTCGCCTGAGCCGCCCGCTCCATCGCCGGTGAACACCCGGCCGGTGCGGTTGGCGCCGTGGGCGGCTGGTGCCAGGCCGACGATCAGTACCCGGGCCGCCGGGTCGCCGAAGCCGGGCACCGGTCGTGCCCAGTACGTCTCGTCGCGGTAGGCGCGGCGCTTCTCGCGTCCAATCCGCTCACCGTAGGCGCGCAGCCGCGGGCAGCGCGTGCAGGAGACGATGGCATCGTGCACGATCGCCAGCGGGTTCGGGCAGGCTGGCCGATTACCTTTGAGGTGCCCGGGGCGGGCGTCCTGCGTTACAGTTTTACCCATCAGCTGTCGTGGAGAGCTTGTGCGAACCCGGGCTGGGGCCGCATGCCGCGACCGGAACTCATTCGTGCGCTGGAAGTTGTGATGTATTCCCCTTCCCCAGCGTCAGGGCTAAGATAGGGGTTTGGGCGGCCCAGCGAAAGGAACCCGATCCTGTGAGAAACACTGCTGCAAAAGAAGCGACCGACCTCGACGCGGTTGAACGTCGCGAGTGGCTCGAGTCGCTCGATTATGTTCTGCAGAGCGGCGGCCCGGTCAAGGTCGCCCGACTCCTCCGCGAGTTGACGGTGCACGCGACCCAGAGCGGCGTCAAGCTTCCGTTTTCCGCCAACACGCCGTACGTCAACACCATCCCGGCCGAGGAACAGGTGCCGATGCCGGGTGATCCCGACGTCGAGCGGCGCATCAAGAGTCTGGTCCGCTGGAATGCCGCCGCCATGGTCGTCAAGGCCAACAAGGCGGACGAAGGCATCGGCGGTCACATTTCGACGTTCGCCTCGGCGGCGACGCTGTATGAAGTGGGGTTCAACCACTTCTTCCGCGGCCGCAACGGCGCTGACGGCGACATCATCTTCTTCCAGGGGCACGCGGCGCCCGGCATCTACGCCCGGGCCTACCTGGAGGGCCGGCTCCAGGACAAGGATCTCGAGAATTTTCGCCGCGAGCTGAAGGCCGGTGGCGGGCTGTCGTCGTACCCGCATCCGTGGCTGATGCCCCATTTTTGGGAGTTCCCGACGGTTTCGATGGGGCTCGGACCGCTCATGGCGATCTACCAGGCGCGCTTCATGCGCTACCTCGAGGATCGCGGCTTGAAGGAGCAGTCCAACTCGAAGGTCTGGGCCTTCCTCGGCGACGGCGAAACCGATGAACCCGAATCGCTCGGGGCCATCACGCTGCCGGCCCGGGAAAAGCTCGACAATCTGATCTTCGTCATCAACTGCAACCTGCAGCGCCTCGACGGTCCGGTGCGCGGCAACGGCCAGATCATCCAGGAGCTGGAAGCGGCCTTCCGGGGCGCCGGATGGAACGTGATCAAGGTGCTCTGGGGCCGCGAGTGGGACGCGCTGCTCGCCAAGGATCGCGACGGCCTGCTGATGAAGCGGATGGGCGAGATCGTCGACGGCCAGTACCAGAAGTACACGGTCGAGCCGGGGTCCTATATCAGACAGCATTTCTGGGGCGCCGATCCGCGCCTGCTCGACATGGTCAAGCACCTGTCGGACGAACAGGTGAAGAAGTTGACGCTCGGCGGCCACGACCCGGTCAAGGTCTACAACGCCTACAAGGCGGCGACCGAGCACAAGGGCGGTCCGACGGTGATTCTCGCCCGCACCATCAAGGGCTACGGGCTGGGAGAAGCCGGCGAGGGCAAGAACATCACGCACCAGCAGAAGAAGATGAACGAGGACGAGCTGCGGGCCTTCCGCAGCCGGTTTGCGATTCCGATTTCGGATGCCGAGATCGCCAAGACGCCGTTCTACCGTCCACCGGACACCAGCGTCGAGGTCAGCTACCTGCGTGAACGCCGCGAGAAGCTCGGCGGCTTCGTGCCGTCGCGCAATCCGCAGGCGGCTCCGGTCATGGCGCCGATCGCCGGCGAGGTGTTCGAGGAGTTCTTCGCCGGCACCGAAGGGCGCAAGGCATCGACGACGATGGTCTTCGTCCGCCTGCTGTCGAAGCTGCTGCGCGACAAGGAGGTGGGCAAGCTGGTGGTGCCCATCGTCCCGGACGAGGCGCGCACGTTCGGCATGGAGGCGCTGTTCCGCGCCGTCGGCATCTACGCGCACACCGGCCAGACCTACGAGCCGGTCGACATGGACACGCTGCTGTACTACAAGGAGGCGGCGAACGGACAGATTCTCGAGGAGGGCATCAACGAAGCCGGCGCGCTGTCGTCGTTCATCGCCGCGGGTACCGCCTACGCGACCCACGGCGTCAACACGATCCCGTTCTTCATCTTCTATTCGATGTTCGGCTTCCAGCGTGTCGGCGACCTGATTTGGGCGGCCGGCGACTCCCGCACCCGCGGCTTCCTGCTCGGTGGCACGGCGGGACGCACCACGCTGGCCGGGGAAGGGCTCCAGCACCAGGACGGCCACAGTCATCTGCTGGCGCTGTCGGTGCCCAACGTCCTCTCGTACGACCCGGCCTTTGCCTACGAACTTGCGGTCATCATCCAGGATGGCATCCGCCGGATGTACATCAATCAGGAGAGCATCTTCTACTACCTGACGGTGATGAACGAGCAGTACGAGATGCCGAAGATGCCGGACGGGGCGGCGGCAGGCATCCTGAAAGGGCTGTACAAGTTCCGTGCGACGGCAAAGCCGAAGGCGGCGCAGCGGGCGCAACTGTTCGGCAGCGGCGCCATCCTGCCGGAGGTCATCAAGGCGGCCGACGTGCTCGAGGCCGATTTCAACATCGGTGCCGACGTGTGGAGCGTGACGAGCTATCCCGAGCTCTATCGCGACGGGCACGCCTGCGAGCGCTGGAACATGCTGCATCCGACCGAGACGGCCAGGGTGCCGTACGTGACGCAATGCCTGAAGGACGCGCCGGGCGTGCTGGTGGCGGCGTCCGACTATGTGAAGGCATTGCCGAACGGCATCGACAAGTGGCTGCCGCGGCCGCTCACCGCGCTCGGCACCGACGGCTTCGGCCGCAGCGAGAATCGCGCCGCCCTCCGAGACTTCTTCGAGGTCGACCATCGCTACGTCGTCGTCGCCACGCTGGCGGCGCTGGCGAAGGACGGCACGATCGAAGCGGCGGCGGTCGCCAAGGCGATCGAGAAGTTCCAGATCAACCCGGAGAAATCGGACCCGGCCAAGTCCTAGTCCACAGTCAAACCCACCACGCGGACGGACCGGCACGCGCGGCGCGTGGCCGGTCGTCCTCTGCGTGCGGCGGAGGTCTTCGTGATCGATTTCAAGCTTCCAGAGCTCGGCGAGAATGTATCGGCCGGCGACGTGCTGCGCATTCTCGTCAAACCGGGCGACGCCGTCGCCAAGGATCAACCCGTCCTTGAACTTGAAACCGACAAGGCGACGATTGAGGTCCCGTCGTCGGCCGGTGGCGTGGTCAAGGAAGTGAAGGTCAAGGTCGGCGACAAGGTCAAGGTGGGGCAGGTCATCTTCACGCTCGAGGCCGGCGGAGCGGCGGCGGACGCGGCCGCCCCTGCACCTGCCTCCGCGCCGGCCCCTGCGGCGGCCACAGCGGCTCCGGCGCCGGCTGGGCCGCCCGCGGCCGCGCCGCCGCCCGCGCCCGCGGCTGAAGCCAGGCGCCCGGCTGGCGACAAGGTGGTCGACATCAGCCGCGGCGCCCGCGCCGCAGGTGCACCGGCGGCAGCCGACGCGCCCAGCGGACCCGCGGCTCCGGCGGCCCCGTCGGTCCGCCGACTGGCTCGTGAGATTGGCGTCGACATCAACGACGTCAAAGGCACCGGCCCCGACAGTCGCATCTCGCTGGACGACGTGAAGGAGCACGCGAAGCGTCTCATCGCCGGCGTGGCGTCAGGTGCGCCGGCGCAGTCGGCCTTCCACGGCGAGCCGCTGCCGGACTTCACCCGGTGGGGGGATGTCGAACGCCAGCCGCTGCGCGCCGTCCGGCGCAAGACCGCCGTGCATCTGACGGCGGCGTGGCAGACGATTCCTCACGTCACGCAGAACGACTCCGCCGACATCACCAACCTGGAGTCGATCCGCAAGGGCTACTCGAAGCTGGCGGAGGCCGCGGGCGGTCCGCTGACCGTGACGGCGGTCGCCGTGAAGATCGTCGCAACCGCGCTGAAGGTGTTCCCGCAGTTCAACTCGGCGATCGATCTGGAGAACGACCAGATGATCGTCAAGAAGTACGTGCACATCGGCGTCGCCGTCGACACCGATCGCGGGCTGCTCGTCCCGGTGATTCGCGACGCCGACCGGAAGAACATGATTCAGATCGCGGCCGAGCTGGCGCAGCTGTCCGAGAAGGCGCGCTCGCGCAAGATTTCGCTCGAGGAGATGCAGGGCGGCTGCTTCAGCATCTCGAATCTCGGCGGCATCGGCGGCACGTCGTTCACGCCCATCGTGAATTTCCCCGAGGTCGCGATCCTGGGGATTTCGCGCGGCCGGATGGAGCCGGTCTACAACAAGGCGACCGGTGCGTTCGAGCCGCGTTTCATGCTGCCGCTGTCGCTGTCGTACGATCACCGCGTCATCGACGGCGCCGATGGCATCCGCTTTCTGCGCTGGATCGTCGAAGCGTTCGAGCAACCCTTTGTCTTGGCCCTGCAGGGCTGAAAGCAGCGCGACGGGCGCATGGAGGCGCGCCACAGCCGCGGTTCGCGGCCGAAGGGCGTTCGTCGGTCCGTGCGTCGCCGCCAATCGTGAGCACAATGATCACCACTCAAGTTGTTGTTATCGGCGGCGGGCCCGGCGGCTACGCGGCGGCGTTCCTGGCGGCGGATCTGGGGCTGACGACCGTCCTCGTGGATACCGAACCGAACCCTGGCGGCGTTTGCGTCTACCGCGGCTGCATTCCGTCGAAGGCGCTGCTGCACGTGGCCAAGCTGATCGACGAGTCGCGCCACGCGAAGGCGTGGGGGGTCGACTTCGGCGAGCCGAAGGTCGATCTCGACAAGCTGCGTGACTTCAAGAACGGCGTCGTCACGCGGCTGACCAGCGGCACCGGCCAGCTGGCCAAGGCCCGCAAGATCACCTTCATCCAGGGCTTCGCGTCGCTCGTCGACGCCCACAACCTGACGATCAAGAAGGCCGACGGCGGCGACGAGGCGCTGCAGTTCGAACATGCCGTCATCGCCACCGGCTCGGTGCCGGCGATTCCGCCGATGCTGAAGGTCGACGATCCACGCGTCATGGACTCCACCGGTGCGCTCGACTTGCCCGACATCCCGGAGACGATGCTGGTCGTCGGCGGCGGCTACATCGGCCTCGAACTGGGATCGGTGTACGCCCAACTGGGCAGCGCCGTCACCGTCGTCGAAATGACCGGCGGCCTGCTGCCGGGCGCCGATCGTGACCTCGTGGACATCCTCGCGAAGCGTGTGAACCGCACCATGACGTCGGTGCTGCTGAACACGCGCGTGACGCAGATGAAAGCGGAGAAGAAGGGCATTCGCGTGTTCTTCGACGGCGACGGCGTCACCGAGGCGATGAAAGAGCAGGTGTTCGACCGCGTGCTCGTCTCGGTCGGCCGCCGTCCGAATGCCAGCCTGCCCGGCCTCGAGAAGACGAAGGTCCAGGTGACCGACCGCGGGTTCATCGTCGTCGACGAGCAGCTGCGGACCGCCGAACCATCGATCTTCGCCATCGGCGATGTGGTCGGCGAACCGATGCTGGCGCACAAGGCGTCGCACGAAGGCCGCGTCGCGGTGGAGGTGATCGCCGGAGAGAACGTCGCGTTCCAGCCCAAGGCGATTCCGGCGGTCGTCTTCACGGATCCCGAGCTGGCGTGGGCTGGTCTGACGGAGGCCCAGGCCCGGAACGAGGGCCGCGCGGTCACCATCGCGCGCTTCCCATGGGGCGCATCCGGGCGCGCCATCACGCTCGATCGGATGGACGGCATGACCAAGCTCGTCATCGATCCCGAAAGCGAGCGGATACTCGGCGTCGGCATCGTCGGCCCGGGCGCCGGCGAGATGATCGCCGAAGGGGTGCTGGCGATCGAGATGGGCGCGAATGCCACCGACCTCAAGCTGTCGATCCATCCACATCCGACGTTGACCGAGACAGTGATGGAGTCGGCTGAGGTCTTCTTCGGGCAGGCGACACACGTCTATCGACCGAAGCGCTGAGCTTCGGTCGAACGACGGCGACAATGGCGCATG
>CADEDC010000025.1:35836-53339 GCA_902825985.1 uncultured Acidobacteriota bacterium | reverse complement strand
CCGTCCCGACAGACGGCCTGTTCGATCCCGAACAGCTTCGCAGCCTGAGGTCCAGTCAACGTCAACCCCGGCATCTCTTCGAATTCCGCCCGCACCCGCTGTGTCACCGCTTCGACAGTCATTCCGACGATTCTCCTCGCTCCCACTCGCGTTCACATTCTGTGCAAGATACAGTCCAGCTTCCAGGCGTGTGAGACGACCAGTTTTCAGCGGGTTACCGCGACGCCACCCGGCCCGGCGACAGGTTGGCGGCACTTTTTTGACGGACATGCGACAAAAGCGTCAGTGGACAGCCGGTTCAACGCTGAGGCATAACAACAGAGCCGTGCACCTGACGCCTCGTGAGATCGACAAGTTGCTCGTTTTTTCCGCGGGTGAGCTGGCGCGCAAGCGTCGCGCCCGCGGTCTGAAGCTGAACCATCCTGAGGCGGTGGCGCTGATCACGTCGGACATCCTCGAGATGATCCGCGACGGCCGCACGGTGGCCGAGGTCATGAGCCTCGGCGCCCAGATCCTGTCTGCCGACGCGGTCATGGACGGCGTGGCCGAGATGGTGTCGGAGATTCAGGTAGAAGGCACGTTCCCGGACGGTACCAAGCTGGTGACCATCCACCAACCGATCCGCTGACCGAGTACCGCCGATGATCCCAGGTGAATATCTGCTCGAAGACGCACCGGTCACGATCAACGCCGGTCGCCAGACTGCCGAGGTCGAGGTCACCAACCGCGGCGATCGGCCGATCCAGGTCGGGTCGCATTGCCACTTCTTCGAAGTGAACCGCGGGCTGCACTTCGATCGGCCCACCGCCTACGGCATGCGGCTGAACATTATGGCTGGCACCGCGGTGCGATTCGAGCCGGGCGACACGCGAACCGTCCCGCTCGTCGCGCTCGGCGGTCACCGCCGGGTCACCGGCCTCAACGCCCTCGTGCAGGGGGCGCTCGACGACGAGGTGGTCCGCCGCCGGGCCATGATCTCGGTGGCGCTGTTCGAGCGGGACCACTAGGCTGCCATGAAGGTCGAGCGCTCTTCGTACGCCGATCACTACGGGCCGACCACCGGCGACCGGATCCGTCTGGCCGATACCGATCTGCTCATCCGGATCGAACGCGATTGCACCGTCTATGGCGACGAGGCGATCTTCGGCGGCGGCAAGGTCATTCGCGACGGCATGGGACAGGCGCCGCTCATCACCCGGGCGGCCGGGGCCCCGGATCTGGTCATCACGTCGGTCATCGTGATCGACGCGGCGGGCGGGGTCTACAAGGCCGATGTCGGCGTCCGTGACGGCCGCATCGCGGCCATCGGCAAGGCCGGCAACCCCGACATCATGGACGGCGTCACCCCTGGCCTCGAGATCGGCGCGTCAACCGAGATTCTCGCCGGCGAGGGGAAGATCCTGACTGCCGGCGGCGTCGATACGCACGTGCACTTCATCTCGCCGAACCAGATTCCCGACGCGTTTCACTCCGGCGTCACCACGCTCATCGGCGGCGGCACCGGGCCGGCGACCGGCACCAACGCGACGACCTGCACGCCCGGCGCCTGGTACTTGCGCCGGATGTACGAGGCCATCGAGGGCTTCCCGCTGAATTTCGGCTTCCTCGGCAAGGGCAACGGCTCGGGCCTCGACCCGCTTCGCGAGCAGGTGCGCGCCGGTGCCATCGGTTTGAAGCTGCACGAAGACTGGGGCACGACGCCGGCGGCCATCGACGCCTGCCTCTCGGTGGCCGAGGAGTTCGACGTCCAGGTCGCCATCCACACCGATACGCTGAACGAGACCGGCTTCGTCGAAGACACGATGGCGGCCATCGCCGGCCGGACGATTCACACCTACCACACCGAGGGCGCCGGCGGCGGCCACGCGCCCGACATCATCCGGCTCTGCGGTCAGGCGAACGTGCTGCCGTCATCGACCAACCCGACGATGCCGTTCACGCGCAACACGCTGGACGAGCATCTCGACATGCTGATGGTCTGCCATCACCTGTCGCCGAAGGTCAGGGAGGATGTCGCATTCGCCGATTCGCGGATCCGTCCCGAGACGATTGCCGCCGAGGACGTCCTGCACGACCTTGGTGCGATCAGCATGATGTCGAGCGATTCGCAGGCCATGGGGCGCATCGGCGAGGTCATCTGCCGCACCTGGCAGACCGCCGACAAGATGAAGCGCGAGCGCGGCCCGCTCGCCGGCGAACGCGACGGCGACGACAACCGTCGGGTGCAGCGCTACCTGGCGAAGTACACGATCAATCCGGCCATCGCGCACGGCATCGCGTCGGAAGTCGGATCGATCGCAGTCGGCAAGCTGGCCGACCTGGTACTGTGGAAACCGGCGTTCTTCGGCGTGAAGCCCGAGCTGATCATCAAGGGCGGCTTCATCGCCGGCGCGATGATGGGCGACGGCAACGCGTCGATTCCGACGCCGCAGCCGGTGATAGCGCGCATGATGTTCGGTGGCTACGGCGCCGCGCTGTCGACCTGCAGCGTCCACTTCGTCAGCCGGGCCGGACTCGCCGCCGGCGCGCTCGACGGCCTGGCACGGCGCCGCGTCGCCGTGTCGAACTGCCGCCGCATCGGCAAGCGGGACCTGCTGCACAACGATGCCACGCCCGCCATCACCGTCGATCCGGACACCTACGAGGTGCGCGCCGACGGTGTCCGCCTGACGTCGACGCCCGCCACGGTTCTGCCGATGGCGCAACGCTACTTCCTGTTCTGATTGAGGGGCCCGGTGTTCGAAGCGTTCAAGACGCTGCCGACGACGGAGGTCCTCGTGCGATCTGGCGGCGCCGCGCACGACCGGCAGGCGCGGTCGGCCGGCTACGCGCACGACACGATCACGCTCGGGTGGGAAGAGCGGCTGAAGGCCCGCGGCCGTCGCCGCACGGACGGCGGCATCGAGTTCGGCACCACCCTGGTCCGCGGCACCGTCCTGCGAGCCGGCGATCTGCTGGTCGTCGACGCGCTGCGCCTGCTGGTGTCGGTCGTCGAGCGGCCCGAGCCGGTGCTGGTCGTCGTGCCGAGGTCGGCCGCTGACTGGGGGCACGCCGCCTACCACCTCGGCAACGGCCATCAGCCGGTCATGTTCACCGACCGCGAGATCGTCTGCCTGGATACCATCGGCACGGCCCAGATTCTCGACCAGCACGGCATCGCGTTCGTCCGCGACCTGCGCGCGTTCACCCCGGTCGGCCTGCTCGCCGACCACCGGCACTGAGGGAAGCGATGTCCGACGTCCGTCGCCTCGGCCCCGGTCTCGCGTCGCTCCTGCACCTGTGCGACAGCCTGTTTCCGACCGGCGGCTATGCCCACTCCGACGGACTGGAGGCCGCCACCGACAGCGGCGCCATCGTGCGGGCCGCCGACCTGCGCTCGTGGATGGCGACGCTGCTCGACGAGACGCTCGGCGCCGTCGAGGGCCCGGCGGTCGTGCACACGTGGCACGCTGCCGGCGCCGGCCGCTGGGGTGACCTGCGCGGGCTCGACGACGAGCTGTACGCCCTGCGGCCGTCGTCGACGGCGCGCGAGGCGGGTCGCGGCGTCGGCACGCGGCTCCTGAAGACGTGGCGGCACGTGTATCCGGCTGGCGCCGACGGGGCGACGCGGCTCCTCGCGGACGCCCCCGGCTGGACCCTGCCGGTGGCGTTCGCCGTGGCGGCGGCCTCGACCGGCGCCGACGTGCGGACGGCGGTCGACGCATTCCTCTACACCCGGCTGGCCGCGACCACATCGGCGGCGATGCGGCTGATGCGGCTCGGACAGCTGGAGGCGCATGCGCTCCTCGCCGAGTCGCTGGCGCGGGTGCCGCAGGTGACCGACCGGCTGATCGCCGCAGACGGGCGACCCGCCGCGTTCACCCCGTTGATGGACCTGGCGACGATGCAGCAGCAGTACGTGACGACGAGGTTGTTTCGATCATGAACGGGCCACCGTCACGCGGGCCGGTGCGCCTCGGGGTCGGCGGTCCGGTTGGATCGGGCAAGACGGCGCTCGTCGATGCCCTGTGCAAGCAGATGCGGGATCGCTACCAGCTCGCCGTCGTCACCAACGACATCTTCACGCGCGAGGACATGGAGTTCCTGCAGCGAAGCGGGGCGCTCGCGGCGGACCGCATCATCGGTGTCCAGACGGGCGGCTGCCCGCACACCGCCATCCGCGAGGACGCCTCGATGAATTTCGATGCGCTCGACGAGATCAGCTGCCGCCATCCGAACCTCGACCTCGTATTTCTCGAGAGCGGCGGCGACAACCTGGCGGCGAGCTTCAGTCCGGAACTGGTGGATGCGGCGATCTACGTGATCGACGTCTCTGGTGGCGACAAGGTGCCGCGGAAAGGCGGTCCCGGCGTGACGCGTTCCGACCTGCTGGTCATCAACAAGATCGACCTGGCACCGATGGTCGGTGCCAGCCTCGACGTGATGGCGCGCGACGCGAAGACGGTGCGCGGCGACCGGCCGGTCATCTTCTCGAACCTCAAGAGCCATGACGGGCTGGCGGACATCGTCTCGTGGATCCAGCGCGAACTGCTGTTCGACCGCTGAGCCCGCCGGACAGCCGGCCTGCCGAATCGGTGGGGCGGTCAGCCAGGCTCGAACTCGTCTTCGGCGTCCGCCACGGCCGCACGGTGCTGGTGCGCGGCTACGCCGAACCGCCCCTGCGCGTCGGGCGGCCGCTCCCCGATGGCGACGGCCTGCACCTCATTCTCACGTCCTCGGCGCCCGGCATCTTCGGTCACGACCGCTTCGAGCAGTCCATCGTCGTCGGGGCCGGTGCCAGGGTCAGATTGACGTCGCAGTCGGCTTTGCAGGTGCACGCCGCCGTCGATGGCGGCGCCGCCCGGCTGCGCAGCCGCTACGACGTGGCCGCCGATGCGGAGCTGCGCTGCGAGTGGGATCCGGTGATTCCGTTCGCCAACAGCCGGCTCGAGCAATGGACGGAGGTGGCTCTGGCGCCGACCGCGCGCCTGACGTGGAGCGAGGCGCTGATGGCCGGGCGTGAAGGGCATGGCGAACGCTGGCAGTTCGCGACGCTGGCGCAGGAACTGCGGGTCGTACGCGGCGACCGGCTGGAGTATCTCGAGCGCTACCGCATCCGCCCGGCCGAAGCGGGCGTGCGGACGCCCTGGGTCGCGGGTGACTGCTGCTATTTCGGCACGGCGCTGGCGATCGGCTGGCCGGTCGATGACGCAGTCGCGGAGCGGCTGCACGGCGAGCTGGCGCCGCCGCCGGCGTTGCACGCCGCCGTGAACCGGCTCGGGCCCAGCGTGCTGGTGGCCAGACTGGCCGCCACCACGGGGCCGCCGTTTCACGCCGCTCGCACGCGGCTTGGTGCGGCGCTCGGCCGGTGAATCGGTGCTTCGGCCAGGCCGGCGGGACGCCGGTGCGTCAGGTCCGAGGGGCCCGGACTAGCCGGCGTGAGCGGCGTGATTCGCGGCGGCGAATGCGTCGGCGGTCTCGTGCGCGTGGTAGGAACTGCGGACGAGCGGTCCGGATTCGACATGGACGAATCCGAGATCGAGCGCGATGCGCTTCAGATCGCGAAACTCGTCCGGATGGTAGTAGCGGGCCATCGGCGCGTGCGACGGCGTCGGCCGCAGGTACTGGCCCAGCGTCAGGATGTCACAGCCGACCTGCCGCAGGTCGGCGAACGTGCGAACCAGTTCGTCGTGCGCTTCGCCGAGGCCGACCATGAGGCCGGTCTTGGTCGGAATCGTCGGCGCGTACTGTTTCGCGCGCTCGAGCAGTTCGAGCGTTCGTGTGTACTTGCCGCCCGAGCGGGCCATCCGGTACAGGCGTGGCACGGTTTCCGTGTTGTGATTCAGCACGTCCGGCGCCGCATCGAGCACCGTCTGCAACGGCGCGGCGTCGCCCTTGAAATCCGGAATCAGCACTTCGATACGGCAGTCGGGCACGCGCGCCCGCGTCTGGCGAACGGTCGCCGCGAAGATCGAAGCCCCACCATCCTTCACATCGTCACGATCGACCGACGTGATGACGACGTAGCGCAGCGCCAGGGCGTCGACGGCCGCCGCGACGCGCTCCGGTTCGCTGGTGTCGATCGGCGCCGGACGCCCGTGCGCCACGGCGCAGTAGGCGCAGGCCCGGGTGCAGACGTCGCCGAGGATCATGAACGTCGCCGTGCCGTGGTTCCAGCACTCGCCGATGTTCGGACAGCGCGCGTCCTCGCACACGGTGTTGAGATTGAGCTCGCGCATCAGGTTCTTGAGGCGGATATAGCTCGGCGACCCGGGCGCCCGCACCTTCAGCCAGTCGGGTTTCGGCTCACGCGGACGGGCTGCTTCGGCCAGGGGGATGATGCGCGACATCTTCCCGATTATACCGGCCGGCGCCTCCCGCTGTCGGTCCCTTCCGCGGTTGGAGCCCGCCCTTCGGGCATCTTCATCGTGGCGGCCCGGCTGGCCATGACCGCCGCCGTCAGCGCTGCGTGAGGAGCATGGCGGCAGTCAGGCCAATCATCGCAACCACCGTCGTCCAGGCGATGACGTTGAACAGCCGCGAGTTGACGTAGTCGCCCATCAGCTCGCGGTCGTTCGTCAAAATCAGCATGAAGATGAGGACGAACGGCAGCAGGATGCCGTTCACCACCTGCGACAGCACCATGATGTGCGTCAGCGGGAAGCCGGGCACGAGCAGCACCCCGGCGCCCGAGACGATGAGCGCCGTGTAGAGCCAGTAGAACACCGGCGCCTCGTGGAACTTCTTGTCGAGACCGGACTCGAACCCCAGCCCTTCGCACACCGCGTACGACGTCGAGATCGGCAGAATCGAGGCCGCGAACAGCGAGGCATTGAAGAGCCCGGCCGCGAACAGGATGTAGGCGTACTCGCCGGCGAGCGGCCGCAGCGCCTGCGCCGCGTCCGCCGCATCGCGGATCCCGGTGACGCCGTTGCGGTTCAACGTCGCCGCGCACGCGACGATGATGAACCAGGCGACGATGGCGGCAAACAGGCAGCCGGCGATGACATCCCAGCGTGAGGCGCGGTACTGTCGCGGCGTGATCCCTTTCTCGACCACCGACGCCTGCAGGTAGAACTGCATCCAGGGTGCGATGGTCGTCCCGACCAGGCCGATCACCATGTACAGATAGCCGTAGTTGCGGATGCCGATCGTCTCCGGCGTCGTCAGCGTCGCCTGGGTGGCCGTGCGCCAGTCGGGGTTGGCGAGCACGCCGGCCACGATGTAGCAGACGTAGAAGCCCGACGCCATCAGGAAGATCTTCTCGACGCTGCTGTAGGTGCCCTTCACGACGAGCAGCCACACGATGGTCGCGGCAATCGGGATGACGACGTACTTCGACACGCCGAACAGCTGCAGGCTGCTGGCGACACCGGCGAACTCCGCCATGATGTTGCCGAAGTTCGTGACGATGAGCGCCAGCATGAGGAAGAAGGTGATGCGGAAGCCGAACTCCTCGCGGATGAGGTCGCTCAATCCCTTGCCGGTGACCGCTCCCATCCGTGACGCCATCTCCTGAACGACGACCAGCGCGATCGTGGTCGGAATCATCGTCCACAGCAGCGAGTAGCCGAACTGGGCGCCGGCGACGGAGTAGGTCCAGATGCCGCCGGCATCGTTGTCGACGCTGGCGGTGATGAATCCCGGTCCGACGACCGCCAGGAACAGCAGCAGCCGGACGCGCAGGCCCTTCTTCGACGATGGCGTCGTCGCGGTGGCGGCGGTCATGTCGCGCGTCTCCTACCGTGCGTGACGCAGCATCGCGATGACGTCGTCGGCCGTGATGATGCCGGCCAGCCGGCCGTGCTCGTCGACGACCGCCAGCGTGAGCAGATTGTACTTGTCGAAGAGCGCCGCGACCTCGTCGTCCGGCGTGTCGGACTCGCACGAGACGACCTCCTCCGATAGGACCGACAGCAGCGTACCGGGATTCGTGATCGCAATACTGACGAGCGGCACCTGACCGACGAGCCGATGGCCGTCGCCGGTGAGATACACCGTGGCCAGCGCTTCACGCGTCCCTTCGAAGGCGCGCAGCACGTCGATGGCGTCGGCGACGATCGCGCGTGCCGGAATCGCGATGTATTCCGTCGTCATCCGGCCGGCGGCGGTCCGCTCGCCGAACTCGAGGAGCTGGCGAACGTCCCGGCTGTCCTCCGGCTCCATCTCCTCGAGGATGGCACCCGACTGGTCGGCGGTGAGATCGCCGAGCAGGTCGGCGGCGGCGTCCGGATCCATCTCCGTCACGATGTCGGCGGCCCGATCGCTGTCGAGCGATTCGACGATGGAGACCTGGATGTCCGGGTCGATTTCCTCCAGCGCCTCGGCCGCCACTTCCTCGTCGAGGGTCTCGAACACGGCTTCGCGTTCGGCCGGCGGCAGGTCCTCGACGATGTCGGCGATGTCGGCCGGGTGCAGCCGCGACAGGCCGGTATAGGCGATCTTCAGCTTGACCCGGCGAGCCGGGTCGGTTTCCAGCAGGTCGACGAACTGCCACGGGATGACGCGCGGCGGAATCCGGTGGAGCAGGGCACGCGACGTGAACGCCGGCACCACCCCCTTGACGAGGCGGCGGATGGCGCCCCGCGCCCCGACATCGACCGCGGTGACGCTGAGGATGACGTGGCTGTTGACCGGGGTGGACTCGAGCTCGACATCGTTGACCCGGACGACCTTTCGGCCGTGCACGTCGATGATCTGTTGATCGAGCAAATCACGCTTCAGCAGCAGGACGCCGTCCGAGCCGGTGTGCCGCGGCCACCCGACCGCGTCGGTCGTCGATCGAACGGTTGCGCCGCAGGCCGTCAGGGCATCGGCCGAGAGCACGCGCTCACCGGTCGAGGTCGTGATGATGAGATAGGCGACTCGCGTCGGGTGGTCCTGGGGCGCGATGGCCAGCTCGCGTACACGTCCGCGGACCGCGCCGCTTGCGTCGCGCACCGCTGCGCCGAGGAGTTCCGACAACGCCACCGCCGACATACCGCAGGGTCCATCATGAGGAAACGTGTCCGAGGAGTCCGCAGGCAGGTGGCGAACAGGAAGCGGAGCGCACGCGGGCGGCACAGGTCCCCAACTCGTCCAAGCTTTGGCACCGCGCTCCGTGAAAGGGCCGGACGTTACCGGTCCTTAGCCACGTTAGGAAAACCCTTCCGTCCGGGAGTTCCTGTTCTACCCGGGCCATCTCTCTCGAGATTGACGGGCAGTGGCCTGTGTGTTGCGCGGGAGCCTCACCTACCGAGGACTTCGGGCCGCGATCTTCGCGCGGCCCCGATATCCTTGCCAGTGTCGTTCTCGGCAGAGGTCATGTCAAGACCAGATTGTGCGGCCTGGAGCACTTTGGTAAGGTACTCGTCAGATCGATGAATGTCCTTCGCACGCGGCTGCCCTGGCTCGTCACGCTCTGGCTCGTCTGCCACGGCGTCGGCCTGGCAGCGGCCCCCTTTGCGCTGTGCTGCCGCGACGAACTGGTGGCGGCGGTCGCCGGCGGCACCGCTCCGGCAGCCGATGACGCCAACTGCCCGCTGCACGCCGCTGCTGCGGCGGCGGCGCCGGCAGCGGTGGCGGCGCCCGGCGCCGGGCCGGACACCGTCCGCAGCACGTGCACGCCGTCGGACGTTGCGCTCGCCTCGCTGCTCGGCTCGGTAGCCGTGCTGCCCGGCGTCGAAACGCCGGCCGCAACGGCCGTGATTTCCGCAGTCACGCTCGAGATTCCCACCCTCCTGACGCACGTCGAATTGCCGGACGCGCCACCGCCTCGCGCCTGAATCGCGACGGCTGTTCCCAGCTGTTGCTCCGAGGACGTGGTTCATGGTCGCGCAGCGGGCGCGCGTTGGAGGTGGCCACACCGCCGGCGCCGACCGGCGACCCGCGTGGTGTTCGCTCTCAGAGGTCGTCATGAAACTGACAATGGCTGCCGCACCCGGCATCGTGGTGCTGGCCGCAGCGTTCGGATGGGCTGTCGCACCGTCGGCCGCCCCGTCGTCATCATCACCGGCGGTCAGCGCGACGACCACGACCCTGGCGGTCGCCGGACGCGCCAACGCACACGCCTCGCTGGCCTCGGCCGGTCCGTTCGCGGCCGTCGTCTGGTCGGCGTCACAGAAGGATGGCACCACCGACGTGTATGCCGCCGTCAGCCGTGACAGTGGCATCAGCTTCGGCGCGCCGGTCGTCGTCAACCGCACGCCCGGTGACGCCCGCGTGAACGGCGAACAGCCGCCGCGGGTGACGCTGGCGCCGCGACCGTCGGGTCCGCCGCGGATCTCGATCATCTGGACGTCGAAGCGCGGCACCGGCACGGTCCTGCTGACCGCCCGGTCCGACGATGGCGGCCGGACGTATGGCGGGTCGGTGCTCGTGCCAGGCACCGATGCACCGGGTAACCGCGGCTGGGAGGCGATTGGTGCCGATGCGTCGGGTCGCGTCCACGCCGTGTGGCTCGACCATCGCCGCCTGGCAGCCCCTGACGCGACGAGGACCGCAGCAGCGCACCATCACGGTGAAGGCGGTTCGAGCACGGCGACGGCCGCCGGCAGGCCGAACGGCCGGCCTGACGGCGTTGCGATGGCGCAACAGTCCGATCTCTACTTCGACACGCTCGGCGACAGCGCGGCGCCGCGCGCCCTGACGCCTGGTGTCTGCTACTGCTGCAAGACGGCCATCGCGTTCGGCCGGCAGGATCAGATCCTCCTGGCGTGGCGGCACGTATATCCTGGCAACTTCCGGGACATGGCGTTCACCTCGTCGGCCGATGGCGGCCGGACGTTCTCGCCGCCGGTCCGGGTGAGCCAGGACAACTGGATGCTGGAGGGATGCCCCGATGACGGCCCGGCCATGGCGAGCGACGCAGCGGGCCGCATCCACATCGTCTGGCCGGCGGTGGTAGTGGATCGCGGCACCCAGGTGAAGGCGCTGTTCCACGCGATGTCGGTGGACGGCAGGACGTTTCAGCCGCGGGTCCGCATTCCGACGCAGGGCCAGGCGAACCACCCGCAACTGGCCGTCGCCGCCGACGGCACCTTGCGTCTGGCGTGGGACGAGTCGGGAACCGGTACCCGTCACATCGTGACCGGACGCGGCGTGGTGGACGCGGACGGTCGTGTCTCCTTCACCCGTACCGCGCTCGCCGGCGAGGTCGGGGTGTATCCGATGGTGGCGGCCATACCGGCTGGTGCGATGCTGGCATGGACGACGGGCGTACCGGATGCGTCGGTCATCACAATCGCACGTGTCCAGTAACGACAGTTCAGAGGAGGAGTGATGAGAACGAATTCATGGATCGGTCGGCTGCTGCTCGGAGTGGCCGCGGCATGTATGGTCACGGCGCTCGTGCAGGCGCACACCAAACTGGAGAAATCGGAACCAGCCGCCGATTCCACCGTCGCGGCATCCCCGAAGTGGGTGCAGCTGTTCTTCAATGAGGTGCCGGATCAGAAGGTCAGCAAGGTCGAAGTCACCGGACCCTCCGGCAAGATCGAAACCGGACCCGTGCACAGCATGGCCGACAAGGACTTGATGGCGGCCTTCCCGGGCACCCTCGCCAACGGCAAGTACACGGTCAATTGGCAGACCGCCGGCAAGGACGGCCATGTCATCAAGGGCGCGTTCTCCTTCACGGTGCAGGTCAAGGCCCAGTAAACCCGGCGATGTGACTTTTCCCGGCAGACCTGAATCATTCGACGTGGGCGGGCAGATAAACTGCGCGCCCTGGCACCGAGCCGGCCGGGATGCGGGGGCACCCGGCTGGCCTGGTGTTCATGCGGCGCCGGGCCCGTTGACAGGGAGTGTTCCGCCACATACGCTCGCCTCGTGCACCATCCAGCCGCGGCGGCGCGAGGCTCGCGCTGCCGCTTCCGAACGCCGGGCCGGGTCGCGAGCTGGCTGACGCTCCTGCTCCTGGTCGGGTTCTGGTCCTCGGCCCACCCCTCAGCGCAACCCCACCCGTTTGCGTGGCACCTGCCCGCGGGGTTTCCGCAGCCGCGGGTGCCCGTCGACAACCCCATCACCGCGGCGAAAGTCGAACTCGGGCGACATCTTTTCTATGACACCCGGTTGTCGAGCGATCGCACGTTCTCATGTGCGACGTGTCACCAGCAGGCGCGGGCGTTCGCCGATGACAAGGGGCGGGGCGTCGGGGTCACCGGCGCCGTCCATCCGCGCGGGCCGATGAGTCTCGGCAACGTCGCCTACGCGCCGGCCCTGACGTGGGCCAATCCGACGGTCCGCCGACTTGAATCACAAGCGCTCGTGCCGATGTTCGGCATCGATCCGGTGGAACTCGGGCTGGCGGGCCGGGAGACCGTGGTCCTCGGCCGGCTCAGAACCGAACCCCGCTACCGGCGTCTGTTTCCGGCGGCGTTTCCTGATGTCGCGGATCCATTTTCGATCGAGGCGGTGACGCAGGCGCTGGCGTCCTTCGAGCGCACCCTCCTGTCGGGGCGGTCACCCTACGACCGATATCGGACGACCTTGGACGCGAGTGCGATCCCGCCGGCGGCGCATCGCGGCGAAGACCTCTTCTTCTCCGGGCGGCTGTCGTGCTTCCGCTGCCACGCCGGATTCAACTTCACATCGGTGGTCGATCACGTCGAGAGCCGTGTCCCGTCTTTCGAGTTCCACAACAACGGGCTGTACAACGTCGACGGCCGCGGCGGCTACCCGGCGCCGAACACCGGGATCCACGCCGTGTCCCGCGTGCCCGAAGACATGGGGCGGTTCAAGCCGCCGACCCTCCGCAACATCGCGTTGACCGCGCCGTACATGCACGACGGCAGCCTGAAGACGCTCGACGACGTGATTGCGCACTATGAAAGGGGTGGGCCCGGCAGCCCGTTGCGCAGCCGGTTCATCACCGGGTTCACCCTGACGGCCGGCGAGCGTGCCGATCTCATCGCCTTCCTCGTGAGCCTGACCGACACTACCTTCACCAGCGACCCGGCGTTTGCCGACCCGTGGGCCGCGCCCCCGTCGGCCCCTGCATCGTCGGCGGGGCCCACGTCGTCACCGTCAGTCCGGCCGGCAGCCCCGCGGAGTCTGCAAGCATCCGCGACCGTGTCACCGCGTGCCGTGGACTTCGACGCGGCGCTGCGCGCCCTGGGGCTGGATCCGGCGACGACCGACGTCGCCTCGGCGCCGGACGGGACGGGCAACGGCATACCTGATGCGGACGAGATGGCGCTCGTCGCGGCCATTCTGGCGAATCCGGCGATCGATCTGCGGGCCTCGGGCGGTGTCGACCATCGCGCGGTGATGGGCGCGTTTCGCGCCGCCCGCTCGCAGGCCATCGACGACATCCGGATTCTGTCGGCGGTCCATCCCACCGCGGCCGACGTCGTCGCCGGGTACGCGCTGATCGGCCGCCGGGCGTTCGCCGCTTACGTCCGGAATGCCAGGGAATTCGGGTCTCGCCTCACGGGCGACTACGAGGCGGCGTTCGCCCTCGAACCACGCCTGGCCGCCGACGGCGACGCCGACGGCGACGGTGCCACCAATCTCGAGGAATACACGTCCACCCGTCGGGGCGGTCGAGCTGCTTTCGTCGGCGCGGCGCTGAACCCGGCCGTAAAATAGGTCAACTCAAGTGTTTTGCCGGCCGTTCTCAGGTGTTGACCGGACTGGCATGCGCCGACGCTCGTCATAGTCTGACAATCGATAACCCAGCCCCGGAGGTGGACGTGTTCAGGATATGCGTACTCGTGCTGTTCCTCGGCGTCGTCGCAACCGCGGCTCCGCCTGATCAACCGTTGCGTTCGACGGCGATCGCCGCGCAACTGACCGAAGCGCTGACCGCCCAGAAGCTGGACGCGATCGCGACCCGGGATCCGGACGAACCAGACCGATTCGTCGCCGCGATCTTCTATCCCAATGCCCAGCTGCTGGTCATTTCCGCCCGCACCGCCTCACCCGACATCCTCTCGGCGAGATTGCTCTACAAGCAGTACCGCGACACGTATGCCGACCTGCAGGGATCGCCGATCAAGGGGACGAGCACCTTCTTCCAGGACATGAAAGCCGACGGACTGTCGGCCAGCCGCGACCAGGTGGCAGACGTGTTGTTCGAAGGCAACGGCACGACGATGGTCTTCGACAGCGACTGGAAGAAGAAGAACCTGTCCGAGCGCGACTACATGGCGCAGCTGCAGGCGGCCGACGAGCGGTACAGCCGGATGCTGACGCTGCTGCTGGCCCAGATCAAGGGGACCTAGAGGCGTGCGCCTGCGACAATGTGTCGCAGGCACAATCGTTCGGCACTGGCGATTGGCGGGCCCCTGCCGGCGGCGACGCGCTGCCGGCTGCACGCCTGCGACCGCAGGCTGCACAGCCGTTGACCCGTCTGCCGGCGCATTCCTAGGCTGGCAGCATCTCCTGTGCTCGGCCTTCGTCGTTCCCTGGTTCGTGTCACGCTGGCCCTGATTGCCTGCCAGCTCGCGTCGATTGCCGCGGCGCCGATGGCGTTGTGCTGTCGTGGTGGGGTCGCGCCGATGACTGCCGACGCACATGCCTGTTGCCGGGGCCTGGCGCCTGGGGAGACGTGTCCACGACACGGCGGTGGAGCTGCCGCCGCTGCCGGCGGTGACGGAGCCGCCGTTCACGCTCCCGACTTCGCGCACCGCCAGGGGCCGTTCGCACCCGGGCCGGCCGACAGCCGGCTCATCGCGGTCTGCGCACAGAGCGATCCGGCTCTCGTGTCGCTCATCGGCTGTGCCGGCGTGCTGCCCCCCCCGTCGAATCTCGCCCCGGTCCTGGTGACGGCGTTCGTGATTACGCCGCCAGCCGCGGACGCCCGGTCCTTCCACGCTCCGCCGCTCGCCCCGCCGCCGCGTTCCTGACCAACTCTCCGTCAGCAGGGGACGCGTCATTCCGGCTCACCGTCGCGGTCGGAAGCGCGCGGATGGCCGCTGCTCGCCGCCCGCGCGGCGCGGCGCCTCGACCTAGCGATCAGTCAGCGAGTGGTCCGGTTTCGAAGATGTTCCGAGACATGCGGCGTTCAATCGTCACGTCAGTGTTCGTGCTGGTGGCGACGGCCTGTGGCCGCAGCGCCCCGGCCACCGATTCGTTGCCCGGGCTTGGCCCCGGAGCGGAGCAGCGGTTCGCCGTGCCCGGCGGCCGGCCGCTTGGCGTGTCGGTGGCCTCGGCTCCCCCCTATGTCGCGATGGCATGGGCGTCCGACCACCCGGCGGGACGCGACGTCTACGTTGCCGCAAGTGCGGACAACGGCCGGTCGTTTCGCGGCCCCGTGCGAGTGAGTGACCCGACCGCGGCGCCGACGGCGGCCCGGTCGTCGCTGCAGGTGTCCTTCGTGCCCGGGGCCGCTGCTGCGAGGACGCCGCGCTTCGCCATCCACTGGACTGGCGACGCCGATCGCCCGAGCCGTCGCGACGTCGTGATCAGGCGCGATGGCAGTCCGGAGCCCGTCGTGAGGGAAGCCGGCGTCCCCGATGCCGCAGCCGCCCGGTGCGACGCCGATGGCACCGTCATCTGGCCCGGTGCGCCGGCCACGCCGGGCGGCAGCGCGGACGTCGAGGTCAACCACCGTGTGGCCGACCAGGCATGTGTCGCCGACCAGGTGACGTCGGCGATCGACCCACGCGGCTGGGTCCACGTGGCCTGGATCGGTGGTGCCGTGGGCGGGGCGGCGCGTCACATCTTCTATGCCGCGTCGTCCGATGGCCGCTGGTTCGGTCGGGCGCAAGTCCTCGACGAGGATGCCTCGGGACCACCGTCGCAGGTGCAGCTGACGATTGACCCGAACGAGACAGTCGTGACGACCTGGACCAGCGGCGAGGCGCCGGCGACGCGCGTCATCATGCGCCAGCTGATTCCGGCCCATCACGGTCCGGCGCAATTGCTGCCGGTGACCACGCTGGCCGCTGACGGGGCATCACAACAACCGGCGCTGGCCGCGGTGCGCGGCGGCGTTCTGATCGCCTGGCTGCGGACGGCGGCCGATGCGCCGGCGATTGCGTTCCGCCGTGTCGGACTCGATGCCATCTGCGGCCCGGACGCGGCGCCGGCCGCAGCGGGCGCCGCCGTCGCGACAGCCGCCGCACCGACGCTGGCCCTTGGAGAAGAACTGTATGCGACCAATGGCTGCGCCACCTGCCACGGCGTCGACGGTCACGGCGACGGCCCAGTTGGGCAGACCCTGACGCCGCGGCCGCGCGACTTCCGTGATGGCGCCTCGTTCAAGGCCGGCGGCGACGAAAGCGCCATCGCCTTGACGGTGGCGCAGGGCTTCAACGAAGGCGGGGCACAGATGCCGGCCTTCAATCATCTCTCCGAGCAGGAGCGACGGTCGCTCGCGCTGTTCGTGATGTCGTTGCGCGACCAGATTGCAGATAGGACCACACCATGACGTTCGCCATTCGATCCACCCGTGCCTTCATCGCCGTTGTGACGCTCGTCGGGCTGTTCACCCTGTGCCCGCACGCCGCCGTCGCGCAGACCACCGCCGTCGTGGCACACGACGCGTGGATGCGCGAACCGATGCCCAATCGCGGCGAGACCGCCATTTTCGTCGTGCTCGAGAACACCAGCGCCGAAGCGAGGTCGGTGGTCGGCGTGTCGACCACGGTGGCAGAGAAGTCCGAACTCCACAACATGGTGATGGACGGCTCGATGATGAAGATGACGCCGGTCAAGGCGATCGAGCTGAAGGCCGGGAGCAAGACCGAACTGCGGCCGGGCAGTTACCACATCATGCTGTTCGGGCTCAAGGAGCGGCCGGCGGCAGGTGCCTCGGTGCCGGTGACGCTGACGCTCGACAACGGTCAGTCCATCGCGCTCACGGCCGTTGTCCGGAAAGTCGAGGGGATGCGGCGATGAGCCGTGGCCTGTCGCGCCGGGCGCTGCTCGCGTGTGCCGGACTGTCGTTCACGTGGGCGGCGACCGCATGCGGTGAGCGCGGCGGTGCGATGCCGGTCGAGGACACGTCGGGCGCCGCACTGCCGGTGCTGGAAGGCGGCGGCGACTTCACGCTCACCGACCACGACGGCCAGCCGTTCGCGCTGTCGTCGCTGCGCGGCAACGTTGTCCTCGTCTTCTTCGGCTACACGTTCTGCCCCGACGCCTGTCCGACGACGCTGTCGAAGCTGTCGAGCGTCGCCCGCCGTCTGGGCGACGAGGCCAGCCGTGTCAAGACGCTCTACATCTCGGTCGATCCGGGGCGCGATACGCCAGCGGTCATCAAGGCCGACCTCGCCAACTTCCGTCTCGATGCGATCGGATTGACCGGTGCCAAGGCCGACATCGACAAGGTCGTGACGCAGTACGGCGCCGCCTACGAGATCGTTCCGACACCGGAGTCGGCCGCGGCCTACACCGTGTCACACACCACGACGCTCTACGCCCTCGACCCGAAGGGACAGATGCGCCTGAAGTTCCGCTACGAGGCGACGGTCGACGAGATCGTCGCCGGGATTCGGACCATCCTCGCCGCCAGTTGATCGCGATACGTCCACCACTCCAGGAGTTGCTGACATGAAGAAGCTCATCCCGACGATTGCCCCGCTCACCCTCGCCCTGG
>CADEDC010000025.1:0-35736 GCA_902825985.1 uncultured Acidobacteriota bacterium | reverse complement strand
TCACACTCACGGGTCCGTCGGGCGCGATCAAAACAGGGGCGGTACAGGTGAAGGAAGAAAAGTCGATTGCCGCCAGTGTCGACGCCGACATGCCGAACGGCACCTACACGGTGGCGTGGCAGACGGCCGGTGGCGATGGGCATGTGCAGAAGGGGGAGTACTCGTTCTCCGTGGCGACGAAGGCTCAATAGCCGGTCCGGCGTCACGTCGCCCGAACCCGATCAGGTGTCAGGAGGATGAGATGAGAGCCAGTTCCATCACGCATGGCGCGACCGCGGTCGCGGTGGCCCTGTTCTGCGGCATCGGCGCAGGAAGCAGCCCGGCGGCCGCCGCTGAAGCGACGCGGCCCGTGCACCTGCGATTCGAAGGCGTGATCGGCGACCTGCCGTTCCAGTGCGGCCGGTCCTACGAGGGCATCGGGACTGCCCGGTCGACGCTCTCGTCGCCTTTCTTGAGAGCCTGACCGACACGACCTTCACGACCGATTCCCGATTCTCCGACCCCTGGCGCGCCGCCGGGCGTACATCCCGGATTCCCTGAAAGGACCCATCTATGGAACTGACGAGACGACAACTGCTGTGGCAGACGTCCGGCGCTGCGGCGCTGCTGTCGACGGCGGCGATCGTCGGACGTTCGACCGTCGCCGCGCAGGGTGCGCCGCCGTCCGCCGGCCCGTTCACCCTGCCGCCGCTTCCGTTTGCGGCGGACGCGCTCGAACCGCACCTCGACGCGCAAACGATGACGATTCACCACGACCGGCATCATGCCGCGTATGTCACGAATCTCAACGCGGCGCTGGCGAACGCGACCGAGCTGAAGACACGAACCGTCGAGGATTTGGTCACGAACCTCGACCGCCTTCCAGAAGCGGTGCGTACGGCGGTCCGCAATCAGGGCGGCGGACATCTGAATCACACATGGTTCTGGGCGAGTCTCACACGTGGCGGTGGAGCGCCGCCGACGGCGGAACTGGCGCGGGCGGTCGATGCGTCATTCGGTGATTTCGCGAAGTGCCGGGAGGCGCTCGCGGTGGCGGCGGTCGGTGTCTTCGGCAGCGGGTGGGCGTGGCTGAGCGTCGACCGCACGGGCAAGGTGATCGTCGAGACGACGCCGAATCAGGACAACCCGCTGACGCGCGGCAATCGACCGCTGCTCGGTATCGACGTCTGGGAACACGCCTACTACCTGAAGTACCAGAATCGCCGCCGCGACTACGTCGATGCCCTCTTCAACGTCGTCGATTGGGACGTCGTGCAGCAGCGGTTCCGTGCGGCGAAGGGCTGAACATCGATGACGCGGCTCGAGCGCTGGATCTGGCGGGTGATGGTCGGCGGCGGCGTCTGCGCGGCGACGATGGTGCTGTCCGTCGCCCTCGGCACCGACCCGCCCGGCGCACTCGACGTCCCGGTGTACAGCGATGGCGACCTGCTGTTGCCGGCTGACTATCGCGAGTGGGTCTTCCTGAGCGCTGGCGTTGGCATCGTCCACGGTGACGGCGGGGCAGGCGGCCGGCCACGCCTGTTCACGAACGTGTTTGCGGCGCCGCGCGCCCATCGCCACTTTCTCCAAAGCGGGACGTGGCCTGACGAAACCATCCTGGTACTCGAGATTCGTGGTGCCGCCCCGGAGGGGGCCGTCAACGCCGGCGGCCATCATCAGACGGCGATTCTGGCGACCCAGGTGGCGGTGAAGGACCGGCGCCGTTTCCCAGACGGCTGGGGCTATTTCACGTTCGGTGTCGACGACCTCGCCGCGCCGGCACTGTCGGCGGCAGCCGGCTGTCAGCGCTGCCACGCCGAGCAGGCGTCCGTTGACCAGACCTTCGTGCAGTTCTATCCAACGTTGTGGGAGGCCGCGAGGCGCCATGGGCGGCCGGCCAGCCCACCCCCAACTAGCGAGACGATTCGATGACACTTCTTCGCGTGTTTCGAGGCGGCGTGCTCCACGCTGCGCTGTTCACCTGCTGCCTGGCCCGCGCGGCGCCGGCGACGGCGCCTGGCGTTCACGAGGTCGCATGATCGCATCTCACCAACCAGGCGACGTCAGTCTCGCGCGGCAGCAGCCGGCGATGGTTGTCACCCCGTGGCTGGTGCGGTTGCGGTGGTTCTCCCTCGCGGCGCTGGTCGCGGCGGGGTCGGCGGCGCAGTGGTTCTGGCACGTCCAGCTGCCGGTGGCGCCGCTGCTCGGCCTCCTGCTGGCGATGGCGGCGACCAATGCCGCCCTGGCGTGGCAGCTCCGATCGCCGCGCCCGCAGCGCGAACGGATCGGCGCTGTGCTGATCCTCGATGTCATGCTGCTGACCGGCACGCTGTATCTCGTCGGCGGGCCGCTGAACCCGCTCAGCATCATCTACCTCGTCAGCATCACCATCGCGGCCGTTGCGCTCGGCTACACGTGGGCGCTTGGCATCGCGGCGGTCTCCAACGCCGCCTACGCGCTGACGTTTCTCTACAACCGGCCGCTGGCCTTCCACGATCCGACGCTGACCGAGCACATGCTGCCGCTGCACCTGTCCGGCATGTGGGTGGCGTTCATCACCGCCAGCGGGTTGGTGGCGCACTTCGTCGGCCGCGTCTCGGAAGCGCTCGCCCAGCGCGAGTGTGAACTCGTCGAGCTGCGGGCCGCCGCGGCGCGCAGCGACCGGCTGGCGGCGCTGCTGTCGCTCGGCGCCGGGGCCGCGCACGAACTGGCGACGCCGCTCAGCACGATCGGGACCGCGGCCGGCGAGCTCTGGCGGATCGTCGGCAATGACGACGCCGGCCGTGCGGGCCAGGCGGCGACCTACGTCGACATCATCCGCAGCGAGGTCGACCGTTGTGCTCGGGTGCTGGACCACCTGAGCGGCCGCGCCGGCGAGGTCTCCATGACGCCGGCGGCGGTCGAGACGGCGACGCTGATCGACGAACTCCGCTCGCGGCTGGGTGAGTCGCTGTCGGCGCGGCTCGATGTCGCGTTGCCCGAGACGGTCCGCCCCGTGCGGGCACCAGCCGAGGCGCTGCGGCAGACGCTGGTGGCGCTCCTGCAGAACGCCTTCGACGCCTCGGCTCCCGATCAGCGGGTCGCCCTGCGGCTCACGCTGCACTCGGGCCTGCGGGTCGAAGTGAGCGACCATGGCCGCGGGATGACGGCCGCGGAGTCGGCGCGCGCCGGTGAGCCGTTCTTCACCACCAAGCAGCGCGGCGGCGGGCTGGGGCTCGGCCTCTTTCTGGCACAGGCGTTCGCCGAGCAGATGGGTGGCACCGTCACCTGGCGGTCGCAGGCCGGCGCCGGCACCGACGTGATCCTCGATCTGCCTTCCGCCTGATGCCACGACCATGACCCGCATCCTGCCCACCATTCTGGTCGTCGAAGACGACGATGCGTTTCGCGGCGTCCTCGTCCGCGCCTTCGAGGGGCGCGGCTACGACGCCTTCGGCGTCGCCGATGGCGCCGCCGGCATCGCCGCGGCCCGGCGCGACAGCCCCGAGATGGCGGTGGTCGACCTGCGACTTCCCGACCAGTCCGGGCTCGACGTGGTCCGCGAACTGAAGGCGATCGACGGATCCACCGCCATCGTCGTACTGACCGGCTATGGCAGCATCGCCACGGCGCTCGAAGCGGTTCGCCTCGGGGCGCTGCACTACCTGACGAAGCCGACCGATCCCGATCGCATCATCGCCGCGTTCGCGCGCGGCCTCTCGGCGCGTCCACGCGACCTGCCGATCGAAACGCCGTCGCTGGCCCGGGTCGAGTGGGAACACATGAATCGCGTGCTGACCGACTGCGGCGGCAATGTGTCGGAAGCGGCGCGGGCTCTCAACATGCACCGGCGATCGCTGCAGCGCAAGCTGGCCCGCCGGCCCTAGCCGACGGCGTCTGCCGCCGTGCCGACCGGCGGTCCCGCTGCCTGCACGGAGGGCACCGTCTCCCGCCGCACGCGCCCGTTTGCTGCACAGTCGTTGTCGCGGCTGTCGGTGGCCTGGACAATCACAGTTCGAAGGAGAGTGGTGCCATGCGCAACGAATGGTCACGTCGTCTGATGCTGGCGGCCGTCGTCGTCCTCGTGTCCGCGATCGGAGGCGCCTGGCCGGCTACGGCGCGAGCGCAGGACGCCTCGGTCACGATTGATTTCGACGCCGCGATGCGCGGCTTGAAGTTCGATCCCGAGAAGATCGACGCGAATCTCGATACCGGGTCACAGGGCAACGGCATGCTCGACGCCGACGAGATGGCACTGGTCGCTGCTGCACTCGCCAACCCGTCTCTCGACCTGCGGCCCTCAGGTGGTATCGATCATGCGACGGTCCGGGCGGCGGCGCAGCAGGCCCGCCGTTCGGCGACCGAGGACCTGAAGGCGCTGCTCGGCACGTTCCCCACAGCCGCCGATGTCGTGGTCGGCTATGTGCTGCTCGGTCAGGGATCGTTCGCGTCGTACGACGCGATGTCGAAGACCTTTGGCGCCCCGTTGAAGAGTGACTACTCGCTGGCCCTGCAGCTCGGCCGGTGGTTGGCGTTCGATGGCGATGCCGACGGCGACGGCGCGTCGAATCTCGCCGAGTATCGCGCCACCATCAGCGGGGGGCGAGCCGCCTACGTCGCCGCGGCGCTCGACCCGCGCGTCAAGCCGGCGCCAGGCGCGGCGGCGGCGGCCGCGGCGGCGCCGGCGCCGAGCCGCCGCAAGACGCTCGGCATCGTGCTGTACCCGGGCTTCGAAGTGCTCGATGTCTTCGGGCCGGTCGAGATGTGGAGCTACGTGCCGGATTTCAACGTCATCATGATTGCCGAGCAGGCGGGGCCGGTGAAGTCGGCGCAGGGCGTCGCAGCGGTGGCTGATTACTCGTTCACGACCGCGCCGCCGCTCGACATCATCATGGTGCCAGGCGGCATCGGCACCCGGACGCAGTTGCTCAACCCGGTCATGCTCGACTACATCCGTCAGCAGCATCAACGGACGGAAGTGACGACGTCGGTGTGTACCGGGTCGGCGCTGCTCGCGAAAGCCGGGATCCTCAAGGGGCATAAGGCGACGTCGAACAAAGGCGCTTTTGCGCTGGCGGTCGAACAGGACCCGGACGTCGACTGGATCGTCAAGGCACGATGGGTGGATGACGGCAAGCTGCTCACATCGTCAGGCGTGTCGGCCGGCACCGACATGGCCCTCGGCCTCGTCGCGAAGCTGTACGGAAAGGAGCGCGCGCAGCGCCTGGCGCGCAGCCTTGAATACGAGTGGCACGAGGATCCGACAGTCGATCCATTCGCCATCAGCGCCGTGCCGCGCATCGGCAGCCGCTAGAAAATGTGTGGCTGCGACATCTTGACGCGATCGCGAGGGTGCGCGGTCGCGTAGTCTGAAGATCCCACGCCGAGGATGAGCCTACCCCTGCTCACCTCGGACTGATGGCCGCGCGCAGGTGGGCCACTCCTCCCGCGTGCGCGCGGCCGTCTTCGCTCCTCCAGACGCGCCGCTCCCATCTCCCGTCTCATCACCCGGCGCTCGTCCGGGTCTTCGGCCCATGCCGCCCGCCCGTAACGGCTTCATTACGAGCCCGCGGCGCCGCGTCCGCTGGCTGGGGAACAGGTGCCGAAAGGACTTATGATTCTTCGATGAGTCCAGACGCGCCGATTCCCAGCCACGCTCGCCCAGCCGGCACCGCGCCAGCCGCCGGCACCGACGCCGGCCGCTCCCGGAAGCCACTCCTCGTCCTCGTGCTCGCGGCGCTCGCCATCGGCGGATACTTCGGCTGGCAGCGATTCGTCGTCTCGGGCATCGACGAGGGCCTCGTCGTCCTGAGCGGACGCCTGGAAGGCGACGACTCGGCCATCGCCTCCCGGGCCGCGGGCCGCATCGTCGAAGTGCGCGTGGGCGAGGGCGATACGGTGAAGGCGGGCGACGCGATCGCCGTGCTCGATGACGACCAGATCAGAGCGCGCGAAGACCAGGCGTCGGCCGCGCTCTCCAGTGCCGAGGCGCGCCTGGTGGCGGCGCGCGGCCAGGTGACGGTGCTCGAACAGCAGCTGCGCCAGGTGGACATCCAGACCGGACAGTCCAGGGTCGAAGCCGAAGGACGGGTGAGCCAGGCGGAGGCCGACCTGGCGACCGCGCAGGCGCAGCTCGCCCGCGAGCAGGCGGCGCTCCAGATCGCCGCATTCGACAAGGACGCATACAGCAAGCTGGCCAGGAGCGGTGCGGTGTCCGAGCGGCAGGGGAAGCAGGCCGAGTCGATGGCGAACCAGCAGGAGGCCGCCGTCAATGCCGCGCTCAAGCGCGTCGAAGCGGCGCGCGGCGCCCTGGCCACGGCCCGCGGCGGGCTCGTGAATCCCGACATCCGCGCCGCACAGAGCGCCGCGATCAAGGGACAGCTGGCGCAACAGCAAGCCGAGATCGCCAACGCCCTCGCGCAGACCAACCAGGCCCGCGCCCAATTGGCCGAGGCGCAGGCGGTTCGGGCGGACCTCACGGTACGGGCGCCATTCGACGGCACCGTGGTGATGCGAACGGCGGAGCCGGGCGAGATCGTGTCGCCCGGTACGCCCATCGTCACGATCGTGGATCTCGGCAAGATCTACCTGCGCGGCTTCGTGCCGGAAGGGCGCATCGGCGACGTCAAGGTGGGACAGGCCGCGCGGGTGTATCTCGATTCGAGCCCGAACCAACCGGTCGAGGCCTACGTGTCGCGCATCGATCCCGAGGCCACGTTCACCCCCGAGAACACCTACTTCCGCGAGGACCGCGTGAAGCAGGTGGTGGGCGTCAAGGTACAGCTCAAGGGGGCGTTCGGATTTGCGAAGCCGGGCATGCCGGCAGACGGCGAGATCCTCGTCAGCGGCGAGTGGCCGTCGCCCGGACGGCGGATGTGACCACCGCGCCTGTCCCCGCCATCCGCGTCGACGGCCTGATCAAGCGGTACGGCACCGTTGACGCCGTGCGTGGCGTCAGTTTCGAGATCGCGCGCGGCGAGGTCTTCGGCCTGATCGGTCCCGACGGCGCCGGCAAGACGACGACGTTCCAGATTCTGGCGGGCGTGATGGAGGCGACGAGCGGTACGGCGTCGGTCTTCGGTCGTCCCGCCCGGGACGCGCGCGCCGAGACCGGCTACCTCACGCAGACCTTCAGCCTCTATCCCGACCTCACGGTGCGGGAGAACCTGCGCTACCTCGGCGATCTGCGCCTCGTGCCGCACGCCGAACTCGACCGGCGGGCCAGCCGTTACCTGCAGATGTTCGACATGGACCGCTTCTCCGATCGCCTGGCCGGACGGCTCAGCGGCGGCATGAAGCAGAAGCTGGCGCTCGCCTGCGCGCTCGTGCCAGAGCCCGACGTCCTGCTGCTCGACGAGCCCACCACGGGCGTCGATCCGGTGTCGCGGCGCGAGTTCTGGGACGCCCTGGCGGCGCTGGCCGCCGACGGACTGACGATTCTCGTGGCGACACCATACCTCGACGAGGCCGAGCGCTGCCACCGCGTCGCCCTGATGTACGACGGCGTCATACGCCAGGTCGGCTCGCCGCCCGAACTGCGCGATGGCCTTGGCGCGGCGCGGCTCGAAGTGCGGACGACGCCGCTGGCAGCGGCCGAGGAGATCCTCAGCGCGATGGACTCGAGCCACGCGGAGATCATCGACGTCCAGCGCTTCGGCGACCGGCTCGACGTGCTGACCCGCGACCCGAGGCAGGGCGAGGCGCTGGTCCGCGCCACGCTCGCATCCGCCGGCCTGACGGTCGACGAGATCCGCCTCGATCGGCCGACGCTGGAGAACACCTTCGTCGCCGAACTGCGGGCGCTCGGCGGCGTCGTGCAGCACAAGTCGTTTCCGGGCGTGCACGCCCATCAGGACCTGCGCGGCGGCATTGCCATCGGGGCCTACGGCATCACGAAGGCGTTCGGTGCCTTTCGCGCGGTGCACGACGTCTCGCTGCAAGTGCGCTACGGCGAGGTCTACGGCCTGTTGGGCGCCAACGGCGCCGGCAAGACCACCACGATCAAGATGCTGTGCGGCCTGCTCGACGCGACGACCGGCACGAGCGAGCTGGCCGGCGCCCGCAAGCACCTGCGCGCACCGTCGGTCCGGCGCAACCTCGGCTACATGTCGCAGAAATTCTCGCTCTACGAGGACATGTCGGTGGCCGAGAACCTGGCCTTCTTCGGCCGCGTCTACGGCGTGCCGGATGACGAGCGAGCGGCGAAAGTGGCCTGGGTGCTCGATTTCGCCGAGCTGACCGACGAGCAGGACCGTGTCGTCGGCAGCCTGCCCGGCGGCTGGAAACAGCGCGTGGCGTTCGGCGCCGCGATCATGCACGAGCCGGCGGTGCTCTTCCTCGACGAACCGACGTCGGGCGTCGATCCGCTGGCGCGGCGCTCCTTCTGGAGCCTGATCAACCGCCTCGCCGACGCCGGCACGGCCATACTCGTCACGACGCACTATCTCGAAGAGGCGGAACAGTGCAATCGCCTCGGCCTGATGGTGGCGGGTGAGCTCGTCGCTGAAGGCACGCCGTCAGGCATCAAAGCGCAGCAGGGCGGCCACCTGCTCGAACTGTTCGTCGATCAGCCGCAACTGGCCGCCAACACGCTCAAGACCGCCATCGGCCGCTGGCGCGTGTCGCTCTTCGGCGATCGGCTGCACGTGATCTGCGACGAAGAGCCTGGACAAGGGCTGGCGATGGTGACGGCGCGACTCGCCGCGCACGGCATCGTCGTGCTGCAGGCGCGCGAGTCGCGGTTCTCCCTCGAGGACGTGTTCATCAGCATCGTCGAGCAGGCGCGTCTGCAGGGAAAAGTCGCGGTGGACGTCTAGTGGCGGAGCGCGGCGACGGGCCGGGTGGCGCGAGCCGGCTGGAACGGGTGGAGAGGATGACGCAATGAAACGCATCGTGGCACAGGCGAGAAAGGAACTCGCACAGCTCATCCGCGATCGTCTCGCGCTGGCGCTGGCGCTCGTGCTGCCGGTGATCCAGATGGTGATGATGGGCAATTCGTTGTCTTTCATGGTCCGCGACCTGCCGCTGGTGGTGCAGGACCTGGATGGTTCGCCCGCGTCGCGCGATCTCATCGACGGATTCCGGGCGTCGCTCACCTTCAGCATCGTGTCGTGGCCGACCGACCGGCGTCCGGACGAGGCGCTGGCGGCCAACGTCGCGCGCGGCGTCGTCATCATCCCGAGGAACTTCGGACGCGATCTCACGCGCGGCGTCAACGTCCCGGTGCAGATCATCGTGGACGGATCCGACGGCAACACCGCCGGTCTCTTGAGCGCCTACGCCGGCGGCGTCACCGGCGGCTTCAACGCCCGCCGCGGTGCGGTCGGGCCGGGCCCGGTGCAGGCGGCGGTCCGCTTCTGGTACAACCCGGGCCGCTCGTCCGGCAAGTTCTACGCACCGGGCATCTTCGTCATGGGGCTGTCGATGTTCCCGCCGCTCCTCGCGACACTGGCCATGGCGCGCGAGGGCGAACGCAAGACGATTCTGCAGGTCTACGTCTCGAACATCTCGGCCTACGAGTTCCTGGCCGGCAAGGTGCTGGCCTACATGTGCGTGGCGCTGGCCGAAGCCAGCCTGCTGCTCGTGATGCTGGCGGTGCTCTTCGGTCTGCGTTTCGCCGGCGACCCGACGCCGTTCCTCGTCGCCACCGTGCTCTACGCGTTCTGCGTCGCGTCGTTCGGCGTCATGGTCGGTGCGGCGATTCCCAATCAGGTCGGCGCCATGCAGGCGGTGATGATGGGCGGCTTCCTCTTCACCTTCATGCTGTCGGGATTGCTGTTTCCGCTGTCGAACGTGCCCGGATCGCTCCGCTGGTTGTCGAACTTCGTCTGGGCACGCTACTACATCGAGATCGTCCGCGATGCGCTGCTGCAGGGCGGCGGCTGGGGGGCCGTCGGATGGAAGGTGCTGCCGATCGCCGGCATCGGCTCGGCGTTTTTCGGCCTGGGCTGGCGTCGCATGCGCCGCATGCAGCTCGAGGTGTGATGCGCGACACCACACGCTCCGTCTGGCGAGGTGCACGATCATGATGCGCAGGTTCAACTGGCTGTGGAGCCCGGCGATGGTGGCGCTCGTCCTCAAGGAGCTCCATCAAATCAGACGCGATCGCCGCGTCGTGCTGGCGCTGGTGCTGCCGCCGATTCTGCAGCTGATGCTCTTCGGCACCGTGATGAGTCCGAAAGTGACGGGCATCCGGCTCGGGGTGGTGGACGACAGCCACACGCGGCAGAGCCGCGGCCTGATCGCCTCGCTCAGCGAGAGCGGCAGCTTCCAACTGGTCGGCAGCTACCTCTCGGTCGAGGAGCTGAGCGAGCAGATCCGGCAGGGTGAGGTCGACGCCGGCGTCGTCGTGCCAGGCCGGCTGGCCCGCGATCTCGGCGACGGGGAGCCGGCAACGGTGCAGGTGCTGCTCAACGCGATGAACGCCAACACCGCGGCGGTGAGCCAGGGCTACATCCAGGGCGTGATTCAGAGCTACAACCGATCGCTGATGCGCGAAGGCGTGCGGGTGTCGTCGCGGCGTGTCGACGGGCCGACCGGCTCCACCGGCCTGGCGATTCTGCGGCCGCTCTTCCTCTTCAACCCCGGACTCGTGAGCACGTGGTTTCTCGTCACCGGCCTGCTCGGCCAGCTGCTGCTCACCAACGGCATGATCACGTCGTCCACGACGATGGTGAAGGAGCGCGAGGCGGGCACGCTGGAGCAGCTGCTGATGACGCCGTCGCGGACGTCGGAGATCATCGTCGCCAAGATCCTGCCGCCGTTCCTCCTCATGTGGATTCCGCTCGGCGTCGCGCTGGTCATCATTCGCGTCTATTTCCAGGTGCCGTTCCGCGGCAATCCGTTCCTGCTGTTCGCGGCGGCCGCGATGTGCCTGCTGTGCGGCATCGGGCTCGGCACCGTCGTGGCGACGCTGACCAAGTCGGCGCAGCAGGCGCAGCTCGCCAGCTTCTTCATCTTTCCGCCGTTGATGTCGCTGTCGGGCACGATGACACCCGCCGAAGCGATGCCGTCGTGGATGCGCAGCCTGACGGTGATCAACCCCATCTACCACTTTGGCTTCGTCTCGCGGGGCGTGTTGATCCGCGGCGCCACGTTCGTCGATCTGTGGCCGCACATCTTCGCCCTGGCCACCATCGCCTTCGTGCTGATGGCGGTGAGCGTCTGGAGATTTCGTCAGCAACTGAGCTAACGGAGGGCTCGTCCATCCATGGTCCGACCGATCACTGGTCACTACACGCGCGTCACCTGGCTGGCCCTGCCAGCCGTGCTGTTCCTCGCCGCCCCTGCCCTGGCGCAGAGCGGCGCGCTCGCGCTGCCGCTGTCGGGCCGCACCGCCGGCGTCGGTTCGGCGGGCGCCACACAAACCGCGTTGCCCGGCGCGACGAGCAGCGTCAACACCGTCAGCCCGACGGTCCTCGTACAGGGCCCCGTGTCGGGCAGCCGCACGGGAACGCGGGCCTTGTCGGGCCCGCTCGGCTTCCGTGACGCGGTGCAGCGTGGCCTCGACTACAACCTCGGCTCGGTGAGCGTGGCCCAGTTGGTGCAGCAGGCGCGCAGCCAGCGCACCATCGCGCGCAGCGCGCTGTTGCCGACGCTGTCCGGCGATCTCTCCGTGGCGCTGCAGCAGCTCAACCTCGCGGCGCAGGGGTTCGACTTCGGTGATGCCATCGAGGGCTTCACGATTCCGCGCGTCGTCACCTTTCACAATGTCGACATCCGGGCGCGCGTGTCGCAAACACTGTTCGATCGGACCAGCCTGAACAACTATCGCTCGACGCGTGAGTCGGCTCGCGCCATGGAGCTGTCGGCCGCCGATGCCCGCGACCTGGTGGTGCTGGCGGTCGGCGGCACCTATCTCCAGGTGCAGGCGGCGCGCGCCCGCCTCGATGCCACCGCGACGCAGGTCGACACCGCCGAGGCGCTGCTCAAGCAGACGCGCGAGCGCCAGGCGGTTGGACTGCTCGCCAAGGTGGACGTGGATCGAGCGGAGATCCAGGCGCTGACGCAGCGCCAGCGCCTCACCGCGCTGCGAAGCGATCTGGTGAAGCTGAAGATCAACCTGGTGCGGATGATCGGCCTTGGCGCGAGCGACCAGTACGAGCTCGCGGATGTCGTGCCGTTCGTGCCGGCGCCGGAGCTGGCGCTCGACGAGGCGATGCGCCGGGCCGCCGAGGGACGAGCGGATCTCAAGGCGGCCGACGCCCAGCTCCGGGCCGCGGAACTGGCTCTGGCGGCGGCTCGCGCGGAGCACCTGCCGACGGTCGGCGTCAGCGCCGACTACGGCACGATTGGCAGCTCACCGTCCACCTCCGAGCGAACCTACGGCGTGGTCGGGCGCGTCAGAGTGCCGATCTGGGACGGTGGCCGGACCACTGGCCGCATCGCGCAGGCGGAAACCGTCGTCGCCCAGCGTCGCGCCGAGCGCGACGACCTGGCGGGACAGATCGAAGCCGAGGTCCGCAAGGCGGCCCTGGATCTCGAGGCCGCGACGAATCAGGTGGAGCTGACCCGGCGGAACGCCGACGTGACGCGCGAGGTGCTCGACCTGACGCGGCAGCGGTTCGAGGCCGGCGTCGGTGAGAACGTCGAGGTCGTGCAGGCACAGGAAGCGGTGGCCACCGCCGCGTACGACTACATCAACAGCGTGTTCGCGCACAATCTCGGCAAGCTGAACCTCGCGCGAGCGATGGGGCAAGCCGCCGATCGCTACGCCGAGGTCCTGACGTTGCCGGCGGCCGGCGGCAACCCGTAGACGCCCGCCTCGAGGAAGGTTGCGCAGCCATTCGGTGGTCGCGCTCGTGTCGGCGGCCGTCAGCGGACGTGCCACGGACCGGTAGGGGAGCGGCGCGGTGGCCTGGAGCCGACGGACGGCGTCGCCCGCCCCGCGCTGATCACTTGCACGTGCCGTTCGCGCCTTACCTGGTGACGGCATCACGGTGTGGCTTTCGACAACAAAGAGGACGACATGGGAAATCGGCTGATCGCGGGAGCGCTGGTGTGTGCGGTGGCGGTGATGTGCGGGGCCTGCGGGGGCGGGAATCCGGCCGCTCCGAGCGGCGGGTCAGGCTCCGGCTCGGGCGGCGGCACGAACACGGGACTCGGTCGCGGGACGATTACGGCGCAGATCGACGGCGTCACGTTCACCGGCGTGGCGACGGCGGCCACCAGTCAGAGCGGCATCTTCGCGACGGCCGCCTCGAACAGCAGCAACACGATTGCGCTGGGCTTTGGCGCGCTCGCGGTCGCCAGCACGACGTCGGTCAACGCCACGAGTCCGACCAACGCCAACATGGTGGTCTACTCCGGCAGCACCGCGCAGTCGTGGGCGGCGAGCACGTCCGGCGGGTCGGGCACGTTGACGATCACGTCGATCAACGCGACCGGCGCGACCGGCACCTTCGCCTTCACGATGGTGCCGGTGCCGGGAACCGGGGCGACGGGCACCAGGTCGGTGACCAACGGGACGTTTTCCGTCACCTTCTGACGGGTTCGCGAATTCATGATCCCGAATGTCGAGTCAGCTTTCGAGCGTCGATGGATGTCGTGCGGAGGCAGGTGGCGTACATTGACGAGGCCTGGTCGCTCGCGAAGGCAGCTGCCAATCCGAGATCTCGATATTGCATCGGGTCGCCGCGGGTGCGGCAGCCGTCATCGTCGAGTGTCCGGACTCGAGGTGCTCGCCGGCGCCGGTTCAGGTTGCGGTGTCGCCGCCTCGGTGCACGTCCGGGCGGCGGCGCGGTCGTCTTCGTCTCGCGCGAGACGCAAAGCTTCGCCGCACTCAGCGCGAGCCGTCACGCGTTCCGCCTCGGCTTCATCGCGGCGGCCCGCCGCGTCGAAGCGGTTGGCCAGCTCGCCGCGCACCATCCCCAGCCAGCGGTACCGCTCGGCGACGCGATTCTCGAGGGCCAGTACCTGCTCACCGTACGCGACGGCGGTGCGAAACGACGGCTCCCAGCCGGTTGCCTCGGAGTCCTGACGCAACATGGCGACGCCGAAGTGCGCGTCGGCCAGCAGGAACATCGCATGAGCATCCGGGCGCGCCTGCCGCTTTGCGTACGCTTCGACGTCGCGGGCCCCGTGCTCCGCGAGCGACAGTGCCCGTTTGCTGTCACTGTCTCGCAGGTGCAGCGCCAGGCCACGACGCGCCTCGTAGAGCGCACGCAACGCCTCGCGCCGGTCGGCCGCCCCCGGAGGCGGAGCACTCGACGCACCACCAGACGTGACGTCCTCCGTGAGCACCCATCCGAGCCACGAGGCCTGCAGGACGCACTCGAGCGCTCGTTCGCGTGCCGCAGCGTCGGCCGGTGGGGGAGTCGCGACGCCACCGAAGGTGCCTGATACGCCGGCGCACGAACTCTTCAAGTTCGTCCAGACAATCGGGTCCCCTGGCTCCTGGTCGAGCGACCGCCAATAGTCAGCCGTGGCCGCGTCGTACGCCTGGCGCGCCGGTGCGCCCGTCAACGTCATGGCACGGGCGAACGTCGTGTTCGCAGCCTGGTTGAACTGCCGAGCCCGCGTGCCTCGTGACTCGGTCTCGGCGGCGAGCGCGGCGTCGATCTCGGCGATCTCGGCGGCCAACGCGTCGGCGTCGGCAGGGCGCCGGCTCTTCTTCAACAGATCCGCCTTCGAACGGAGTCCCGTGACGCGTCGAAAGAGGCGCGTCAGACCGGCCGGCAGCTGGGCCGTCTCGGCGAGCCCCTGCTCCACCGCGGCAAGCGCGGCGTCTCGCTGGCCACCCGTGGTCAGCGCATCGGCTTTCGCGTACAGCACGTCCACAATCGCCTCTCGACTCTCGCTGTCGCGCGGGTCCACCAGGGCCGCGCGGCGCAGTTCGAGGGCCTGGTCCAGAAAGTGTGGCGCCTGGGCGCTGTCGCCGCGCACGACCGCCGCGGTCGCCTGGGTTTCCAAGCCCCATGCGCGATCGACCATCAGCGCGCGATTGTCGGCGTCGCCCGAGGCCACGCGCTCGAACTGGGCGATGGACTCCATCGAGTCGGCATGCGCCGACGACAGCTCGCCGGGCCGCAGCTTGCCGCGACAGGTCGCGCGTTGGGCGCACCGCGCCAGCGACTCGATCGTGAGCAGGCGGACCGCCGATCGCTCGCGCATCATGCGCCGGTTGGACGGATCGGACTGGGTGAGATCCGCGAACTGGCGGCCCGATTCGTCGAACAGGCGTCGCGCCTCGTCGACGTTGTCGCGGTCCAGTGTCGCTGCGCCGTAGATGGCACTGGCCGCGCCGAGTTGCACGCGCGCTTGTGCCGACATCGGACGGATGCGCACGAGTTCCGCCGCGAGCGCGCGGGCCCCGCGCAGCTCGTCGAGCTGCCACGAGGCACGCGCGAGGTTCAGTGTCGCCTCGGCGAATACCTGCAAGGCTCGTCCGAGTGCGAACGAATCGGTGGCCGTCCCCTCTTCGCTCTGGACATAGCTGGCAAGCATGAGCTCACGCGCCCGCCGGGCGACGTCGATCAACTCGGTCTCGGCGCCGGCAAGGTCGCCGAGACGACTCTTGAGCGTCGCGACGGCCAGCCGCGTCTCGGCCGCACTCAGACGCGACTCGGGCGACGGCAGCCCTCGCTTCGCCGCTTCCGTCCACGCCTCCACCGATCGTGTGTAGAACCCTTCGGCCTCGCTGACCTTGCCGCGCTCCGCTTCGATGTCGCCGAGTGCCCGGAGAGCCGTCCCGCGTTCGGCAAAGACGATTGGCGTGACCGCGTCGGCCTCGAGCGCGTCGAGCGCCGCCAGGGCCTCGCGGAACGCCGTTTCGCTGGCCATCAGCGTGTCGCGTTCCCACGCCAGCTCGCCCAGCCGGCGCCGCAGCAGCGCCAGCACGCGTGCATCCGCGGGATCGACGGCGACGTTGTCGAGCGCCTGCTTGACCGCGTCGGACAGCCCGACCTCGCGCAAGCGACCGGCGAGCTCGTCGCCAAGCAGCAACTGCAACGCCTCCGATGCCTGTTGTTTCGCCGCGATCGCCTCGCGCCGCTGCTGGTTGATCATGTAGAGCCCGCCCAGCAGCACCAGAATGAAGAGCACCGCGATGGCGAGCGTCGGACGCACCCACCGCGGCAGGCGATGTCGCCGGTTACGCGCGATCGCTTCCGTGAGGCGGTCGTGCGAGATCTCGTAGAAGACGCTCTCATTGCGCGGCTCGCGGCGCAGGAGCCGGCTGACGACGAGCTGCGCCAGCGTGTCGGGTTCGACACCGAAGGTGCGCGTGATCTCGCCCTCCTCGAGCATCAGCCGCTTCCCGGCCGGGTCGAGCAAGCCGGTTTCGAACAGCTCCACCGCCCGGCGCCGCGCGCCACCGTCCGCGATCTTGTCGAGCTCGTCCTTGAAGTAACGGTGCACCACCTGCTCGAATCCGGCCGGGCCGCCGAAATCACTCAGCTTCACCACCGGCAGGTCATCGCGCCGCGATCGTTCCGTGACGATCGCCTCGGCGCGCTGGCAGATCAGCTGCAGCGTGAGCGGTTCGATCACCCGGACGCGTTCCGATACGCCGTCGATGAAGTCGATCATCGCCTCGAGACACGGCGGGTCGTACGTGAACGCCGGCGAACTCCACTCGCCCGCCAGCGCAGCGGGCTCGACGATGGCTTCGCGCGCTTCGTCGTGGTTCAGGGGTGGAACGCGTAACCGCTCGCGGAAGAGATCGGGAATCGCGGCCGTCATCTCCTCGAGCGCCCCGAGGTACTCTTCACGGAGGCTGATCACCACCTTGACCTCTGGGAGCGCGGGCTCGGTGGCGGCGGGAGTCGCGGCAGCGTGGCGGCCGCGTGTCAGTTCACCCACGTCGTGCGCGAACTGGCGCCGGAACGCCTCGTCGCGGAGCGTGAAGACCTCTTCGAATTGATCGAAGACCAGCACCGGCGTCAGCAGCAGGAGGTCGGCACTCCAGAGCTGCGTGCCGACGACGAGGTCCCAGAGCGATGCCGGGTTGGCGGGGACGACCGGTGCCCTGAGTCCGGTCTCCTGGGCGGCGAGGCGTAGCGAGCGAGCCGCCGCGGCGGCAACCGACTCGTCCGGATTGTTCAGACGCACCATCACCGGCACGTAGCCGTGCGGGCGAAGCCGCGGGAAGAGTCCGGCGTTGAGGAGGGACGTCTTGCCGGCACCCGACGGCGCGAATTGCAGCAGCAGTCGGACGCTGAGCACGCGCAGCAGCAACTCCTCCGCCGCGAGCCGGCGACCGAAGAATCGTCCGCGGTCGGGTTCTTCGAACGATCGGATGCCTGGATAGCGGCGCCGGTCTGTGGCGGCCGAGGGCGCAGCCGACGGGGCGGCGTCAGAGGCGTTCATACCGCAGCTCGCGCCGAGCCCGCGTTGATGCCATCCACCGCGGGCGTGAACGACTCGAGAATCGCCGCCGCGAGTTCCTCGATGCCTTGCTGGTCATCCAGTCGCACCCGGTGGAGGTCCGAGAGTTGCGGCAGACTGCTGCACTGGCCCATCGTCGTCGGGATGACGAAGACCGTGCCCGGTCGCAGATCCTTGGTGAGGTCGAGGGCCAGGTCGAGCTCGCGGTAGTAGACGCCGCGCTCGCGGCGGGCGTCGCGGCGGTCCATTGTTTCCGTCTGGACGAACACGAAGTAGTCCACGCGCTTGATCACTTGCGCGATTTGCGCCTCCCAGTTCTGGCCGCCGCGCAGGTTCTGCCGATCCTGCCAGACGTCGATGCCGCGCTGCGCCAGACCCTCGCGCACGTCGTTGACCGTCTCGACATCCTCTGAGGCGTAGCTGAGAAAGACGAGCGGCCGGCCGGGTTGTCCCACCGCGGCGGCGGTCTGCGTGGCGCGCGGCGCGGCCGCGGCGACGGCGCGTTTCGCTTGATCGTCCTTGTAGCGCGCCGCGAGAGCGCTCGCGAGCGCGTTCCAGTCGCCGGCCTGGATGAAGATGCCAGCGGACTCGAAGAACCCGCGATTCGACTGCGCGGCCGAGGCAAACGAGCTGTCGTCTTCGAGGGCCAGGGACACACCGCGGTTTTCCACACCCGTCACGTCCAGCACCTTGAGCAGCAGGCGCAGCCACCAGTTCGTGAAGCCGAATCCCATGAACAGGAACTGCGTCGCCGGGGCGCGGAGCGTCGCGCGGACGGGGTCTGGCAGCGCCGGGCTTTCCTTGGTGATGCGCACCAGGTAGTCCAGCAGGTTCTTGTCGGTCAGCACCATCGACTCCGGTCGATTGTGGCGACCGAAGAGGCTGTAGACGATGGGGGCCGTCGGCGAGGGGAGGACCAGCGGCACTTCCGAGGCACGCCCGCCGCAGTAGTCGTAGCAGGCCTGGACGGCGCCGGTCTTGCCGACCTGCTCGAAGGCCGTGGCCATCATGGTGTCTGGTGTCGTCAGCAGGACCAGACGGAACGGCAGCGACGCCAGGTGGCGGTGGAGGTCCGTGGTGTGCCCGTCGAATTCGGCGACCAGCTGCTGCATCAGACTGCGGAGGGCCGATGCCCCGCCCGGGCGTTGTTCGTACTGCGCGATCGCCTCGCGGAAGCTCGTCGGACCGGCGAGGGCGAGATCTTCGAGCAGCTTGCCGGCCAGGTAGTCGTCCACCGCGACGTTGTCGGCGCCGGCGATGGCGGTCGGCATGGCGATGCGCGGTCCGAGGACGAGCACGCAGTCGCCGTCGTGGATCTTGTTGACGAGCCCGCCGCAGCGGCGCGGCACGAGCGGGGGCGGCGGCGAGTCCATGGTCAACGCCATTATGGTACGGCATCGGATGGTGTCAAGGTTCGGCGTATCGTGTCAGGCCGGACCGGTGACCGTGTCCGCCGGCTCGCCATCCTGGCCGGAACGACGAACCGACAGGGACCCCGGTATCGCGCGTGGCCCGCTGCGCTCTGTGTGCTGCGGCAACCGCCATGCACTACCGGCCGTCCAGGTCGCCGACGGCGATGGCCTCGACGTCCGAGCAATGTTGACCAGCACGAGGCATGGTTCCACGCCAGGCCGTGGCGCGGTAGACTGACCGCCGACATGGCGCCTCGATGCCGCGCGTCCGGAATGACAGACATGGTTCGCGTCCTCAACCCTCGCTCGTGCCTGCTCGTCGCCGCGTTGGCGATTGTCCCGGTCGTCGGCGTCCCACACGCCGGCGCGCAGCCGGCGACCCAGGCCCCGGCGACGCAGGCCCCGGCGCCGACCGCGGCAACGACGCCGAATATCGTCGCCGTCGTCGATCAGATGCGGATCTTCAGCGAGGCGCTCGGCGTCGAGTGCGTGTTCTGCCACGTGGACGGTCCGAACGGGCGATTGAACTACCGATCAGAGGGCAACCCGCGCAAACAGGTTGCGCGCTCGATGATCGCGCTGACCGCCGACATCAACAAGATGGTCGACCTCGGGCACGGTGACACGCCGGCTACGCCGGTCACCTGTCGCACGTGCCATCGCGGGGTGCCGAATCCGCGGCCGATTGCCGACATCGTGCGGCGCACCGTGGAGCATGAAGGGGGGCTGGCGGCCGCCGCCGAGTACCGTCGGCTGCGCCAGACGTTCTTCGGCGCGGAGGCCTACGATTTCCGCGAGGACACGCTGCTCGGCACCGTCCAGAGGTTCATCGACGGGCGGCCTGACGATGCGATTGAGCTGTTGAAGATGAACCTGGAGTTCCATCCGCAATCGAGCCGGGGGTACTCTACGCTCGCCTATGCCTACACGCGGCGGCGCGACGATGCGTCGGCCATTGCGGCGCTGGAGCGGGCGCTGGAACTCGACGCGGACAACAACACCGCCCGCGGACAGCTCGAACAGTTGCGCAGGTACCAGCGGCGACGCGAGTGACGTGACGCCGTTGCGATGTGGTGATGGAATGACACGCTGGCCTTGGAGTATCGCATGAGACTCAGACGACGCAGTGGGAGTGGAACCGGAGTGTCCTGGTTGTTGCTGGCCGGGCTCGCCGGCGGTGTCGCGGTCGGCCTCGTGACCTTCAAGACATCGAGGCTGCAGGCCCAGGCGCCGGCGGTGCGTCCCGGCGACTGGCGGTGGTTCGGCTCGGATCAGGGCGCCAGCCGCTACTCGCCGCTCGCTCAGATCCGCGCCGACAACGCCAGCCGGGTGCGGGTGGCATGGCGATGGTCGGCCCGCAACCAGGGGCCGCAGCCGCCGACGCAGATGCAGGTCAGTCCGCTGGTGATCGACGGCATCCTCTACACCACCGCCGGTGACCAGCGAAACGTCGTTGCCATCGATGCCGAGACCGGTGAGACGTTGTGGACGTGGCGTCCGGGCGAGAGCGAGCGCCGCTGGGGCACGATCATCGAGCCGGTGGCCCGCAGTGCCGGTCGTGGCGTCAGCTACTGGACCGATGGGGCGGGCGACGAGCGCATCTTCGTCGTCACGCCCAGCTATCAGCTCGTGGCGCTGAACCGCCGTACCGGCCGGCAGGTCGAGAGCTTCGGCAAAGGCGGCGTCGTGGACATGGCCGAGAACCTGCGCTGGAACCAGCGACCCGGCGCGTTCCACGAAGGCCGCGTGTCGAACACGTCGCCGCCCGCCATCCTCGGCAACGTGCTCGTCGCGTCGATGACCGGTCACACCGGCAGCGTGCCGACACGGTCGTCACCCAACGAAGTCTGGCCGATGAGCACGCCGAACGACGTCGTCGCCTACGACACCCGCACCGGCCGGCAGCTCTGGCGCTTCAACACCATTCCCGAGCCGCGCAACTACGGATCGGAGAGCTGGGGCAAGGCGGCCGACTTCCTGTTCAAGATCCCGGGCATGCACGACTGGGTGCGCTTGCACCCCGAATTGCTGGACAACTCGGCGAAGTACACCGGCAACGCCGGTTTCTGGGCACCCGTCGTCGCCGACCCGGAGCTCGGCTACTTCTTCATCGCGACCGAAGGTGCGACGAACGATTACTACGGCGGCTACCGCCCGGGCGAGAACCTGTTCGCCAACTCCGTGCTGGCGATCAAGGCGGACACCGGTCAGCTGGTGTGGCACTACCAGGTGACGCATCACGACCTCTGGGACTACGACCTGCCAACCGCACCGATGCTCGTCGACGTCACCGCCAACGGTCGGCGGGTCAAGGCACTGGCGCAGATCACCAAGCAGGGCTTCGTCTTCGCGCTCGACCGGCAGACCGGCAATCCCATCTGGCCGGCGGAGGAGCGCAAGGTCCCGGCATCCGATGTCCCCGGCGAGTGGACGTCGCCGACGCAGCCATTCAGCTCGCTGACGTTCGATCAGCAGGGGCTCGACACGAACAACCTGATCGACTTCACCCCGGCGCTGCGGGCCGCGGCGCTCAAGACCATCGCCAGCTTCCGACACGGGGCGATGTACACGCCGCCGTCGATGGCGAACGCGCCGGATGGGACGAAGGGGACGTTGATCAGTCCCGGTGGCGCCGGCAGCGCGAATTGGCCAGGTGGCGCCGTCGATCGCGAAACCGGAATGGTGTACGTCAGCTCGGCGACCAACGTCGGTTTCTATGGATTGATGGAAGGAACCGAGCGAACCGGCGTGGCGTTCCATATCGCGCGTCCGTTCCCGAATCTCGCCATCCAGGGATTGCCGATCACCAAGCCGCCGTACAGCCGCATCACCGCCATCGATTTGCGCACCGGCATGACGAGTTGGGTGGCCGCCAACGGTGAGACGCCGGAGTTCGTCCGCGCGCACCCGGCGCTCACCACCGTGACCCTGCCGAAGACCGGCAAGTTCAGCCGACCGTCTGGGTTGTTGGTGACCTCGACGCTGCTGTTTGCCGGCGAGGGCGGCGGCGGTGAGCCTGTGCTGTGGGCGTATGACAAGAGCACCGGCGCGGTCGCGGCGAAGATTGCGCTGCCGGGTCCGACCACCGGATTCCCCATCGCCTACGAGCGCAACGGCCGCCAGTTCATTGTCGTCGCCGCGCGGGTGAACGACACGGTCGAACTCGTGGCGCTCGCGCTGCCGAAGGAGCCATGAGGGTGCCGTGCGCGTCCCGACACTGCGGTGTGGGTCAGCGCAGGCGTGGCGCGAGCGTGTCTTCAACCCGCTTGCGGCGCGACCGACTGACCGGCACCCGCGAGCCGTCTGAGAGCTTGAGCGCGGTGCCGTCGGCGCTGTCGATCTCCTGGACGGCATCCATGTTGACGATCGCCGCCCGATGCACGCGGACGAAATGGCGAGGGTCGAGCTGCTCCTCCAGTGACGTCAACGGGATGCGCACGAGGTGGCGGCCGCGCGTCGAGTGGACCAGCACGTAGTAGTCCTCGGCTTCGATCCAGACGATCTCCGACGTCTTCAGGACAATCGCCTTGTCCCCGACTTTGAGCGCCAGTCGTTGGAGGTAACGGGTCGCATCGCTTGGCAGCGGCTTCTCGGCGTTCAATTCGGCCGACAGTGACGCGACCTCGCTGGCCAGTTCACCCAGGCGCCGCTCGCGGACGCGGCGCTTGGCGCGCTCGAGCGCCTCGAACAGACGGGCGTCCGAGAACGGCTTCAGCACATAGTCGACGGCGCTGACGTCGAAGGCGCGCGTCGCGTACTGGCCGTAGGCGGTGACGAACACGATCGCCGGGCCGGCATCGTCGATGCCTTCCGCGATCTGGATGCCGCCAATTTCCGGCATCTCGATGTCGAGGAACAGGATGTGCGGCTGAAAGGTCGCGAGCTTCTCACGCACGAGGCCGGCCTCGCCGCATTCCTGGACCGCCGCGACGTCGGCGTCTTCCCTGATCAGCGTCGCCAGCATCGATCGCGCGAGCGGTTCGTCGTCGACGACGAGCACGCGGAAGCTGTTCACGCGCTGGCCTCCGCCAGGCCGACAGCCGGCGGCAACTGCACGGTGACCATCGTGCCACCGCCGACGCGGCGCTCGATGGCCATTGTCGATGCCGGTCCGTAGAGCTGTTGCAGACGGACACGAATGTTCGAGAGGCCGGTGCCGGCGTCGCGGTCGAGATCGAAGCCCGGACTGAGGCCGACCCCATCGTCGCCGACCCACACCCGCAGGCCGCCGTCCGGCGACGGCGCGGCGCCCAGTTCGATCCGGCCCTGCCCGGCGCGGCGACCGAGACCGTGCCGGAAGGCATTCTCGACGAGTGGCTGCAGCAGGAAGGTGGGCACCGGGAACCGCTCGCAACCGGCGGCGACGACGTAGCGCACGTCGAGACGGTCGCCATATCTGGCGCGATGCAGCTCGATGTAGCGCTTGACGAACTCGAGTTCGGCGGCCAGCGGCGTCACATGCGTCGGTTCGCGGTCGACGGTCGCGCGCATCAGCGCACTCAGGCCGAGCAGCATCTCGAGCGCCTGGTCGTTGGCCTTCATCCGGATCAGGGCGGCGATGGAATTGAGGGTGTTGAACAGGAAGTGCGGCTGGATCTCGAGGCGCAGCGCCTCGAGATTGGCCTTCGCGAGGGCCGTCTCGAGCCGTGACTCCCGCAGGGCGAGCTGCCGGGCCCGGGCGCTGACCTCCAGCGTGCTGCCGACGAAGAGCAGCAGGAGAAAGACGAGAATGTCGGTCACCGACTGCGAGCCGAAGAGCGCCACGAGGGCGGCGGTGAATCCTGCGGCCGTCGCCGGTGTGAAGGGCTGGAACCACAGCGAGAGCTGCGCCGCCAGCGCGGTATGCACGCCAATCAGCAGCGCGCCGAGTGCCACGACCTGGACGACGTGTCGCGGCGGTAGCGGCCGCTCGATCGAGAGGCGGCCGCCGAGCCGCCAGACCACCGGCGTCACCAGCGGCCAGAACGACCAGGCGGCGAACTGCCACCCCAGCATGCGCCAGAACGAATGACCGTGGCCGCGCATCGGCAGATACGTCTGGGCCGAGATCGACAGGGCGAGCAGGCCGGCGGCAAGCAGCCCCAGTCCGATCATGCGGCGATCGGACGGCACCCCCGGATCATGATCCGCATCCGACGACGCCGGCGCGGTGTCGGGTCGCGCCAGCTGACGGCGTCCCATCATGCCATCGACTGTAGCGGTCCGGCGTGGCCAACCGCAACCGCTTCGCCGACCATTCGCTGCAGGCGACTGCTCGCCGGCGACAAGGTCACGATTGCGATGCTGCCGTATCCCGCATGTACCTGCAGGACTTCGTCGGGCCGCTGACGATGTTCGAGGCGATGCTGAACCGTGGCGTCCACATCAAGATGGAGGACGCCGAGGTACTGGCGTTCCTGGCGTCGCGCCGCAGGACGGCGACTTGTGTCACGAGTGTCTGTACCGGGTCGTTGATACTGGGGCCGGGCCGCTCGACGGCTACAAGGCGACGTCGTACTGGAGCGCCCGTGACGCGTTGAAGGAGCTGGGCGCCATTCCCACCGAGGGGCGCATCGTCGTCGACCGGAACCGGATCACCGGCGGCGGCGTGACGGCGGGTCTCGACTTCGGACTGGCCCTTGTCGCCAAGTTGCGCAGCCAGACCTCTCGACGACATGTTCGGGTCGACCGTGACGATGGCACGCGACACCGCCATCCGAGCCATGGAACGGCTGGGGTGATCCGGGGCGTCCCCTGCGGCGGGCTCCCGGCCCGGTCGCCTTCGCGGCACGTCGGCAGCCGTTCGCTGCATGAATCCAGCCGTTGGCTGCATCGGCCGGTCGCCAACCGTCGCGAGTCGCCATCATCGCATCATGACGCCATTTCGAGCGCTCGCCCTCCTCACCGCCCTGATTGGCTGCCTGTTCCTGGCGACCGGCGACAGTGTCGCCCAGTCGGCGCAACCGGGCGCCGGGGCAGCGGCCGCCGGCGAACCGCCGGTGGCATTGAAAGGGCTCGATGCCGTGGCGCTGGTGGCCGGCCGCAACGAGCCGGGCAAGGCCGAATTCGTCGTGACCCACAAGGGACATCGCTATCGATTTGCGTCCTCAGGCAATCGCGACACCTTCACCAAGACCCCGGAACGCTACGCCATCCAGAATGAGAGTTGCCTGGTCGTGCCGGGCGCACCAATCGACCCCGACCTCTTCGCGCTGCACGAGGGCCGGGTCTACGGATTCGCGACGCCTGATTGCGTCCGGGAGTTCACCGGGAACCCGACGGCTTACGTGAAGTCCCGGCCGTAGCGCGCCACCCGCCGGCGCATCCCTGCTATCAGGGAGCGACCCGGTGCACTTGAGACGCTGCGACGGTCTGGCGTATGCTCCTCGCGCGTGCGACAGGACCTCGGCAGCGGTCGGTCGAATCTGGCGGGTACATGCTGAGCCATACGCGGCTATCCGCACATCTCACGTCGCTTTGTCGCCTCGTCGTCGTGGCGTGGGTGGTGTTGACCGCCGGTCCGGTGCGGGCCCAGATCAACACCGGGGAAATCGCCGGCGCGGTGCGCGACACGTCGGGGGCGGTGCTCGCCGGCGTGACAGTCACGGCAACGCATGCCACGAGCGGCATCCGCGTCGAGCGCCAGACCGATACCGGCGGGCGCTACGCCCTCACAGCGCTGCGGATCGGCCGCTGGACGGTGTCTGCCAGCCTGGCCGGCTTCGCACCAGCGACGCGGGACGACGTGCTGGTGGAAGTCGGCCGCACGTCGGTACTGGAACTCGACCTGGCGGTGTCCGGCATCGCCGAGCAGGTGACGGTGCAGGCCGTCGCGCCGCTGCTGCAGCTGGCCACCGCGGAGATCAGCGACGTCATCGAGAACCGTGAGGTCGTCCAGCTGCCGCTCAACGGCCGGAACTTCCTCGCGCTGGCCCAGCTGAGCGACGCGGTGGTCATTCCGCCGGGCGGCACCCGCGGCGAGGCGCTGCAGCAGGCCGGACCCCTCCCCAACGTCGGCGGCCAGCGCGCCGGCCACAACATCTACCTGCTCGACGGCGTCAAGGTCACCGACGAACTCTTCAACAACCTGGTGATCAACCCGTCGATCGATGCGATCGAGGAATTCAAGATCCAGAAGTCCATGTACGCCGCCGAGTTCGGCGGCAAGGCCTCGGCGCTCATCAACGTCGTCACGCGCGCCGGCTCCAATGCGCTGCGCGGCAGCCTGTTCGAATTCCATCGCGACGACGCGTTCGATGCGCCGAACTATTTCACGCCGGCCGGCGCCGGCGTGCCGCCGCTGCGCCAGGATCAGTTTGGCGGGACGTTCGGCGGTCCGTTGCGCCGGAATCGGTCGTTCGTCTTCGGCAGCTACGAAGGGCAGTCGATGAACCGCTCGCTGACGCGGGCCTTCTCGGTGCCGACCCCCGCGATGCGGGCGGGCGATTTCGCAGGTGCCGGCACCATCTGCGACCCGCTCACCATTGCGGCCGCCGGCGCCTGTCTGCCGTTCGCGAACGGCCGCATTCCCGCCGACCGGCTGGATCCGCTGGCCACCGCGCTGCTGCAGCGCGTCCCGTTGCCGAACGCCGCGGGCGCGCAGCAGAATCTGTCGGCCGTCGAGCGCCAGGACCGCACGCTCCACCAGGTCAGCGTCCGGGTCGACCACCAGCTGGCCGATGCCGACCAGCTGTTCGTGCGTGTCAGCTCGTTCGACGCCGACGAAACCCAGCCGTTCGGCACGAGCGCCCTGCAGGAGACGCTGGTGCCCGGCTTCGGCCGCGCCCTGACCACGCGGACGCGAAACGTCGTCGCGAGCTACACCCACACCATTGGCGCCTCGCTGTTCAACGAGCTGCGGGTTGGCGGCATGGCGGTGCGCGGCGGACAGACGAGTCTGAATCGCGGCACCGACTTCGCGCGTCAGGTCGGCCTGCTGGGCGTCACGGCCGACCCGCGCGACGTCGGGTTTCCGCAGATTGTGACCGGCGGGCAGTTCAGCACCTTCGGGGATCCCACCAGCTTCACGACGCGCCACAACACTCACGTCGAGCTGTTCGACAACGTCACGTGGCATCGGGGTGCGCATCGCGTCAAGGCCGGCGGCTACTACTTCCATCTCCGCCTGCGCCCCGAACAGCCCGACAACGCGCGCGGCGCATTCACCTACACCGGACAGTTCACCGGCAACGCGTTCGCGGATTTCCTGCTCGGCTATCCGACCGCCGCCGTCTCGGGCATCGGCCGCGGCGACGAGGACGGCCGCACCAACTGGCTGCACCTGTACGCGCAGGACGACTGGCAGCTGCGCCCCAACCTGACCGTCAATGCCGGCCTGCGCTACGAGTTCAACCAGCACATGTATGCCGCCGACAATCGCCTGTCATCGATCGACCTGTCGGTGCCCGGCGGTCGGTTCGTCGTCGCCAGCGATGCGAACGGCACGATCAATCCGGCTGCCGCGGCGTTGCTGCCGCAGCTGCCGTTGCCGTACGTGACCTCCTCGGAGGCCGGCTGGGGGCGCGGCCTGCTCGACCCGAGCGCCGTCCGTCTGGCGCCGCGCCTCGGCTTCGCGCTGGCGCTCGACGATGCGCGGGCGGTGGTGCGCGGCGGCTACGGCATCTTCCTCAACCAGTGGGCCTACAGCGTCCAGACGGCGTTCGCGCGCAACCTGCCGTACTTCTTCACGAAGCAGGTGGACGTGCCGAATGACGTCCGCGTTCCGACGCTGCAGACCCGTGACATCCTCACGAGCCCGGCGACCGGCACCGTCGGCGCCAGCATCATGGATTACGACTACAGCGTCGAGTACAGCCAGACGTGGAGCGGCGGCCTGCAGTATCAGCTCGTGCCGTCGACGATGGCCGAGGTGTCGTACATGGGCACATGGACGCTTGGCGCCGACAACGCGACGGTGCGGAACGTGCCGGAGCCGGGGCCGGGCGCGATTCAGGCGCGGCGTCCGATTCCGCAGCTGAGTCGTATTGCCGCCATCCGCTTCGACGGCAAGTCGATCTACCACGGCATCACCTTCAAGGTGGAACGCCGTCTGGCGCGCGGCGTCGCGTTCAACGTCAGCTACACGCTGTCGCGATCGAAGGATGATGCGTCGAGTCCGGGACCGACCGAAGCCGAAGCCAACGTGCCGCAGAACGTCGGCAACATCTTCGACGAGACCGGCGAGTGGGCGCTCTCCAGTTTCGACCATCGTCATCAGTTCATCGCCAGCGGCGTCTACCAGTTGCCGTTCTTCCGCGAGGCAGGCGGCCTGCGCGGTGGCCTGCTCGGCGGATGGCGCGTCAACGCGATTCTGATCGCCCAGTCGGGAGCGCCGTTCACGGTGAACCTTGGAACCGACCGCGCCAACGTCGGCGCCGGGCCGGCGCAGCGACCCGACCAGGTCGGCGATCCGAATCTGCCAGGTGGCCAGCGGACCCCCGGCCGGTGGTTCGACACGGCGGCGTTCGCCTTGCCGGCGGCGTTCAGCTTCGGCAGTGCGCCGCGAAACAGCGTCATCGGTCCCGGGTATGCGAACGTCGACTTCGCGCTGGCCAAGACCTGGGCAGTCGGTCGCAGCCAGCTCGAGTTCCGCTGGGAGATCTTCAACCTGGCCAATCGCGCCAATTTCGATCTGCCGAACCGCGTCTTCGGCAACGCGAACTTCGGTCGCATCTTCAGCGCGAAGAACCCGCGCGAGATGCAACTCGGGCTGCGCCTGGCTTTCTGAGTGTCACGGTCCGGTCCGGCCGTGGGCCCGAACCGGGCCAGCCGCCTGCAGCCAACGGTTTGGCGGCATTCTTCCCCAGCGCTCGGCCCGGCGCGCTAAGCTGTCTGCCGTCCTTCTTGCGAGGACCGGAGGGGATCTCACATGACCTTGAGAATCGCGATGGCGGCACTGATCGTCGCCGGATGGGTGGGGACCACGTTGATCGTCGCGGCGCAGCAGCCGGCCGGGCCCGCGGGCAGTGTCGTCCGGTACACCAGCACCGGTGAGCTGATCAAGCCAGCCGACTTTCGCGAGTGGGTGTTCCTGAGCGCCGGCCTGGGCATGACCTACGACGAGCCGGGAGCCAACGCGAACCCGTCGCCGTCATTTACGAACGTCTACGTGAATCCGGCGTCATACCGGGAGTTCATGAAGTCCGGCGCCTGGCCCGACCAGACCATGTTCATCCTCGAGATCCGCGGTTCGGCCAGCGAAGGTTCGATCAACCTCGGCGGCCGCTACCAGACGGCCGTGCGCGCCATCGAAGCCGAGGTGAAAGACAGCACCAAGCCGGGCGGCTGGACGTTTTACAACTTCGGCGCCAAGCTCGATCAGGTGGCGGCCCTCCCGAAGACGGCGCGCTGTTACGAATGCCATAGCACGAAGGCCGCCGTCGAGCACACGTTCGTGCAGTTCTACCCGACGCTGCTCGAGGTGGCGAAGCAGAAGGGGACGCTCAACCCGGCCTATGTCACGGCCGAGAAGTCCCATCCGTAGCCACGGGTCCGCACCCGATCGGCCATCCAATCGCCTGAATTCGTCCCCAACGCCGGCCGCCCGATTGCCGGCCGGCGTTCACCACGCTCCCGGCAATCCAGTAAACTAGCTGGCATCCGATGCCGCTCTCCTGGCTTCGCCACCGCCTCCGCGCCCTCACGACGATCTGGCTGTTGTGCCAGGTATCGTCGCTGTCTGCGCTGGCGCCGCGCTATTGCTGCGCGGCCCATGGTCATCTGGGTGAATCCGACGAGGCCGGCCACCGCGGCGCGACCGATACGGACTGCCATCAGGCCGCCACGACGGCCGAGACCTGTCCAATGGCGGCCGCCAACCGCGACGCCTGTCCGATGCACCGCGGGGCGGCTCCCGCTGCCGCCGTCGCGAGCGACCCGCACGCCGCGCACGCCGCACCGGCCGCTGGCCGCCCTGCCGCGGCCACAGCCGCGGATGACTGCGTGCTGACCGCCACCTGCCAGGGGCCGGTGACCGCGCTCGCCAGCCTGATCTGGATTCCCGGCATTCTTGACGACAGCCCGGCGGCGCCGATCGAGCATGTCGCGCCGCTCGGGTTGCCCGCGGCCGCTCCGAGCCCTTCCTTCGTCCGTCCGGTCGACCTCCCGCCACCCCGCGCCTGATCCTCCTCTCCGACTCGAATTGTCAGGGCACAGCGGCGCCTCGGCGCGCCTGTGCAGGGTCGTCCGATCTGTTTTCGGGAGGAATGTGTGCGGATATTTCGCTGTGTCACAACAGCGCTCGTCCTGCTGTGGTGCGTGTGCGCTCCGGCAGCGACCAGCGAAGCGCAGGATACGATCAACCAGGCCAGCATCAGCGGCCGTGTCACCGATCAGCAAGGCGCCGTCGTGCCTGGTGCCCAGGTCACCGCGCGTCAGACCGAGACCAATCTGGTCGCCGAGGCGACAAGCGATGCGGAAGGCCGTTTCCGGTTTCCGCAACTGAAGCTCGGTCCCTACGAGCTGACGGTGAAACTGCAGGGGTTTGCCGACCTGACCCGCAGGCTGACGCTGACCGTCGGCTCGGCCTTCGAACTGCCCGTGACCCTCAGCGTCGGTGGCGTCGACACGTCGCTGACCGTCACCGCCCAGATGCCGGTGCTCGAAGCGGCGCGCAGCCAGATTGCCGGGACGATCCAGCAGCAGGAACTGGCGAACCTGCCGATGAACGGTCGCAACTTCCTCGACATCGCGCTGCTCGTGCCCGGGGTTTCGCCGACCAACACGGCCAGCACGCAGCTGTTCGCCGAGACATCGGCGGTGCCCGGCCAGGGGATCTCGGTCGGCAGCCAGCGCAACCTGTCGAACAGCTTCATCGTCGACGGTCTCTCGGCGAACGATGACGCCGCCGGACTGAGCGGCATTCCCTACGGCGTCGACGCGGTCGACCAGTTCCAGGTCGTGACGTCCGGCGGCCAGGCGGAGCTCGGGCGGGCGCTTGGCGGCTACATCAACGTCGTCACGAAGAGCGGCACGAACACGACGCGCGGCAATACCTACGGTTACTTCCGGGACGACTCGATGAACGCGGCCAACGCGCTCACCGGCACGACGCTGCCGATGTCGCAGAAGCAGTACGGGGCGAGCCTCGGCGGCCCGGTGGTGCGGAACCGAACGTTCTATTTCGCCAACCTCGAACAGCGCCGCCTCGACCAGACCGGCGTCACGACGGTGCCGCAGACGACGGTGGACACCATCAACGCCCGCCTGCAGGCCACCGGCTATCCGGGCCAGCGCGTCACCGCCGGCATCTATCCGAACCCGGTGAACAGCACCAACTTCATGGGCAAGTTCGATCACCAGCTGCACGGCCGCGACCAGCTCGCGGTGCGCTACAGTCTCTACGACATCACCTCCGCCAACTCACGCGGCGCCGGCGGGCTGAACACCCCGTCCGCGTCATCCGGCCTCGACACCCGGGACCAGGCGTTGGCGATCAGCAATACGATGACGCTGTCGCCGCGCACCGTCAACGAGACGCGGGCACAGTTCGTCCACAGCGATCTGCAGGCGCTGTCGACCGATCGCGTCGGGCCGGCCGTCAGCATCGCCGGTGTGGCATCGTTCGGCACGCTGTCCGGCAGCCCGCAGAAGCGGCTCACCCGGATGTTCCAGGTCGTGGACAGCCTGTCGCACCAGCGCGGGGCGCACGCGTTCCGGGTTGGCGCCGACTTCATCTTCAACTCCACGCAGATCAACTTCCCCCGTTCGTATCGCGGGGCGTACACGTTCTCGTCGCTGGCCAACTTCCTGTCGGGCACCTACAACAATGCCGGCTTCACGCAGACGTTCGGCGTCGTCGACGTCGCGCAGACGAATCCGAACGTCGGCTTCTACGCCCAGGACGAGTGGAAGGCCGGCAGCCGCTTGACGCTCAACCTCGGCCTCCGTTACGACCTGCAGATGCTGGAGACCATCGACACCGACACGAACAACGTGTCGCCGCGAATCGGCTTCGCCTGGGCGCCGTTCGATTCGCGAAACACCATCGTGCGCGGCAGCGCCGGCCTCTTCTTCGATCGCGTGCCGCTGCGCGCGCTCGCCAACGCGCTGCTGTCGGCCGGCAACACCACCGACCTGACGCAGCTGCAGCAGACGGCGATCAGCCTGGCACCGACGCAGGCCGGCGCGCCGGCGTTCCCGAACATCCTGTCGGCCGCGCTGCCGACGGTGACGCTCGTCAATCTGACGACGATGGACCGCGACCTGCAGAATGCGTATTCACGCCAGGCCAGTCTCGAGGTGGAGCGCCAGGTCGGCACCCTCGGCACGGTCAGCGCCGGGTATCAGTACGTGCGCGGCCTCGGGTTGCTGATGTCGATCAACCAGAACGTGCCGAGCTGCGTCGCCAGCGGCACGAACAACGGATGCCGGCCGAATGCCGCCTACGCCAACAACAGCCAGTACTCGTCGGCCGGCAGCTCCAACTATCACGGGCTGCACCTGTCGTTCATCCAGCGGCCCACCGCCTGGGGTTCGTATCGGGTGAGTTACACGCTGTCGAAGTCGATGAACAACGTCGGCGAATTCTTCTTCAGCTCGCCGATCGATCCCTTCGATGTGTCGAAGGACTGGGGGCGATCGGATGACGACCAGCGGCACCGGCTGACGATCAACGGCTCGGTCAATACGTCGATGGCACCCGCGACGACAGTGTGGGAACGGCTCAGCCACGGGTTCCAGGTGAGCGGCATGGTGCAGGCGTATTCGGCCTTGCCGTTCAACATCACGTCCGGCGTGACGACCGTGCAGGGGACCGCCGGGCGCCCGATCGTCAACGGACAATTCATCGAGCGCAATGCCGGCGTCGGCAACGACTTCTTCAGCCTGAATGCGCGTGTGAGCCGCACCGTCGCGCTCGGGCCGTCCATCCGACTCGAAGGGATGCTGGAAGCGTTCAACCTGACGAATCGGCGGAACAACCTGACGCGGAACACCAACTTCGGCGCCGGCGCCTATCCGACCAGTCCATCGGCGACGTTCAATCAGATCACCGCCGTGGGCGATCCACGCAGTCTCCAGCTGGCGGTCAGATTGACCTTCTGAGATCGAGAAGACCGCTGGTCGACGGCTGGTTCTGGGAGGGCCGGTGGGGATCCACCGGCCCTTCGCGTATCACCCCACGTCGGCCCCTTCTATTGCGGCGAGAGCACGGCGCAGCCGTGCGTCCGCTTCCGTCGCCACCTCCTGCAGTTCCTTGTTGTCGCCGACGATGCCGAGGGCCGAAAGCGGCGCCATGGCGCCGATGACGGTGTCCGAGGCCGTCCGCTCGTACACGATCACGTTGCACGGCAGCAACAGGCCCACTTCCAGCTCGGCTTCGAGCGCCCGGTGGGCGAGCGGTGGATTGCACGCACCGAGAATCACGTACTTCCGGAAGTCCCGGTCGAGCTTCTCTTTCAGTTTTGCCTGCATGTCGATCGTTGTCAGGACGCCGAAGCCTTCGGCTTTCAGGGCATCGGTGACGTGGGCCACGGCCTGGTCGAAGGCGAGCGGCGTCGAGATTCGCAGTCCGTAGGCAGTCTGCTCCATGATGTGGTGAGGGATGCGGACGGGCGCCAAACGTCACAGGCGCTCGGCTGTCACCGAAACCCCGAGCTCTGCATCTTTCGAGCGGCGCGACAATCACCGTGGGGTGCCGCGTCCAGCCGGAGGCATGGCGTGAAGCGACGAGACTTCTTGGCCCGCGTTGGGGCCGGGGTGGCAGGCGTGGCGGTGTGGCCGCGACCGCTGGCGGCCCAGACCGCGGGTTTCCACCCTGATGTCGAGCTGGAACTCCGTGCCGCACCGGCGGAGGTGCCTCTGCTGCGCGGGCAGCCGACGCGGGTCTGGCGCTATCGGGCCAGGGTGCTCAGCGGAGCGCCGGCCGCCGTTCAGGTGATCCCCGACAGCTACCTCGGACCGACGCTCAGATTCGAGACCGGCCAGAAGGTGCGCGTGCACTTCGTCAACGACCTGCCGGAGCCGTCAATCGTCCACTGGCACGGTCTGGACGTGCCGACGCAGGCGGACGGCCATCCACGTCTTGCCGTGGGCCCGGGGCAACGGTATGTGTACGAGTTCACGGTGGTCAATCGTGCCGGCACCTACTGGTACCACCCGCACCCGCACATGCGGACGGCGTATCAGGCGTACCACGGGCTGGCCGGCCTGATCGTTGTCCACGATCCCGACGAAGCGGCGCTGCACCTGCCGTCGGGGGCTGACGAACTGGTGTGCGTCATCCAGGATCGCCAGTTCGATGCCGGCAACCAGCTGGTCTACGCCTCCGGCATGATGATGGAGAACATGAACGGGTTCCTGGGCGACCAGGTGCTCGTGAACGGCCGTCCGGCAGCCGCACTGTCCCTGGCGACCCGGCACTATCGGCTGCGGTTGATGAACGGCTCGAACTCCCGCGTCTACAAGCTGGCCTGGGACCCGTCGACGCCGGTCACGGTGATCGGCACGGACGGTGGCCTGCTCGAACGCCCGGTGACGCGACCGTACGTGACGCTGGCGCCGGGCGAGCGCCTCGACACCCTCCTCGACCTGAGCGCCGCCGCGGTCGGGACGCGGCTCACGCTGCGCAGCCTGCCGTTCCCGGCCTCGCTGTTCACGATGCAGATGGGCATGGGCGGCGGCATGGGTCGGGGTGGACGCGGCCGCGGCGGCGGACGCGGCGCCGACCGTCCGCCGGTGCCACAAGGGGCGCCGCTCGAGGTCCTGGCCATCTCGGTCGATCGCCGGGAGCGGTCGGCGTTCGCGCTTCCGGCAGCCCTTTCGCATTACGAGGCGGCATGGCAGCCGCCGCCGGACGTGCCGACGCGCAGCATCAACATCGACTTCATGCGCATGCAGTTCTTCCTCGGTGCCCGGACGTTCGAGATGGACGATGTCGCAGCCGAGGAGAGCGTCCGCGCCGGCTCGACGCACATCTGGGCCTACGACAACAGCGGACCCGGGATGATGATGAACATGCGGCTCGGCCACCCGATGCACATGCATGGCCGCCAGTTCCGGGTGTTGCGCCGGACGGTCGAACCGGGTCGCCGCGCCGACTGGCAGGCACTGAAGGACGGATTCGTGGACGATGGGTGGAAGGACACGACCCTCGTCCTGCCTGGCGAACGCGTCGAGTGTCTGGTGAAGTTCTCGGACTACCCTGGGCTGTTCCTCTATCACTGCCACAACCTCGAACACGAGGACATGGGCATGATGCGCAACTATCGCATCGTGTGACCGGTCGCCTGACCGTTCGCTGCAACGGGGCCCGCGTTGGCTGCACCCTCGTTGACGCACAGATGGGCGGTCCTTATTCTCGACTCACCCCGACGAGCCGTGTCGGAACTGATGGCGTCCGGCGCACGTGGCTATTTCGTGACGCCGGATGAGCAGTCGTCTGACCGCCGGCTGCGAGGGCCACGTCGTGATGATCTCGCTGTTCGCGCGACCAGCCCTGCGGCGACGCCGGTCAGGTTCCACATTCAGCGCGCCGGCTGCATCCCGGCGAGTTGAAGTTCGCGGGTGGCCTCCACGCCAGGTCGCACGCGGGCCGGTAGGCCGCGTGCGTTCGGTGACGCACACCGAGCGTACGCGGCTTGCTGAAGCAGCCGAGCGGTGCCGGCGGCCGGATAGTCGGCGCCGGACGGCCCGGGCGATTCGACTCGTGTGTGATGGGAGATGCGGTGTGGGTGGTGTGGAAGGAATTCGATGGCGAGCGCACGACCGTGAGGGCCATGGTGGCATGTGACAACGGCGTCACGTTCTCGGCGCCAACGTTCCTCGCCAGCACCCGCCACTTCTCCGGTCATCCGTTGCTCGTGCACGACGGACGTCGCCTGTTCCTGTCCTGGTGCACGCGGACCGATGGTTACATGCTGCGACGGTTGGAGACCACGTCATGATGGCTTCCCGACGACGGCTCATCGCTTGTCTTGCGCTGATGGCCACGGGGTGGGTGGCGGCGTCGGCCGCGACCCTCAAGCCGTTCGTGCGCGGCAGTTGGGCGCAGTTACGCCAGGCGCACCAGGACAAGCCGCTGCTGGTGCATTTCTGGGGTGTGACCTGCGTCCCGTGTCTCGGC
>CADEDC010000024.1:68208-70022 GCA_902825985.1 uncultured Acidobacteriota bacterium | reverse complement strand
AAGAGCCCGCAACGCTTCTACAGCATGTCCGCGCAGATTCGCCAGGAGCGCAGCGACTACTACGGCATCCTCGAGCGCACGCAGACGGGAACGCTGGACGTCACGCCCTGGATGGAGTGGTTCCTCGGCTGCCTCACGCGCGCGGTCGAGGCGGCGCAGCACGCGCTCTCCGGTGTCATCGACAAGGCGCGGTACTGGGAGAAGCTCCGAGATCTCTCGCTGAACGAACGGCAGCGGCTGGTGATCAATCGTCTGCTGGACGGCTTCGAGGGGAAGCTGACTACGTCGAAGTGGGCGACATTGACGAAGAGCTCCAACGACACGGCGCTGCGCGACATTCAGCAGCTGGTCGACCGAGGCATTCTGATGCGGAATCCGGCCGGCGGGCGCAGCACGAGTTATTCACTCGTTCGGATCTGAAGTTCGGCAACATTCGCGACTGCTCAGGTTGACGACCGAAAACGACCGGCGTTATCCTGCGCGCATCGACTCGGTTCCAGAACACCGAAACTGATTCTGCTTTTTCACTGTCCGTCACCTTCGCGCTGGGTGACGCACCTCACTTCTTCCTGAACACTCCTGGACCGATTGCGGACTGACTGCGGCCTGCTGCTACGCAGCAACCGTTGACGTTCCCGTCAGGCAGCGACGCCCGACGCCAACCGAGTCGATGCCGTTCCACCCACTGGAATCGCTCGAGGAGGTTGCATGAAGCTCTGGATGAACGTGGCCGAAGGCGCCGACTATGCCGGCGTCTGTCGCGATCTGATCTACGACGCGTGCGCCGCGCGCCGAATCCATCACATCCGCGTCGGCGGACGACGAGCCATTCGACTGAAACGCGAATGGATCGACGAGTGGCTCGAACGCCACGCGGTGACCGCTCAGGAGGAACCGTCGCAGCCGGCAACTCACGCCGCGAGCATCGCGACGGGAGTCCGGCCATGAGTGCCGTTCCCCTCTTCCTCAACGTAGACGAGGCGGCCGAGCTGCTACGGACGACGCGCCGCGCCATCTACGCGATGGTCGAGCGACGCCAACTGCCTGGCGTCGTGCGCCTTCGCCGGCGCGTCCTGTTCCGCTCGGACGTTTTGCTAGACTGGCTGGACCAGAAGCGCGCGCCATCGCCAGAGGAGTAACACGCGATGAGCGTCAACATCAGACAGCACCCTCGCGGGGGGTGGGACGTGGACATCAGTGTCCTGCTCACCACGGGGGACCGGTATCGCGAACGGCGCAAGCTGAACGCGAGCTACTCGAAGTCGACCGCCAGGGAGTGGGGCGAGCGCCGCGAGCGCGAGCTCCTGCTCTCCGGCCCGAAGATTCGGAAGGAGGTCCCCACACTCGCAGCGTTTGCGCCGCGATTCATCGAAGGCTACGCGCGCGCGAACCGCCAGAAGCCGAGCGGCATCGCATCCAAGGAAGGGATCCTGCGGATTCATCTGATCCCGACACTGGGCGCACGCACGCTCGACACGATCAGCAACGAGCAGGTGCAGCGCTTGAAGCTGCGGCTGCGCGACAAGTCACCGAAGACGGTCAACAACGTGCTGTGCGTGCTCAGCGTGCTGTTGAAGCAGGCGGTTGAATGGGGCGTGCTCGAACGGCTGCCATGTTCGATCCGCCTGATGCGGGTGCCGCACACCGACGCGGCGTTCCACGACTTTGGCGCCTACGAGCGGTTGCTGGTTGCTGCGCAGGAGATCGATCACCGCAGCTACGTGATCGCGCTCCTCGGTGGCGAGGCGGGTTTGCGGGCCGGCGAGATCGTCGCCCTCGAATGGGACGACGTCGATCTCGAACGACGGCAGATC
>CADEDC010000024.1:50692-68108 GCA_902825985.1 uncultured Acidobacteriota bacterium | reverse complement strand
AATTGGCTGGGAGGCAGGGATTCGAACCCCGATAAGCAGAGTCAGAGTCTGCTGTCCTAGCCGTTGGACGACCTCCCAGTATCAGACGCGATGCGGGTCGCTGGCGAGACGGCAATTATAGCCTCAAGGGCGCCAAAATCGGAACCCTCTCGTCGCCGCACGCGGCTGACACTGGGAATTTCTACCGCATGTCGTCGTTGCCGGTGTCGCTGTTGGCGCTGCGATCGTCGTCCGGCGAGCCTTGGCCCCTCGAACCTTCGTCGGACGTCACGGTACCGCCCCCCTGCTGCTCCTGCTTCCGGCGGTGACTTGCCATCCCGCCCTTGCGACCGGCCTCACGGGCTTCTTCGCTCGTCCACTCGTGCGCCGTCCCCTTCTGATGCGCAGCTTTGCCACCTTTGCTGGCAATCTCACGCTGCTTGCTGCGATCCATCGACGCGAACCCTCGATCCTCTTTGGCCAACATGTCCCTCCTGTTGCTCCCCGGGTCTGCCCGCTGCCGATGCACGGGGCTGCAACCGGGATGCCACGCTTGAGTGGACAACCTCTGACCTATCAATGAGTTAAGAAAACGTTTTCACATCGAGAGCGGCGCGGCCCGGCGCGCGGAAAGAGTTTTCCACCGAAATGGCGGCTCCAGGGCCGGAAATCGCCGGGAATAGCGTCCGGGTGGGGGGTCAGCCTCCGACCGGCGACGCAATCAGCGTGAGCGCCTGCGCCAGGCGGGCCTTGGTCACCTGTCGCCCCAGCAGGACCGCCACCTCGAAAAGCCCCGGACTTGCCGTCCGTCCGGTCAGCGCCACTCGGACGGCATGGATGAGGGTCGCCGCCTTCACACCGCGCACCTCGGCGACCGTACGTACCGCCTGCTCGGTCGTGTCGACGTCGAAGGTGGGAAGCGCATCGAATGCCTCGTCGATGGCGACGAGATGGTCGCGCATGCCATCAGTACGCAGATGCCTGGCCACCGCAGCCGGATCGTACGCCGGTTCCATCGTGAAGAAATAGCGGCCGAGCTCGGCGAAATCGTCGATCTTCTTGGCCCGCGTCTTCAACAGCTGCAGGACGGCATCGAACCAGGCGTGCTTGTCGCCGGCGTAGACGTCGCTCCACAGCCCGGCACGCTCGAGCACCGGCTTGACCCGCCAGCCGAGCTCGGCCGGCGGCAGCGACCACAGGTGTTGCTGATTGAACCAGTCGAGTTTCTCGACATTGAAAACCGCATTCCCCCCGCTGATACCGCTGAGATCGAAGGCGGCGATCAACTGTTCCCGCGTGAAGACCTCACGATCGCCCTCTCCCGGAGACCAGCCAAGCAGGGCCAGGAAGTTCACCATCGCTTCCGGCATGTACCCCTGCCGCGCGTACTCGATGACCGAGGTCGCTCCGTGTCGTTTGCTCAACCGCTTCTTGTCGGACCCGAGAATCAGCGGCACGTGCGCAAACGTCGGCACCGGCGCACCGAGCGCCTGGTACAGGACGATCTGCTTCGGCGTGTTCGAGATGTGATCGTCGCCGCGCACGACGTGCGTCATCTTCATGTCGACGTCATCGCAGACGACCGACAGGTGGTAGGTCGGGTGGCCATCCGAGCGCAGGATGACGAAGTCCTCGAGGTTCGCGCCGTCGAACGCAATCGATCCGTGCACGGCGTCGTCGAATGCGATGGTCCGCTCCGGCGCCCTGACGCGGATGGCCCGCGGCCGCCCGTCGCGCTCGCGCGCCGCGATGTCGTCGCCGGTCAGGGCGCAACAGGTCCGGTCGTAGCGCCACGTCCCGACGCCGCTGCTCGCCTCGGCCGCATCGCGCTTCACTCTGATGTCATCCGGCGTGCAGTAGCAGTAGTAGGCATGCCCGTCGGCGACCAGCCGCTCGGCGGTGGCGCGATAGCGTTCGAGCCGCTGCGACTGGAAGTAGGGGCCGTAGGTGCCGCCGGTGTGGGGACCCTCATCCCAATCGAGCCCGAGCCAGCGCAGGCCGTCCAGGATCCCCTCGACCATTGCCTCGGACGAGCGCTCCGCGTCGGTGTCCTCGATCCGCAGCACGAACACGCCACCGTGACGCCGGGCATAGAGCCAGTTGAAGAGGGCGGTGCGGGCGCCCCCGACATGAAGGTAGCCGGTGGGGGACGGCGCGAAGCGGACGCGAATCATGTCGTCATTCTACAGAAGCGAACCGCCAGGTTCCGTGTCGCGGCGACGGGATGCTGCAGCGGCGTGGGACTCACCTCGACATAAAAAGCTCGGCGTCTTCGCCGTCGGTATATTTTCCGGCCCGCCACCCTGCCCTTACTACGCATGAGCGGTCCGGCGACCGCCGATCCCCCGACAGAAGGCAGGAATCGATGATGGACGTGACGAGCAAATGGACGAAGGGAATGGCGGCAGCCTGGCGGCCGCTGGCGCTGGCTGGCCTGCTGGCGACTGGCCTGCCGGGCCTGGCAACCGCCCAGTCGGCAATCATCTATGGTGCGCTCAGCAACTTCGACATCTCCAACGATACCGGGCAGATCTGCCACGGCTTCGAGGTGAAGATGGACGGGGTGCAGATCGGCCACTACGGTGGATCGTTCACCGCCAATCGCTACGGCAACCCGACGGTCTCCGCCACCGCGACCGGTATCGCGGTCACCTGGAAGAGCCCGCAGGATGCAGCGACCGGCGCGTGGCAGACGCGAACCCTGCCGCACACGGTGCCGTGGTTCCCGGGTCAGTGCTACCTGTGGGTGGCCGGAACGTATGAGAACGGCGGGTGCGAACATTTCGGCACCTACACGACGGCAAACCCCACCCGGGTGACGTCCCGCTGGCTGTGTGAGGACTCGACGGATCGCTCGGCTCTCGTCGCCGTCGACCCGCCGACCGCAGTCCCCTACGCCAGCTATTGGGTGGAAGCGCCGGTGCAGCCGAACGATCCACCGCAGCTGGTCGCGGAGATTGCGGCACCGGAACCGGCCGACGCACCGTCGTTGTATGGCGACGCGCAGTGGACCCGCACCTACAAAGTGGAGCTGCAGCGGGCGCTGTCGCTCGACGAGTTGGTGGCCGACAACGTCGTCGTCCCCGGCGACCTGGCGCAGCTCGAGTCGGACTACCAGGTTCTTCAGGACGAACCGGCGTCGGGCGGCAACGGCCGGCGCGGTCGCCACCGCAACCAGGGCAACATCGACCCGACGACACGTGCCGTCGTGCGGCGCATCGAGGTCTACGCCTTCACCGGACAGTACGACCCGATCACCCACGAAGCCCTGTGCGCCGACCTGCTGTGCGATGCCCCGGCGCCTGACGAAATCGGCGAGCTGCTCGATGTCCAGATGACCGCCGCGAACGTGCAGCCCGATGCGCTCATCGTGACCAGGGTTGGCAACGGCAACGTCGATTCGACGGATCGGCTGCTGTCGTGCGGCAACAAGTGCGCCCAGCCATACGCCGCCGGCGCCGTGGTGACCCTGACAACCAGGGCCGGCAGCGACAGCACCTTCAGCGGCTGGACCGGCGCCTGCGCTGGAACGGCGGCAACCTGCACGGTGACCGTGAACGGTGCGATCAACGTCGGCGCAACGTTCGCGCTGATTCCGCGGTCTGGCGGTGGCGGTGGCGGCGGCACGAGCGGTGGTGGTGGTGGTGGTGACAGTTCGCGCTATACGCTGCAGATCGGGCGCAGCAACGCCGGCACGGTGACGGCGACGCCGAGTGGCGACAAGGCAATCCGCTGCGGCAAGGATTGCTCGGCACGATATTCCGGCGGCACGGTGGTCACGCTGACGGCGACGCCTCCGGCGGGTCAGAGCTTTCTCGGCTGGGGCGGCGCCTGCTCAGGCACGGCGACCACCTGCGTCGTCACGATGAGCGACAACAGGTCCGTCCAGGCCACCTTCAGCCGGTGACCGATGCGGACCGGACGGGTCGGCTGTGCGGCCGGCCCGTCAATCCGTCCCCGCCTTCGCACCGGGCTGGCGCGCCAGGGAGGACAGCCGATAGACACCGGTGCTGACCCACGTCGCGAACCCTTCCTCGACCAGCGCCTGATTGCCGATGCCGGCATCCTTCCGTGACAGGCCGGCGACGCGTGCCAGTTCGCCGCGCACGGTCATCCCGGCGCCGGTCAGGAACGCGCGTGCGATCTCGCGCAGCGCCTCGTCGCGCGTGACGCGGCGCCGCAATTCGTCAGGAAACCGCCCGACCGCCAGCGTCCATGTGTAGGTGAACTTCGGTTCGTAGAAGACGGCGCCGGGAACGACGAGCAGTGCCGCCTGGAGCTCGTCCATCGCCTGATTGAAGGTGTGGCGGTCGGCAATGTGCGAGCCGTGGCGCAGTTCGGCGCTCGTCATCTCCCACTCGCGGCGCAGCACGCGCAGAACGGTCTGGGCCGGACGGCTCAGCCGCGCCTTCTCCTCCGATCGCCGGATGCCCCAGACCGCGTTGAAGGAGGGGATCAGGCGGGGCGCCAGGAACGCACTGCGACCGCGCGCCAGCTTGGCGTAGTACACCTTGCTGCGGCGGACGATCTCGTCCTTCAGCCGCCAGGTCAGCGACGTTTCCGGATCCTTCTGGACGTTGCGCGGCAGCACCGCGTCACGGCGACCGCAGACGGCGATGTAGAGCGAGGGCCCCGGGCGGCGCGAGTCGGTCAAGCAGGCGGTGAACCCGAGCTGCTCGATGAAGCGCTCGCCCTCGAACGCCGTCTCGATCTGACGCGTCGCGTCACGGCGCCAGTGATGATCGCGGTAGTCCTCGATGTCGGATGAAAGCGCAGCCTTCGACGTCTTCACGCTGCCTTGATTGTAGGCCGACGCCCCCGCCGCCGGGCCGGTTCAGTGCGCCGGCGCCGCCGATGCCGCGCGAACGCCCATGTGTTCGGCGGCGAACGCCCACATGTCGGCCCGTTCGGCTATCAGCTTGTCGGTCGGGCGATAGCCATGTGAGCCCGCGACTTCGACACGAATCAGCACCGGGTTGCTGCACCCCTGGGCCGACTGCAGCGTCGCCGCGAACTTGAAGGAATGGCTCGGCACCACACGGTCGTCATGGTCGGCCGTCGTGATGAGCGTCGCCGGATAGCAGGTGCCGGGCTTCAGGTTGTGGAGCGGCGAGTACTTGATCAGGAACGCGAAGTGCGCCGGGTTCGACGACGAGCCGTACTCGGTCACCCACAGGCGACCGCCGGTGAACCGGTCGTAGCGCAGCATGTCCATCACGCCAACGGCCGGCAGCGCCACGGCGAAGAGCTCGGGCCGCTGTTCCATCACGGCGCCGACGAGCAGACCGCCATTCGAGCCGCCCATGATGCCGAGCCTGGCCGGCGACGTGTACTTCTCGCGCACGAGGTGTTCGGCGACGGCGACGAAGTCGTCGAAGACGTTCTGCTTCTTCTCGAGCTTCCCGGCCTCGTGCCAGGCCTCGCCGTACTCGGCACCGCCGCGCATGCTGACGGTGACCCAGACGCCACCGAGTTCGAGCCACGCCGGCACGTCGGCCCGATAGGTCGGTACGGTGCTGATCGAGAATCCGCCATAGCCGTAGAGCATCGTCGGGTTGGTGCCGTCGAGTGCCAGCCCCTTCTTCGCCGTCAGGAAGAACGGCACGCGGGTGCCGTCCTTCGAGGTGGCGAACAGCGCCTTCGTCTCGAACTGGGTGACATCGACCGGCGACGTCGGCGCTTCGAACGGCGCGCTCCGCTTCGCGGCCGGGTCGTAGGCGTAGACGGTGAGCGGGGTCAGCGGCGCGGTGAAGCTGTACCAGATCTCGGGCGCGTCCTGACGTCCGCTGATGCCGTCCACCGATCCGGCCCCCGGCAGCGCGATGTCTCCGAGCGGCGTACCGTCGAGTCCGACGAGCGCGAGGCGGCTCTGCACGTCGACGAGGTACTGCGCCACGAGACGGCCGCCGACGAGCGCCACGCGTTCGAGGGCCTCCTTCCGCTCCGGCAGAATCGTCTTCCACTGCGCCGGCGCCGGGTTGCGAAGGTCGATCGCAATCACCTTGCGATTCGGCGCGTCCTTGTCGTGGCGCAGGTACACGATCGGGCCCGAGTTGCCGATCGGCCAGTACTCCGCGTCGTCGCTCTCGACGACCGGCGTGATCGGCGCGCTGACGTTCGGCGCCATCGGATCGCCGAGGTCGGCGACGTAGAGCCGATTGCGATTGCCGGATCCTTCGGCCATGTAGACGAACAGATAGCGGCCATCCTCGCTGACGAGACCGCCGACGATCCAGGTCGCGAGGTCCTTGCGTTCGAAGATCAGCCGGTCGGCCGACTGTGGCGTCCCGACCGCGTGGTAGTAGAGCGCATGACCCGAGAGTGCCGCTTCGAGCACCTTGTTCCTCGGCGGTTCCGGATAGCGCGAGTAGAAGAAGCCTTTCGAGTCCTTCGTCCAGGCAATCTCGGAGAAGCGCATCCAGTGCACGTCGTCCGGACCGTCTGATCCGGTCGTCACGTTGCGCACCTTGATGGTCTGCCAGTCGGCACCGCCGGCCGACACCCCGTAGGCGATCAGCCGGGCATCGGGCGACGGCTCGTACTGCGCCACGGAGACCGAGCCGTCAGCCGAGATGGCATTCGGATCCAGCACGAGCGTCGGCGCCGCCGTGATGCTGCTGCGCACGTAGAGCGGCGCCTGGCGCTGCAGGCCGGTGTTCTTCGTATAGAAGATCTGCCCCGCCTCCACCTGCGGCAGCCCGACCCGCGGGTAGTTCCACAATTCGGTCAACCGGGCGTTCAGGGCGGCGCGGTGCGGCAGCCGGGCGAGGTACGGTTCGGTGACCGCGTTCGAGGCGGCCACCCAGGCCGCGGTCTCCCCGGAGTCGAGGTTCTCCATCCAACGATAGGGGTCGGCAACCGTCGTGCCGTGGTAGTCGTCGACGACGTCGCCTTTCGTCGCGATGGGATAGCTCAGCGTCGGCTTCATCCTGTCAGCATCTCCGGCGCTCGTCGCGGGTCCGGGAATCGGTTCCGGCGCGCCGCAGGCCGCGCAGGCAAGGGCGAACGGGGCGAGGAACGGCAGTCGGTTCATGGCGTGTCATCCTGCGGAGCATCGGCTGCGGCGTGGTGGTTCGAGTCTAGCTCCCGGACGAGTTGCCTTCAATGCCGGCGCGCGCCCCGCAATCCAATGGCGTCGCTCGGGGGCCCGCGTTATGCTGTCGCGCATGTCCCGCACCATCCGCCCAGGCATCTCGCGGCGCCGCGCGCTCGTCGCCGGCGCCAGCGGAGTGATTGGCGCCGCCGCCGCCCTCACCGCGCAGACGCCACCGGACACGACCAAGATACCGGGGACGGGGGCGACCGAGATCGGTGCCCGCTCGCCGTTCGAGAAGGCGAAGCGGCGGCCCGGCCCCGGCCGCAGCACGTCGTCGACGACACCGCTGCAGGAACTGCACGGCATCATCACGCCGGCCGACCTGCACTTCGAGCGTCATCACGCCGGCATTCCGTCGATCGACCCGGCGCACTACTCGCTGCTGGTTCACGGCATGGTCGCACGGCCGACGGTGTTCACGCTGGCCGACCTCAAGCGCTTCCCGGCCCGCTCGATGATCCGCTTCCTCGAGTGCTCGGGCAACGGCGGCCGCAACTACCGGCCGGATCCGGAAGCTCATACATTGTCGCCGCAGCAACTCGACGGGCTGACGAGCTGCAGCGAATGGACCGGCGTGCCGCTCGCCACCCTGCTGCGCGAAGTCGGGGTGTCACCCAACGCCTCGTGGTTCCTCGCGGAGTCGATGGACGCGGCCGTCCTGGCGCGCAGCATCCCGATGGAGAAGGGGTTCGACGATGCGCTGGTCGCGTACGCACAGAACGGTGAGGCGCTGCGCCCCGGGCAGGGATATCCGGTGCGCCTCTTCCTCCCCGGGTACGAGGGATCGACCAACGTGAAGTGGCTGCGGCGCATCGAGGTCGCCGCGGCGCCCTTCATGCTCCGCGAGGAGACGTCCAAGTACACCGACCCATTGCCGGACGGCACGGCACGCCAGTTCAGCCTGGTGATGGATGCGAAGTCGATCGTCACCGAGCCGGCCTTCCCGGACCGGCTGGCGGGCGCCGGCTGGCGCGAGATTCGCGGCCTGGCGTGGAGCGGCCGCGGCCGGATCGCCCATGTCGATGTCAGCACCGACGGCGGGCGCAGCTGGCAGCGCGCCCAGCTCGAGGATCCGGTGCTGCCGAAATGCCACACGCGCTTCCGCCTGCCGTGGCACTGGTCGGGCGGCGAGACGGTCATCATGAGCCGCGCCACCGACGAGACCGGATACGCGCAGCCAACCCGGGCCGAACTGCTCGCCGTTCGTGGACCCGGGACGCAGTACCACTTCAACAACATCCGGGCGTGGCGGGTGGCTGCCGACGGCACGGTGACCCTGGCGACCGGAGCGGCGTGATGCGCCGCACGTGTCGCGCCCTGACGCTGGCGGCCCTCGTGGTGGCCGCGGTTGGTGAGAGGGACGTCAGCAGCGCGCCGACCGCCGCCCAATCCGCGCCCGGCGGCACCGCGCCACTGCCGGAGCGCTTCGGCCTCGGACGCCCGGCCACGCCCGACGAGATCCGGCGTCTCGACATCGACGTCACGCCGGATGGTCACGGGCTGCCGGACGGCCGCGGCAGCGTCGCCGAGGGGGCCGCCCTCTATGCCGCGAAGTGTGCCGCCTGTCATGGCCGTCAGGGTGAGGGGGCGACTTCCGATCGGCTCGTCGCCACCGATGCCGGTCGCGACTTCGCGTTCGGCCGCGACCCGTCGCTGGCGCGGGCGATCGGCAACTACTGGCCCTATGCGACGACGCTGTTCGACTACGTCGCCCGGAGCATGCCGCTGGCGCAGCCTGGCTCGCTGACGCCAAATGAGGTCTACGGGGTGGTGGCGTTCCTGCTGGCGCAGAACCGGATCGTCGCCGGCGACGCGGTGATCGACAGGACCGTGCTGCCCAAGATCGTGATGCCGGCGCGCGATCGGTTCGTGCCCGACAACCGCACGGGCGGCGCGGCGATCAGGTAGCGGCGACGCCCGTGCGTCGCGGCCCGTCTAATGCGCCGTGGCCTGGGCGAGCGGCGCTGCCGCTCCGGCCGCCACGTCGGCCGCCCGGCGCAGGCAGCGTTTGCCGGCGCGCTTGCCCTCGTACATCGCGCCATCGGCCAGCTGCAGCAGGGCCGCCGGATCGCGGTCGGCCGGCGGCGACAGGGCATAGCCGACGGTCAGACCCACCTGCACCGTATGGCGGGTCAACGCGAACGGCTCGTCGGCGAGCGAGACCAGCGTCTGGCCGAGCTCCTCGGCCAGCGGCGCCGACGTCAGACCGTCGGCCACCACCACGAACTCGTCACCACCGAGACGGGCGACGATGTCGGTGGACCGGACGGCGCCGCGCAGCCGGTTGCTGATCTGCACGAGCAGCTCGTCGCCGGCATCGTGCCCGTGGCGATCGTTCACCGCCTTGAACCCATCCACGTCGATCAGGAACAGGGCCAGCACGGATCCGGGCGTCAGGCGGTCGCCGGTGTCGACGAAGACGTGGCTCAGGCCGCGGCGATTCGCCAGGCCGGTGAGCGGATCGGTGATGGCCAGCGCGCGCATCAAGTCGCGCTCGACGCTGGCCCGCTGTGCGACCTGGCGGATGGCCTTGGTCCGCAGGCCGAGCACGTAGGTGAACGCCACCATGTCGAACGTCGCACCGAACTGGAACGAATGCAGCGTCCAGAAGTCGGCCGGCAGCTGTCCGCGGATGACGCCGATCAGCGTGGCGGTGGTCACGAAGTAGACGAACCACGCAACCAGCAGGGCGCCGCCAATCGGATCGCCGCGGCGGGCGCGCCGTACCGCGCCCGGCAATCCGAGCAGCGCCGGTACCGGTCCGAGTACCGAGACGACCGCCGTCACGGTGGTGTCGTGCACCAGATCCAGCGCGTAGACGATCGCGAAAGCCGCGCAGAAGACCGCACCGCCCTTCATCAGCCGTGAGAACCGTGACGACCGCGGCTCGTCGAGCGCCTGCTCGATGAAGAGGAACGAGCCGACCAGCGCCATCAGCGCCGCCGCGCCGCCGGCATGACGCTCCATGCCGAGGTTGTCGGTCCACAGGAACTGCATGCCGATGCCGAACTGCAGCAGCGAGAACAGCAGGCTGCCGCTGATGAGCACGCAGTACTTGAGGAAGAACGGTTCGCGCAGCACGAGCCACTGCGCCAGGCTGTAGAGCAGCAGACAGAGGCCGATGCCACCCAGTACGCCTTGCAGCATCTGCTCGCGCAACGCCGAGGCGTGAAAGACCGTCGGCGTGTTGAGCGTGATCGGCAGGATGAGCGTGCCGGTGCTCTCGGCCCGGATCAGCAGGTCGTAGGTGCCGCCGGGCACGAGCGCCAACGGCGTGGCATGGGTGCGGCTCTGCAGCGGCCGCGTCTCGAACGGGCGGCTGGTTCCGAGGGCGGCGGTCTGCACCAGCCGGCCGTCCCTCAGCAGATGGACGTCGATGCGCACGAGCGGCGCGTAGTCGATGTCGACAATCCAGTTGCCGGTCGACGTCGCATCGACCTGCAACGGGACGCGCAGCCAGGCGGCCTCCGTCGTGACGCCGAGCGTCGCATAGCCGGTGCGCGGCGTCCGGAACCGGTCGAACGTTCGGACGACGTCCTGGAGCGACAGGCGTCCGTCGCGATCGAAGAGAACCGTCGCTGCCGGCCACGCGTCGATCCGACCGGCAGTGTCGGTGAGACGGAGCGGACCGCCCGGCGCGCCGGCGATGACGCGGCCCGGCCAGAGAAGCGCCGCGGTGGCGGCGAGATAGAGCGCCAGCAGCGGCACGAGCCAGTCGCGGGCGGCGCGCGGGGAATTCATGCAGGTCTAGCGGTGCGAGCCGGCGTGGCGGCGCCGCCACGACCCGGCGATCGTCAGCGCATCTTCGATGGCGTTGACCCAGCGCGGCGCCCTGCGGTCGTCGCTCCAGTCGGTCATGGTGTCGTCAATGCGATTCAGCAGATGGTCCGGCAGCTTCAGCGGACGCGTTTGATCGAGCAGCACCGTGGCCATGACATGGTAGCCCAACACCCGGGTGACGAGGCGGGACAGCGAGAAGTCGGGCCAGCCCAGCCGCATGACGGAATCCACCACCCGTGTCGACGCCATGATCGCGGCGAACAGCAGCCGCGCGGCCCACGGCGCCTCCCCCGTCACGCCGACGTCGCGCGCCGATTCGCCGCACAGCCGATACGTCATCAGCTCGGGAAAGTGCCGCACCACGGGCACGCGAATCGATTGGGACATCGTGGCGATGAGCGCCTGGCCGAGACGCGGGCGGACGTCGGGTATCGGCGGAGTGGCACGGCCACGCGCCTGCATCGCGGCGAACAGGACGGCGGCGTCCGCCATCGTGTCGGCCATCAACTCGCGCCGGACGCCGAGGACGTGCGCCGCGACGTTCCAGCAGTGGAGATAGGCCTCCTCGTCCTGTCGCGACAGTCCGAGCCCCAGCTGCCGCAGGCTGCGCAGGTAGACGTAGCTGAACGTCAGCAGGGTGTATGCGAGCTCCTCCTGGTTGCACGGCAAGCCGCGCTCGCGGACGTTCCAGCCATGCGCGAACAACGTGTGGGACATCTGTGTCGTCGCCGACAGCGGCGTCAGCGGACCGACGACGTCGGCCGCATCTTCCGGACGGCCGCGAAGGATCAGGTTGCGAATCGTTGCGTGAATCAACCGCACCTTGAGGATCTGCGCGATGCCGCCGCCGTCGGGTTGCGTCAGGCCACCGCGCATCATCACCGGGAAGATCATGGCGGCGGTCGAGCGGACCCGGTAGTCGGTGTGCTGCTCGAGCTGTCCGGCGGCGTGCAGCACGTCGGCCAGGTCGGGGACGACGTAGCACTCCGGCAGGCTGGCGCAGAACAGCAGGATGCACGACAGCGGACCGTCGTCGAAGAACAGCGCCTCGGCGCGTTCGATCCGGGCGCGGTCGGCCCATGCGGGCAGGGCGGCCGCGGCGCGGACGTAGTCGGCCAGCGCGCTCGCCACGTCAGGCTCCATGCTGCGATCCGGCGGCTCCCAACTCTGCAGCGGTCCATTGTGCGACCAGCCGGCCATGGCGCGGTTGGCCGATGCGATCCGGGCGAAGCGGCCCGCGTTGGCGGTGATGAGGTCGCCGAATGCGCCGTCGGCAACGGTCCACGTGCCGATGATGCGGGCGGCCGTGGCGTCGGCCAGCGGGTCGGCGGCGAACTGCATCGCGTCGAGATGACGGTCGTCCACGCCGCCCGCCGACGGGCTGTCGAGCGGCGGATTCATCGCGCCACCCCGGACTGGCCCGCTGCGGTGAGTCGCCATTGCCGCCAGCCGTGCACCGCGCACAGCAGCGGAATGCCCATCGCGAACGCCGCAATCGACCGCGTCTCCACCGGATGGCCGAACGTCATCTGAAAGGCGACGCCGCTGCCGTAGATCGCCATCGGCACCAGTGCGGCACGAGCGGCGGCCGGTGTCGGCGCCGCGGCTGGCGCACGGCGCACCAGCAGGCGGAAGGCGAACAGGATGACGAAGCCGATGAACGTCCAGCCGACGAACCCCTGCACCGTTTCGCCGAACCAGGCGCCGTCGGTCTTCTCCATGATCCAGGCCTTCATCACGTAGACCAGGTAGGGGTCGGCGCCGAGATCGTAGGCGGTGACGATCATCGCGGCGATGAACGACGTCCCTGCCGCACGTGACACGTCGCCCCGTTCATCGATGGCGCGATGCCAGAGGATCAGGTTCGCGAGCACGTAACCGGTGTAGGTGAGAACGAACCACATCATCGGAATGACCACCGGCACGTTGCCCAGGCGAGGGCCGAGGACGTCGGTGTAGGTGTAGCGGCCGAAGAACCAGCCGTCAGTCGACCCCATCTGCTCGGCGAACCAGCCGATCGAGAGGCCGAGCAGCACGAAGGTGCGCGTGGCCGGCCAGCCCAGCAGCCGCGTGGCGCTGTGGACGCAGATCGGGAACATCACCAGCGAGGTGACCATGATCGCGGTTCGCCGCACGTCGTGGCTGCCGGCGACGGCGGCGATCAATCCGGCCGACAGGGCGACATACGCCAGCGTCAATACGACCAGGGTGGCGTGGGGCAGGGAGAGCGGTTGCGGCGTGGCGTTCGAATCGGAAGAGGCGTAGGCCGTCGCGGACATCGTTCAGCGCCTTCTGCGGACGGTCGTGCGCGGACATCGCGCGAAGCACCGGTCCGGCCGCCAGGCTTGTCCCAGCGGTATGTCCGAATATCGGTCCCAGCGCCTCGGGTCTTCGAGCCTGGATGCGAGTTCCGGGCGGATATTCCGGAAGGTCGCCCGTGGATGGTTCGGAGCGGGTCGCTTGTGCTCTCCAGACTGCACGCCAGTGCACACATCGTCTTGAAATGCGCCCGGCATGGACCATGGTCCACAGGGCTCCGGGCCTGTGTCGAGGGCGTGTGTCGGCGCAGGCCCGCCTCAGCCTTCGACCGGCTCGACCAATCGCCGGCTGGTCGTGCTTGACGGCTTTGGCAAACCTGTCAGCCTTGTGTGATGAGTGATGTACGTCTCGCCGTCGTTTACTACAGCACCTATGGCACCAATCACCAGATGGCGGAGATCGCCGCCGACGCCGCCCGCGCGGCCGGCGCCGAGGTCCGGCTCCTGAAGGTGCAGGAGACGGTCCCGGAGTCGATTGTCGCGAAGCAGGAGACGTGGAAGGCGCAGGCCGAGAAGACCAGGGACGTCGCGGTCGCCGGCCCCGACGACATGGAGTGGGCGAACGCGTATCTGTTCAGCGCGCCCACCCGCTTTGGCGTCTCGGCCAGCCAGCTGCGCGCGTTCATCGATTCGCTTGGTCCGCTGTGGGCGAAGGGAGCGCTGGCGAACAAGGCGGTCAGCGCGATGACGAGCGCGCAGAACGCGCATGGCGGGCAGGAAACGACGCTGCTCGGCCTGTACACCACCCTGATGCACTGGGGTGCGATTATCGTCGCGCCGGGCTACACCGACCCTATTCAGTACCAGGCGAGCGGAAATCCGTATGGCGTCACGGTGACGGTCAACGGCCAGCCGATTCCCGAGCCGGTGAAGGAGGCGATCCGCTACCAGGCGCGGCGCCTCGTGCAGTTCGCTGCGAAGATCGCCGCGTAGGTCCGTGTCCCGCACGCTCAGGGGTGTGCTAGCTGGCACCGAAAATGTCGCGTGATCTGTCGGCTGGCCGGGAAGGGTGGCCGTGACATCATCCACCCACCACCTGGGGCGGCGTCTTCATGCGCCCCGCCATCGTCGGCGCAACTCCGCTTTCGTTGATGATGACCGCCCCAATTATCAGGCCTGCTCCAGTGGCGGCAATTACGGTCTGGTGCTCGGGGTGGAACGGCAGCGTGGCGAGGAATGCCAACGCGGGAATGAGGCATTCCCAGACCGCATACCGGTTCAATGCCGCTCGGCCCAAACCGGTGCATAGCAGCCAAAGGGGCAGGAAGCCCATGAAGGCCGCCACCAGCAGCGACCACCCCCAGTTGTTGATGTGAGGTCCGCCGGGTGCGCGGGATGCCACGACCGCAAGAACCAGACAGGCCGGCGCGAACCGTACGAAGAGCAGTTCGGACCGTTCGAGCCGGCCATTCGTGAGCAGCCATTTGGTCAGCGCGTCACTGACAGCCGTGCAGAGTGGGCTCAAGATGGCGACTGCGAGCAGCAGCAGGTTCGAATGCGGTTGATGTCCCATCATCAGCCACAGACCCACGAGGTACAGCAACATCGCCAAAGCCACTCGCATTCCGGGTTGCTCACCGGCAAAGAACAAGAATCCGATGCCCGCGGTCAGGATCGGCGCCAGTCCATAGTCGATCAACGCGAAATCGCCAGCGCCGAGCCGGCCAATCATCTCGAAGGTGACCCAGTAGATGACGGCGGTCATGGCGCTCAGGGCGACAACCCGGTACCGGACAGGCGGGCGCCTGAGCTTCCCGAGCAGCGAGGAGGCGCTACCGCTTACGGCAGTTGCCGCCCCAGCCAGCGTCGCAATGACCGCGCATATCAGCAACGCCATCGACTCCGGCGACTCACGGAGCACCTCAGCTGCGACGTCGCGCATGGCGATCAGGACCGCGAATCCGAAGAACGCCAGGCGCAGGCTGATCGTTGATGACATGACACGGTCTCAGAAGTTCGTGGTCGGATACACAAGTCGTTGAAACAGATCCTCTTCCCACACGGGGTCGAAGTCCGGGTCCAGACGGGCGAGATAGCGCCAGGATTCCTCACGACGGCTGGAACTTAGGAGTTCTCGCAACACCCGAACACAATCGATCAGCGCACCGTCCTGCGCGTGAATGCAAGCCATGTTGTATCGTGCGAGTCGATACCCTGGATGCGCATTGATCAGTTCACCGAACACCTGCTTGGCGCGGTCGAAGTTGTGGCACTTCAGATGCGCGAGCCCCAGCGTCTTGTGCAGTTGCAGGTCGCCCGGCCACCGTGCGTGGCCACGATCGGCAATCTGCAGCATGCGCTGGTAGTAGTTGAACTGACGCTCGCCCTCCGGCAACCCCTCGGCCGCCATGAAGTACGAATCGGCAAGGTAGAAGTAGCTGGCACTGCTCAATGCATTGGTGAGGGCCGGTTCGATCAGCTGGATGGCGGCCTCGAAGTTGCCGGCATGATACAAGCGAATCGCCACTGCCAACGCGTCGTGCCCGCCGGCGCCTGACTCCGAATCCATTCGACTGTAGGATGGCTTCTGGGGCTTTCGGCGCAGCTGTGCAACGTGCGCTCGCACGCGCTCGTCGGCGAACTCGCCGCACAGGACCGCATCAATCCGCAGGTCAATCATGGTTCGCAGCTGCTCGAACTCAAGGGCAGCGTCACCGAGCACGATGGCATCGGTGCCCGACAGCATCGTCGGCAGATCCTTGAGATCGCGGCAGATGAGGATGACCGGCTTTCCGAGCGCGACGGCCTTCCCCGTCTCGAATGCGATATTGCTGGTGTGCGACCGATCGAAGATACCGATGAAGACGCTCGATGCCGCGATCCGTCGTCCGATGACCCTCGAGAACTGTCCGACGGACGGGTCGGAAATGAAGCAGTCCACGCGCAGTCCGGGCACCGCCAACGGTTGAACGGCGCCGGTCAGAATAGACCTGCTCCAATGGTCGTCGTGCAGACTAACGAATATCGTGCGCCCCAGCATTCATTCGCCAATCGGATTCGAAGGTTGCAGAAACGTGTCCATGCCGCGAGGACGCGGATCCTACACGACACGATATGTGCGGTCGAGATCAAATCAGACCTAGGGACGGCCGCACTCGAGAGTTGTCGCGATCGACCCGCGTGGCGGCATCCGACGGATCCCTTCGTCTGCCGGCCAAGGGAAGGACTGGGAACCTGCCGACGCTGCCAGCATCGCCCGCTTCGGGGCGAAATCTAGCCAAAAGGACAGGCCGCCTCGCTGGGGCCGTCGGGAACGACCCCGCGCCGATGAACCGGGGCAGTCGCCGTCCAGGTCGTGGGCCACACCGATCAGAAAGGCAGCCGGTCCCGGCCTCGTCCTGGCGGGCTCCAATTGCTTCCTTTCCTTGCACGCCACCCCACGGCCCGCTAGACTCACCGAACCCTTGCGCTCCCACGGCATGGCCCCACCAGTGTCACTCCGTCGGCGGCCGGGGTCGACGGCCATCGCGGTCGTCGCGATGACGCGAACCACTTCCAAGGAGCCCTAACGAATGAAGTCGACAGAGCGTCTGCTCGCAGTCCTGGTGTTGTCCGTCGCCCTCTCGGCGCTGCCCCTCCAGGCACAGCCGGCGACCCCCGAACACTGGGTCGGCACCTGGGCGACCGCGGCGGTGTCGGCGCCCTCGGTGGCGCCGCCGCCCCAGGCAGGCGCGCCGGCCGCGCCGACGCTGCGGTTCAACAATCAGACGTTCCGCCAGTTCGTCCACGTCAGCATCGGTGGTGAGCGCGTGCGCGTGGTGCTGACCAACGCGTTCGGCACGCGTGGCTTGATCGTCGGCGGCGCCCACCTGGCACGCCGCGCGAACGGCTCGGCAATCGCCGGCGGATCGAACCGGCCGCTCACCTTCGGCGGCCTGACGACCGCGACCGTGCCGCCGGGTGCGATCCTCGTCAGCGATCCCGTCGACCTTGCGGTGCAGCCAATGTCCGACGTCGCCGTCGATCTCTTCTTCCCGGAGGATTCGGCGGCCAGCCCGTCACCGCTGACCGTCCACGCCGGCTCGCGGCAGACCAACTACGTGTCGTCGCCGGGCAATCACCTCGGGGTGCCTGAACTGCCGGGCGCCACCGCCGTGCCGGCATGGGCGTTCCTCGCGCGGCTCGAAGTCGTCGCCCCCGAGCGCGTCGGCGCCGTCGTCACCTTCGGTGACTCGATCACGGACGGCTTCAACTCGACGCCCGACACCAACAACCGCTGGCCCGATCATCTCGCGAAGCGGCT
>CADEDC010000024.1:0-50592 GCA_902825985.1 uncultured Acidobacteriota bacterium | reverse complement strand
TCGACGCTGCTTCCGTACGAGGGCACGATCTTCCCCGGCTATTTCACGCCGGAAGGCGAGTCGATTCGCCAGGCGTTCAACCGCTGGCTGCGCACCAGCAAGGAGTACGACGGCATCGTCGACTTCGACGCGGTGATGCGGGACCCCGATCAGCCGTCGCGGATGCAGGCGAAGTACGACTCGGGCGATCACCTGCATCCGAACGACGCCGGCTACAAGCTGATGGCGGATTCCTTCGACGTCGCGTTGCTGGGGGTGGCAAACACCGCGGTCGTGAGCGGGCGCTAGTCTTGCCCGGCGCGGTGCGGCCGCTGACGTCGGACCTGCGGGGCCTCAGGGCGATCTACGGCTGCGCCGACAGCGCGCGGAATGCGGACTCACGCCGTGTGTCCGCCCGCCGAAGTGCGTCACGACGCGCGGCGAGCCACGCGCGATCCGATTCGAGCCTGGCCCGCTCCTCCGTCAGCATGCGGGCCACTTCGGCCGGTTGCGGTCCGCCAAGTCCCTGGGCCGCCGCGATCATGTTCTCTGGCGTCAACGAACGCCGGAACTCGGACTCGGTCAGCGGCAGCGTGGCCGGCGTCTGCTGAAAGCGGCGCGCCGACTCGCCGTAGATCCGCACCGCCTCGGCATACGGGATGGCGGCGGGTGCCAGCGCGTGGCTGCGTCCGTAGTTCACCAACTCGGACGCGAAATGGTGCCCGACGCGGAAGGGCACGTCCGCGACGCGCTGCAGGGTGTCCGCCAGCTCGGTCGTCGTCGAGTACTCGGCGTTCACTTCGGCTAGTGCGCGCCGCTGGTCGAAGCTGATCGCCTCGATCAACGCGACCGCGGCGCCGAACAGGCCGGCCGAGGCCTTGAGTACCTGGCTCGGCAGGCTGGACTTGTAGTCCTCCATGCCGGATGGCACGTTGTGCGACTGCAGCGCGTAGGTGGCCGCCATGCCCACGATCGTGCTCGCCTGTTCGCGCAGCGCCACCAGCGCCGTCGGATTGCGCTTCTGCGGCATGATGCTGCTGGTGCCGGTCACGTCGGTGCCTGACAACGTGAGCCACGGCCTCACGTGCGTGTACTGGGCGGTGATGTCCGCGGCGAGCATGCCGATCGTCAGTGCACCGCTGGTCGCCGCACTGCCGACATCCAGGCCGATATCCAGCGGCGCGAGCTGGTTGGCGTCGAACGAGTTCACGATATTGCCGTCGAAGCCGAGCAGCTCGGCCAGCCGCGGGCGATTGACGGGAAAGCTCGATGTTCCGAGGGCGGCGCTGCCCAGCGCCGACTGATTCACCCGTGCCCACGCCTCCCGATAGCGGTCGCCGGTGCGCGCCAGCGCAGACGCGTAGGCGCCCCAGTAATGCCCGAAGCTCGTCGGCTGCGCCTGGACGCCGTACGTATAAGCCGGCACGATCGCGTCACGGTGAGCGGCCGCCGTGGCCAGCACGGTCGCGCGGACGTCGGCGAGCCGTTCGAACGCGAGCAGGAGATCGTCGCGGAGAAAGAGCCGGCGGACCGTGCCCTTGATGTCCTGTCGGCTCCGTCCGGAGTGGACGCGCGTCATGTCGGGACCACCGACCGTGATGAGTAACTGCTCGAAGTCGAGGTAGTCGCCCGGCCGGCTGGCGCCCGGCCTGGCACCGTCGGCAAGCACGGTCGCGATGCCGGTGGCGATGCGGCCGCCAAGACCTCGCGGGACGATCCCCTGCTCAACCAGCATCACCGCCGACGCCTTGTTGATCTCGCCGAGGAAGTGGAACTCGTCTCGCGTCTGCGCCGACGCCCGGACGGTCAAGCCGAGGAGGGCGCACGCGACCACGGCTACTCGGTAACACATGCGGCTGATTGTCGGGGGGCGGCTTCGGATGGTCAACCGGCATTCTCGCGTCGCGTGCCCGTGCCGGGCGGCGACAGTGATGCGTGCCGGGTGTCTGGCCGCCTTCGAATGCACGCGGCTCGAGCCGCGTGGTCGCCCACTGTAACGATTCCCGGCCGCCCGACACCACGCAAGCATCGCCGGCACGGGTGGGACGGCCGCCGGTGCCTGTCCTGTGACGCCGCTCCGGCTCAGGTAGCGCCGTCGTGCGGTTTTACGTCGCCGTTGCGGCCGTTCGTGTAAGCTTTCGCTCGGTTCATCCCGGCCGAGACCACGCCCAGTCGCACTTGGGTCGAGAGAGGCCACCGTGTCGCATTCGTCCCCCCAGTCGACGCTGAATGCGGCCCGAGGAGGGAACATGGCTCGCGTCACCACCAGCCATCTGATCGGAGCCTCGCCGGCGTTCCTGGATGCCGTCCGACTGGTCCGCCATATCGCCGACACCGACGCCCCTGTACTCATCGAGGGGGAAACCGGTACCGGGAAGGAGGTCGCCGCCCGCGCCATCCACTACTCGGGCGCCCGGCAGGACCGTCCGTTCGTGCCCGTCAACTGCGGCGCGTTGCCCGAGCAGTTGATCGAGAACGAGCTGTTCGGGCATGCGCGGGGGGCGTACACCGACGCGCGCGGGTCGCAACTGGGATTGGTGGCGCTGGCCAATGGCGGAACCCTCTTCCTCGACGAGGTGGAGGCGCTGTGCCCGCGCGGACAGGTGGCGCTGCTGCGGTTTCTGCAGGATCTTAGCTACCGCCCGCTCGGCGGCCACCGCGAGGAGCACGCGAACGTCCGTATCATCGCCGCCACCAACGTCAGCCTGTGGGAACTCGTGCAGGCGAAGCAGTTCCGGCCCGACCTGTACTACCGGCTGCAGATTCTGCTGTTGCGGATGCCGGCGCTGCGCGAGCGGGTCGGCGATCCCGCCGTGCTCGCACACCACTTCGTGGCGACGTTCAACGCCCAGTACGGATGGAAGGGGCGCGAACTGTCGCGGGACAGCCTGGCCCGGCTCGAGCGCTACGACTGGCCCGGCAACGTCCGCGAACTGGAGAACGTGATTCACCGCGCTCTCCTGTTGACCGCCGATCCGACGGTCGTCGTCCCCGACCAGTGGCTCGCGCCGCCGGCCTCGGCGCCCGCCGCTGCGCACCTGGCGGGACATTACTTCGAGCTCGGTCTCGTCGCGGCCAAGGCGCACGTGCTCGACGACTTCGAGCGGCTGTATCTGGCGCGCGCACTCGCAAGCACGCAGGGGAACGTGTCCGAGGCGGCCCGGCGCTCGGGTAAGGAACGGCGCGCCTTCGGCAAGCTGCTGAAGAAGCACAGCATCGACCGGCGCGAGTTCTCGGTCCGATAGGCCGGGCGATCAGCTGAATCGGTGGCGGGCGCCCCACAGCACCGTCACGACCGTCCTGAACGCCGGGTTCTCGCGGTTCTGGACGACGAAGCGGTGCTCGCGGCGGTCGAGCGTGAGATCGATCTCCTCGCGCGTCCCGCCCTCCGCCGACTCGTCGATCGACTCCGCCGGCGATCCGAGAATCCCGCTTTCGACGATGGCCTGCCGGAGGCCCGAGCGCGCCTCGGCGTCCAGGCGTCCCAGATGCTGCCAGTCGTCGTTCCACAGGCGACCCGGCCCGCACGGCCCGGAGTTGCGCGAATGGTACACGTCCCCGGCGTCGGACACGCGGATCCGCTCGTTGCCCACGCAGGTGGCCAACCGCCCGATGCGCCGGTACTCGATGGCGAATGCCGCCATGGCTAGCCGATGCTCCACTCGTTTCGGGTGATGTCCGGGGACGTCATCTGCCCGAGCGCTTCCCAGAGCGTCAGGTAGTGGCGCGGCAGCACGTCCACGCCGGCCGACATCTGACTCGACGTGCTGTCGCCCCACTGGTCCGGCGGCGCCACCCCGGCGGCCGCCGCCAGGTTCACGAAGGCGGTCTGCTTCGCCCCGAGATCGCCCGTTGACAGATTGACGTATTCATCGGGGAGCCCGATCGCGTGACCGAACTCGTGCTCGGCCACCGAGTAGCGGTTGCTCGCGTAACCCCCTTCGAACGACGGGTCGGTCGCGATCTCCACCTTGCGGTTTGCTGCATCATCCGGCACGCCGACCGGGCCGCTGCCGCTGACGACGAGCGGTTGGGGTACCCCGGCCCGCCGCAGCACGAGCGCGACGGCTTCGGCGCGCGCCTCCGACAGCTCCTGGTTGCGTGTGACATCCCCCTCCGCGCTGGCCGAGCCGGTGACCACGATGGGAATCGCCGGGTCCGACGGGTTCTTCGCGTTCAGGGCGGCCGCCAGCCTGCGCAGCCGCTCGTCGTACGGCGGGCGAAGCTCGGACCGATCCTTCTCGAAGAGGATTGGCGACGCGAGTGCCGCGGCGATGGCGCGGTCGAGACGCTGCCGCTCGGCGGTGGCCACCTGCGGGCTGTTGAAGTTCGGTTCCTCGCGCACATCCGAGGAATAGAGATTGCCGGTGCCTCGCCAGCCGGCGGTGCCGGGGTTGCGCGCCCGGAATCCCGAGCTGTAGTCGATACCCGGTCCGGCCGACTTGTGGACGGTGACCTCGAAGTGCGCGTCAGACGCGTCCTCGACGACCCATGGCGTGACGTACGGCCTCGCGAGGAACGGCCAGCAGGGTTTGGTTGACCGGAACGTATGGGCAAAGGACCAGCGATCGATGATCCGTCGGCGGTAGTCCTCGGCGAACCGGGTCTGCTCCGCATCGGTCCAGAAGAACCGCTGGATGTTCTGGCCCGCCCGCCACATCGCGAACAGCCTTGGGAACGGCGGCGTGTTGTCGGCCTGGACGTAGTTGAACTTCATCTTCACCACCGCGGCCATGAGCGCGGAGGCGGGCCAGTAATAGGCGTCGAACTTGCCGTAGCCGGCGGACGGCCGGAAGTCCGGCGCCGAGAAGGTCCTGGCGCGGAACTGCTCCTTGCGGGTTTCCTCTTCCTCCGTACTGCAGACGTTGGGATCGGCGGGAGAGGCCGCATCGACGCCGGCCGGCAGTGGGCCGCCGGCAGTCGTCGGAGCCGGGCCGCCGCTCACGGCTCCCGGTCCCGCCGTCCCTTCCACGAAGCGCGGGACGCCGGGCGCTGCCGACGGGTCTTCAGGATTGGGGACGGCCGGCGTTCGCTGGACGCGTCCATCCGGTGAGCGAAGCTGTGATAGTGCCATGGCAGCTACCGTTCCTGCGCTGCGTCAGCTTCTGGTTCCAGCCAGACCGGCCGGCGCCTGTCGGCCCAGCTTGCGATACTCGGCCGCGACCCCGCGAATGAGGTCGCTCGGTTCGATCGCCCGACCGGCCGACCTGGCGGCGACAGCGGCGGCGAACACGATGTTGCGGATGTGGCCCCCCGCCAGATCGATGGTGGCGGCCAGTTGGTTCACCTCGCTCACGCTGAGCGTGTGATGCGCGCCGAGATGCGCCATCCACAGCGCGCGCCGCTCTTCCGGACCGGGCGTCGGAAAGTCGAGAATCGCGTCCAGGCGCCGCGAGAACGCGCTGTCGAACCGCGCGCGGCTGTTGGACGTCAAGATGGCGATGCCGTCGAACGTCTCGATGCGCTGCAGCAGGTAGTTCGTCTGCGCGTTCGCGAACCGGTCGTTCGAATCCTTGACGTCCGTCCGCTTGCCGAACAGCGAGTCTGCCTCGTCGAACAGCAGGGCGATCTCGGCGTGCTCGGCGCAGGCGATGAGTTGGGCCAGGTGCTTCTCCGTCTCGCCGATGTACTTGCTCGTCACCGCGGCGAGGTCAACGCGATAGAGCGGCACGCCCAACGTGGTGGCGAGCCAACTCGCCGCGAGTGTCTTGCCGGTGCCCGACGGGCCGACGAACAGGGTCCGGACGCCGGGGTGATAGCGGGCCCGGGCCGCGGGCCCGAGACCGTCGGCCAGTGTATCGCGTCCGCGGCAGCGCGCCGCCAGCGCCTGCAAGTCGGCACGCAGCGCGTCCGGAACGACGAGGACATCGTCAGTGACCGCATCGGTCATCGGCTGGGCGAGCGCACCGAGGCCCGGCGCCTCCGTGATCCGCGCGGCCAGCGTGACATCCGCCCGCTGAGGTCTCTCTCGCCCGTCGAGCAGCACCATCTGCCGGGCCGATCGGGCGAGCTCGGCAATCCGTCCGCTCGAGTGCCGGTGTTCCGCCGCCAGCACCTCCGCGAGTGCGCGGTCGCCAAGGGCGCGATCCCACAGCACGGCTCGCTCCGCCGGGCCTGGCGTCGGCAGCCGCCATGACGATGTCGCTTCGCCCCGGCGTTCGATCGTGCCATCGGGGCCGCAGACGACGAGCACCGGTCCGCGGTAGCCCGGAATGTCGGGGAGGCGGTGATGCTCGCCTGGTGCGAGTTCGAGGCTGAAGACGGGCACCAGCCCGCGCAGGAAGAGCCAGGGCCCGAGCCCGGCGAGGCGATCGGTGGCGATCAGCGCGGCGCGCCGCTGCAGCCGGTCGGCGATGAGCCGCGCGACGGCGCGGGCCTCCGCCAGCGAGCCCGAACGCAGCACCAGTGTCGACGTCGGTACCGTAGCCAGCGCATGCGCATGGCGGGCAGCCGCTTCGACCGTCGACGCCGCCAGCGGGATCTCCGGCGCGGCGCCCCCGCCGATCGAAATTCCCGGCCAGTCGGCGTCGAATCCACGCAGTCCCAGCGCGATTGGCGACGGGACGCAGCAGATCCGTTCCGGCAGCGGCCCTTCACCCTGAATCGCGATCATGCCCGTGCGCTGTGCCGCACCGGTCGCGATGACGTCGGCCGCATGGGCGCACGCCGGCAGCGGTGCCAGCAGCGCAGCCAGCAGCCCCAGGGTCGGGCGGGAGCCGCCGATCGGCGATTGCAGATAGGCGAGCGTTCGTCCCGCCATGAGGTCCTCGTCGACGGCCGCGGCCAGTGCGGTCGCCAGCAGTTCGGCCAGCGACAGGCCCATCTCCCGCGCGAGAACCAGCAGCGGCACGTCGCCGTCAGTCGGGTGCGCCAGATACGCGTCGAGGTGCGCGTACCACGGGTCGCCCTCGCGCGCGACCCGTGCAAGGCGATCGGCGAGGTAGCGCACCTCCGAAGAGGGCGCGTCGCGCGGCGGCTCGGCGTTCGTCGTGGGTCCGCCGGCCAGTCCCGCCAATCCCGCCAGCACGTAGTCGCTGAGCCGGGCTGGCGGCCCGCCTCCCGGCAGCTCGCGGAGGTCCTCGTCGACGGGGAGCGTGGAATCGCCGCGTTGACGATGTCTACCGGTCATAGTGGAAACTCACGACGCGGCCGAGCCACGGTACCCAGCCTGGATCGATGTCGAGGCCGGCGCGGCGGATTCGCACGTCGGCGCTGTCGAGAGACAGGAAGGTGTCGACGTGCGTCGGAGTGATGGCAAGGCGCGCCTGCCGCCGCACGAGACTGGCGAGCCCCATCCGAGACGCCCGCCCCAGGCCGGTCCGGCAGACCCGAAGCCAGTGGCTCGCAGCCGTGCCGACGTGCGGGGCGTCCAGTCGGCCCGTATCGCCGTCACACAGCGCATGCACCAGCGCCCAGGTCGGATCCTCGGACGGCATCTTCAAACGGACGAGCAGCCGGGCGAACAGGCCGGCGCTGAGCGCCGAGCGGGACGCGGCGTCCGTGAAGCCGGCGGAGTGGCACCACGCACCGAACGCCAGACGGTCGAGCAGCGGCACCAGAAAGAGGAGCCCGCCCGCCGCCGTGTCCGCCCGATCGACCATCGCCCAGCGCTCCCCGCGGATCAGATCGGAGACGCGGGTGCCCGGCAGCGTCCCCGGCGCCGCCGGCTCGCGGGCGGATGATGGCGATCGAGCCGAACCGACGCCGCGCGGCGGTCCTGGTGCGGGGACGGGCGGCGAAGTCGGCTCGGATGGACGGCCCCTCCACCCTGAAGACGATCGCGCCGCGCTCTCCCTGCTTGCAGTGTCCGGGGTGTGTGACCTCGGGCCAGTGGACGTCTGCGTGCCAATCGCCGGCTCCCAGCTGGCGGCGCGGCGTGCGTCGGGGCCCGGTGCGTGGCGCGGCGCGGGTCGGGCCGGCTGCGATGAACCGTCCGCCGGCACCGCGGTTGCGGTGGCGCTCCCGACCGGCGTCTCGCGCCTGTCCGGCACCGACCACCGCGCGAGCAGCTCGAGACGGTCGTCGGCCGCCGAGCGGCCCCCATCCTGCCCTTGCGCCAACGACGGACGGCTGGCCTCACCCGCGGACCGTGCATCGGCCGTTGCCGCGGCCGGCGCGGCGTGCGGAGCCCGGCGCCGGGCGGACCGGCTGGCGAATGGCTCTGGCGACGCCGCCCGCAGCAGCATGCGACCGTCGGCCCGTGTCAGCGCCCTGGCCAGTTGTGACGCACCACCGGCGGCCACCACGGTCTTCCCCCAATGCGGCAGGGCGACCGCCGCCTCGTCGAGCGTGGCCACGGAGAAGGCGAGCGCCCGCATCTGTTCGTCCGGCGTAGGAACCCCGGCGATCGTCGGCAACGCGAGCGGCCAGAACCAGGCGTCGAGTCTTCGGCCAGCCACCAGACGGCACGCGGCGATCTCGTGTGCCTCGAGCGCGTCCCGGAACCAGACGGCGGGCGCGGCGTCTGCGCCGGCCTCCGCCGCATGCGCCACGGTCCACCCCGCAGCCGCGAAGCGCGATTCGAGCATCAGCGACAGCGTCTGCGGCGCCACGTCGGCCGGCAGCCGTCCGAGATCCCATCGTCTGATGATGATGAGCCGCGCGGCGGCGTCCGGAAGCGCGGCAGTGCGAAGCGCATCCTCGAGCCGCGGCAGCACTCGACGTGCCGATGCCACGGACCCGGCACGCAGGCGCAGGCGTCGGACCGTGCGGGTCGCTCCCAATCTCATCTGCCTGTCAGCTTCAGCGCGTTCAGCGCGACGGAAGGACGGGCGGCCGCCGCCAGGCTGACCGCGGCGGCGGCGCTGAACTGCACCCGCGCGTTCACGTCCAGGTCCAGCTGCGGCTCGATCGTGTGCACCACGCGTGTTGCGATCTCGCTTGCTCCGACGTCTTCCACCACGGCGCGCGCCACCACCGTCGACCCGCGATACACGAGCGCCTCCATCCCCACCCTGAGACGGCCGGGCTCGAAGGTCGTCAGCGGCAGACGCACGCCGGGCCGCACGGTGATGGGACGCGGCAGGCGTCCGGCGACGATCCGGCCAACCGGCGCATGGCTCGCGAGCAGCAGGCACATGCGCACCACGTCGTTCATCAGCGCTTCGGCGCGCGGCTCGAGCGCGTTCACGCGCGAGAAGAGCCAATCGGCGAGCGCCTGCGTCCGCTGGCGTCCGACGTAGGGAACCTCGCCCCACCTGGCCAGCGCTCCCAGCCGCCGCAGGCTCGGTGATTCGTCGAACTGCGACAGTGTCTCCACCCAGTCCAGCCGGACGGAGGGCAGGACGTCCGTGAAGGCCGCATGCAGGCACGAGGCGATGTGGCCGATGTTCTCGAAAGTCTGCGCGGCGCGCCGGGCGACGTCGTGGCGGCCGTGCTCACCGTCGATCAGGTCGCCCAGCGACACCACCTGCGTCGCTTGATCGCGCACCCCCTGCCAGGTGAGCCCCTGGAGCCGGGCGAGATCCAGCGTCGTGGCAACGGCGCGCGCCTGCGAGACGACCGCCTCCTGGCGCAGCGTGATGCTCGACATCGCGCCGAGCAGTCGATTCGTCTGCAGCACCGGCGCCGCCACGGTTCGCCGGGCGACGGCGCTCGGCAGCTGCGTCCGGATTTGTGCGCTCTGCAGGACCCGGACGAGCAGATCGGGCCGATCGAGCCGGTCCACCAGGCCCGGGACGTCGACGAACCACTGAGCCGGCGCTTCGCGCACGACCCGAAGCATGTCGACGAGCTCGTCGGGGACGTCGGGATGGGCGGTGAGGCACGCGGGCGCCGGCGCGTCGATGAGCCCTGGGTCGACCTGCCGTCGCGGCACTCCGGCGAGGTTGTCCGCTTCTCTCGGCCTGACGAAGGCCAGGAAGCGCACTTCCTGCGCGAGCACCGCGGCGCGCCGTGCGTTGATGGCGGCGATCCGATCCGACTCCTCGGCGAGCAGCGCCTTGGCGACGCTGGCGTCGTGACGGGATTCGGCGAGCGCGTCGGCGGTCGCCGCCAGCCGCGCGGCGCCCTGCGACAGCCCGTCGCGCAGCGTGACCAGCGTGCGCTCGGCCGCCGCGATGGCGGCGCGGTACAACGTGATCCGGCCCTCGAGCTGCCGCATGAGCGCGACCGTGTTGTCGGAGAGGTCGGCGCTGTCCGAAAAATACGCGCCCTCGTCGGGAATCGTTTCGCCGGCACCCGGCACCGGGCGCGTCCGCAGCGGCGTCGTCAGCAGTTGCGCGATGCGCGATCGATCGAGGATGAACTGCGCGAGCGGCACCCGGCGGGCCGTGTTGCTGGTCCCGAGAAACGGATCGTCGCGGACGCCGTAGACGTCGATCCCGTCGAACAGTCCAGGAGTGACGCCGCCGTCCTCGTTTCTCAGCTGATCGGCGAACTGGACGAGGGCCGACACGGCGTCGTGACGGGTCGCCGCCGTGTAGTCCTTGGCCTCGATCGCCTTCGGATCCTCGAGCCGTTGGGCGATGGCGGTCGTGCGGATGTTCGCCTTGCCGACGATCGGCGAGGCGTTGATGACGTTGCCGGGTGTATTGACCGGGATCGGCGTGGCGATCGCGATGACGCCGCTGTCCAGCGTCCGGTCCCGGATGACCGCCGCCGAGTCGTCGACGATGCGGATGTTGCCCGGCGCGGCCGGCTGCTGCACCTGGAACCTGGTGTCGAGAGCAAACGTCGGCTGCGTGAACGCGTTCGTTCCAAAGGTCGCGGCGCCGAACGTCGCCCGGGCGACCGGCGACGGTGGCGTCGCCTCGAAGGCCGCCGCCGGAGCCGACGCGGAGCGCGCCACCGTGCCGGCGTCGAACGCGGCCGCCGCACCACCTGTGGGTGTGCGTGAGGCGCGCGCCAGATTCGACAACGACGCGTCGCTGATGAGCGTGTTGTAGAACGTCGAGATCTGCTGCTGCGAGGCGGCGGCGGTTTCCGCCTGGGCGATGGTGGCCAGGGCGGGCGACACGGCGAGCCGGGTCGCCGCCGTCGTCCCAAGCACCAGCTGACGAACCCGGTAGACGTCGGTCTGCACCTTGATGAAGCCGTAGTCCACGAGGTCGTCCGCGCGATCGGCGCGGGCCTTCAAGTAGGTGACGAACCCCTCGACACCGCGGACGTCGAGCTGCGCCCGCTCGCGTACCGAGAGCAACGCCAGCGCCGCGTCGGCGCGCAGCGCCGCGACCCCGCTCACCACGCCCGTCGGCGGCGCACCGAACGGCGCCGGCATCTGCTCCGGCGTCAGGAAGCTCCAGATGCCCGTCGGGACGGCGCCCGCCGGCAGGGCGCCGGAGAACCACACCGTCTCGCTGCCGTCGGCGTTCAGCCGTCCGGCCGCGCCAAAGGCGGCGCGTCCGTCGAACAGCGCGAATGCCATGCCGATGAGATTCATCCCTTCGACGGCGACGTCGGCCGGCGACACGGTGATGCGCACCCAGCTGCCGAGCGGCGGCAGCGCGCCCAGCGCCCGCCGGGAAGCGCTGCCGTCCACACCGAAGCCGATGAGATTCTCCCCGAGGTAGGCGCGGTGCTCCCAGTTGCCGTCGACATTCCACTGCAGCATCAGCGTGCGCGGGGGATTCTCCGGATCGAGCCACACCCAGGCAAACAGCCGCTGGCCCGCCGCAACCGCGAGGCGTGCCGTGGCGTTGATGAAGAAATGCTGACGAACCCCGCTGCCCGCCGGCTCGACGTGACCGCCACCGGCCGGGACGCCGGTGGTGGTGGGCGGGCCCAGTCCGATCGGCGGCTCGAGCGGCGCCCACAGATCGTTGTCCGTCAGGAACTCCCACTCATGGGTGCCGCCGGTGACCGCACCGGCCGGCAGCCGGCCGCCGAACCAGGCTCGATCCCCGGTGGTCCCGGCGACGCCGGTCGGGCCGAAGGCCGCCCGGCCGCCGACCAGCGTGAACGCCACGCCGTCGACCGCCGTGTCGGCCAGGCCGACACTGTCCGGATCGAGCGGCAGCCGGATCCACTGCCCAGCCGCCGGCAGTGTCGCGGCGATCTGCAGACGCGACGTGGTGCCGTCGACGCCGAGTTCGATCAGGTTGTCCCCCCAATACGCCCGATGCTCCCACGTCCCGGCGGTGTGCCACTGCAGCATCAGCGTCTGCGGCGGGGCATCGGGGTCCAGATACACCCACACGTAGAGCGCTTCGCCGGCCTGCGGCCTGATGGTTGCCGTCGCATTCAGGAAGAAGTGCTGGTGCAGCGCCGGCCCGAAGGGGGTGCGATGACCGCCGCCGGTCGGCGGCGGCCCCCACGGCGCGAGATCCTCCGGCTCGAGTGCCAGCGGATCGGACTCAATCGATGGGACCGTGACCACGGTGCCTTGGGCCGCCTTCGTCAGCGCAGCGATCGCGTACCGCAGCCCCTGCCGTGCCCCCAGGGCACGTGCGCGAACCGCCGCGAACCGATCCACGGTCTCCTGGAACTCCGGCGCCACCGTCTCCTCGAACAGCAATCGCGGCTCGAATGAGGCCTGGGTCACCGGGACGAGAACGCGCACGCGCTCGGCCGCCGAGAAATCGAGCGGCGCCAGCGGTGCCGCCTCCCGGATCGCGACGTCGAGCTGATCGATCGGCACCGGCACCGCGTCCAGGTCGAACCCGGCCGGGAAGAACCGGCTCTGAAGCACTTCCGACGCCAGGTTCAGCGGCAGCACCTCGAGATTCAGCATCTGCGGCGGCAGCAGCCCGGTCGGCGGCAGCCGGCTGAACGCCTCGCGCAGCACCGCCGGATCGGAAGTCGCCATCGTCTGCTCGGCGAGCTGTTCAGCCAACTGTTCGATCCGCGCCTGCCAGAGCGCCTGCCGGCGCCCGGCGGTGGCGATCCGCCCGTCGGCGCCGAGCACGAGCCGCGAGTATCGGGCCCGGCCGCCGTGTCGCACGACCGTCGCCCGGTCGACGAAGGTGGGCTCCCATGCCGCGTCGACGCCGACGATCGCCACCGGTGAGCCCCACGCTTCCCACGGCAGCCCCTCACCTTCGGCGAGTGCCGCCTCCGCGTCGAACACCAGGTGCGCGAGCGCGTTGCGTCGCCGTGCCGTATCCAGCGGCACGGCTCTCCATTCGTCCGGCCAGGCATACCAGAGCAGCCGAACGCCGTCGGCGATTCGCCAGTCCTCGACGCTCTCAGGGGAGAGATCGCTCGACGCGCCGCAACCGCAACGATCACACGGGTCGGTCAGATCGACGTCGGCCCGGTCCGTGACGACCGGCTGCAGCACCAGGACGCCGAGCGGCGGCAGCAGATCCGGTCGACCGTCGATCAACGCGCCAAGACGGATCGGCCCGACGACGCGCGGGCGCAACACACCGAGACCGCCGGGTACCGGTTCGCTGGACGGGTCGGCCTCGAACACCGCCGGCTCGGCAACCACCGGCAGATCGGCGAGCCGGACGTCGACCGGCGCCGCCAGCACGACGTCCTCGCCAGTGATCGTCAACGCGCGCCCCGGTGCCACCTGCAGGCGGGCGACCGCCACGCCGTCGCTCCCGGTCTCGGTCGTCCAGGTGACGTCGAGCCCCTGGGCGACGCCCGGCGTGAACGCCTGGCCACGCAGCGCGATGCGCCCGGCCTGCCAGCGCTGGCGTTGCTCGAGCGTCGGCGCCGTGAGCGCGCGGCCCGGGAAGAGATTCGGACGCCGTCGCCAGTCGGTGGCCGCGGCGTTCGCGGTTTCGGGCGCCAGCGCCACCACCCGCTCGCCCGGCAGCGGTTCGTCGATGGGTCTGGTGCTCACGACCGGTCACCTCCGTCGCCCTTCTTCCGTCGCCGCGGCCGTGCGGCAGGCCGGCTCGCGGGTTTCGCGTTCCCGGTCCGCGACGTCCTGGCCACCGCCGGCGCGGCGGTCCGGGGGCGCAGCGGCTGGACCGGCGCCGGACCGACGGCCGTGCCCAGCAGACGGGTGGCGACGACCGACATCTCCTCCTTCCGTGCTGCCCGCAGGTCGGCGTCGACAGTGCGCCACTCACGCCCGGCAGCCAGCCGCTCGAGGGCCGGTGCGGTGAGCGGTGTCGTCACGGTCGCGCTCTCCAGCCGCGCCAGCCCGTCTCCGGCGCCGGTGGCCGTCAGGGTCGAGCTGACCGCGACCGCGGCGGCCGTATCGAGGGTGCCGGCCGTCTCGGAACGGGCCGCCAGCTCACCCAGTGCGGCAGCGGTCAGCGCTGGCGAGTCGACGAACCGCGGCGAGTCGAGCAACCGGGTGACCTCCACCGCCGCCGCCGGCGTCGCCGACGTCAACACGCGGTCGAGATTCGTCGCGAGGCCGAGCGACGTCAGACGCTCGCGTACGCGGTCCGTGACCACGCCCGTCTCGACGGCGGCGAACCGCAACGAGGCGCCAACCATGTCGTCCCGGACCGTGAGATGGCGCCGCCGCACGAACCAGAGGTTCGGCAACCGCACGAGCCGCTGCCACTCGGCATCCGACGGATCGGCCGGATCGGGCAGCGGCACCACCGGCGTCAACGGCCGCAGCCGCAACAGCGCCTCGAGCGGCTTGCGCTGCGCCACCAGGTTCGGCGCCGCCGGCCGCAACGGGCGGACGCGCGTCGTGAGGCGGCCGACCACCGCCCGCCACTCGTTCCGCGGGACGGGCACCAGGATGGCGACCGCCGTCGAGTCGAGCGACTCGGCTGGCATCGTCAGATCGATCGGCGGAAGCGCCAGCGCGTCTTCGATGAGCGCCGGCAGCTCGTCTTCGGGAATGATCGAGAGGTCGGTGTCCACTTCCGCCGGGAAGTAGCGTTGGGTGAAGTCTGCCGCGTTGATCGCTCCCGGTGGCAGCCGTCCGGCCGACGGCAGCGAGGAGAACCGCGCCGCCGCGGGGAACGTCCGGCCGCCACTCACGCGAACGACGTCGGCGAGATGCTCCTGGTGCTGCAGGAAGTGCGCGAGGCGAAGCGCGCGCGGCGACAGGCCGAGTCCAGGCAGGTCGGCACGATCGGCGCCGAGGTCTCGCCGCACCATCGGCTCATCCACCCACACCACCGTGTTGCTCTGCAGGGCAAGCATCGCAACCGGCAGGACGTTGGCGGAGATGCCGCGCTCGGCGCCGGCAACGAAGATCGCATGTGCCGCCGCGGCTCGCCGCGCCTCCAGCGCGTCGCTGCCGCCGTCATCCGGCCACGGCACCAGCACGACGGCCGTGGCCTCGACGATGTCACCGTCCTCGACGGTACGCGCGCCGGTCAGGCTCGTCGGATAGGCGCCGATCGGATTCGCCGTGAACTCCACCGGCCGCAGTCCGAGCACGAACAGCCCGGTCCGGCTGCGCAGCGGCGGCTGCGGCAGGCGCGAGAGCCCGAATCGGGCCGACAGCTGTTCCGCGACCGGGATGTTCGCCAGCGACAGACGCAGGTCGCGCGGCAGCAGCACCAGTTCCCCGGCCGGCGTCACGCCGTGTCCGAGCGTGATCGTCAGCGACTTCGCGTCGGCGCCGTCACGCACCGACAGCCCGACGGCGACCCCGCTTCCGGCGGCCCGGCCGAGATCGGCCTCTCGGGTCAGGAAATACTGCTGATCGCGGATCAGGTCGCGCGCCGCCAGGAATCGTCCGTCGAAGTACCGGGGACGTTCGCGGCGCGGATCCTCGATGAGCACTCCGGCTCTGCGCAGGTCGGCGAGATCCTGGGCCGCGATGCGCTCGCGGGCGGCGCCATCTGTGAGGGTCATACTCGAATCCTTTGCTTCACGACCGGATCGCGCGCCTCATCGGGCCGCGCCGATCCACTGGGCCAGCTGCATGGTCGACGGCGCAAACCGCCGCGACCATCCGTCCACGACAACGCCCCGCCCGTCGCGTAGCGGCGGATCGGTCGCGCCGACCGGAATCATCACGCGCGCGAGAAACACCGCGGTCGGGTCGATCCCGCTCGGATGCTCGGCGAGCGGGGCCACACCATCGGCTCCCGCAACCACGCCGCCGGCTGGGTAGCTGTCGAGAATCGCGTCCTGCAGACGAGCGCGCCGCGCCGCCGCATCGGCGATGGCCGCGAGGTCGAGACCGGGCGCCGGCAGGCCGTCGAACCGGTCGTCCAGCCCTTCGCGCAGCGCCAGCTGCAGCTCGTAGGCATCCCGCACCCGTGATGTCGCCACCGCATCGAGCGCCTCGAACGGTCCCGCGGCAAAGCTGGGGGTCAGCCCGCGCGCGCAGGCCACGAACCGCACGAAGACGTCGGCAACGACCGCGCGGGCCGGGATGGACGGCCGTCCCTCTGCACCCGCCTCGGCGATCGCCCGAGCTGAGAGAAACCGCTCGACCTCCCGGTAGGCGGCCCGCCGCACGCGATCGCCGCCATCGGCGGCGGCCTCGGCGTCGAACCAGGCACCCAGCCGTACGCAGGCCGCGCGCGGCACCTCCGTCAGCCGGCCGAGCCGATCCAGCGCCAGCCCCGGTTCCACCCGGATCTCCTCCGGGCGTGCATCCGTCCCGCTGGTCTCGCCCAGGTGGACGACGCGCAGGCCGGCCACCGTCCCGCTGCCGGCCAGTGACGCCAGCGCCAGTGCGAGGCGGCCGCGGTGGTACGTCTGCTCGTCGGTGAAGTCCTGCGCGTCGAGCAGCATGCCGGTGGCATAGCTGGGACGGTCCGCCGCCGGACGTGCGTACAACGGGTCGGCCTCGGGCGCCCGTGACAGCCGATTCATGACGGATCCTCCTTGCGACGGCGCCGTGGCCTCGGCGGGTCCGTCACGACCGGGTCGGTGGGACGCCTCGGGTTCTCCGGCGTCGGCGTGGCCGGCGTCCGGATGACCGGACCGGACACGATCGGGCCCGGGTTGACGACGATCGGACCGGGGTTCACGACGATCGGCCCGGGATTGACGACAACCGGACCCGGGGTCACGACGATGGGCCCCGGATCGATCTGCCGCTGCACGGCCACGACCGCCTCATGCGGCGCGCTGCGCAGTCCCGCCGTGTCGACCACCACCAGCCGGAACCGGTGCCGCCCGATCGGCAGGCCGGCGTCGACGGTTGCCACCGGTTCGGTCGTCGTGACCGGCACGTTCACGCGGAAGACGGCCATGCGAGCTCACCCGATCTGTTCTGGACCGAGATAGGTCCAGACGTACTGGACGATGCGCCCGCCGCCGGCATCGAACGACGCACTGCCATCGAGCTCGAAACTCCGGTTGAAGGCGGTGATGCGCGGCGCGCGGATGACCGCCGTCGGGGCGTCCTGATCGGCGACGATCACCGTCACCGTGTCGGGGGCCGATCGGTTGCCCGCGTCATCCACCACCACGAGCTGATAGCGATGCCGGCCCAGGGCGATCGGCCGGCTCGGTGTGACCGTGACCTCGACGAGCGGCTCTGGCGTGACGACGGGGGTGTTGACGACGAATTCGGCCATGTGTCTGCTCCTCAGTCCACGACGGGACTCAACGTAGTCAGCTGGTGGACGGCAGCTGCCGCCATTCGAACAGTTGAAGGCTGCGACCCGGTGCCGCGCGCGACGCGGACCCATCCAGATCGAAGCTGCGACCGGGTGGGACGACCTGATCCCTCCCCGCATCGGCGACCGGCAGAATCGCCTCGGGAGCCGGCGCCGCCATGCCGGTGATGCGCGGATCCAGCGTGACCGGACCCATCACGAAATCGCCCAGGCCGACTGCCGAACCGTCGATCCGGACCGGCCGCCGCGGCGACGGCGGGCCGAGATAGGTGTCGACACCGACGAGGCTGGCGATGCCGACGAGCAGCGGCCAGGTTGCGGTGGCGACGCGCACCTCGACGTGGGCTGGCGACTCCAGAGCCGCGATGCGCGCGATCAGCCCCAGATCCTGCGGCGTCACCGCCTGGTGGACGAGGATGGTGGCGCGATGCGCCAGGCGCTCGAGGAACTCGAGCACCGACGTGTGCTCGGCGGCGGTGGCCACTTCGGCGCGGAAGAGCGCCAGCAGTTCCGCCGTCTCCGTGTCACCGAGGATCAGCGTGTCGCCGACGATCGAGTTGCCGCTCTGCCGGAGCCCGGGCAGCAACGGGTCGGCGTCCTCGCGCAGGTCCACGCCGAGCAGCGTCGCCAGCAGGCGGCGGAGCCGGAAGTGCTCGATCAACACGATGTCGCCGCCGCGGACCCCGCCGCCGGTCGCGATGTCCAGGGCCAGGGCCAGGCCACGCCGCGTACCGTGGCTGCGTGCCAGCGCCGGCGCCGCCCGCAACCACTCGCGTCGCCGGTCGGCCGCCAGCGCTGGCTCGAACACGATCCCGAGCCATCCCGCCAACCAGTCGAGATGTCCGTCGGGCACGCCGCCGGGGTCGGTGAGCAGGTAAGAGGCGGCGATACGCCCCTCCAGCGACGTGAGCACGCCCTCGAAGTTGGCGAGCGACCGCGAGAGGAAATCGGCCGGTGTCGAGCGCGGCGCGTACACGCCGATGCCGTCGCTGTCGACACGCAGGATCCATTCGCGGCGGCTCAGCGTGTCGGCAACTCTCCAACGCCGGCCCGCGTCCTCAACCCGTACCTCCGGGATCGTCAGTCGCAGTCCAGCCGCCTGGAGCTGCGACGAGAGATCGTCCGGCAGCGCGCCGCCGTCGTCCAGCCGGCTGGCGTGTGCGGCATCGAGGCGCGCGACGCGATCGCCGGGCCGCTCCGCCGGCTCGCCGAACACATTCTCCCGGTACAGCCTCGGCAGATAGTGTTCGCCATAGTCGAACCGGCTGGCATACGCGCGGACCGCGGCGATCTCCGGGCTCGACCGACCATCACCGAACAGTTCGAGCCGCACCCACAGGTAGCGTCCGACCACCTGTCGGACCCGGGCGCCGCCGTTCTGAATCAGGGCGGTGAACAGCCCGCGCCGGTCCCGTTCGATCGTCCACGATGCCAGGCCCGGGTGACCCGGCAGCTCGGAGGGCACCTGTTCCCACGCCGCGCGCGGGACGCCGGCGCCGATGACGCGCGGTGCCAGCGTGCCGATGTCGCGGCCGAATCCATGCGGATGCCAGGCGTCGCGGCGAGTGACGGCGGGCGGTTCCGCCTCGTCGGTGGCCGCGAGCCACACCACGAAGCCGGTGCCGGGCGGGATGGCGGCTTCCACGTACAGGCGGTGCCAGACGGTGGTCGCCTGTCCGGAATCGAGCAGATGCGCCTGCAGGCCGCCGGCCGCCATCGCGTAGCTGGCCGCCTCACCGCGACGGGCGAGCGTGCGAAGCGACAGCGGGAGGAGCGGTTCGGCGTCGCCGCCGGCGACCGGATAACGCGGCGGACCCTCGACCCGATGCCCGAACGGCGCCTCGACGGCATCACGCGCGATCGGGTAGATCTCGCCGAGCGCCACCACGTCCGTCGCCCCGGCCTCGATGGCGAACGCCGGCGCGTCCGCGCGACCCGGCATGCGCACGGCGATCCGTCCCTCGTCCAGCCACGCGAGGCCGTAGGCGTAGCGGGCACCGACGAGCGACGCCGGCGCCGACAACGTGCCGTCCGCGGTCAGCGACCGGACGCGCGCGTCGCCGCTGCCGAACCACGACAGGATCAGCAGTCCACGTGCCGGATGCGCGGCGAGTGCCAACGGGCTCTCGCCCGCCGGCCAGGACACGGCTTCGAGACGGGTCAGGACCGGCGGACGGCAGTTCTCGGGATCGGGCCGGAACACCGCCGGCGCATAGTCCTCGCGCCGTGGCGTCGTCGCGGGCATCGGCAGACCCGAGAGGCGGGCGAGCGACCCGGCCCGGTCGAGCACCCAGACGGCGTCCGGTGCGGCGGCACACCGCCACGGATCGAAGCCTGGAAGGACCACATCCTCGTCCGCCCATCGTCCACGCAGATCGTGCAGGCGCATGCGATCGGGCAGCGCGACGTAGAGGACCCCGTCGAGACCGACGCAGATGTCGCGCGGCGTCTCCGTCAGCGGCAGCCGAACGGCTTCGCCCGGCAGGTGGCTGCGGACGATGATGGCGCCCGCGGCGGAATCCCAGCGGGCGACGGCGCCATGCCGATCGACGGCGCGCGGGGGGCTGTCGACCGCGCCGGCGGCGATGCCACGGGCGATCGGATCGATGGGCGCGTCGAGCGACCGCTCGGAGGCCAGTCGCAGGGCGCCGCAGTCGGCGTGCCAGGACGTGTGGGCGCGTGACGGCCAGTGCGGCGCATCCGCGAGCAGCCAGAAGCGCAGGCCGTTGACGTCCATCAGCAGACCTCGGGCACGACCGGCACGGCCACCGCATCCGCGTCGGCGAACGGATTCGGCAGGGCGCGCAGGTCGCCTGGCGCTGCCTCACCCGGGCGGCCGTCGACGACCAGCACGGACAGCAGCTCCGGCAGCTGCCAATCGGCGAGCGGCAGCATCTGCGAGGGATCCGCCGTGCTGCGCGGCAGCAGCCGCCAGTCCGGGCCGTTCTCGCCGTCGGCGCGTCCGAACAGATTGATGCCGCCAACTTCCAGCACGCCTGGCACGCGTGAGATCTCCACCTCGAGCTCGCGTTCCCGCACGTCGCGTCCGAGCGGCCAGCCGGTGCCGTCCGGTCCGCCCGGCGCCAGCGGCCACAGCAGGCGCTTCACGGCTTCCCGGACGGCGAACAGCGTGGCGTCGCGGTCGTGGCCGTCGCGCAGCGTGATGGCAGTCGACACCCCCAGCGGCACGTACTCACAGCCGATGACGTACAGCTCGGTCGCGAGCGGTGTGCGTGGCGACAGGTGGGCGTGGAGGCGCTCGATGAACGGACGATCCGGTCGCGGATTCGGCGGCCCGCTCATCGCCTGCCGCGGCAGCGCCATCACCGAGACGACGCCCGGCACACCGGTGCGGCGGTCGTGCGGCTTGAAGCGCGGCAGCACATCGACGCGGCCGACATCGACGCCGGGCGCCTCGGCGGCGAGCGCACGATAGTCTTCCGCGGTCACGGCCCGGTCGCGGTGCCGCAGAACGGATGGAATCCGGCGCTGCGCCTCGGCGACCGTTTCGGCGTCGGCGCCGCCGGCCGTCGGAATCGGTTGCGACGCCTTCAGCGCCGGAGCCGGGCGGCCGTCGATCCGGGTGGCCGCAATTTCGGTGAGCGTTCCCGCCGGCAGGTTGCCGGCACGTCCACCGCCGAAGCGGCCGCTCGCCAGCCTGACCCGCATCTGCCGTTCCGGAATGCGTCCACGGACGCCGTCCCCGAACCGCAGCGTGCCGGCCTCGGGATCGAGCTCGAACGCCGCCGCCTCGCGTGCGGCGCGCGCATCCGGGCTGATGGCAGCGAGATCGTCGACACGCTGCCACGGCTGATAGCCGCGGCCCGGCTCCTCCACCTGGATCTGCAGCGTCGCTGGATCCACCGATCCGCCGGGCAGCGACAAGGCCTGGTCGCCGGCACCGCTCGAGACGCCCAACACGCGCCCGGTCATCGTCGTCCGCTGATCGATCGCCACGGCATTGATGCCGATCCAGGTGAGCGACAAGCGGTCGACCTGTTGCCCGGCGCGCGGCCGCATCCTGAGCCACGCCAGGAGGCGACCAGCGAGGGCCGGGTCGTCGAGGCGCGGCGGCGTGTCGCCGACTCCCGCCGCCGGGTTCACCGCGACGTCGTTCGAGGGTGCCCAGATGAACGACTCGTCGGGCATCGCCAGGCGCAGCACGCCTGGCTGTGTCAGCCCGGCGGTGCCGTCGGCTCCGGCAATCGGCTCGAGCGTGAGGTAGTCGGTCTCGAGGTCCGACCGGCCGCGAGTGGTGATCTCCCACTGGACCGGCACCGGGACGGACAGCGGCACGTCTTCGAATGCATCGGGCATCGCCAGCGCCGGGACGATGCCGACCGACAACAGCGCCGGCACGCCGCCGTCGCCACCGCCGATGGCGGCGGCGATCTCGTCGTTGACCGCTCCCTGCGCGTCCGGCTGGGCGGCCTCGGGCGCGAACAGCGCGATCCAGAGCGCATGATCGGCGCTCGTGGCGAACACATCGACCCCGGCCGGGTCGGCGGTGGCATCGTCGAAGAGCGGATGTGTCTGGTAGGCCTTGGCGGAGCCGCGGATGCGATGAATGCGGGTCAGCCCGGCGATGAGCTCACCGGCCTGGGTGCGTTCGGCGTCGGTGAGCGGCCGCTTGATGAACGCGCGCGCCGTGATCGGCAGGACTGTCGTTTCGCCCAGCGTCTCGAATGGTACCGGTCCCTCGATCCGTGCCCCCGGCCGGACGGTCACCGCCCGGCGCTCGGTCGGCTGCGCGAACGCCAGACTGACGAGGCCGGTGGCGGGACGAGCCGGCTTCAGCCCGATGCCCAGCAGTTTGAGGAACACCAGCCGCTGGCGCTCGGGAATCAGGTTCGCGCGGTAGAGCAGCGTGTCGCCCAGCCAGGCGAACAGCTCGATGAGCGTCCGGCCCGGATCGCCCAGTCGCGGATTCGTCCACTCCGGCGTGTGCGCCGGGATCCGCGCGATCAGCTCTTCGACGAGGTCGTCGAAGCGGCGGTCATCCAGGCTCGGGGGAAGAATCGGCATGCGTGTCCCTTCTAGCCTTCCAGCTGCACGGTGAGCGCCAGCGTCGCCGGCGCACCGGTGCGCGCCAGGCGATAGGCGATCTCCACCGAGACGTGTGTTGGCTCGCCGGCGACCTCGCGGACGTCCACGCGATCGAGCACGAGGCGACGTTCCCAGCGGCCGAGCGACGCCTGCACCAGGTCGCGGATCGCGCGCCGCGTCGCCAGCGTGTTCGGCTCGTGGAGCAGGCGTTCGAGCCCGGCACCGAACTCGGGGCGCATCAGCTGCTCGCCCGGACGGGTGCTGAGAATGACGCGGATCGACTCGCGCACGCCGGCCTCGAGCGACGGGTACTCGAGGCGTCCGTGCGCGTCGGGCAGCGGCAGGAGCGGCCAGCCGATGAGCGGTCGCGGCGTATCGGTCACCAGCCACTCCTTCCGGGCATCACGACTCACTCCGCTTCGGGAACGGGATGCAGATCTTGATGAAGAACATCCACCGGAAGATGAGGTCGAACAGCGACAGGAAGATGTTCAGGACGATGAACGCGCAGATGGTGATGATCGGGATGCTGAAGCTGCAGATCCAGCCCACCGTGAGGCCGCTCGTCGATCCCTTCCCTTCCAGCATGTCCTTCGGGTTGCCGGCAAGCAGGTTCTGCAGCGCCGGCGGCACGACGAACGCCACGTTCGGCTTGAGCGTTCTCAGGAGGTTGCGATCCGTGACGTCCGGCAGCGACACCTGCACCGGCGCGGCGCCCGCCCCTTCCCACCACGGCGCGATGACGAACGGCTCGCTGTAGGCGCTCCACACCGTGCGTGCCGGGCAGCCGTGTTCGGGCTTCAGCCGGACGAACGCCCGCAGCACGTAGTGGGCCTCGGGGTCGTCGAAGCGACCCGGTTGTCCTTTGACGTCGGCAAACCGCCTGCCCAGCGCGCGCGACAGCGCGTGCCGCAGCCGGGTTTGCGCCGCCGGTTCGAGTGCCGGCCATGACACCGGCATCTCTGGCCGCGGCGCCGCCGGATCGCGTTCGAGCAGCACCCGGCTGGCTTGCGCGAGGAACGTGCCCGCGGCGACCGTCCGGGCGACCGGATCGAACGCGCGCGACAGGAGCGGGAGCCGAACCGCGTTCAGTTCGGCGATGAGCGCCTGCGCCTCCTGGCTGCCGCCGAACGCGTCGAACTCCGAGGCCAGCTGCCGCAGCAACAGGATGAAACGGCGCATCGCGGCGGCGCCGCTGGCGGACTGCAGCACCGACCAGTGCGCCGTCGAGAGCCCCGCCGGCTGGTCCGGGCCGGGCATCTCGGCGGCCTCGAACCATTCCGGCTGCACCAGTTCGCCGCCCAGGACGAAGCTGGTGGCGTGGCCGCGCAGTGCCTCCACCAGATGGTCGCGGAACGCCGTCGACTCCGGCCCGAACCCGTCGCCGAGGACGTCCGTCGCGGCGACCGGCACATCCGCGATCTCCGCGCTCGTGGTCGGCACGATGCCGTAGAGGAACGTTCGCCGGGCGGCGGCGCACACATCGGGCGGCGCCACGAACAGCGGGGCGACATGTTCGTCGAGCACCGCGTCCTCCCGCTCGAGGGCCAGCCTGTCGAGTTCGCGGTCGATCGACGGGCTCACCGGCCGCAGCGCCCGGCGCTGGCGGGCGAGCGGCGCCGCCTGATCGCCGCCGAGGCGCTGGACCCGCGCCCAGCCCCGCAGCCGCCCGCCACGCCGGACCCAGCCTTCGACAAACGGCCCCCCGGCATCGCGTCGGACCCGCCGCACGACGAGCCCGGCGGAGTCGACCTTCGCCGCATCCAGGCGCGGTGTCCCCGCCGTGTCGCACCACGCCTCGACGACGGCGACGTGGAACTGCCGTTGCACCGGCTGGAACAGCTTCAGCACCTGTGACGCATTGCGGCGACTGGCGCGCAGCGCGGCGAGCGCCGTGCGGCCGTCGGCGGTCCGCAGGTCCTCGAGCGTCGCTTCGATGAACCGATCGTCGTTGCGCTGCAGGACTGCCGGCGCCGAGTCGGCCTCATGCGCGGCGGGCGGCACGAGGTCCCGTGGGGCGCCGATGCGAACCGGATGGTGTCTCACGGCCGCATCCTCACCAGATGTTCCCGGCGCCCGGCGTGTAGCTGGACGACACCACCGCCGAGGCGATCAGGGTTTCGCAACGGACCACGCCGGAGAAGCTGGCCACCGCCGCGTCGACCGTCACCATGCCGGCCGACACCTCGACCGTGCTGGCCTGCACCTTCACCTTGGCGGCCGCCTCGATCGTCACGCCGGCGCTGTCCATCGTGACGCGGTTGCCATTCGCGTCCTCGCACGTGATCGTCGCCGGACCGTCCTGCAGCGTCACCGTCTGTCCGCCCGGCGTCGCCAGCGTCAGGGTCTCCTGGCCCTGGCGGTCGTCGAGCGTGATCGTCACCCCGTTCCTGGATCGGATCCGCTTGAAGCGGTTCCCTTCGGAGCCGAGGTCGGCCGGTGCCGGCGCAGTGCCGTTCCACAGCCCGCCGATCACCAGCGGGAATCGCGCGTCGCCGTGGGTGAACAGCACCAGCACCTCGTCGTCGACGTCCGGCATCAGAAAGGCGCCGCGGTCCTGACCGGCGAATGGTGCGACCACGCGGGCCCACAGCGGCGCGTCCTGGCCGTCGATGCCATCGAAGGCGATGAGCCTGATCTGCACGCGGTTCAGCCGCTCGGGGTCAGCGAGGCTGACAACCCGGGCGAGATGGCCGGCCTGCAGCCAGGCCGGCGGACGGTCGAACACGGCTTCACGATGCATGGCGATCAGGGCCCGTACGGTCCTCAGCCTCCCAGGTACGCGCACTCGGCGCGGAAATCGGTCCGGTAGCCCTGCTGGACGTCGAACAGGTGACTCGCCTGGACGACGTAGTAGGTGTTGTCGAATCGCGTGTCGAGGTCGGTCAGCGTGACGTGCGCGCCGACGCGCAGCTGCGCGTTGCCTTCGGCGGTCGCCTCGACGGTGACGAACCGCCGTGCCCTGAGGTCGTAGGCTGCCGATGCCAGCGCCTGCGCTTCGTCGCGGGTGGCGACCGCGACATGGCCCACGTGCTCGGCGCGCTCGTCGAGCGCCTCGCGCAGCAGCGAGGCGCCGTCGCGGCCGCGGCCCGGCCCCAGATGCGTGCCGCTGGTGGCCGTGCCTTCGACGACGGCACCGTCGGCGGCGTTCCAGCCGCGGGCCGTCGCGCGCGTCACCTGGTGCGCGAGGTCGGCGGTCACCCGCGCACGCGACAGTTGACCGTGGAGCGCCAGTTCGAGCGCACCGCGCCGCACGTCGGCGCGCGGCGACACGTGCAGCTCGTCGCCGACGAACTGCAGATCGGCGTCGAAGCGGCCGAGCAGGCGGCGCAGGAAGGAGAGGTCGCTCTCGTTCACCTGGGCCCACGTACCGACCGGCGATTCCAGCCCTGCGATCACCGGCCGAAAACCGAGCTCACCGGCCACCGCCCGGGTGACGGCGGCAGGCGACACATCGGTATAGGTCCGACTGCGTCTCGCCATCCGCGCCCGCGCCAGCGCATCCTCGGCGAGGACGACGAGCTCGGGGGGCGCACCGGTGCGGAAGTCGGCCTCGATCGCGGTGATCTGGCCCCTGAAGATCTCGCGCGGCTGCGCCTCGTCGCCGGCATACACCTCGATGGCGGCTCCCAGCCGCAGGTTGGCGGCAGGGCCGAACGCCAGCTCGGCGCGCCCGTCGCTGGTGCTGGCGACGTTCGACAGGCGGAGCTCGAGCGTGCTCATGCCTCCCTCGTGCTCCTCCATGCGCATCGCCAGGATCAGCTCCGACGCGCGCAGATCCTCGGCGCCGCTGAAGCGGAGCGTCGGACGCGCACGATAGATGGCCTCCTGGCTGATCGGTGCTTCCGCCATAGTGTTGGCTCGCTCGTCAGTCGGCGCGCACGCGCCGTTCGCGTTCGCGAATCAGGTGAAGCGTTCGCCGCAGCAGCTCGGCGGACGGCTCGGTGCCGGTCGCCGCCGGCGGCGCCGGCGCCTCCTGCGAAGCGCCCGGTTCGGGTGCGATCTCGCCCGTCACTTCCTCGAAGATGATCGGCACGTCAGCCACCTCCAAACTTCAGCCGCGCGGTCAGCTCGGCGTTGGCGCCGACATCGGCGGCCAGACTCGGCGAGGCGGTTGACTGTGCGCGGCCGCCGAGCGCGAACTGGGCACCGCTCCCGGCTGGCGCGTCAGCGGTGAGCGCCAGCGCCGCCCGTGCGTCAGGCATCGCCGCCGACACCGCGGGCGCGCGCAGGCCGGAGAAGTCGAGGCCGGCGGACAGGCCGCCGCCGACACCGGCGCCGGCGCTGGCCCCAACGGTCGCGCCGATGCCGGCTCCGACACCGACACCCGCCCCGGCGCTGACGCCAAGGCTCGCGCCGACACCGACGCCGCCGCCAATCCCGGCGCCGGCCCCCAAGCCGCCGGAAATCCCGAGACCGACGCCGCCGCCGGCGGAGAACGCCGCGGCCGATGACAGCGTCACCCCGGCGCCCGCGCCGACCGCCAACGAGGCTCCAGCCGAGAAGCGCAGGCTCGCCGCGCCGTTGGCCGAGGCGATCGCGCGCGCCGCCCGCGGGTCGCCCATCGCGCTGGCGACGCCGGCCGGACCGTCCGCGGGCGCGGGTGATGTCGGCACGTCGACCGGCTCGGGAGTCAGGTTGCCGTCGACCCTCGCCGCCGGATTCCGTCCGCTGTCGAAGACGACGTCCTGGCTGGTCAGGGTGAGGTTGACGCTCGATCGCAACGGCACGCCGCTCGCGCCGAAGAAGTCGAGCGTCTCCTTGTACTGCTCGACCATCCCCGTGAAGCCGTAGAGACCCCAGCTGAACTCCACCAGCGGTGGCACCTGCTTGCCGCTCGGCCCGTGCGGCTTGAGCAGCTTGGCCATCTTGTCGGTGGTCTCGCGCACATCGTCGCCCGATGCCGTGGTGTCGAACACCAGGTCCATCGTCAGCTTGGCGGAGGTCTGGCTGACGTACTGCTTCTTCTTGGCGCCGGAGCCCTGTTCCTTCAGGGTGTTCGACACCGTGTACTGGAGCGACGCCGGGTTGAAGTGGACCGTGACGTCGATCGGCTCGCCAGCCGTCACCGTTCGAAACCGGGCGAGCGCGACCGCGGCCACGGCGGGTGTCGGGCTCGGCATCAGCGCGCTCCTCCGGCCGGCAGCTCCAGCCGCAGCCCTTCGTGGGCGAGATGCAGTTCCTCGATCCCGACTTCCGCCCCCTTCCCGTTCAGATCGGCGGCCTTGAACTTCACCGGCAGCGCGCGATCGAGGACCCAGGTGAGCTGCGGGTCGCCGCTCGCCGACTGCATCGTGATGCGGGCGTCGAGGCGATAGCTGTAGGCGCCGCCGGCCACCATCTGGAACCAGTTCCACAGGTCGCGGGTCGTCGTCATGCCGCGTTTGAGGACGACCGTCGCAAAGGTGACCGGTCCCACCCGCTGCGCCGCGCCATAGTTGGCGCCGCCGGCCTTGATCACCTTCGGTTCCATCGTCGCCTCGAGACCGCTGCACTCGGCGAAAGCGCCGCTGCACAGCGCGACATCGCTGGCGGCGACCGCCGCGGCGCCCGGCAGCGTCGCGCGGGTGAAGCTCACCGCGAACTTGAAGACGTGGAACGGCGCCAGCTCGTTCTCCGGCAGCTCGGGCGGATCGATCATCACGCCACCTCCCGGATGCTGCCCACCAGCTGGCCCGACGCGGACAGGGCGAGCACGATCGTGATGCGCTCGATGGCGGCGACCGGCAGGACGGTGATGTTGGCGACCAGCCGTCCGTTGTCGAGGTCGTTCTGCGTCATCGTGGTGCGGTCGCATCGCACCTCGAAGGCCTCGTCCTGCGTCGCGCCGCCGAGCCCGCCTTCGAGCCAGTAGGCGGTGAGCAGCGTCTCGAAATGCCGCCGCACGCGGGTCCAGAGCACCGGCCCGTTGGCGTCGAAGAGCTCGGCATCGCCCGCCTGACGCGCCGCGCGCACCAGGCTCGCCATCATGCGGCTGACGCTCCCCGCCCGCCATTCGACGACCGGCGACGTCGTGACGTCGGACTGCAGCGCCCAGCCGTCCGGTTGACGCGCGATGACGCAGACACGTTCGGCGAGCCGCGCCGCCGGCGTGTCGACACCCGCCCCCCAGGACAGCATCGGCGTCGCGCTCACCACCGCCGGGAGCAGGCGGCCGGCCACCGAACGGTAGGTGCCTCGCGCGATCGCGCCGGCGGCGATCAGCCCGGCCAGCAGACCATCTGGCGGTTCGAGCGCCTCGGGCAGATCGCCCGAATCCCGTGTCATCGTCCACGGGAACGCGAGCTGCACGAACGCGCTGCTGGCGTGGGCTGGAGCCGCACCGCCAGGGGCCAGCACGTGCGCGCGCTCGAGATGGGCCAGCGGATCGCGCTGGGCGGCCGGTCCTGCCATCAGCGGCACCGCGCCGACGAACAGCACGTCGCGCCGGCGGGCCAGACACTCGCGAACGTCGTCGACCGCATCGCGCCAGACCAGCAGTCCGGCCTCGTCGCAGCGCGGTGCCGACAGCCGCCGGAGCGCGGTGTCTTCATCCGGCACGGCTTCCGCTCCGCTGCACTCGACGAACGTTTGCACCGCCGGGACCAGCGGCGGCGGCGCCGGCGGCGGCGGCAGCGGTGCTGCCGCACAGATGTCGGCGAGATCGGGGAGGCAGACGAGGCTGACCTCCGGCACGCCGTAGACGTGCTCGATTCCCCGCCAGCTTCCCGGGTCGGCCGCATCGAAGAGCCGATGCCCGTCCACACCCGGCGCGAACGACGGCAACGCGGCCCGCAGCCGCGCCAGACGATGCGCGGCCCGATCGTCCGCGGGTGCGACGTACGGCCACGGATCGCCGGTCCTCACGATGACCGCCCGCCGGCCGCCCTGGCCGAAGAAGCGCCGTACTGCCGCGCCCAGATAGCTGGCGCACACGGCGCTGCCGCCGGCTGCGATCGGTCGGGCGTGCCAGTCGAACAGCGCCTCGAACGCATCCCAGCTCTCGACGCTCACCGGCACCTGCTCCAGCGCGTCGACGACCGCGGCCGGCTTCGCCCATGGTCCGTCGACCCACCCGGCGATCCGCAGACGTTCGCGGACCGGCTCGGGCAGCGGCGCCGGCCGACGCCGCACGAAACCGACGAAGCAGGCGATGTCGGTACGTTGCGGCGCCGGTCTCGCACTCGGGCGCGCGGTATCGAAGACGAGAGGCATGACTGGGAATCGGGCCTACTGTTCGATGATCAGCCCTTCGGCTGACAGGACGAGCTCTTCCATCGCCACGTCGCCGCCGCCCTTGGCGGCCAGCGTCGGGCCGGAGTACTTCATCGGGATCACGTTGGACAGCACCCAGGTCTGCACCTTCGTCTGGGCCTCGTCGTGGAGGCTGATCGCGACCGACTTCTTCTTGGCCGCCGGCCCCTGCGTCCGGGTGTCCTTGATCCAGTCGAACAGCGACTTCGAGTTGACCAGCCCGCGTTTGAGCGTGACGTCGCCCACCTTGTGCACACCCGGCACCTTGCGGACGTGGTTCTCCTTCTCGTTGCCGTTGCGGTACTCGGCCACCGTGATCTCGGTGCCGATGCCCGACACGTCAGAGAAGCCGCCGAACGTCTCACCGCCGTCGAAGCTGACCGTGAAGTTGAAGGCGCCGTACGGCGTCTCACGATTGGCCATGTCTCTCTCTCCTTGTCCCGTCGCGCCCTACGCGCGGGCGTCCGCTGTCTTCTGACCGATGCGGAAGATCACGAACTCCGCCGGCTTGATGATGGCGACGCCAATCAGGCAGATAAGGCGTCCGTTGTCGAGATCGTTCTGCGTCATCGTGCTGCGGTCGCAGCGCACGAAGAACGCCTCCTCCACCGTCGTGCCGAGCAGCGCGCCGTTGCGCCACTCGTTGTAGAGGAAGTCCGAGATCGTCTGGCGGACGTTGGCCCACAGCCGCTCGCCGTTCGGCTCGAACACCGCCCACTGGGTCCCGCGATCGATCGACCCCTCGAGATAGTTGAAGTAGCGGCGATCGGAGACGTACTTCCACTCCGGGTCGCTCGACACGAGCCGCGCGCCCCAGACGCGATAGCCGCGGCCGCTCAGATATCGCAGGCAGTTGACGCCAATCGGATTCAGTACTTCCTGCTGGCCGAAGTTGATGTCGCTCTCGAACCGCAGCGCGCCGCGGACCACCTCGTTCGCCGGCGCCTTGAAGACGCCGCGCTCGACGTCGTTGCGGGCGTAGACGCCACAGAGGAAGCCGGACGGCGGTAACGTGATCTCCTTCGGAATGTCGTCGCGGCCGGGGCGCGCCAGCGGGTTCGCCGTCACCACCCACGGGTAGTAGAGCGCGGCGTAGCGGGAGTCGATGCGGCCGCGCGCATCGCGGACCTGACCGGTCGTCTGGGCCGGCGGCGTGTCCAGCACGGCGATGCGATACGACCGCCGGGTCTCGGCGTGCCCGATGAGCGCCCCCTGCACCGCCTGGGCGTCGGCATACGCGCTGCTGCCCGGTGCCGCGACGATCGACACGTCCTCGAGCGCGAGCAGCTGCGCCAGCGCGTGGCTGTAGCTGCCGACGACCGTCGCTGCACCCACCTGCGGGGCCGCGCCGTCGGTGCCGCCGGTCAGCTGCAGCGAGCGGCGTCCGTCGGTGTCGCCGGCCACGGCGGGCAGCGCCGCCAGCGCCGCCCGCAGCTCGAACGCCGTGACGCCGCTGCCGATCTGGAAGGCCACCAGGTTCTGCAGCTCGTCGGCCCGATTCGACGGCTGCGGCGCGAGCACCGTGCCGACGGCGCGCGGATGCGCCGCGCCGACGCCGACGTCTTCCCACGCCTGCGAGTAGCCATCGGCGTCGATGAACTCGATCGCCAGCGTCACCAGCTCCGCGCGGATGGTGTCGGTCACCGTGAGCGTGTTCGGCGGCGTCGCGTCGTCCTGCCACGCCGTGCCGACCTTCTGGTAGATCGTCGTGGTGTCGGTCGCCGGCGTTCCGCTGCTCGTGGTGACCCGCACGAGGCTGCCCGCCGGTGCCGTGTCGAGCGTCCGCGGCGTCGCCGGCCGCGGCACTTCACGGACGAGCAGGCGACCATTGCCGCTCGCCCCGCCGAAGCGCGCCACCACCGCAATCCGCTCCGGGTCCGGCTCGGGAGGCGCCGGCGGGACGGCGCTCGTCCGCAGGACCGCGGCCGCGGCGCTCGTCCCGTTCGCACAGCGCACCAGGTAGAGCCGTGAGCCGCCGTTGTCGAAGTAGGCGCGTGCGGCGTGGGCGATGAAATTGAGGCTGGGATTGGCGCCGCGGGCGTCGGCGAAGCCGAGCCCCTCGAGGCTGCCGTACAGCCGCTCGAACTCCGACAGGCTGGTGATCACGTCGGACCGCTCGCCGACCGGTCCGCGGCGTGTCGGGCCGACGAACGCGGTCGTGCTCGTGCCCACCCCCTCAATGGACTTGGCGCGGAAACTGGTCTCTTCGACGTAGACCCCTGGAGCTAGATATTCGGGCATGGATCATCTCTCCAATGTGCGGGTGGATGCTGCACTCGTGCTGGTCATGGGGCAATCGTTTCAGGGCAACGACAGGCTGACGGCGACCGCCAGCCGGCGGCCGGCGGCCAACTGGATGGGCACCGATGCCTGCGGCAACGTGGCGCGCGCGCCATCGATGCGATCCGGATCCGGGAGGGGCGGCAGGCGCGGCGCCCGCCCCTCGTGAACGTCCGCCACCGGTGTGCGCAGCCCCTCCGCCGGATCGAAGACACACTCGAGTGCCGCCGCGGTCTCCGTCACGACCACCGCATCGGGCTCGGTCGACCAGGTGGTCACCGGAATTCCGGCGACCGGGACGAGCGCCTCGCCGCGCCAGTCGGTGAGGCCGCGAGCGAGCACGCGTCCGCCGGCCACGACCCGGAGGAGTGCTCCGCCGAGCGCGTCTGCCGCCGCGCCGCCCCGCACCGTCACACGCAGGTCCACCCAGTTTCCGGTCACCATCGCCGTGGCACCCGGATACACCGCGACCGTGACCGGCTGGAAGAGCGAGGCGGCGGCGTCCGCGCGGCTGGGATCCGGATCGCGCGGCAGCGCGAGCGTGACCCGTCGATCGAGGTAGCGTCCGCCGGTGTGTCGAATGTCGATCCGCAGCAGCACGCTGCCAACCGCGGGATCCCCGGGTGGGGCGGCGAACGCGCTGGCGTGCGCATCGAGCGACGCCAGCCTGCGGATGACGTACAGTCCGCTCCGGTTCCGCACGATCTCCGCATCCTGCGCCGACACCTGGAAGCCGTCGTCGATCGGCACATGCGTCGTGCCGTCGACGAGCCGAAGGGCGCCGAGCACGCGTCGATCGACCGGTTCGCGTTTCCGCAGCAGCAGCGTCATGACGCGTCCTCGCCGTGCACGAACCGCGTCGCCACCACCGGACGGGCCGACTGCTGGACGTCTGGATCCAGGCGAACCAGGCGGGCGATGTACGACACCGAGAGGCGGTAGGCCGGGTCGAGTGCGTCCCAGATGCGCATCACGTCTTCGGTGGGCAGCTCCGCCGGGATGATCTGGATGACCTCGTTGGCCCCCCATCCCGCTTCCGGCGACAACGACGATGCGTCGAGGATGGGGAACATGTGCAGCTGGCGCATCGCCCAGGCGAGTGTCGTGTGCTCGTCGCGGGCGTTCCCCGCCCAGGCGCTCATCAGGAAATGGAGGTCCAGCCCCAGCGCCGTCGGTCGGGCCGCGGCCGCTGACTGCGTCTGTGCCTGTCGTGAGTGCTCGTTCACCGTGATCCGGTAGAGATACAGCGTGATTCGGGTCGAGTCGCCGGCGTCACCCGCCAGCTCGCCAGACGACACCAGTTCGAATCCACAGGCAGGCAGGTCCACACCGTTCAGGACCTGCGGATAGGCGTTCCGCAGGTACGTGACGATCGAGTTGCCGACCGAGTGGATCGCGAAGACGTTGGCCATGCGTGTTTCAGTTGGGCCTCATGGCCGACGCGGATGGCGGGCCGGCCGCCACAGGCTGCGGCCATCCTGCAGCATCACCGTCTCCATGACCCCCTGGCTTTCCAGCAGTGCCAGCGCGTCCCGCACATCGTCGAGCGACGCCTGCACACCTTCCTCGGGCAGCCACCATTCCGCAATGCCCACATCGCTGTCGCCGGCATCGGGATACCGCCGCAGGTATTGCTCGATCGCGCCAGCGATCGCCGTGATGGAGGGGCGCTGCATCGTGACCGCGAATGCGATGAGAACCTCGAGACGAAGCCAGGGAGCAAGTGGTGTGCCTCGCGCGGGAAGGGCTGGAAAACGGCGTGAATCAGCGGGAAGTGCGCTCCGATGGCCGTGCCCGGGCGCCAGTACGGGTCATTCCAGACCCAGTCGCGGCGCTGCGGCTCCGTGCGGTTCGTGCCCGGAAGTGCAGTCAAACACTGGGGACGATGGCAGGCCTCGGCGGCCGGCGGCGCGAGGCCGACTGGGTCGCGGCGCAGCCGGGCAAGCGCGGCCGGCCGGGTGCGGAGCGGTCGAAGTCGAGAGAACACGTGTATCGACGGCCGTGCGGCCGTGGGTCTGCAGACACCCACCTGGTCACGGCCGGCCGTGCGAACGCCACCTCGTCCGGCCGTCAAATCCTGACGGAGGTGGCTATGGGGCGCGTGGCGGGAGTTCTCGCGATCGTTGGTGTCTGTCTCGGGTCCGGGTCGGCGTTGGCGCAGGAGCGTCCGCCGGCGTCGTGGGGTGTGGTCGGGACGTTCGTGCCGAAATGGCAGATTCCGTCGAACCTCGAAGTCGTGGCCGGTCTGCACTTCTCCGAGGACGACCTCTCCGTCACGGATCAGGACCTGCGCGGCGACGAATTCCGCATCGGCATCGTACGCGGCCGGCCGCTCGGCGGCGACTGGGGCGTCTCGTTCGTTCGGCGCCGTTTCGTGGACAGCGATACCGAAGCCGCGAACGGCGGCGGCTTCAGTTCATCGAACGGGATCTACGAGACGACGTCATACCTGAGCCGGGTTGCGCGGACGTCCGTGCAGCTCACCGGCATCGAGGCGCACAAGTTCATCGGCATCGCGACGATTGCGAATCGCGTGCAGGTCGGCCTGAATGTCGCAGGCGGCGTCGGCCGACCGAGCGGACAGGTCGCGGTCAGCTCGTCGATCACGTCGACCCGCTGCCGGAATCCGTCGTTCGTGTTTCCGGACGGCGGCAGCCCGGACGTCCCCGATCCGTGCAGCGGACCGGGGGCGACGATCATCAGCCGGTCCACGCAACCGGCCGGCAGTTCGAACAACGAGGCGTACCCCGGCCTGTTCACGCGGGACATCATGCCGATCGGCCGTTTCGAACTCGGCGTCGGCGTGGCGGTGGTCCGCCAGTTGACGCTCCGCGTGGCTGGCGGGCTGAACTACCCGGGTACCAACGATGTCACCGTCAGTGCCATCTACCTCTTCGGCGCTCGCTGATTGGCGGCGGCACGTCCGGTGACGCGCGGTTACTCCAGCGACCGGAACCAGGCCATCGCCCGCGGCAGCGCCTGGATCCAGCTGTTGACGTGATCGAAGCCGGACAGCTCCACCACCGAGACGTTCGCGCCACGATTGCGCAGGCGGCTCACTGACGCCAGCGCGCCGGCGATCGGCACCTCCTCATCATCGACGCTGTGGAAGACGCGCAGGGGTGCGCTCGGCGTCCAGCGGTCCACCGCGTTCTGCCGGAGCCGCCGCCGGAAGGACGTGCGCGGGTCGTTTTCGACCGCCGATCGGAACGCCGTGGTCAGCAAGGCACGTGACGTGGGCGGCAGACCGGCCAGCACGTCGTCGAAGTAGTGCTGCATGTCGAACAGGCCGCCGACGGTGCCCGCCCAGGGGCGCCGGAACACGTCCGACGGCCGGTCGTAGATGTCGTACAGGTCGTCGTAGGCGAGCAGCAGGTACGACAGGTACAACGGCAGCGTCACGGTGGTGGTGTCGTCAATCGACGACAGCACCCACTGCTCGACATCGAAGACGCCACCGACCGTCGCCGTCGCCGTCACGTCGACCGACGCCTGCTGCAGCGCGCGGTGCGATGCCAGCGCCGCGTGACCGCCCTGCGAGAAGCCGAAGGTGAACAGCGTGCCGGTGCGACGAACACCAAGCCGGCTGAGGATGCGATCGGCCGCCGCGAGCAGATCGACCGCGGACGAGGCCTCCGTGTCGGCGTGGAAGTAGCGATGGCGCGGCACCGTCGAGTCGCCGAGCCCGAGATAGTCGGGCCCGACGTAGATGAAGCCGGCGCCGGCAACGATGGCGTTCGAAGGAGGGCCGTCGAAGCTCTCGCCATCCGGGTTGAAGCGGCCGGCGATCGCCGGGTTCGACACGGCGTCGTAGAACGAGACCGACGTCCCATGGAGATAGGCGACCGTCGACAGGGGGCCGGGCGCGCGTGGCACCGACATCATGCCGGTGGCCGACACCGGCGCGCCGCTCGATTGCCCGGGCAGCGCGGCGTCCAGGGTGCAATAGGTCACTTTGTAGCTGTCGAACCCGAAGGAGAACACCGCCGGGATGTCGGCCGGGAAGTTGTAGTAGTCCTGGTAGAAGGCGATCCACTCGTCGAAGTAGCGGCGCGCCGATTCCGGCGTGGGGTGGGAGGCGACGCGTCGCACATCCACGACGCGGCCGCGATCGCCTGGCCGACACGCGCCGCCCGCATCGCGCGGCGGCATCGGGTCCACCCATGAAGGGTCGCTTTCGGCCGTCGCCTGTCCCGCCGCTGTCGCGGTGGCCTCTCCCTGCAGCCTCGCGGTCGCCTGTCCCTGCGCCGGCGCGCACACGCCCAGCAGGGCCACCAGTGTCACCGCACTCGCCATCGTCAGTTTCATCACCAGACCTCCCGTGTGATCTACGCGATCGCGCGACGCAACCGGACATCCGTCGGCGGATGGCGCGGACCTGCCGCGCCGTGCTCGCAGCGGTTGGCGACGCGGCATGTCTGACCGCCGCCTCACTCTGGCGCTTTGCGCCGGCCCGGCTCGACGGCTGCCCGGTGATGGTGGACGTCGTCATCGAGATGTCCTTCCGGTTGCGCTGAGGCGCCGCCTTCGCGCCTGAGTTCGGACCGTCGCACGGGCTAGCCCGCCAGCAGGTCCGGCAAACGCGCCATGAAGGTCCGCACCGTGTCCAGATGTGCCGCCGTTGCGATGAACTCGAACCGCTGCGGGTCGATGCGGCCGGTGCTGCGCCGCACGATCGCGGGGACGACAGCCGGGATGACCGGACACTCGCCGAGCAGCCCGAGCAGACCGTACCACGACGGCGTGTCGAGCGTCGACAGCACGTCCAGCGCGTCGTGCGCCAGCCACGGGCGCCCGGACGCGACGTGCGTCGTCAGCGAGCGCCGCAGCTGGCGCAAGCCCGCCAGCGTCGGTGAGTCGGCGGCGGGCAGCTGACGCAGGGTCGCCAGCAATTCCTCGGCGACGAAGACCGACACGTCGCGGTGCAGGCGCGCCCACCCCAGTTCGAAGAGTCCGATGACGTCGTGGGTGACGAAGTAGTCGGAGGGCGCTGGTGACGCGAGCGAGAGGCGGCCGAGACCGCACGTGGCGACGACAGCATCGGAGGCCTCCTGCGGGGTGAACGCGCGGGTCTGCAGGCGGCAGCCGGCGATCAGGGTGTTGGCCAGGAATGCCAGCTCCCGGCCGCACGCGAGAAAGCGCTCCGGCTGATGCTCGCGCACGTGGTCCAGCCACGGGCGGATGCCGTCGTCACCAGCGATCTCGACGTCCGCCGCGACGTCGGCGGCCGGCCCGCCGTCGCCGCCCGTGCGGCCGCCCCCCAGCAGGCCGCGTGGGCGCTCGGTCACGAGCCCCTCGGCAGCCAGGACGCGGACGACCTCATCCAGCGTGGCGGCGACCTCCGCGGCGATCGGCGCCGCGTCTAGCGGCGCGGCTGGCATGTCGACGGATCGGTCGACGGCATGCCGGCGACGATCGAGGTACGACGCAGCAATCGGATTGGCTGGTGAGCGTCCTGCCGCCGGACTGGCGGATGCGGCCGGCGGCATATCCGCCGTCGGAGCCGGTGACTGACGCGCGCGGGAGAGAAACGCCCGCGCATCGGCCGCCGTCGTGTAGCCGCGCTCCACCTGGCGGTCATCGCGTTGGTCGGCGAGATCCTGCCGCGACTGCTCTGGCTGTTCCAGCAGGTTGTCGAGGTCGTCCCGTTCGCGGCCGGCATGTGACAGTGTCCGGCACCCCTGCATTACGCCATGGAACCAGGCAGTGTGATCGCTCGCCAGCTCGACGAGGAGCGCGACAATCGCGTCCCACGTCTCGGGGCGGCGCGCCTGCACGAGATAGCCGCCGATCTCGGCGGTAATCCCGTCTGTCGCGAAAATCGTGTGGTCCGCTGCTTCGTCGTCTGTCTGAGCCGTCGGTTCGAGCACGCCGGGGTCGAGGACGCGCAGGTACTCCGAGAATCCGGTCACGACGAGCGCCCGATCGAAGCGGGTGACGAGGCCGGCGGCGCTTGCCGGGTCGCGTTCGACCAGGTGCTCCAGCCACTCACCGAAGCGATCCGCGTCGAAGCGCTCGTCCTGGCCCGGCAGGGGCGTCCAGAGATCGAGATCGAGAATCGTCGTCAACTGCGCCGGGGTCGTCGCGTCGAGCAGATCGAGACAGCGGTCGACGCCGGCGTGGCGAATCCAGCGGTGCAGGACGTCCGGTGCCAGGTGCGGGACCACCTGGGCCAGGTGTGGCAGTTCCAGCAGGCGCGCCAGCTGCTGCTGCGTGCCGTGCGGCGGTTCGTGTGCGTCCGGGCGGTGCGGCATGGGCCGGCGATGATAGATGCAGACCCACCAAAGAAACAGTCTTGTTTGACACACCCGGTCCGCGGGATCATGAATGTGGGTGCCGCTCCGGCACGAAGACTCATCTGCAGCGTCCCGCCCGCGGCGATTCGTCTCAGACCTGTTTGACACCATCCCTTCCGTTCAAGGTGAACTCGAACGTCTTCTCATGGCTCTCCCAATTGAACGCCACCCTTGCGTTCGTGACGATTTTGATCACGAGGACGACTTGCGGAATCGGGTTTTCCACCGTGCCCATGTTCGAGACGTAGGTTCCGTCGATGCTGGCGGTTCCGTTCAGGATCCAGGGCCAGTTCGCGTCACACTGGAGAAACGTGACATGGACGTTGGGGATCCACAAACCGCCACAGTGAGGGTTGCTGGCCTGATACGTCCCGGCAATCTTGAACGTCACCGTATAGCAGTTGACCTTGGCAAAGTTGTCGAGCTTCAGGGTCACCCGCTTGCTCTCGAAATCGTGGGCTCCTCCGTAGTTCTCCCAGTGGTCATCCTTGGCGCACAGGATCCGTGAACAGGCGGCGGCGGTCGCCGCCTCCGCCTTGGAATCCTTGATGATGTCCCACGCGAATTGCGACACCTTGATGATGTCGTCTGCCTTCGCCTGACGTGGAAGGGCAGCCGTGAGGCGACGGCCTTCGGCTCCGCCCGGCTGTCCCAGTGCGGCAAAGGTTCCTTGCTCTTGTGTCACCACGGCGCCGTCGACCTCAACCGTCTCGATCAGTGTGTCGTCCCGCTGCATGTCCATGACGTTCTCCTGGTGACGACGGCCGTATCTCGGTGCCGGAGGCCCGCCGCCCATCCTGAAAAGCGAAGAGCGATATCCGTCCGTCTCACTGAGCGGCAAGACCGCATGGCGATCAGCGCGCCGGACACCAGCGGCGCGCATCGACAACCCACGAGACCCGCGACCGCAGGCGTGGCGGCGGACACGGCGGGTCATCTTCGCACGTCCATCGACCGCACACGCATCACACTGGAACCGGGCGGCGATGGGCAGATTCACCCGTTGGGCGCCCGGCGCTGAACGAGCCGATGCATTGATCGCGATGTATTGCTCTCGAGACTCGGCCCGCAAAATCCGGCTCAGGCCGTGACCGGCGACGGCATCCGCGCTTGCAAGGCCTGTCGGCCGATCGTGAGAAACGACAGCCCGGCCAGGAGGCAGAGCACGGCCGCAATCCAGAAGGCGACGTCGTACTCGCCGAACGAGCTGCGGATGGCGCCAGCGCCGAAGGCGGCCATCGATGCGCCCGCCTGATGGCAGGCGCCGATCCAGCCGTAGACGACACCGGTGTTCTCACGCCCGAAAGCCTCCGTCGTCAGCCGCACCGTCGGCGGCACGGTCGCAATCCAGTCGAGGCCATAGAACACGGCGAAGATGCCGAGGCCGGCGCTACCGGCGTCGAGCGTCGCTGGCAGGAACAACAGCGAGATGCCGCGCAGCGTGTAGTAGCCGAAGAGCAGGTGCCGGCTCGAATAGCGGTCGCTGAGCCAGCCCGACGCCGTCGTGCCGAGGATGTCGAAGATGCCCATCGCCGCGAGGAGCTGCGCGGAACGCAGTTGCGGAATGCCGTAGTCGTGACAGGCGGCGATGAGGTGCGTGCCGATGAGACCGTTGGTGCTCGCACCGCAGACGAAGAACGTACCGCCAAGGATCCAGAAGGCCGGACTGCGCACCGCCATGCGCAACGCCGCGAGCGGCGCCAGTGGCGGCGCCGACGCGGCCGATGGCGCGTGGACGATCTGGCCGTAGGGGCGGAGTCCGACGTCTTCCGGGCGGTCGCGCATCAGCGCAAGCACGACGACGAACACGACGACGGCGGCCGCGGCCACGACGAGGACGGCGACCCGCCATCCGCGTCCCTCGGTCACACTCGCCAGCATCGGCAGGAACACCAGCTGCCCGGTGGCGTTGGCGGCCGAGAGCGCACCGAGCACCACGCCGCGCCGGGCGTCGAACCAGCGCGTGGCCACGATCGCCGCCAACACCATCGACGTCACGCCGGTGCCGGCACCGACCAGCACGCCCCAGACGATCACCAACTGCCATTCGTTGCGTATCTGGGTCGAGAGAGCCACGGCAGCCGCCAGGAGCGCCAGCGCCGCCAGCACGACGCGTCGGAGACCCCAGCGTTGCATGACCGAGGCAGCGAAGGGTCCGATGAGACCGAAGAGGGCGATGTTGAGGGCGATGGCCGCCGAAACGAGCGCGCGGCTCCAGCCGAACTCGGTCTCGAGCGGCACGATCAGCACGCCCGGCGTCGCCCGGACGCCGGCGGTGATGAGCAAGACCAGAAACGTGACGGCCGCGACGATCCAGGCGTAGTGGAGGCGCGAGCCCGCGGCGGGAGTCGATGTCGCCAAGGCGCTCAGTCTAGCGTGCCGACTGGCGGTTGCCCAAGACCCGCCGGCGCGCCTGCTGACACGGCCGCTCCGAACGGCTTGCGAGGTGGCCGCGCCAACGATGGAGCACGGACGACACAACCGCGACGATGCGGCGGGACCGTACAGCGTGCCCCCCGGACTGGGTCCGCCAGGCCCACATCTGGCCCGGTCCACCCGACTCAAAAGGGACCTACAGATCCCGCACTTCGAGTAGAGTATGGCAGAGCCGGCGCACGTCGTGAACTCGACAGGCGCTGAGATTGTTGGAAACCCTCGCAGCTGCCGTTGCACTAGACAGACGGAGGACGCCCGGTCGCGAGTTCTCATGTCCGCCGCAGTTGTTTCACCGTCTGCGACATCGACGCTGCCGCGCTGGCTGCCGGCGATCGTGTGGGCGATCACCTGCACCTTCCAGTTCCTGTACACGCCGAACACCGATAGCACGTGGCTCCTGACGGTTGCGGCGCGGGTGATGGCGGGCGCGGACCTCTATTCTGCGGACATCGTCGAATTGAACACGCCCCTGACCATCCAGATCATGATGCCTGTGGTGTGGGTCGCGCAGCAGATCAACGCGCCGGCGTACACCGTGTGGTTCGTGTTCGTTGCCCTACTGGTGGCCGGGATGTCGTGGTTTGTCGATCGCATTCTGAGGCGCACGCTCGGCGGCGGAGCCGCAGACCTGCGGCTGCCCATCATGTCCCTGGTGGTGATGCTGCTCGTCAGCCTCCCCGGAGTGGAGTTCGGGCAACGTGAGCACCTGGTGCTCGTCGGTCTCCTGCCGTACGTAATCGTGAGCGCGCAACGGGCACTCGGCGAGCCGGGCAAGAGGAGTGACCGGGTCATCGCCGGGGTGCTGATGGGGCTCGCGCTGTGGGTGAAACCTCACTACGCGATGGCCGTGGTGGTCGTCGAACTCGGCATCGCCGTCATGCGGCGCTCGGCGCGCGTGTGGTGGTGCGAGGAGATTCTGGCCGGGGCCGCCGTCATCCTGCTCTACGGCGCATACGTCGTCGTCGCCGTTCCTGGCTTCTTCACTCAAGCGATCCCGCTTGGCCTGCAGTTCTACGGTGACTACGGATCGTTCAGGCCGCGGTTCATTCACTTCAGCTACTTGCTCACGGCAGCCGCAATGGTCATGAGCGTGAAGACGCCGCGCGCCGCGGTGAGCCTCTCTCGGCTGCTGCTGCTGGCCGCGGCAGGCGCGTGGCTGGCCTTCCTGGTGCAGAACAAGGGCTACCCGTATCACATGCTCCCGACCAAGACATTCTCGCTGGCGGTCGTGGGCGTGGCGGCGGCGAGCCTGCTTCGCCTGCGCGTCAGTCAGCTCAGCCCGAGGCCGGATCCGCGGACGCGCCGCCGACTCGTCGTCGTCGCCTGCCTGGCGCTGTTGACCGTGGCTTCAGGAATCGTGGCGCGGTCGGTGTACAACGCGTTGACCGATCGGACTGAACTCTGGCTGCAGATACTGGAGGAAGGCGTCGAGCGTGTCGCACCCGACCCCGACAACGTCAGGTTCATGTCGCTTTCTGTCGACTCCTATCCGGCGTTCCCCCTGGTTGCCGTCGCCGGCTGGACGTGGAGTTCGCGGTTCATGTGCCTCTGGATGCTGCCTGGCATCATCAACGGCGAAGGGCGATCGACACCACCCACGTCACACGGTGGACGCCGCCTGCTCATGGATGCCGTCGTGTCTGACTTTGAGCGGTGGCGACCGAATGTCGTCCTGGTGCCGCGGATCACGCGCTGGGAATCGGTCGGCACGGTGGTCGTGCTCGACGAGCTCCTGCGGGACTCGCGCTTCCGCACGCTGTGGGATTCGTTCGAGCGACGGACCACCATCGAGGGCTGGGACATCTTCGTCAAGGTTCCGTGAGCCCGACAACGGCGGGCCGATCGGTCGTTTCCGAGCTCTAGGGTTGTGCCGGCGTCAGCAGCAACGCGCGCGTCTGTCCGTTGCGGACACCGGTGGCCGAGATCTGCCCCTGGTCGTTGATCCCCGTGACCTCGACGATCGTCCAGCCGGCGCCGGTCACCGGCTCAAGCAGGGAGTCGAGCGCCGACACCGCGCCGTCGCGCCAGACCACGGCGCGCGTCGCGATCAGCCCGGATATGCCGGGCTGCAGGTCCTCGGCGTGACTGTCGCCCACGATGACGCCGGCGTTGTTGAGGGCCACCGCCCATCCGATGTTGTCGCCCGGCAGCAGCGGCAGCGCCTCGGCCGTGCGCGCCGCATCGCGGCCCCACAGCACCGGCCGCACGATCGCGCCGTAGCTCACGCCCACGATCTGCTCGAGATCGTTGAGCCCCTTCGCCTCGCTGAACCAGTCGCCAGGCAGCGTGCCGAGATCGACGATCGTGTGCGCCACATCGTTGTTCCAGAACACGGCCCGCGTGCCCACCTGATCGGTTTGCGCGTAGCCGGCCACCTGCATCGCCTGGTTGAACCCCGCTGGGCGCGCCCAACTCGACTTGGGATCGATGCCGCCCGGCAGCACCGGCAGGTCCGCTTTGCGGTAACGGCGCGGATCCTTCGGGTCGATCGTCCAGACGGCGCCTTTCACCGACTTCAGCCAGCCGCTCTTGCTCGTGGTGTACACACCGCCGATCGCACCGGCGTCGGAAATGAAGATCGTACGGGTGAGCCCGCCGTTGTTCGAAAAGAAGTTGGACAGCGAGCCTGACCGCGTCACCCACCCAATCTGCGCCGCGCTGCTCGCATCGCCCTGCCCCACGATCGTGCCTGAGGCATTGATGGCCGTGGCGAGGTTGAACGTGCCGCCCGGCAGCCGACCCAGATCCGTGAGGGTGCCGCCCTTCCAGGCGAACGCGCGGGCCAGCCCGGTGTTTACGTTCGCCAGGCAGAACCCCACCACGTCGCCGTACGCGTTCAGGCCGCTGGCCGTCGCATACGTGCACCCTGGCAGAAGGCCCACATCCGTCACCGAGTACACCGTCTGGGCCGCGGCCGGCGCGGCCATGGACAACGCGCCGCAGATCACCGCCGCAAGAACACCGTGCACGTGCTGAACTACTCGTCTCATGCAGACTCCTGGAGCGTGCGTGCGAGGCGCCCGTCGGCTGACCGGCGGCCGTGTGCCGCCTGGGGCGATCCCTTGACCACGTCGGGCTCCACGGAGATGAAGGGTGTCGAGGGCGGGGGAAAAATATAGGGCATCTTCACGCCGGGCCTGGTGGCGGCGACCAGATCCTTCCAGGCCACGTCTCCCGGACGCGAGGCCAGCATGGCAACAGGCCGGGACGATGGTAGAGAGGCGCCCGGGATTCCAGCGTCGAGGATCAGACGAGTTTCATCATCGGTGAACTTGAACGTCAACGTCGCCATGGTATGGCCGCAGACCCGAGACTCGGACTGTCAACCCCGTTGCGGCCGTGCCCTCACCGACGATGGTGCCACCACGGTCATCGGGTCGGACTCGGCGTCGGTCTCTCGTTCTGAACGACGTGGGGACTACCGGACGATGTGCACGCCGGTCGGCGCGGCCGGCCCGATGATCGGCGGGACGGTGGTGCCGCTCCACGACACCCCCTGGTCGGTGACCACAGCCGTACCGACACTGCTGGTCAACGCGAACGATTGACCGCCGACCGTCACCGACCCGCCTGACGACACGCGCCCCTTCTGCAACGCGACCACCGCCGTGCCCCGGGACGGGTGAGTGAGGGTGACGGTGAACGCGCTGCCGTTGTCGCTGACCGCCGCGACAAGATTCGCGTCGCTGGCGCCCTTCGCCTGCACGACGTGGAGGAAGTATGACTGCGTGGCGCCGGAGGTCTCGACTTCGAGGCGGAACTGGCCGATGGCGCCACCCTCGTTGACGACCGGTCGATAGGTCGGGTTCGCCGGAACCAATGTCGTGATCCGGACGGCCTGCGGGCCGTTGACCGCCGTCACGACCCGGCCCGCGGCATCGATGGCAGGACTGGTCTCGAAGCGTGCCAGGAACGTCTTCGCGGTGGCCGCCGTCGTACTCTCGATCCGGTCGAACACCACCAGCGTCTCGAACGACCTCAGGAAGAGGAACTCCCGCTCGACGTGCGCGACCGCCGGGTTGTCGAGAGCCTGGTGAGTGGCCCGGTATGCCGGCGTGAGGTCGACGGCGGCGAAGAAGTGCGTCGGCTGACTCTCGAGCCTGAAGACGTTCGACGGACCCTGAATGTAGCCCGGAGCCGGCCCACGGCCTCCCACCAACAGCGTATTGTGGGCCGCCGCGTCGTTCGCATCGACCGACACGCCACCATAGCCGGTGATGTTCTGCGCGTAGCCCGTGGTTTCCCGCGACAGCCAGCGACCGGCCCGCCACAGTTGCCAGCTGCCGGCGTCGTTGTGCTTGTGGCCCTCGTCTTCGGTGTGATCGAGCTGCAGATTGAACACCGTGGCGCCGCCGCTCCAGTCACTGCGGCCGTAGGCGAAGCGGCCGCCGACCGCGGCGTAGTCCAGCGGCAGACTGGTGAACGGCTGTTCGGAGCCGCCGCGATCGACCGCCCGGACGTGACTGGGCCGCGTCGGGTCGACCATGGTGACCCAGCGGCGTGCGTATCCGCCGATCGCCGAGTCGCGGAAGTAGTCAGCCATCGCGACCATGAACGTGCCGTAGTTGCCACGCGCCGGCATCCCGCCATCGAAGAACCGCTCGTCGTCGGCAAACGGGAAGATCTCCCAGTACGAGCCGCCATTGTTCCGGTTGTAGGTTGGCGCCGGCAGCGTCGCATGCACCATGTAGACGATCGCTTCGCGGAAGAAGTTGGTCTCGCGGTAGACGTCGCGCCCGAGGAGCGACGCGGTGCCGAACGGCACGGTCGAGTATTCGCCGATCGCCGACCCGTAGGCGCTGCCTTCCTGGAACAGGCCGCCGCGTCCCGGCCCGGCGAAGTAGGGTGCGAGGCTGTTCGTCCACCGGGTCTGCAGCCCGTACTGCAGGTTGGTGGCAGCCGCGGCATTCTCACCCCAGGTCGCAATCCCCCACAGGATCTCGTTCCGCATGTATCCCCAGTTGTAGTTGCTGTGATACATGGTTGGCCCGCCCCAGCTTCGCAGGCGGATGTTCGCGAAGTAGGTATTCCACCGGTTGATGAGCGTCGTGCGCTGGGCGGGCGTGAAGTAGGCATAGCACCAGTCGAACACGGTGATGACGTTCTCGCCTTCCCACCGGGCATCGTCAGCCGCGACGCCGTAGTTCGGATCGGTGGAGGTGCAGGCGGCGTTCGAGCACAACTGGTTCATCGCGTAGTTGACGGCGACCTGGCAGTAGGTCGGTTCGCCCGTCAGCACGCATCGTGTGGCGTTCCCCATCGGGTCGTCGGTGCGGGGGGTGAACGGATTGTTCTGATACCAGGCGCGGGCTCGGGTGAGACGGTCCGCGGTCCACCATATACGCGGGTGGGCCGCCGGGATGGTGAGCCCGTAGGTGCTCGCCTGGCCGGAGAGCACGGCCGGTTGCAGGCCCAGGACAAGAGCACACGCGAGCCCGATTGTGCACATCCGGCCCGTCAACGCCAGCAGTCGCACGTATACCTCCACGCCATTGGCCGCGTCGTGCTCAACAAGAAGCGCGCCAGCGACTCGGGCCTCGAATACGCCCGCCAAAGCCGCCGCCTGCGGTGTTCGACGACCAGGGACGATCCACAACCGTCGCCCGAACCACAGAACCGAAACCGCCCTGGCGCACGACGATCCGAGGCTCGTCCCCTCGTCGATCTGTCGGATTTTCAACCGGCGGCACTGTCGGATTTTGGACCGGCATTGACACCGCCGCGGGCCGGGCGTGGCGTCCAGGATTTGGAGACGTGGGGGCAACGGCCCCTGGACGAAAAGGAGGAACTCTGGGACGTCGCTCGGAACGAGGTGCCCGAGTTTATCGCGGTGCTCCGCCCCGAACTCCGAGATGACCGGTCACGACGCGCCTACCTGGACTCGAGCAGCGCCCTGAGCGCCGCGAGGTCCTTGCGGTTGGCGCGTCGTACGGCTCGCGCCATGAACGGCGCGAACAGCACCGAGAATCCCGCCGGAGTGCCGCGATTGCGGAGCGTCATCAACGTCCAGCCCTCCGGCGTGGACGTCCACGTGTAGGTGGTCTCCATCGGAAACGGTCCCTCGGCGGTGCGCATCACGATCCGAACATCCGGCACCCACTCGACGATCTCGTACGTGTAGGCGAGGCGACGGCCGAGAAAGCGAGCCACGAACGCGACGCGAGTCCCGACCGCCGCTGGCGGAGCCGTCTGCCATTCCACCGACGTGATGTTCACGTACCACGCCGGCACATGGTCGGGATTCGACGCGTAGGCGGCGACCTCCGCTCGTGGGCGGCGTATTACGACGCTCGTGACGACGTCGACGTGCATCGGTGGGGCTCCCCTGTGTCACATGAACGGCATCTCGTCGGCCGTTGGTCCGTACACGCTGGGAACTGGGACATCGAGCAGCCGCAGGTAGACCTGAATCTGCCCGCGGTGGTGGTACCAGTGATTGAGCATGATCGCGCGCAGCAGGCCGACCCGAGGCATGGACATGATCGTCTTGCCGTCCCCGCTCATCGTCCACGTCTGCATCATGGCCGCGTCGTCCCATCCGTTGAGGGCCGCCTTGGCCGCCGCGATACTCGCATCGAACGCGTCCAGCAGTTCCTTCGTGCTCGTGGCCTCTGCCTGTTGAAACTGCGGCAGTCGGTCGAGGCTACTGGCCGCCAGCTGTGCGACACGGCCGGGCGTCTCGGCGACGTGCAGGGCGAGCTGGCCGAGTGACATCGACTTGGGATGCGGCCTCCACGTGAGGTGGGCGGCGGGCACGCGCTCCAACTGGCGACGCGTGGTGGTGGCTTCCTGTTCGAGCTCCATGATGAGTCCGTCGGCGATTCGCATGAGCGGTGACTCCAAAGTGTGGTTAGGCCATGGTGGTGTCGATTCGGGAGAGACACGCGAGCCAGCCCTTGCTGTGCTCGTCGCGGTCGTGCGGCGTCGGGAAGCCGGTATGCGTCAGCACCAGCTCGGTGCTCGAGCCGGCGGGAATCAGCTCGATGGTGACCAGTGTGTCGGCCATCGCCGCGCCTTCCCACCGCCACGAGAACGAGAGGCGCGTCGGGCGGGTGAGTTCGTGGTACGTGCCCACGGCGACGCGCGTCGAACCGCTGCTGTGGCGCATCTCGAGGCGGTACTGTCCGCCGACGCGCAGCTCCAACGTGTGGACGATGGTCGTGAACTCCGCCGAGGGCGCGAACCAGCGCGCTAGTGCGTCCGCCGTCGTCCACGCGTCGTAGATGCGTTCGGGTGACGCGCGGATCGTTCGCCGGACTTCGAGGGCGTGCGCGGGCGAGTCGGGTGCGGCCATGTGTGTGCATCCTGTCGTTCGGCGGCTTCGACGAAACGCGCCAGCGCGGCGAGCTGGCCTTCCCAGAACGTCCGGTGGTCCCGCAGCCAGCCCTCGGCGGCGAGCAGCGGCGGCGCGGCGAGGTGGCAGGTGCGGACGCGGCCGGTCTTTTCGGTGCGGAGAATGCCGGCGTCCTCGAGTACCCGCACGTGTTTCAGGAACGCAGTCAGCGAGATCGGGTACTCCGCGGCCAGCGCCGATACCGACGCTTCGCCCTCTGCGAGGTGCGCGATGACGTCGCGTCGAACCGGATCGGCGAGCGCAGCGAACGTCCGGTTGAGGTATTGAGACTGAACCATGTGGTTAACTATTGGATCGACACCCGGCCGCGTGTCAAGTGCTGCGTGGCCCGCGGCCCGGCGCGCGGCAACCGCGCGCGCGAGCCAGGCCACGAGCCGGGCCGCGAGGCCCGGCCGTTCACGGCCGTGAGCCGAGTCAGACGAGAGGCGGCTTCTCTTTTGGTGGGATGTGGAACGGCGAGTAGGTGCGGGCGACCTTGGCTTCAAGCGCGGCGTGCGCGATCGCGGGGGCGGCTGCGATGCGCGCACGCAGCTTGTTGCGCTTCTTCAGCCGGTGCTGGCGCAGGTGGACGTCGGTGGGGTGATGGCTTGCACTCATGCTTGAGGACCTCCAAGCGAGGTTAGCTCGCACCGCAGCTCGCGGGATGTTCACAAGTGCACACGGGCCGGCACCCCAGACCGGTTACAGCGTGCCGCACTCTCTCGGCATGCGGTCGTGAGCCGCCGTCGCCTGACGTACGTCACCTGGCCGCTCACGAACCAGCCGGCTCACTCCGCGAATTCAACGATCATCTGTGCGCCGGTGACTTCATAGTGCACACCGCCAGGTGCGGACGTCACCCGAGGACTGGTGGTGTTTCGGCCGGCCGACAGGGTCACGTCGACGCTCACCGTCGCGGTCGTCAAACCGAGGTGGCTCAACTCTACCGTCTGCATCAGACTCGGCGACTGGAAATTGAGCAGCGTCAGCCGAATGCCGTCCACGGAAATCGACAGGCTGCCGTTGGCGTACCAATAGGTCGCTCGCTCGATGAGGCGAAGCCCCGCCTGCTGGTAGTAGATCCTGGCAATCCGCTGACCCGCCGGAGCATTGACCGTCACCGAAAGTCTGTCGGACGTGGATCGTGGAAACCACGTCTTCGAACCAGCCGACGCGCCACAGCCCTTGGAGCGCACCGTCCAGCCCGAGACGTATTGACCGGTCTCGATGCCAAAGGTGAGCGCGTTGTCGTGCACCGTCGAGAGCGGCGCACTGAAGCAGCGATCGGGCACCAGGTCCGACATGTTCGAGAACGTGTCCTGGGCCCGCGCAGGCGATGAGACACCAACGGCGAGTGCAAGTGTCGTGAGCAGCGTGTGTACGAGCCTGGGGCGTGTTGTCGGCATCGATCGTTGTCCTCTCGGGTTGTGGACCGGCGGTCCGTGGCGGTGGCGCCTACGCCGTGATGCCGGGGCCAGACCAAGTCCCGGCGCAGTCTTCACCAATCAGAGAGGGCGCGATAGGCTCGCGTTGATATAGCCGACGTCGAATTTCAGGCAACCCGACTGGATACGGACACTTGCGAGGTCCCGGCGCTTGCCGGAGACGTCCGGCGGCTGCCCTGAACCTCGCGCGGCAACCGGAGCCGGTTGCTGACGTCAGGCACCACGAAGGGAGGTCCCGAGACTACGCGCGTTCGCGCCTCGGTTCCTGGACCGTGAACAACGTCCTTGCCGTGCTGAGCGTGCTGCTGAAGAAGGCGGTCGAGTGGGAGGTCATCGAGCGGATGCCGTGCTCGGTCAAGCTCCTGCCGGTTCCGAAAGGATCCACCGCGTTCTACGACTTCGACGAGTACGAGCGGCTCGTCGAGGCGGCGCGCGCACACGATCCGCGAACGCTGCTCATCGTGCTGTTGGGCGGTGAGGCGGGGCTGCGGTGCGGCGAGATGATCGCGCTCGAGTGGGCCGACGTCGATCTGGTCAACCGGCAAGTCTGCGTCCGCCGGTCGGATTGGAACGGCAACGTGACGACGCCCAAGGGCGGGCGGCTGCGCCACGTGCCGTTGACGAGACGGCTGGCGGCAGCCCTGGCCGAGCATCGGCACCTGCGGAGCGCGCGCGTGCTGCTGCAGGACGACGGTCAGCCGCTCACGCGGCAAATCGTCCAGACCCGGGCCAAGCGGGCGGCGCGGCGGGCCGGCCTGGCCGAGGGGATGAAGCCGGGACTCGGCGGCGTCCACATCCTGCGGCACTCGTTCTGTTCGCACCTCGCGATGCGGGGGGCGCCGGCGCGGGCGATTCAGGAGCTGGCCGGGCACAAGGATCTGGCGATGACGCAGCGCTACATGCACCTGAGCCCAGCGGCGCTGGACGCGGCGATTCGGTTGTTGGAGGAGCCGGCGGGAAGGCTGCAGGCCGGGCGTGGCGTGCAGGATTTTGGAGACGTGGGGGAGACGGCCCCCCGGGACGAAAAACGATCAATAAATCCGGGGGGAAAACTGGCGGTGAGGCAGGGATTCGAACCCTGGGTACAACTTTAAGGTCGTACAACGGTTTAGCAAACCGCCGCCTTCAGCCTCTCGGCCACCTCACCGTGTCGA
>CADEDC010000023.1:61783-71304 GCA_902825985.1 uncultured Acidobacteriota bacterium | reverse complement strand
AGACGGCGCGGTTGAACTTGCGCGCGGCCGCGCGCAAGTTCAACCGCGCCGTCTCGTTCGTGAACTCCGTGCTGTTCTATCACTGGGAGGTCGATCACGAGAACGGCAAGAAGAGCTACTTCGGGAAGGGGTACTCGGACGCCGTGATCGCGGGCGGCGCCGACAAGGACAAGCCAGCGCTCGAGCGAAAGCTGCAACTCGCCATCAGGAAGCGTGACTGGGCACTGCGACGTCGACGCGCGGCCGGGCTGCCGGACCTGTAGGTCGCCGTCCGTCGGACGCTGACGGACGCCCGGCTGCTCGCTTGAGCCGAATCAGCGTTTCCAAGTCGACGAACCGGCAGCGACAGCCCAGCACGTCGCGCTCTTCACTGCGCGGCAGGATCGCCGGGTAGCTCCCGCCGCCAACCGCTTCGCCCAGCAGGTCGAGGTCGCCCGCGTCGGTCGTCAAGGTGAAGTTCAAGCCATTGTGAATGGTCTCGACATCAAGACGGAACGGCAGGCCCCTGGGCGCGCCGCGCAGGTAGGGCGAGAGCGGCGCGAGCGCGGCAGCCAGGCGCTCGACATTGTCCGGCGAACGGTCATAGACGATATCGAGGTCGACGGTCAGGAACGCCGACCCGTGCGCAGTCGCGGCGAAGCCGCCGATGATGACGAAGCGGACGTCGTGCGCACTGAGCACTCGCAACAAATGCCCGAAGTCGGTCAACGGCCGCCGCTCACCTTCGAGGCCCGCACGGCCTCGGCAAAGCGGAGTGCCCCGATCATCTTGTCGACACGTTGCGCCGGGGTGAGACGCAGGTTCTCCCGGAGCAGCGTCCGGTCGATGCCGCTCTTGTAGGCCTCAACCGACGGTGTCGGCGCCAGCGACACGGACTCGAACAAGGCACTCTCAGCCATGGCGCCAGTATACGCGGAGCGGCCAGCTCCACGCGCGTCAGCTGACCTGAAACAGACGCGCCTGAGACGAGCTCCACGCGCCAGCCGTCGCGCCCACCGAGATTGCCGCGGCGCGTCCAACTGATCCTGCTCGTGCTCCGTGCGTTGTATCGACCCGCGTCGGGCACATGCTTCCCAACCGCGCATGCCGGACGTCGGACTCTGTTGCACCGATTCGCCGACGATGCTACCGTCGTCGTCCCGTTGCCAGGCGGCACGCGGCTCGCACACAGATGCGGCGGAGGCGAGATGACCGACCAGTATCTTGAACGGCGGGTGGAAGGCGTCGAGACCACGCTGACCGGGCTGCGGCACGATGTCGCCGACACGCGGCGGGACATCACCGACATGCGGCAGGACATATTGGCGTTGCGGGACAGCCACAACAGCCTGCGGCACGATGTCGCGGAGCTGCGGGACAGCCACAACGGCTTGCGGCAAGAGGTCGCGGAACTGCGTCAGGACCACGGCAGCCTGCGGCAGTACTTCGTGGCGATGGAGCAGCGGCTGACCGCCGCCATCGAACAGACCAACGTCCACATGCGCGTGCTGCACGAGGATCTGGTCGAACGCCTGGCCAACAGCCGCACGTCCTCTGCAGCTCGCCAGCGCCGGCCGAAGAAATCGCGCGACCGCGAGTAGGCTGCAGCGGCCACTCCCGCCAGTCTCGACGAGAGGAAACGCCATTCGGTGTCCGTCAAACCCGACGGAGGCACGAGATGGCTGTCGTCGACTACGTCATCAGCGCACGCAACATCACCGGCAAAGGCTCGAAGAAGAAGTTCGGCAACGAGAACGCCGACTGCTCCTACCTGCTGGTCCCCGACGGCGAACTGCCGGACCCCTCCCACTGCGTGCCCACCGACAAGCGTGACGCCTGGGCCAAACAGTTGATGCAGGCCGCCCGCGAGGGTGTCCCGAAGGGGGACTTCGGCCACATCCTCTTCTTCGTCCACGGGTTCAACGGCAGCCTCAAGATCAACATGGACCGCCATCGCCGCCTGCGCGACGACCTGGCCGCCGCCGGATTCAAGGGGGTCGTCGTCAGCTTCGACTGGCCCTGCGGCGATGTCGGCGCCTTCTACCTCGAGGACCTCAAGGACGCCCACGATGCCGCCTACCAGCTGGTCAAGGACGGCATCGCCCTCCTCGCCAGATTCCAGCGGCCGGAGTGCACGATCGACGTCCACGTGCTGGCCCACTCGATGGGCGCCTACGTCACCCGCGAGGCCTTCACTTGGGCCGATGACGTCGACGAGGTGACCGGCAAGTCCTGGCACGTGAGCCAGATCATGCTGATTGCCGGCGATATCTCCGCCGGCTCCCTCGACCGGATGGACCACCGCTCGGACACCATGTACCGGGTCTGCAACCGCCTGACCTCCTACTCGAGCCGCCACGACTCGGTGCTCGGCCTCTCCAACGTCAAGCGGGTCGGCGTTGCCCCTCGCGTCGGCCGCGTCGGCCTGCCGGACGATGCGCCCGGCAAGGCGGTGAACGTGGACTGCTCCAACTATTGGGCGACGATCCCGGAGGCGCAGAAGAAGAAGTCGCTCGGCAACCCGGCCCACTCCTGGCACATCGGCAACCCGGTGTTCACCCGGGACATGATCGACACGATGCTGGGCGTCGACCGTTCGGTGATGGTCACCCGGCACGACCTCGCCGAGAACCGCTTCGAGCTGAAAGCCCCCGAATAGCCCATCGGCTCATCCACGCCCGCGCCAGTTGTTCGCTCCGGCGCCCTGCGTCGTTTCTACAAGGAGACGACAGCCATCTCCAGGAGGAAAAACACCGTGAGCAAGAAGTCCAAGAAGCCGGCCGCCGCGCGCGTCAAGCCGACGCTGTCGCTGGCCGCCGCCCGCGAGGCTACCGAACTGCCCCTCATCGAAGTGCCGGCCGGCGGCACGCTGCGCGTGATCGTCGACGTCGGTCCGATGGTCATCCCGTACACCGTCGCCTACAACGGCCGCGCGGTGATCAACAAGTCGGTGGTCGACCGCTCGGAACTGGTCCTGCCGCTCGAGCCGGGCGACCGCACGCTGGCCTGGTCGTTCTCGCACGCCGCCAAGGGCTGGTCGCACATCATCGGCGTCTCGGTGAACGACGGACCGCCGCGGGTGCTCGAGTCGCGATCGGAGAAGAACAAGGACCCGGACCAGAGCGTCGGCGTCGCCATCGTGCGGGTGGGAGGCCAGGCATGACCTCGACGCCGGCCGTCACCCGGGCGCTGCGCCTCGCCCTGTTCGCACTGCCGCTGGCGACGCACGCCGCCGGCCAGCCGCTGGTCAGCGACGAAACCATCCGTGCCCGGTGGCTCACCACCATCGGCGCCGTCGCCGGGCCGCAGGGGGTCACCGTGCAGGCCAACGGGTTCCAGGGCACCGACGAACAGAAGCGGGACGCCTACCGCGAGGCGATCGGCCGCCTGCTCCAGGAGCCGGTGCGATCCACCGTCGACCCGGCCATCATCCAGCAGACGGTCCGTGCCCAGGACCGCCGGTGGATCGAGGCACTGCGGGCCAGCGGCACCGAAAGCCGCGTGCCGAAAGAGGTGGACAGCCGTTCGACCAACCCGGTCACCCGCGGCTTGACGGAACGCTCCGGCCTCACCGACCTGGTGGCCCTCGCGCTGAACGGCCAGAACGTCGTCAGCTCGGACGCGACGGCGATCAGCCTCAACCTGAACGCGCTGGCGCTCGTCAGCCTTGCGGATCCGGACGTCTACTCCGAACTGTATCGCTACCAGCAGCACGCATTCGCCCGCCGGTTCGGCGGCACCGTCACCCTGGGGTCGAAGATCCCGGAGAAGGAGCTGACCGGCGTCAGCAGCCTGCCGGACTTCGATACGCTGGTGGACGCGGTCGGCTGGGACGTCAAGGTCCGCCTGATCGGCGACAAGGATCCGCGCAGCGCAGAGTGGTATCCGTTGACGATCGGACGGGGCGCCGATCTCAACAGCATCGCGGCGGTGGTCAGCTCCCTGGTGCCGATCGGCGACGCGCTCCTCGTCTCGGGACTGTTCCAGGACGCCCTGAGCCACTGGCTGACCGACCTCAAGCAGCGGATCGCGCGCTCGGCGCAGCTCACCGGGAAGATCTCCGGCACCCACCTGCGCAACGACAGCGGCAAGAACAAGTACACGGCGGCGCTGCTCTTCGACGTCGGCGTCGGCGCGACCGACGTGACGGCGAACGGCACCTACGCGGTCACCAACGACGTCAGCCTCGGCGTCGACCGCCTGTTCGCCGTCAAGCGGTTCGACTTCAGCGCCCAGGTCACCAGCCACCTGGCGGGCGGCGCCTTCGCAACCGGACGGACCGCGGACTGGAGCCTCGGCTCGACCGGCACCTTCTTCGTCGACAAGGCGTCGGTGCCCGTGCCGCTCCAGAACACGTGGAAGATCTTCTCGACCTTCGACGTGCCGGTGGGCAAGGCGGCGAAGATTCCGTTCTCGATCATCTATTCCAACGACCCGAACGCACTCGAGAAGTCCAAATACCTGTCGGGCTTCGTCGGCATCAGCTACGACTTCGCCGCTATCGGCCAGCTGTTCGGCCAGACGAACTGAAGCTGAACCCGGCGCGCGTTCGTTGGGGCGGTCTCCATGAGCACCACCGCCTTCTGCACGGCAGTTGACGGCACGGACGAAGACGGCGAAAGTATCCGCCGGCCTCTGAACAGGGAGACACCGAGAGTATGAGCGCCGACATGGACCCGTCGCCCGCGTCGCCGGCGCGAACGCTGCTGCGGCATGCACCGCGGGTGCTGATTGCCGCAGCGGCGCTGTTTTCGGTGTTCCTGACGCTGCAACTGATGTGGGCGGCGTTCCCCCAGGTGGCCTTCCGGTTCGAGGCGCCCCGACTCTGGCTGACGACCGACGTCGAACCACGCAGCTACTGGCAGGCGATTCGCGAGTCGCGCGGCCGCCGCGAACTGGTCACGGAAGCCGAGCGCGCGACCGTGCGGGTGCTGGCACCCCCCGATTCCCGCCTGAACCTGCTGGTGAACGGCGGCCGACACTATCTGCGACAGCTGCCTGGCGGCGTGCACACGGCGGACGTCTACCTTCGCCTCGGCCGCAATGACGTCGTCGTCCGCGATGCCGGCCGCGCGGACGAGTTCGACGAGGACCGTCTCGCATTCGTCCGCCGGCCGAAGGAGCCACACTACCCGCAGGTGATCGCATGGCGCCAGCTGGCGCCGTCCCAGGGGCTGCCGGGCGGCTTCGAGTGGCTGCTGCTCGGATCGCCAGAGACCGCGTACGACTTCAGCCGTTACTACCAGGGTGACGGCGGCGAAGCGAGATCCGATGCCCTCGGGCTGCTGCGGGCCGGGTTCTCGGCTCCGCCGCCCAATCAGGTGGTCGACCCGGCACAACCATCCGGCGAGTTCCGCTTCGTCGACCCGCAGTTCGCGATCGAGCGTGCGCTGGTGGTCTCCATCGACGGGACGTCGATCCAGATCGACGGCACGGTTCGCCTGAACCAGAACTATCAACTGAGACCCTACCTCGTGACGGCCGGAGACGTGCTGAAGCAGGTGTTCGGCATCTGTCTGCAAGGAGACGGGCGGCGAGAAGCATCGGCGCCGGCGGATCAACGCCTCGGCACGATGCGGTGCTGGGAGGAGCCGGCGGCGTCGACCGACGATCCTGGAGATCGCATCGACTTCTCTGAAGCCGATCGTCTCAAGGTGTCTCGCCGCGTCGCCATCCCGGATGAGGGGCTCTCCCTCGAGTTCATGCCGGCTGGCGTTCTCGCCGGGACGTTTCTGCTCGCGCCGGTCGACCGGCTCGTCGTCGAGTCGACCGGCACGGCACGCGGCTTCGAGCTGGAACCGGCCGGCGACCCGACCGACGTGTCCGGTGGCACTCGATGGTCGATCAAGCGTGATGCGCGGACGACCGGAACCCCATACGGGGAGGCGCTGCGGCACGGGCCGATTCTGCGAATCAGCGGCCAGCGGTCAGCGCGTGTCCAGGCCGACGGCGACGTCGATGCCTCGCAGACGAACGCCGCGCGGGCCGAGGACGCCGCCGCGCGACACCTGCGCGATCAGCTGGCGCGCCTCGAGGACCACATCCCGCTGCGCATCCGGGCCTTCGCGTCCCAACTGGTGAGCGCCATACCGTTTCTCTATTTCCTCTGGATTCTCGCCGCCTACCCGTCGCCATCCCCTTTGCAGCACGCCAGCGTCAGGGCCGCCATCCTGATGTTCCTGGCGCTGCACCTGTCGGTTGCGGCGGCGGGGCTGTTCGAGACGTCGATCCGCTTCGACTCGTTCGCCGTCGTCCGAGACCTCTCGCCCGACAACCCCTTGCGACGGCTCCTGGAGCTGCTGCGTCAAGGCCGCGGGCTGTCGCCGTTTGCCGGAGTGGGCATCGCCCTGCTCGCCTGGCCGGTGTATCGCGCGCTTCGCCGGGCCGAGCTCCGACCCGCCGGCACGAGCCCCCGCCTGCTTCGCGCGCTCGGGTGGACGGCCTTCGTCGTGATGGTCGTCGCCATTCCCGCCCACACGATCTGGCGCCTGACCAGTTACGAGGAGCAGTTCGACGTCCCGGTGGAGAGGCTCGCCATCGCGATGGGGGTGGCGCTGATCGGCATGGGATTCGTGCTCTCGTGGCTGATCAGGGTGGTCATCGGCATTCCCGTGCCCCGGCGGTCGATCCACATCGCGTCCTGGGCAATGGTCCTGGCGCCCGGCCTGCCGCTCATCTCCGACGGTGCCCTCTCGCTGCTGCGCTGGGCCGTCGTGACGGAACTGAACGTCTACCCGTTCATGCTGCCGGAGCGGCTGAGCAACTACGTGGCGCCGCTCATCGTCACCGCGCTCGGGGCGACGCTCCTCTGGCGGGTCGGCGGCGTCACCGTGCGCCTCGCCCAGCGCCGCGACGTGCATCGGTGGTGGCGCGACAAACGGGCGCCGATCATCGCGGCCGCCGTCGTGATGAGCATCCCGGTGATCGATTTCCCGATGACCGAGCTGTACGGCTTCGTGGCGCTGGTGCAGGACCTCGGCCGCCTGCTGCCCTATGCGCTGCTGGCCGGAGTCCTGCTGCTGGTGAAATGCCACAACACGGGCGACCGTCACGCGTTGAGCGAGCCCGAGATCCACCTTGGCGCGCTCGTGTTCGCCTGGTATGTGAGCCCCGGCAATTCCACCGTGCTGTTCATCCCGCTGCCGTTCCTGATGGCCTGGTTCATCTTCCGCAGATGGCTCCTGGTGAGCCGGACGGCTGACCGCACGAGCACGGTGGAGCGGCTGACCGCCTACATCGACGAACGACGGGCGAGGTCCCGCCTCGAAAGCATGCAGCGCGGCCTGGACAAGAAGTTCTCCGAGGGCGACCTGAAGCTGGCCGACTACAACGCGCGGCTGGCCGAAGGCGAGGCCATGCTGGCGGCGGCGAGCGCCAGACTGGCCGCCGTGGCTCCCGGCGGGGCCGATGACCTGTTCGCCGCCGGCCCGGAAAGCGGACCGATGGCGAACGGCCGGATCGCCGTGCTGTACGGGATGGCGATCTCGGCGCCGTTCCAGGTGCAGACCATCACCCGGATGGAGGCGAACGGCTGGGGCGGGGGGACGTTTCCGCTCCTCCAGTTCGGCTTCGCGGTGCTGTACTCGGTGGTCACCTGGGGGGCGATGGCAGCGGTGTTCGGCTACTTCTACCATCGCATCCGCGGCCGCAACGGATTCGAGAAGGCGCTCTGCTACTCGGTCGGCGTGGCATTGTCGTCAGTGCCGCTCCGCCTGGTGCAAGGGCAGTCGATCATGGACCGTGCGCTGCTGCTCAACACGGTCCAACTCGTCGCCTACCTTCTCGTGCTCGCTCTCGTCGCCTTCGATCTGCGGACGCTGCAGAAGATGAAGTATGGCTGGCGCGAGCTGATGACGACCTACGGCATGGCGTCGGCCGCCTACGGCTCCACGCTTGCCCTGACCATCGTGTCGGCTGTCGGCGGCAAGGATGTCATCACCGCCATCTGGACCTGGTTGACCGGACCGTCCTGACCCCGCAGTGCGAGCCGGTCGCCCACCGACTTGGCAAGCATCGCCGTACCGATGAGCCCGATGCCCCAGGCGGCAATCCACACCGGTTCGGAGACACTGGCGCGTTCGACGATGGCAGAGACCGTGACCGTGAATACTGCACCTGAAGGCATGGACCGCTCCATCTACTAACGCGACAAATCGCGAAAAACCCGCAGACGGCCCGCAAGTCACTGTCTGGGCGCACGTTTGGGCATCGAGCCAAGGCGGCCGCGGCAACGGCTCGGCCGTTTTGCACAGAGAATTCGCTCGCCGCCGCTCCAGGTCGGACCCGTTCGTTCAGAATGTCCCCACCCTGGCGGAACCTCCCGCGCCGGCATGGCCGCGCGGAATACGGCGAGGTGCACGATGACGACAGACAGACGCGTCGTTGCAGTCTGCGGTCTGCTCGCGGCGGCCAACATCGCCTCCCTGGTGCTCAACGCCAGCGTCCCCTGCCAGCCGGTCGCCACCACCGAGTCGCGCTGCGTCGAATCGGCCCCGGCCCGCACTGCCGTCACCGAGGACGGCTTCCGGGTCTTCTCGGAAACGAAGTGCCGGCGCACCGGCCGCACGGTGGCCTGCGACTTCTGGGTCCGGAACACCCGCGCCAACCGGCTCTTCACCGTCGTCGGCGGCAGCCAGACGGTGCTCGTCGACGACACCGGTCGGCCGCACCCGGCGGTGCGCGCGCAGCTCTTCAATCGGACAGGCTGGAACGCACCAGCGGCCGCGTCGGCGCCGCCGCGCCTCGAGCTGATGATCCCCAGCGGCGCCACGGCGCCGCTGACGGTGGAGTTCGACGACGTGGACGCCAGCGTGCGAAGCATCGCCATCGCCGCCGAGTGGTCGGCCGCGCCGGGTACGGAAACCGCGCACCGATCGGGCGACTTCATCGCGCGCTTCTGACCGCCCCCCGAATCGCCGCATCACGCCGGCAGCGCCGCGACGTCCAGGCCGGCGTCTCGGGACGGTCGGACCACACCGACCGCAATGCCCTCGACACGACCGGTGAGTGCCGGGTCACGAGGCGTGCACCGGCTTCAACAACCGCGTGCGACGCGCGTTGCGAAAGTCGCGACGACGATGGTAGCGTCGTCGTCGCACGGACCCGGCACGCGACTGGCAGTGCCGCCGGCCCGGAGGTGACATGCAAAGCGACTTTCTCGACAAGCGGGTGGAAGTGCTCGAGAGCGCCCTGCTCGGTCCGGACGGCGTTGTCGAACAGGTCGGCGGAATCCGCGTTGAACTGGACGGGCTGCGGCATGGGACGCAGGCGGGATTCGCCGCACTACGCCAGGACACGCGGACGGAGGTCGGCGACCTACGTCAGGAAATGCACGCCGGATTCGGCGCGATGCGGCAGGACGTGAACACCGGATTCGCCGCACTGCGCCAGGAAATGCGTGCGGAGGTCGACGCACTGCGTCAGGAAATGCACGCGGATGTCGAGGCACTACGCCAGGAAACGAACGCTGGATTCGGCACCTTGCGGCAGGAGATGCGTACGGAGGTTGGCGGACTACGCGAGGAGATGCGTACGGAGGTTGG
>CADEDC010000023.1:0-61683 GCA_902825985.1 uncultured Acidobacteriota bacterium | reverse complement strand
ACATGCGGGTGCTGCACGAAGAGGTGCTGCACGAAGAGGTGCTGGACCGGCTGCGAACTCTCAGATGAGCGCGTACCGCGATGCCGGAGGCGCCGTCGCCCGCCGGTCGCGCATCGCGCCAGGCGTCGCCGGCGCAGCGGACCCGCACGCGAGGTGGTCGGGCGCCTTCAGCACCAGCGCCGCCGCCAGCCGGGCCGATCGGTAGATACCGTTCAGGGTCGAGTCCGACAGGTAGTCGCCGATCATCACGAGACCGGCGTGCGCCACCGGATCCGGACAGTGCGCCGCCACCGGATCGCGAAACCGGCCGCCACCCGGTAGCGCGCTGAGCGCCCCCACCCACCGGTGGACGCGCCCCTCCCGCAACAACTGCCGCGCCTCCACCTGCACCGCGCCGGGCAACGCCGACAGCATCCGCTCGACGAGCACCGCATCGGCGGCGTTGCTGTGCCACAGCGCGTCCGAGCCGGCGAGCAGGAAGGCGAGCACGCCGCCGGCAGGCGCCGCCTGCCGCGGCGTCTCGTCATACACGCAACAGCCGCCGAAGGCGTCGATCATCGTCCACGAGCCGGGCATGTGCGGCCGCCAGAACGGACGATCGAAACACAGCGACACCCGCAGGTAGTGGCTCCGTCGATCGTATTGGGCCAGGTGTGACGAGACGGCGCCCTGCAAGTCGTCCGCACCCCAGGCCACCTGGGCGACGTAGGGCAGCGGCAGCGCCACGATGACGGCGTCGAAGGCCTCGCGCGCCACGACGCCGGCCCGCCGGCTCGAGACGATGTAGCCGCCGCGCGCCGCGGCCTCGATGCCCAGGACCGGTGCGTTCAGCCGGACGCTGGTCGAGCGCAACCCGGCGGCCAGCGCTCGCGGCAGCTGTTCCATGCCGCCGGCAATCGTGTACTGCGCGCCGTACCCGGCTACCGACTTCAGGAAGTTCCGCAGACCCTCGAGCCCGTTCACCAGGTGAGGCTCGGTGGCGAGGTCGCTGTGCGACACGACGCGGATGTAGCGGCGCGCGGTCGCATCGGGCACCTCCCGATCGAGCACCTGCTGCCAGGTCAGCCGGCGCCACGGATGGGTGTCGTCCCGCGGCCCGATGCCGTCGTCCTCCCACGGCCCGTCGGGCCATCCCGACCACGCGGCGGGCGACAGCTGAGTGGCAGCCAGCCGACGGAACGCCAGGAGCGCGTCCAGCGCCGGCTGGCCGAAATGGCGCGCGAGGTCGTCATCCCCGTGCAGCAGGACGCCGTCGAGCGCGACGGCGCCGCCATGGGTGGCGATCGGCGTGAGCCCGAGTTCGCGGACCAGCCCTTTCAGCGGATCGAGACCGAACGCCTCGAAGTCGTAGCACTCGGCAACGCCCGATTCGTACGCGAGATCCAGCGCGTCGAACCGTTGTGTGTGCAGCTTGCCGCCCAGCCGGTCGCTGGCCTCGAACATCGTCACGCGGCTGTCGTCGCCGCTCTGTCGCTCGATCTGCCGCGCCGCCATCAGGCCGCCCGGTCCGCCGCCGACGATCGCGATACGTCGCATCCTGGTCGATCTCCCGTGATCTGCTCGTGCTGAAGAACGTCATCGGCGCCCGATTCCGGACATTCGCCGGGCGTCGGTCGTCCGATGTCCGGATTCACGCGCGTCCTGCGTTGTTAGAGCCAACCAGGAGATCGCCGTCATGAACCGAGTGAGGTCCGTCTGCCGCCGGCTGTTGCTGGCGCTGTTGATCGCCATCGCTGCCGCCCGCCCGCAGACCCATGAGCTCCATGCCGGGCAACCTGCCCATCGGCTGGCCATCGTCAAATACGTACGGGTCAGCCGGGCGGCCACCGCCGGCGGCGACGTCGAATTCGTGCTCCGGGCCGCGCTGCACAACGCCGGACCGGCGATTCCAGGGGCCTCGGCGCAGCTGGTCGGCGTGCCGCCTGGCGCCACCATCGTCGACGGCGACCTCTCGTTCGCCGCGACCGGCCGCCGTGACATCACGTGGAGCAGCGACACCGCCACGGTGCGTTACTCCGGCCGCTGGGCAGACCTGGTGCGGAAGCTGGAGTGGACGATCGCCGTCGCTGGCGCCAATCGGCCGCCCGTGTCGAATGCTGGTGTCGACCAGGTCGCCAACGTTTCCCAACGGGTCGTGCTCGATGGCTCCGCTTCCAGCGACGCGGATGGCGATCCGCTGACCTACGCGTGGTCGTGGGTGGAGCGCCCGGCGGGCAGCACAGCGGATCTGACCGACCCGGGCGCCGTGCGGCCCGAGTTCACTGTCGACGTCCCCGGCCGCTATGTGCTGTCGCTCGTCGTCAGCGATGCGACGAGCGCGAGCGGTCCCGATGTCGTGGAGGTGACGACGGCGAATGGAACGCCGGTGGCGCACGCGGGCGCCGACCAGACGGTCGGCGTCGGTGCGCTGGCCCAGCTCGACGGCAGCGGCTCGACCGATCCTGACGGCGACCTGTTGACGTTCACGTGGCAGATTGTCGACAGCCCCGCCGCCAGTCAGGCGACGCTGAGCGAGGCCACCGCGGTGCGGCCGACGGTGACGGTCGACGTCCCCGGCACCTATACGGTGAGCCTGGTCGTCAGTGACGGTCAGTCGCCGAGCCCGCCGGACCTCGTGATGCTCCGCACCGGGAACTCGCCGCCGGTCGCCGACGCCGGCACCGATCAGGCGGTGGTCGCCGGTCAGATCGCGACGCTCGATGGCAGTGGCTCCAGCGACCCGGACGGCGACGCGCTCGGCTATCGCTGGCAGATCACGTCGGCGCCGGGTGGCAGCCTGGCGACGATCGCGGATCCGCTGGCGCCGGTCATCACGTTCCAGGCCGATCGTCCTGGTGACTACGTCGTCCAGCTCGTAGTCAACGACGGGCAGGTGGACGGCCTGCCGGACACCGCACTGGTGTCGACGTCGAACACGGCGCCGCTCGCCAACGCCGGCGTCGACCATCCGGATGTCGCGCCGGGCACGACGGTCGCGCTCGACGGGTCGGCATCGAGCGACGCCGACGGTCATCTCCTGACCTATGACTGGGCGCTCGTCGTCCGACCGCAAGGAAGCAGCGCGCCGCTGGCCGACGCGGCGAGCGTCACGCCGTCACTGACCGTCGACGTCGACGGCGAGTACGTGGCGCAGCTGATCGTGCACGACGGCTTCGTCGCGAGCAGCCCCGACACCGTGCGCATCCGGGCGGTCACGTCGCTCCCGGTCGTCACGATCGAGGAGGCCGATCGGAACGCCTCCGAGGTCGGCGGCGATCCCGGCCGATTCACCATCGCGCGCAGCGGACCGGCCGGCGACGCACTCGACGTGCGCGTGTTCATCACCGGTTCGGCGACCAATGGCATCGACTACCAGACGATAGCCGGCAGCGTGACGATTCCGGCCGGACAGCTGTCGGTCGGGTTGAACGTCCTGCCGTTGCCCGACGCCGACGTCGAAGGAGCCGAAAGCGTGTCGATCGCGATCGCCGCACAGGCCGGCTACGCGATCGGTCAACCGGGCATCGCGCAGGTGCTCATCGCCGATGGCGACAGGCCGACGGTGACCATTACCGCGACGACGGCCGTCGCGAGTGAAGTCGGCCTGCGAGCCGGCATCCTGACGGTCACGCGCGACGGGGCGACGGTCGAGCCGCTCGTTGTCACGGCGACGCGCACCGGGACGGCCGCCAACGGGGCGGACTACGCCAGTCTCGGCGGCGCGACGTTCGCCATCGCGCTTCCGGCCGGTGCGTCGAGCGTCGAGCTGCGGATCGAACCGGTGGCCGACAACCTGGTCGAGCCGGTCGAAGCGGTGATCGTCACGCTGGCGCCGTCGCTCGAGTACATCGTGGGTGCGCCGGGGGTCGCAACCGTCAGCATCGAGGACAGTCCGGCGGTGGTCTCGCTGGAGCCGGTGTCGTTGCTGGCCGACGAAGAGGGGCGGCAGCCGGCCGTGTTCCTCGTCACCCGTTCCGGCGGTGCCATCGACCTCGCGCTGGAGGTCGGCCTGACCCTCAGCGGCGCGGCGACGCCGCGGGACTTCAGCGGTGTGCCGGCCACCGTCATCATCCCGGCGGGGCGGGCCTCGGTTGACGTCTCGGTCGTGCCGACGGTCGACAACCTGAACGAAGGATCGGAGCTGCTGCTCATCCAACTGGCCCCGGGGGGGTCGTCGTACATCGCCGGTGACGTCGGCTTCCTGAGCGTCGGCATCGTCGACGATCCGCCGATGGTCACCGTCGTCGCGAGCGACCCGCTGGCCGTGGAAGGTGCATCGGACAACGGGCGCTTCACTTTCGCGCGCAGCGGCGGCGACGTGTCCGAGGCGATGACCGTGTTCTTCTCCAGGGCCGGGAGCGCCACGAGTGGCGTGGATTACGTGAGCGTCGGCGGCGCAGTCGCCAGCGTCGCGTTTCCGGCCGACAGCGCCACCGTGGAGGTCGCGATTCTTGCGCTCGAGGATGGGACGACGGAGGTGGCCGAGACCGTGGACGTGGCGATACAGGTGCGAGGGGCGTACGAGATCGGCATCCCGTCACAGGCGACGGTGACGATTCGCGATGCCGGCGAGACGCCGGGGCTCCGGGCTGGAGGGAGGCTGTCGCCGTAGGCGTCCGGCAGCTCGGCTGCAAGAAATCCTGTTCGCCCGCGCCTCCGCCGTCGTTATCGATCCAGGAGGTTGCAAACAATGACTGGAGCGGTTTCATCGCGCGTAGCGCTCGTGACGGCGATGGTGGGGCTCGCGTGCCTGGGCGGCGGCGCACCGGCGACCGCCGGCACGGTTTCGGGATGGTGGGGCGGCATGTGGGCGTGCACCATCGACGGGCGTCCGGCGCGCATGCAGTGGTCAATCGTCGCCGACAGCCAGGGCGGCTGCGACGGCGAGGGCAACTGCACGCAGACGTCCGGCGTGAAGTGGAGCGGTCGCTTCTCGGACAACGGCTCGCGCTGGGTCCCGCTGACCAACGCGAGAGAGGGTACGAAGGGCGGCGTCTTCTTCCGCCACGCCGACGGCAACCAGTGGTATCTCGGGAAGCCGGCGGGCAACGCCACGACCGGCTACACCACGTGGCAGGGCAAGCGATACCCGCTGTCCTGCCGTCGCTAGATCCAGCCACGCCACGAGTCCGCGACCCGGCACGAAGACGGCCCATTCGCCCTTCGCTTCGCGTCGCGTCCTCGTGGCGCACCTCGTCACCCGGTCGAAATCTCCCCTTGTTTCCTTACGTTCTTTGATTCTTTCCTTACAGTCCGACCGGTATTGCCCGCCGCCGGCGCCACCGCGACGCGGATAACTGATACCGGGGAGTGCATTCCGCCAGCCGAACGTGTAGCCTCTCGCCCCGGACGACCCTCGATCAAATAGATATAAGGAGTGCATCATGAGGCTGGGTAGAAGTGTGGCCATCGGCGGATCGCTGCTGGTTGCGGCGATTGCGGTGACCGTCTCGGCGCAGAGCCAGAACAGCGCACCGCCGGCACCGCCGGCCGGCGCGCCAGCCGCTGCGGCGAACCCGCCTCAAAGGCGTGGCCCGAGTCCCGAATCGATTGCCGTGGCCGGCACCAGGCCCGCCCCGACCAAGGCCGTGTACGAAGGCTGGAAGACCGAACTCACGAACTGGGGGCGGTGGGGCAAGGAGGATCAGATCGGCGCCATCAATCTGATCACGCCGGCCAAGCGCAAGCAGGCCGCCGGCCTCGTGAAGAACGGCGTCAGCGTGTCGCTGGCCGGTGACGTCAACACCGAACGGGCCATCGACAACGGCCAGCCGTACGAACATGTGATGACGTCGGCCGGCCCGGCGGGCGCCGGCGATCGGCTCGCCGTGTCGTTCCACGGCTACGCCCACACCCACATCGACGGCTTCGCCCACCGCTTCTTCGACGGCAAGATGTGGAACGGCTTCTCGCACGAGGAGGTCACCCAGGAGGGCGGCGCCAAGAAGAACTCCATCTACAACCTCCACAACGGCATCGTCACCCGCGGCGTCCTCATCGACATCCCGCGGCTGAAGGGCGTGCCGTTCCTCGAGCCGGGCACCCGGATCTTCATCGAGGACATCGAAGCGTGGGAGAAGCAGGCCAACGTGAAGGTCTCGGCCGGCGACGCGGTGTTCATCCGCACCGGACGCTGGGCGCGCCGCGCGAAGACCGGACCGTGGAACGCCGCAATCGAGAACGCCGGTCTCGACCCGTCGGTCATCCCGTGGCTGAAGCGCCGCGACGTGGCGATCCTCGGCGGCGAAGGCGCCCAGGATGCCGTGCCGCCGCCCACCGGCTCCGAACTCGGCGGCCTCGCGCTGCACGACTTCGCGCTCATCGTCCTCGGCATCCATCTGATGGACGACACCAACCTCGAGGCGCTGGCCCAGACCGCCGCCTCGCAGAAGCGCTGGGAGTTCCTGTTGATGGCCGGCCCGCTGCCGGTCACCAACGGCACCGGCTCGCCGATCAATCCGATTGCCGTGTTCTAACCGCTCACGAGGAGATTTGCAGATGACCAGATTGTTTCGGGCTGTCGGGATGGTCGCCGCGTTGGCGTGCCTGTCGACGGCTGCCTTTGCCCAGACGTTGCCGACCAGTATCGCCGGCGTCGTCAAGGACTCGTCCGGCGCCGTCATGCCGGGCGTCACGGTTGAAGCATCGAGCCCCGCCCTGATCGAGAAGGTCAGGACGGCGGTGACCGACAGCAGCGGCGAATACAAGATCATCGACCTGCGTCCCGGCACGTTTGCGGTGACCTTCTCGCTGACCGGCTTCACCACGATCAAGCGCGAGGGGGTCGAGCTGCAGTCCGGCTTCGCGGCGAAGATCGACGCCGAGATGAACGTCGGTTCGCTCGAGGAAACGCTGACGGTGAGCGGTCAGAGCCCGGTGGTCGACGTGCAGAACACGTCGCAGATCAAGACGGTCTCGGCCGAGATGCTGTTCGCCCTGCCGATCACCAAGGAGATGGGCGGCCTCGCGAAGGTGACGGTCGGCGTGATGATCCCGCCGACGGCGCAGGACGTCGGTGGCAACATCGACCCGATGAACGCCTACCCGGTCATCCACGGCGGCCGCACGGCGGACAATCGCGCGCTGCTCGACGGCATGCAGTTCAACGGCGAAGGGCAGGGGCGCGGCTTCTACTTCAACCCGGCGGCGGCGCAGGAGGCCAGCGTCCAGCTCGGTGGCCAGACCGCCGAGTTCGAGAACGGCGGCTTCCAGGCCAACATGATTCCGAAAGATGGCGGCAACATCTTCTCGGGCATCTTCAGCACCAACTACGCCGGCAAGGGGCTGGTCGCCAACAACCTGTCGCAGGAGCTGCTCGACCGCGGCCTCACCCAGGTGAACAAAGCGCAGCGCACCTACGACGCCAACATCGCCGTCGGCGGCCCGATCTTCCGAGACAAGCTGTGGTTCTTCACCGCCCATCGCGTGTTCGGTTACCAGAACCTGCTCGCCGGCAACTACTTCAACTCGACGCCGGGCACGCCGGTCTACACGCCGGACCAGAGCCGGCCGGCCCTGCACCAGCAGGACAACTGGACCGACGGCGTCCGCCTCACGTACCAGCTGTCGAGCAAGGACAAGATTGCCGCGGCGTGGGACATCCAGCACTCGGACATCTGCCTCTACTGCAGCCCGCTCCGCGCGCCCGAGGCGACGCCGAAAACCAAGTACGCCGACCCGAACTACCTGCTGCAGGCGAAGTGGAGCCGCATCATCACGCCGAGGCTGTTCTTCGAGGCAGCCGATTCCACCCTCATCTTCAACTGGCCGAACCAGCGCAAGGACGGCGGCACCGGCATTTCGATTCTGAATGCCAACACCGGCTATCGCTACAACGCGCCGCTCGCCTCGGAACTCGGCCAGCGCGTCGCCAGCCAGTCGAATCAGCGTGCGGCGCTCAGCTATGTGACCGGCTCGCACGCGTTCAAGGTGGGCTTCACCACCCAGGAAGCGTGGCACCACGCGTGGTATGACGAAGGCGGCGCCGGCGCCGGTCTCGGCCAGGGGCTCACCGCGTACACGTTCTTCAACAACCTGCCGAACTCCATCACCCAGTTCGCCGAGCCGGTGACCTTCGACGAGCGGCTGAAGGTGAACTTCGGCGTCTACGTGACCGACCAGTGGACGGTCAAGCGCCTGACGCTGAACCTCGGCATCCGCTACGACTACTTCAACGCCTACGTGCCGGAGCAGAACCTCAGTGCCGGTCCGTTCGTGCCGGCGCGCACCTACGACAAGGTCGAGTGCGTGCCATGCTGGAAGGACATCAACCCGCGCGCCGCCATCGCCTATGACATCTTCGGCAACGGCCGCTCGGCGCTGAAGTTCAACGTCGGCCGCTACGTGATGGCCGACATCTACACGATGGCGCGGGCCAACAACCCGGTGACGCGGGCGGTGCTGAACGCCACCCGTACGTGGGCCGACAGCAACGGCAACTTCGCCCCGGACTGCAACCTGGCGAACTTCGGCGCCCAGAACAACACCGCCAGCGGCGGCGACATCTGCGGCGCGCTGAACAACGTCAACTTCGGGTTGAACAACCCGAATTCGGCGATCTTCGCCCAGGATGCGCTGACCGGATTCGGCGCCCGTCCGCACAACTGGCAGACGCAGATCACGTTCGACCAGCAGCTGCGGTCCAACATCTCGCTCGGCATCGGCTACTTCCGCACCTCGTGGGGCTCGTTCACGGCCAACCAGAACGTCGCGCTGTCGGCCGGCCTGGCCGACTTCGACCCGTTCTGCGTCACCGCGCCGCTCGACAGCCGCCTCCCGAACGGCGGCGGCTACGAGATCTGCGGGCTCTACGACATCAAGCCGGGCAAGTTCGGACAGTCGAGCACGGTCACGTCGGTGGCCCCGACCAAGGACGGCAACGTCAGCGAGGTCTACAACGGCTTCGACGTCGTCCTCAACGTCCGCCTGCCGCGCCGTATCAACATCAACGGCGGCTTCAACACCGGCCGGACGGTGACGAACAACTGCGGACTGCTGCTGGGCAACCTGCAGTACGGCCTTTCCAACATCCCGCGGACCGAGGAGTACTGCAACGTGACGCCGCCATGGTCGGCGTCGACGCAGGTGAAGTTCTCGGGCGCCTTCCCGCTGCCCCAGCAGTTCCAGGTGGCGGTCACCTTCCAGGATCTGCCCGGGATTCCGCAGTCGAACGTGTCGAACACGGTGACGGCCCTGTCGACCGCGGGTCTGGCGGCGGCCAACTTCACCAGCGCACAGGTCGCGCCGTCGCTCGGCCGGCCGCTGTCGGCCGGTGCCAACGCCACGGTGCAGGTGCCGCTCATCGCCCCGGCCACCGCCTACGAAGGCCGGATCCGCCAGCTCGACTTCCGCTTCTCGCGGTCGTTCCGGGTTCGCAACACGCGCGTCGAACCGCAGTTCGACATCTACAACGCCCTGAACGCCAGCCCGGTGCTGGCGCTAAACACCAACTTCGGGGCGGCGTTCCTCCGGCCGACCCAGATCCTCGGCGGCCGATTGCTGAAGCTCGGCGTGCAGATGACCTTCTAAAGCGGCTGACGACGGAGCAAGACCGCTTTCGCACACGACGCAGCCGGGCGTGCATGGGCACGCCCGGCCCTCTGCCTAGAATGCCGGCTGCGCGTCGACGAGCCGCGCGGCGTACGACCGGGCGCCGACCTGCGTGAAGTATTGGCGCCACTCGCGTGCCACGGTCTCCGCATGTGCGGCGGGCGACAGCCGGAAGCGCCTCAAGTAGTCGGCCGTCGGCCGGGCGACGAGCAGACCCACCTCGACACCCTGTGCCGTCACCCCCGGCGTCGGCGTTTGTGCCGTCAGCCGCATCCGTCGTGCGCCATCGTCGCTGACGAAATCGCTGACGACGACGAGCTTGCGCGCGAACGCTGCCGGCTGCTCGCGCAGGATCATCAGGCCCCGCTCGATCGGCTCGCCGACATCCGTCGAGAGCGCCCGCCGTGAGAGACCGTCGAGCGCGGCATGGATCTCCAGCTTGATCCGCTGCATCGCCTCACCCGTCCGGTCGCGGTCCGACTTGCGTAACGACCCGACGGGCAGCGCAAACGGCCGCGCCGCGGCCGGAGCGGCGCCCATCTCGATCATCCAGACACGATCCCCAAACGTCACCGTGGCGTCGATGGTGCGGCGCAGCGCGTCCTTCGCTCGATCGAACTGCTCGTTGTCGACCGACAGGCTGGTGTCGACGCAGAACACCCACGCCGAGTGTCGCCCGCCAGCGACCTGCGCACGGACGCCGCCGGCGGGCGCCGGCAGCAGGTGCGACCACACCGTCAGCAACATCGTCACGGCGGCAACCCATGTGACCTTCGATTTCATCACCGACCTCCCCTTCGTCACGTGCTTCGTTCTCCAGGCCGATCGAGCTACTCGAATGCGGCGCGCCCGCGGCGGCTGCCGACGGGAGACAGCGCCAGACGGAATAGGCGCCACAGATCGATGCAGACGTCGCGCAGTCCGTCGATGAACCACAGCGCGACGGTCACCGCCGCGCACGCGACCCGTGCCGCGCCAAAGACCAGGGCGGGAACGGTTGCCATGGCAAGGACGGCGACAGCGGCCACGACCCAGGCGCCGGCGGTGAGCAGCACAGCCAGCAGCAACCCGAAAAGGTGAGCGATCCATCCGCTGCATTCGCTCGTGAGATCGAGCAGCACGTGGACGATGAGCGCCAGCAGCCACGGTGCCACCAGCGCCATCGCCAGGGCGACCGTCGTGGCGATCATGCCGGGTGCGCCGCTGGGCGAGAACTCGTAGCCGCGCACTGCCGCCATGGCCGCCAACGTCAGGTCGAGAGCCAGGAAGCAGGCGGCGCTGACCGGGCGATCGCTCAGCAGCGGCCGCAGCCGCAACCGCACCGCATCGCCGCGCGTCATGCCGAGCAGCAGCACGACGCCGAAGCCGCCCTGCAGGGCGGCAAGACCGATCGCGATGGCCCCGAACTGACGCTGCAGCGCCTGCTGGACGGGCTGCCAGACGATCGACCATCCGACGATACCGTCGTCGTCGGCAGCCATCGCTTCGGACTCCGGCACCGGTTCAGCGAAGAGTCCATCCGCGCCGCCATCCGCCATCGCGACGGGCGCGAGGACCAGGCCGACGCCAGACTCGATCGTCCGGATGTCGACGAGGAACGCCAGCCAGGCGCTCGGCACGAGGAGCGCGGCGAGGAGCAGCGCGTGCAGCAGCTGGCGGGGCGCGACCCGTAGCCCACGCGCCTGCCAGGCGCCGCCAAGCAGGCGCCGGCCGCAGCCGCGCGCCCAGGCGGCGCACGAGACGACCGCCGCCACGATGCGGCGCCACACCGCGGCCATCACGCGTTCGAGCGCCTGGTCGAGCGCGGCCACCTGCGCCATCGCGGCCTCGGTCCGGTCCCTGCGCACGAGCAGGACGATCGGGACAATCGCCAGCAGCCACCACCAGGGCCGTGCCGCCCGCGCGGCACCGTCGCCACGCCGGTTGCCACCGGCGTCGGGATCGTCGTGCTGGACGACGGCCGCCATCGAGCGCGGCGCAGGTCCGGCCGCCTGGTCACAGTCGCCCGACGCCGAGTCGTCGCGCACCACTTCGACGACCGACGAGCGGGCGGCGGCCTCCGGCCACTCCGGCAGCTGGTCGCCTTCGCGCAGCGGGCGGCGCGGATCGGCGACGGCCATGATCTCGAAGCGCTGGCCGCGATGGACGCGCGTGTTGTCGCCGATGTACACCAGGGTTCGGAATCCGGCGCCGGCGGTCGACGGACGCCGCGTCACTGCCGGCGCCACCCAGTACGTCGACTCCTGCATCGGGTGCACGATGACATGCACCGTCGCTCCCGGATCCGAGACGATGCCATCCACGCAGGGCCGCCACGGCACGGCGCTGCGATCGCCGGGCCGCGTCAACTGGATCGAGGTGGTGTTGGCGAACACCGCCGGCGCCGTCACGATGACGAGCGCGACGAGGATGCGCAGGTACTGCCGGGGGATGCGGGTCATCACTCCTCCTGGTGGCTGCCGTCACGGCGGCGAGCACGTTGGACGCGAATCGATCCGGAATGCAGCACGGAACTCAGGCCGTCCCGCAGATCGGGGATGCCATCGATGGTGGCGATCAGGATGACGTCGAAGGTCTCGCCGGCGCCGACGGCGGCACTGCCCAACGTCGCGTCGCCGCGAAGGCGGCCGTTGGCGGCGGCGACCAGCGGCTCCGGCTGCAGACGCCAGGCACCGGACGCCGTTCGAACCGCAAGGAAGTGCTGAAGACCCGGGTACGCGGTGTAGGCCTCGACAGACAGGCGCGGCCTGTCCACGGCGGTGCCGTCGTGTGGAGCGAGGATTTCAAGGCCGGGCCGGTGCCCCGGCACTGGCGGGACCGGTACGTCCGGCACCGCCGGCCACGACACCGCCAGCTGCACGGCGGCGATGACCGTGCCGATGATGCCGGCGATGGCGGCCCAGCGCGCCAATCGACTGGTGGACATCCGCCGGCTACGCGTCGCGGGGGCATCGTTCGCCACCGCCGCCTGCTGCTGTGTACCGTGTGTCCTCATGTCTGCCTCCGCCCTGTCGCGTCGAGATTCGACGGGCCGACTCTAGGCCAGCAAAAATCGGCTGTAAATCCGCGCGGTTTCGTGATGCCACGGAAATCCGCGGCACCACGATTTGCCACCCGTGGAAATCCGGGGTGAGGTAGGCTCGTGCCGCTTCGCACGTCGCGAGGTCGTCAACCGTGCTCCAGCACACGAGGCGCTATGAGTCCGAGGACCCAGGCCCGCACGCGAGGTCGTCGCCCACCTGCCGTTCGCAGCCATCGGCGGAGCGACGTCGAACAGACGATTGCCCGGCTCCTGGTGCTCCTGAACCGCGGCGATCTCGATGGCGCCCACGCGCGACTGCAAGCGGCCCGCGGGGTCGAGCGTGCGCTCGCCCGGATGGCCGTCACCGACCCACTCGCGCTCACCGGCGCGTCGGTCGTTGGCGAGATCCGGCTCGCGTTCGGCGAGGTCGGCGAAGCCCGGTCGGCGCTGTCCCGTCTGGCGGCGATGTCACGGACCGAGCTGCTGGCAACGCTGACGCCGCGGCAGGTGCTGCAGCTGGCGGAGTGCGAATACGCGATGGCGGCCGATCCGCAGCCGGCGATCGACATCGCCACCGAGGTGCTGGCGCATGCGGAGCGGCGGCACGACCTGCCGGGAGCGGCGGAGTGCCTGTTCTACCTGGCGCGCTTCGAGCTGCGGAAGAGCGATCACGAACAGGCGAACCTGCACTGCATGCGTGGGCTCGAGATGTTGCACCGCGCCGGGCTGAAGGGATCGCAGTCCGCCGGTCTGCAGTGGCAGACCGGCCGCATGCTGCGTGTCCGCGGCACGGCGCTGTGGTGGCAGGGGCGCGTCGCCGAAGCCACCGCGGTGCTCTATCTGGCCGCCTGGGTATTGCGGCAGACCAAAGGCGCCAGGCTGCACCTCGGCGATGCGCTCCACGCCCTGGGCCGGCTGCTGCGATCGCAGGGATCGGAACGATACGCCGACGCGAAGGCGGCGCTCGAGGAAGCGAGCGCGAGCTACGAGGACCACGAGCTCAAACGCGCGCGTACGCTCATCGATCTGGCGCGGGTCGAGCTGAACATGGGACTGCGGCAGGTGCGCGCCGACGATGGGCGCGACGGGCCGGCGACGATCAGCCCCGAGGCCAGCGAGCTGTTCGGCAAGGCCGACGGATGCATTCGCGATGCGCTGAAGCTGAGCGACAGATACTGTCAGGCGGAGCCGATCATGCCGGTGTGGCGGCGCCAGCACATCGACGGACTGGTGTGGTCAAGCTGGTTCAGGCAGGAGGCCGTCGGCTACATCGACGTCGAGCAGGCGGCCGGGTCGGCGCGCTCGGCCGCCACGATGGCGAGAGCGATTCCGAACACGCCGGAAGCGATTGAAGCCGCCCTCGCGTGTGGCACCTGCGAGATGTCGGTGGGCAACTCCGAGGCGGCCCGACACCACATGACGCAGGCGGTCGAGTGGCTCTCGCGGGTCAGGATCCCGAAGCTTCACGTCCAGGCGCATCTGTGCCTGGCACAGCTGGAGTCACGCGCCGGCAACCTGCCGGGCGCCGGCGAGCATCTCGATGCGGCGCGCGCCGTCTTCAATACGCACGAGTTCCTCAGCCACTATCTGTCCGGGCGGCTCGCCGAGGTGGAGCGGGAGGTCAAGGCGACCGCGCCGATCGGCCGGCTGATGCTCAGCCTGGACGAGGTGCTCGATCGCCCGGCACCGCCCAACTGGAAGCGGATCAAGGTCGTCCGCTGCCTGGCCGAAGCCTGGGCGCTCGAAGCCGCCATCGAGAGCAGTGGCGGCGTGCGGCGCAAGGGGCGGGACCGCCTCGGCATCGGCGAAGCCACCGACAAGGAGATCCGGAAGCGGTTCGCCCAGTTGGAGGACTGTCGCGCGAAGGCGCGCCGCGACGCGAAGGTGAGCAACGACAAGGGGTGACGGGCCGCGTCCGCTGCCGCCGCTCGTCCCCGCATCATCGGTCCCGGCCGCCGCGGGTCGTCATGCCACCGGCTTCACCGCGAGCACCGAACAGGTCAGCGTGCGAAGCACCCGTTCGGCGGTGTTCCCCAGCAACAGGCCGGCAAGACCGGCCCGCGCGACCGTCCCCATGACCACGAGATCGACGCCGCGCGTGCGGACGAAGTCGTCGATGACCTCCTCCGCCTTGCCGCGGCGCAGCACGATCTGCAGCTCGGACGTGTCGCCCGATGCGGTGCGCGCGAGCGCCTGCAGCTGGCTCTCGGACCGCTGCCGCAGCTCCTCGATGTAGGCGGCATAGGATTCGTCCGACGTTCGGCCGCGCACGACCCGCGCCGCGAACGGCTCCCATGCCTGCAGCAACAGCATCTCGGCCCGTTCGATTCGCGCCGTCAGCTGCGTCACCGCGACGATGCGCCGGTTCAGCGCCTGCTCCGAGGGCTCGTGCGTGCTGGCGTTGACCGCGGCGGCCACGAGCCGCGGCGGATCCGGCCGGTCGGGATGCACCAGCAGCACCGGGCACGGGCACTTGCGCAGCAGCTCCAGGCCGATGGCGCCGAACGGGTAGTCGTCGGCGACGGCCGGTTCATGCCCCGCCCGGAGGAGCAGCGGCCGGGCCGATCGCTCGACCGTCTCCATCAGCATCGTCGCCGGACGTCCGACCAGCACGGTGTGCTCGACCGGCACCGTCGTCACGCTGCCGGCAAGCCGCGCCAGCCGTTCGCGGTGATGACGGACGACGTCGTCTTCGGTAGCGAGCGACCGCTGCCGGCGTGCGTACGGCTCGCGGGTCACGACGTCGACCAGCGTCAGCCGCGCCCGGCACCCCTCGGCGAAGCGCACCGCGTGGGCAACCGCCGGGTGGGCGGCGAGATCATCGAGGTCGGACGCCGTGGCGTCGACCTCCGCGACGATGGTTTCGAAGCGCTCCATGACACGTGACTCCGTTCGCGGCTCAGGCCTTCGTCCCGGCCACCAGCTCGGTGTGGGCCCGCGCCCGTTCGCGATCGATCTGCTCGGCCGTGGCCCCGAGGTGATCGAGGATGTCCTCGATGAATGCGAGCGCCACCTCGCCTTCCCCCGAGTAGACGCTCGTCGCGCCGGCCTGCTTCAGCGACGGCACGTCGCGCAGGTACGCGGCGCGCGCCAGCACCCGGATGCGCGGGTTCTGCTGCCGGGCGGTACGGATGACGTCGGCGCTGTTCATCATGCCGGCGGAGCCGAGGATCAGCGTCCCGGCGCGCGCGATGCCGGCCGCTTCCAGCGTCTCCGGCCGCGTCGCATCACCGTAGATCGCGTCGACCCCGTCCTCGCGCAGCGTCCGGACCGCTTCCATCGTCAGCTCGATGACGGTTGGCGCGATGCCGTTCTCGCGCAGCAGCCGGACCACCGTCCGGCCGGTCGGTCCGAAGCCGACGACGATGGCGCGATGGCTGGGATCGCCGGGACGCTCGGGTCGTGGTACGCCAACCGGGCCCGCCGCCGCGGGGTCGCGGTCGAGAATCGCCCGCCACCGCGGCCGCGCCATGATCCACCGCTCGACCGGCCGGATCACGCGGTAGGCCACCGGATTGATGACGATCGAGGCAATCGAGGTGGCGACGAGCACGTTGGTGGCTTCGGCCGTCAGCACGCCGAGCTCGCGCCCCATCGACGCGAGAATGAACGAGAACTCGCCGATCTGGGCCAGCGCGATCCCGCACGTCAGCGCCGCCCGGAACGGATACCGCATGATCCAGACGATGAGCAGGGCGACCGCCGGCTTCGCCAGCAGCACGATCGCGAGCGCCGCCGCCACGAGGCCGGGCGACTCCATCAGCGAGCCGGGATCCAGCAGCATGCCGACCGAGACGAAGAACAGCACCGCGAAGGCGTCGCGCATCGGCAGTGCGTCGGACGCCGCCCGCAGGCTGTACTCGGACCGTCCGACGACCATGCCGGCGAGGAAGGCGCCGAGCGCCATCGAGACGCTGAAGATTTGCGCCGACCCGACGGCAATCCCGAGCGCTATCACCAGCACCGTCAGCGTGAAGAGCTCGCGCGAGCGTGTATCGGCGACGTAGTCGAGGACGCGCGGGATGACCCGCGTGCCGACCAGCGCGGTGAAGGCGACGAGCGCGCTCACCTTCACCGCCGCCAGTCCGATGGCGCCGTACACCGATCCGCCGGCAGTCGCCGGACCGAAGAGCGCGGGGAGCAGTACGAGCGCGAGGACGGTGAACAGGTCTTCGACGACGAGCCAGCCGACCGCGATGTGGCCGGCCTGCGTGTGCAGGTCGTTGTTGTCGGCGAGCACGCGAACGAGCACCACCGTGCTGGCGACCGCCAACGCCATCCCGAAGACGAGTCCGGCCGACCAGCTCCAGCCGAGCGCGTGCGCGATGACGGCACCGAGCAGCGTCGCCACCGCGCTCTGGGCGATCGCGCCGGGGATGGCGACGCGCCGCACGGCCAGCAGCTCTTCGATGTGGAACTGGAGCCCGACGCCGAACATCAACAGGATGACGCCGATTTCCGCCAACTGCTCCGCCAGCGCCGCATCAGCGACGAAGCCCGGCGTGTGCGGACCGACGAGCGTACCGGCCAGCAGGTAGCCGACGATCGGCGAGAGGCCGATCCGCTGGGTGACGTAACCGAGCACGAGGGCGCCGAACAGGCCGCCGGTGAGCGTGAGGATGAGGTCGTAGCTGTGCATGCAATACCCGGCGCGTCTGCGTACGAACGCCCCTCGTACCCGACGCGCACGGCCAGGCGTGAAGACGAACAGGCGTGAGGTGAGATCGGGCTGGCTAGGCGGGCGGCGGCGCGCGCGACGGGAGGGCCGGCAACGCCAGTCGCGCCGGCGCCAATTCGTCGGAGAGCGACAGGACGCCCGGGGCGATCGGGAGCGCCGCTGCCCGGTGCGCGACGGCGGCATGGAGCGCCGGCAGACGGCGCGGACCCGCGTCCTTGAGCCGGGCGATCGCCGCCAATGACGGGGTGGCCCCGCGCACCATCACCCGCGCACGGCGCTCCGGCCCCGTGCTGCCACGCACGGCGTCATCGGCGGGCCTGGACAGACCGCCCATGAGGGCCAGCACGACGGCGACGAGCAGGTGGGCGAGGCGACGAACCATCCCTCGCAGTATAGCGACCGACGTGACGGATCCGGAAAGCGGCCGGCACGGCCGCGCTTGCCCACGCGCTTGCCTCCTGCCCGGGACTCGAGGGACCCTGTACGCGTGCAGCCGCTCGCCTGGCGCGCGATGATCGTCGCCACCGTGCTCGTCACCGGTGCGTGCGCCGGGCGTGTCCGACCGGGCGCGCCGAACGCCGGGCGGCCGCCGCTCGAGCGCGAGGCGAGGTTCACGGCCACCGCCTATTGCACCGGCACGATCACCGCGACCGGCACCCGGCCGAACGAGCGGACCGTCGCTGCGGATCCCAATGTGCTGCCGATGGGTTCGCGCATCCGGCTCAACGGCCTCGCCCGCCGCTACAACCGCGAGTACATCGTTGGCGACACGGGCGGCCTGATCCGCGGCCGCCGGATCGACCTGTACATGCGCGACTGCGGCGAGGCGCGCGCCTTCGGTCGGCGGACCGTCCGCGTCACCGTCGTCCGCTGACGAGCCCGCTACGGCAGCGCGGCGGCCAGGCCGAACGCACCCAGCACCACGTTGGCGGTGACCGTGGCACTCACCGCCGGGGCGGCGGTCGAATCGGCTGTGGGGAATGACGCGGTGAGCGCCGGGCGCGCTCACCGCGGGGTCGGCGGGACTACTTCGAATAGACGGTGAACGCGCCGCCCGCCTGGTTGAACGAGTTCGGCCCCTCGGCGGCGAAGATGGTGCCGTCGGCATCGACCGCGACGCCTTCGCCGGCGACGCCCTGATAGACGCGATCGTCGCGATCGAACGGCGGAACGAAGCCGGTGACGCGATCCTCGTTGAGCGGTCCGATCCGCACGCCGTCACGCCAGTTCGGATGGTTCAGCGGGCCGGACTCCGAGTCGATCGCGTAGAGCATCTCGTCCTTGATGAAGAATCCGCTGACGCGCGAGAACTGGTAGCGCGACTCGAGATAGTTGCCGTCCTGGTCGAAGATCTCGAGCCGGTGGTTGCCACGGTCGGCCACCCAGAGACGGCCGCGGCTGTCGAACATCAGCGCATGCGGTGTCCGGAACTCGCCGTGCCGCACGCCGAGCTTCCCCCACGACTTGACGAACTTGCCGTCCGCCGAGAACTTGCTGATGCGCGCCGTCGCGCCGCGTGCCAGCCCCTCGGCGATTGCGGCATTCGTCGTCATCCCCTGGCCGTCGTGCCCGTCCGAGACGTAGATGCTGCCGTCGGGCCCGACGACGACATCGTTCGGCTGATTGAATTGCCCGTCGGCGTTGCCGGGCTTGCCGGCGATCCCGAGGCTCATCAGCTTCTCGCCCTTGGGGCTGAACTTGTGGACCTGATGGCCCCTGGTCTGTGCCTTGTTGCCCGAGAAGTCGGCAATCCAGACGTTGCCGTCCTTGTCGACGGCGATGCCGTGCGGCGTGATCATCACACCCTTGCCGAAGTTCGCCAGCACCGCGCCGGTCTTGCGGTCGAACTTGAAGACCGGATCGACCGGATTGGTTTCGCAGTCCACGGCGCCGCCGCCGGCGCCGCCCGCGGCTCCGGCGCCGCAACGCTCGTAGGCCCAGACGTTGCCGTCGATCGGGTCGATGTCGATGCCGGCCGTCGTTCCCCACTTCCGCCCCTCCGGCAGCTGGCCCCAGTTGCGGGTCACCGTGGGAGCCGGGTTGGGCAGTCCGTCGCCCGTAATCGCGTTGCCGGCCGGTGCCGCGGCCGCCGGTGCGGCGCTGGCCGCTGCCGCAGCGGGTTGTTCGCCGGCACCGCCGGCATTGGAGCACGCCGTCGCCAGGACAGCGGCGCCGATACAGACGAACGACAGCAGGGATCGCGACGTGAGCATCACACCTCCTCAGAGTTTGCGCTGGAGAGCGGAGATTAGTAGAGCGGAGAACCGCGCCGGCCGCAAGAGGGAAGACGGCCGCCGGGTGTGGTCCGGCCGGTCCGGGTGGACAGCGGTTGCCGCCCAGGCGCTCACAGGTAGCTGAGCCAGCCATCCGGCCGCTCGCGCTTCAGCCGCCCGAACCACCGGCACAGCGGATACAGCGATCCCACCACGAGAAGCCAGACGGTGTAGACGACTGGCAGCGGATAGCCCCATCCCGGCGGCGGCGTGAACGGGTAGCGAGCCAGGTCCGGCGACTCGAACATCCAGTGCGCGGTGCCGTAGCGCATCAGGCAGATGACGACCGCGAGCAGGTGCAGCAGGAAGAAGTGCGCGCCGTAATAGAAGAGCGGAACGCGCCCCATCGTGACCGCCGGTCGCCAGCCGGCGGGTACGCCCCGGTCGGCGATCCGGAGCAGAAGCCAGGCGGGCCCCAGCGTCATCAGCAGGAACAGCAGCGACGGCGGATACTTCGTCGTGTTGAGGAATGACAGGAAGGTGGACAGCCGGCTCGCCTGCCCGGACCACGGAGCCGGGTCTCCGTAGCCATTCAGCAGGCGCAGCGCGACGAATGCGCCGATCATCGCGAGCCCGCCGTACAGCAGCGCGGCGCGCCGCCGCCCGGACTCCAGGCCGTACAGTCCGCCCGCCGCGAAACCGACCGCGGTGACACCAATCCACGGCACCAGCGGATACGCCGCGAAGACGATGTGCCCCGGCAGATTGAGCACGACACCGGGGCCATGCAGGAGCGACCAGAGCGGGCCCGCCTGTATGCCGTCGAACGCATGGTGCCCGACGATCAGCAGCCCGCCGAACGCCGCCGCGACCGCCCAGTGGAACCGCAGCAGTCCGGCCAGCACGATCATCGACCACCCGAGTGCCCACAGCACGAGCAGCATCGTGACGCGATAGTCGACGTTGAACTGGTAGGCCGCGCAGCGGATCACCACCGTCTCGAGGAGGAGGAGCCAGAGCCCGCGCGTGACCAGGAAGCGCGACACCTGCGCCGGCGAGCGGTGGCGCAGGGCCAGCCGGGCGCCGACGCCGGTCAGCAGGAAGAAGGTCGGTGCGCAGAGGTGCGTGATCCAGCGGGTGACGAACAGCGCCGCGCTGGCGCTCGCCAGGTTCGTCGGATCGACCCCCGGCGTCCCGAAGAAGTCGCGCGTGTGGTCGAGCGCCATGAGGATCATGGCGATCCCGCGCACCAGGTCGATGGATTCGAGCCGTTCGGGCCGCGGCATCGATGTGCCGGCTAGGTCGCCGCGAACGTGTGGACGTGGCAGTGCGGCCCCAGGATCGTCACGCCGACGACCGCCGGCGCGGCCGCCTCGCCGTCGCCGATCGCCTCCGCCAGCAGGAACGGCAGGAAGTTGCGGCTGGTGGCGAGAATCGCGAGTTCGTCGCGCGACCGGATGTCGAGCCCGCCGCCCCAGCGGAAGTGGACATTCAGCAGTCCGTTCGTCAGGAAACGCCGGCTTTCAAGCAGCTCCACCTTCTGCGTGTCGAGATGGATGGCGTACAGGTCAGCCTTGTCGCGGCTGATGGAATCCAGCCGGAAGGCGACGGCGAACAGCCGGTTGGTCTCCTCCGCAACCAGGCAGAACGACTCATAGCCGTCCGGAATCGTTCGGCGGAACTGGAAGCTGAACTCGGTGTCGGGGAACGGCCGTCCGTCCGAGCGATGGATGTCGACGCGGCCATTGTCGTAGATGGCGAGATACCAATACTCGACGCCATCGATGGTCAGGCTGGCGATGCCGGCGGCGCCCGCCTTCTGATCGTGGCGCTCGACGGGCGCCGGTGTCGTGAGTTCCACCGGCTGTCCCGGTACGGAGACGTCGAACACCGATACGCGCGACACGTTCTTCTCGACCGCTTCGAAGGGGATGACCAGATAGTCGCCGATCGCCTGGCAGCCGCCCGGGTGGTTCAGCACGGCGCCATCGAGACTGAACGGCGGCAGCGCGATCGACCGCGCCTTCAGCTGGCTGTCGACGACCAGCAGCCGTCCGCGATCGCCCTGCACGTTGCTGTAGGTCAGCAGGTATCCGTCGCCGTGCCTGGCGATCCCCTGGATGTGGCTCTTCACCACCTCGACGCCAGGATTGCCGGCGATCTCGAGGTCCGCCCGCCGCCTTCGCGGGATCGCGTTGAACAGCGCGAGCACGTTGCCCACCTTCGGATTGGTATTCGACACCATTGATCGTGCCTTCTGTCGCTCGTCCCGAGCGCCGCGACGAGCTTACGGCGCCGCGGCTCGCCTGTAAACCGGCGCCCGCCCGCCGGACGGGGTGTGGCGATGGCGGTTGACCTGGTCCCGGGCGGGGAGTAGTCTCTTGCCCCCCCCGGCACATCGTTCATGCCATTTGGCTCACAGATCGCGAGGCCAGTATGCATCCGACGCCGCGTGTCCCGACCGCACTCGCCCTGGCGCTCACTGTTGCCGTCACGCTTCACTTCACGCCGGCACCTGCCGCCGTCCTGCAGGCCAGGGGACCTGGCGACGGTACACCGGCCGGGACGACCTGCGAGTCGCTCGTCGACCTCTCGCTGCTCGATGGCACCGTCACGACGGCGACGACGATCACGGCGCCGTACCAGACGACGGCGAGCAGCGGCACCGCGTTGATTACCGTGTCGGCCCCCTTCCCGTTCTGCCGGATCACCGCAACCCTGACGCCATCGTCGGATTCGAGCATCGGCATGGAGCTGTGGATGCCGGCGGCGCCGAACTGGAACGGCAAGTTCCTCGGCGTCGGCAACGGCGCCCTGACCGGCGCCATCTGGCATACCTCGATGGTGCGGCCGCTCCAGCAGGGCTATGCGGTCGCGAACTCCGACCTCGGACACACGACCACGACGGCGAACTGGGCGCTCGGACACCCCGAGAAGGTGATCGACTACGCCTACCGCGGCGACCATGTCACCGCCGTTGCCAGTAAGGCGATCGTCCAGGCGTTCTACGGTCTCGCCGCGAAGCGCTCGTACTTCCACGGCTGTTCGAACGGCGGCCACCAGGCGTTGATGGAGGCGCAACGCTATCCCGACGACTACGATGCGATCATCGCCGGCGCGCCGTGGAACCAGTGGGTACGGCAGAACGTCGAGTTCATCTCGCGCGCCCTCGCGCTCGAGCAGCTCAACCCGGCGAAGCGCGCGACGATCACCGCTGCCGTCATCGCGCAGTGTGGTGGCAGGGACGGCGGCCTGCTCGAGGATGGCTACTTGAACGCGCCGCAGCAGTGCCGCTTCAAGCCGGAGTCGCTGCTCTGCAGCGGCGCCGACCAACCGACCTGCCTGACGGCAACCGAGGTGGCGGCCGTTGCAGCCGTCTACGACGGCCCCCGTCGCGCGGATACCGGCCAGAGTCTGTTCCCCGGCTTCGAACGCGGCAGCGAGTTCGGTTGGGTCGGCTTTGGTGCGTTCTCGAACAACCTCTTCCAGAACATGGTGGTCGACGATCCGACCTGGGACTTCCACACCTTCGATTTCGCCGGCGACGTCGACCTCTTCGACAACCGGCTCTCGCGGACCATCAACTCCACCGATCCGGACCTCAGCGCCTTCCGGTCGCGCGGCGGCAAGCTGCTGATGTGGCACGGCTGGACCGACACGACGCTCGAGCCACGCTCGACGGTCAACTACTACAACAGCGTAGTCGCGGTCACCGGCGGCGATGTCAGCCTCCCGAACCTGCACGATGACGGCGTGCGGGACGGCGACGATGATGGGGAGGGGAAGGATGGCGTCGAGACGCGAGACGCCGGGAAGCAGCCCGGACGAGGACGGGAGTCGGACCGCGAGCGCCTGTTCCGGCAGCGCTACCGCGACCTGGCCGAGACGCAGGAGTTCTTCCGCCTGTTCATGGCGCCGGGCGTGAACCACTGCGGCGGTGGCCTGGGTCCGAACTCGAGCTTCGCCTACACGCTGGCGAACCCCGCCGGTCCCTTCGACGCCGAGCACGACATCCTGGCGGCGCTCGATCGCTGGGTGGAGGAAGACGACGCGCCGGATAGGTTGATCGCGACGCACTTCACTGCGGGCGTGGCCGACAAGACGCGGCCGGTGTGTGCGTATCCGAAGATCGCGCGGTACCGTGGCACCGGCGATCCGAACCTCCCGGAGTCGTGGGTGTGCCGCAGCGACCGCGATCGCTTCGACAGCGACTATCGCGTCGTCTTGCGGAACATCTTCAGGGCGATTCGCTCCGGCAACTTCTTCGGGCTGCCGAACTGACGCGGGTTCGGCCCCGATCCGACGCGGACCGGCACTCGGGGCCCGGCGACACGGCGGTGCAGCCGCCGCGTGCCGGTCCCTGAGTGGGCCGCCGGTCTCTGAGCCGGACGCCGAGCGGACTAAGCCTTGTCCTGGTCGGCCGACTTGGGGCGGCTCGGCTCCGGCGAGACGCCCGTGCCTGAGCCGCCGGCGCCCATGTCGATGCCGGTGGCCCCCTTGCCCGGCTTCAGGTGGCCAATCCCGGTGGCGTGCTCGCGCACCTCGATGCCAGCCGGATTGCCGCTGCGGTCTTCCGTCGCGCGCGGAATCTCGACCTCGGGTGGTGCATCGGAGAGGCCGAGGATGTCGCCTTCGCGCTTCGGATCCTGCTCAGCCGCTTTCACACGCTCTTCGACGCGCTCGTGCTCGCGCTTGATGTCTGTCATTGTTGAGCCTCCTTGTCCTGTGCACCGTGGGTGCAAGGTCGAGGCCGGAACGCTCGAGCGGGTCAGCGGCGCGCGACGTCGAGGATCTCATCCTTCAGCATCGAGCGGTGGCAGCGCCGTTCGTCTTCGCAGAAGCAGCCGATGGCGATCGGCATCCTCGTGGCCAGCGCCGCCAGCAGTTCGACGCCGTATCGCGCCGGTGGACGCTGCAGTCCGCAGGCGGATCGCCGCGGCCATCACGACCGCCGCATCAGCGCGGGCAGTCGCCGGCGAGTTGACGCCAGCCTTCGACGTCGATCATCAGCTGCCCGCCGCCCGGCGAGCCGATGCCGCCGCCACCGCCGCCGATACCGCCGCCGAGCGGGGCGGACGGGCCGGAGCCGCCACCGCCGACGCGAACCCCCCGTCCGATCTGCACGCCGCCGCCCAGCTCCTGACCTTTCTTGATCAGGCCGGTGATCTCGATGCGCGAGCCTTCGTGTCCCTTGATCTCGGCCATCAGCGGCTTCGGCCCGTTCATCCGCAGCCGCGTGCCTTCGGGTACGGCCGAACCGCCGGGCTGATCTTCCGCCGGCCGGCCGGCGAGGAATTGCACACCGTTCGAACAACCGGGGATGGCGACGCGCACCGAGTTCTTCGGCACCGGCTTGGGTTCCTGCTCCTGCGCGGCGATGAGCGCCGTCGCCGCGACCGTGGCCAGAGCGAAAACGACCGGAAGAGCGAAGATGCGAACCGGAATGCCACGCGGCTTCATGGATGACCCCGTTCAGGATGCTGGCGTTTCAGTATAGCCTTGCGCTCGTCACGATAGCCGCGCGCTCGTCACCGGCGCGGCTGACGGGAGCCGACGCAGGCACGCCGACCGTGCGCGAGGTAACGACGATCGCCGCGTCGTGTCGCTAGTCGCGCGGGACGATCCGCGCGAGCAGGGCCTCGAGCACGTCCGGACCGGCGGGCTTCGTGAGGTGATGGTCGAACCCCGCCTCGCGCGTCCTTTCCCGGTCCTCGGGTTGTCCCCAGCCGGTCATCGCGACGAGATATGCCGCGGACGTGTCGCGATGCCGTCGCAGCGCCCGTGCGACGTCGAAGCCGGTCATGACGGGCAGTCCGACGTCCAGCAGCACTACGTCGGGCCTGAAGGCCACGGCCGTCGTCACCGCGCTCGCCCCGTCCTCGGCCGTCGACACGTCGTGACCGAAACCGGCGATGAGGTAGGACAGCATCTCGACGAGATCCGCGTTGTCGTCGACGACCAGTACGCGAAGCGCCCGGGTTCCGCCGCCTGCCACACCGGGTGCTGGTGCAACATCCCCGCCGGCCGCCGGCGGGGCGACGGTCGGCAGGCGGACGACGAACTCGGCCCCGAGCCCGAGCCCGTCGCTCAGCGCCTCGATGCTGCCGCCGTGCATCTCGACGAGCTGGCGGACGAGGCCGAGACCGATGCCGAGCCCGCCCTGCACCGATCCCGCGTCGTTGCGATTCACCTGGCGAAACATGTCGAATATGGTCGGCAGTTCCTCGGGCGGAATGCCGATGCCGCTGTCGCGAACGCGGACGACCGCCTGATCACCGCCGTCCGGTGCCGCCTCGCGTCCGGCACGGACGGTCACCCGGCCGTTGCGCGACGTGTACTTGGCGGCGTTGTCGAGCAGGTTGGTCAGGATCTGCGAGACGCGCGTCGCATCGGCATGCAGCCAGACGGGGTCGGCATCGAGTTCGACGTCCAGTCCGAGGCCGGCGGCTTCGATGGTGGGCGCCGCCGTCTCGAGCGCCGCTGACACGGCCGATGCCAGCGTCATGTGTTCGCGGCGCAGTTCGACCATGCCGCGCGTGATCCGTGCGACGTCGAGCAGGTCGTCGATGAGCCGGGCGAGCTGTGCGGTCTGCCGCTCGACCACGTCGACCGCTTCCGAGGCGATCGCACCGAGGGTCTCGCCGCGCAGCAGCGGTACGGCGAAGCGGATCGGTGCAATCGGATTGCGCAGCTCGTGCGACAGCACCGCGATGAACTCGTTCTTCCGCCGATCGGCGTCGACCAGCCGCTGGTTCGCGGCCCGCAGCGAGGCCTCGGCCTGTTTGTGGTCGGTGATGTCGCGCGAGAGGCCGAGCAGTCCGCTGACCCGGCCTTCGGCATCGACGTAGGGTGCCTTGTGCGACAGCCACACCCGCTCCGTGCCGTCGGGGAGCGGCACGATCTCCTCGACGTCGATGGCGGTTCCGGACTGCATCACCTGGCGGTCGGTGTCCATCACCCGGCGCGCCGCCTCCTTGTCGTCGAGGAACTCGGCGTCCGTCCGCCCGATCACCTGGTCCATCGACTTGCCGATGAGCGCCAGTGTCGCCGGATTGGCGAAGCGCATGCGGCCCGCCAGATCCTTGGCGAAGATCACGTCCGGCGAACCGTCGCTGATCGCGTGCAGCAGCGTCGTCCCTTCACGAAGTGCCCGCTCGGCCCGGGCGCGGGCGACGGCAGGGAAGAGCCGCGCTGCGACGCCGCGCAGCACCTGGACCTCGTCCGCCCGCCAGTCGCGCTGACCGGCGCCGCCAATCGCGAGCAGCGCCTTCAGTTCGGTGCCGTCGGTGAGCGGCACTACCGCGCACGACAGGACCCCCACCTCGTAGTAGGTCGCGCACCTGGGCTGCGTCCGCGGATCGACGCAGATGTCGGCGACGACGAGCTCGCAGCCGCGGGCGAGCGCCGCCTGCGTGTCCGGCGCGAGGAAGTCGGCCAGCGAGACGGTGAGGAGGTCGATTTGCTCCTCGCCGGCACGCAAGCGATGCACCTGCGCGCTCTGGCCGTCGGGAGACATGTCGCACAGCGCGACCATGTCGGCGCCGACGTGGGCACGGAGCGCGGTGAGCGTGTGCCGCAGCATGGCGTCCGGGTCGCGGCGCCCGATCAGTACCGGATCGAGCCGGTTGAGGAACTCGGAGTTCAGCGTGGCGCGCTTGCGGTCGGTGACGTCGCGGAAGTAGACGGTGAGCCCGTCATCGCTCGGGTAGCAGTGGCACTCGATCCACTTGTGCAGCGGCTCCGCGTAGTACTCCTCGAAATGCACCGGCTGTCGCGTCTCGACGGCACGATGAAAGCCGTCGTGGAAACGCGTGCCGGCGGCCTTCGGAAACAGCTCCCACACGCTGTGGCCGATGAGCTGCTCGGGCCGCATGCCCAGCAGGCGCGCCCCGGCGTCGCTGAAATACGAGTAGCGCCAGTCGCGATCGAGTGAGAGCAGACCGTCCGCGATGCTTTCGAGAGTCCGCCGCAGGCGGCGGTTCTCGTCGCGCAGACTCTGAATCGCGCCGACATGAAGACCCGGCTCGGGCTCTGCCATGGCGTCGTCCCGGCTGGCGGGCGTCACGACCAAGGGGTCATCGTCGGGCTGGGATTGCGGCATCGGACGGTGGTGCGTCAACGCCCGATACTGCCACGTCGCGAGCCACCTGTGGCACGCAATCTGTGGATGAGGTCGTCCTGTGGATGAGGTCCCTCCGTTTGGAGGGCCGGACTTCCGGAGGACCGGACCAGCTGGTCCGTGGCCGGTGGTCTAAGATCGCGCTGTGGTGAGAGACGCGCGCCATCGTCTCACGCGGTTCGTTGCCGTCGGCGCGGTGCTCGCGGCTGTCGCGGCGTCCCGTGCGGTCGCGCAGTCGGCAGCCCCGTCGCCATCGCCGCGTGCCGATGCACCCACCGTGGTCGTCGCCCAGTACGACGGCATCATCCACCCGGTGTCTGCCGAATTCTTCGACGAGATCATCGAACGCGCCGACACCACCGGCGCCCGCCTGGTGATCCTCCTGCTGCGCACGCCCGGCGGCCTGCTGGAGTCGACGCGCACGATGGTGTCGCGCATGATCGCCGCGAAGACGCCGGTTGTCGTGTTCATCGCGCCGTCCGGTACCCGTGCCGCGTCGGCGGGATTCCTGCTCACCGTCGCCGCCGACGTTGCCGTCATGGCGCCAGGCACCCACATCGGCGCCGCGACCCCGGTGTCGGCCACCGGCGGTGAAGCGGGTGGCGACGCGACGATGGCGAAGAAGGCGGCGGAGGATGCGGCGGCCTACGCGCGGACGCTGGCGCAGACGCGCGGCCGCAATGCAACCCTCGCCGCCGAGGCGGTGACCGAGAGCCGGGCGTTCACCGAGCGCGAAGCCCTGGCGGCCGACCCGCCGCTGATCGACTTCGTCGCGACCGATGTGGACGACGTGCTGCGGCAGCTCGACGGCCGCACCGTGACGCGCTTCGACGGGTCGCGCGTCACGCTCGCGACCGCGGGGCTCGAGCGCGACGTGGTCGAGATGTCACGGCGTCAGCAATTCCTCAGCGCGATCGCGCACCCGCAGATTGCCTATCTGCTGTTGACCCTCGGGTCGCTCGGGCTGGTTGTCGAGCTGTGGAATCCCGGTGCGATTCTGCCAGGCGTCGCCGGCGGCCTGTGTCTGCTGCTGGCGTTCTTCGCGTTCCAGCTGATTCCGGTGAACGCCGCCGGACTGCTCCTCATCGCCTTCGGCATCGGCCTGCTGGTTCTCGAGCTGAACGTCCCGAGCTTCGGCGCACTCGGCATCGGCGGCGCCATCGCGCTGCTGATCGGCTCGGTGATGATCACGCGCGAGGTGCCTGGGGTCCGCGTCAGCTATGCCGTGATCGTTCCGGTCGTGCTGCTGATCGCCGGCGGGTTCCTGGGGCTCGGACGCCTGGCGCTCAAGGCCCACCAGCAGCGCGCCGCCACCGGCGTCGAGGCGATGGTCGGCTTGCCGGCGATCGCCCTGACGTCGATCGACGAGGGCGCCACCGGGCAGATTCACGCCCGCGGCGAGATCTGGCGCGCCGCCAGCGAGACACCGATTGCGGCCGGCCGCCGCCTGACAATCACCGCGGTCGACGGCCTGACCGTTCGCGTCGTGGCGGCGGACGCCGACGGCGCCGAGGAGAGCTGACGTGACCATATCACCCGTGCTGATCGTCGTTGTCGCCATCGTCATGTACCTGTTCAGCTCGATCCACGTCCTCAACGAGTACGAGCGCGGCGTCGTCTTTCGCCTCGGCAAGCTGCTGCCGCAGCCGAAGGGCCCGGGCGTCGTCTTCGTCCTGCGGCCGATCGACACCATGGTGCGCGTGAGCCTGCGCACCGCGGTGCACGACGTGCCGACGCAGGACATCATCACCCGCGACAACGTGTCGGTGAAGGTCAACGCCGTCGTCTACTCGCGCGTCGTGGATCCGCGCCGCGCCATCGTCGACGTCGAGAACTATGCGTACGCCACGTCGCAGCTGGCGCAGACGACGCTGCGCAGCGTCCTCGGGCAGGCGGAGCTCGACGACCTGCTGGCCTCGCGCGAGCGGCTGAATCAGGACCTGCAGCGGATTCTCGACAGCCAGACCGACCCCTGGGGCATCAAGGTGTCCGCGGTCGAGGTGAAGCACGTCGATCTGCCGGAGGACATGCGCCGGGCGATGGCGCGCCAGGCCGAGGCGGAGCGCGAGAAGCGGGCGAAGATCATCCACGCCGAAGGGGAGCTCGTGGCGTCGGCCAAGCTGTCGCAGGCGGCGGCGGTGATTGCGACCGAGCCTGGCGCGATGACGCTGCGGTATCTGCAGACGCTGAACGAGATTGCCGCCGAGCAGAACTCGACCATCATCTTCCCGCTGCCGATCGACCTGTTCAGCATGCTGGCGGGAAAGGTGGGCGGCGCGAAAGGGTAGCCGGCGGCACCGCTTCTGCACCCGGCCCCGCGGGATGGGGAGGGTGGGGTGACGCCAGCTGGATCGGCGCGGCGGGTCGTCGTGCTCGGCGACAGTCTCGCGATATCGCCGTCGCGCGCGGAGAGCTTTCCGGCGCTGCTCGAGGCGCGGATTGGTCGCGAACGGCTGCCGTGGACCGTCACCAACGCCGGCGTCAACGGCGACACGACGTCCGGCGGCCTGCTGCGCCTGGCCGCGCTGCTGCGCGACGACGTCGGCCTGCTGGTGCTGGAGCTCGGCGCCAACGACGGCCTGCGTGGCGTGCCGCTCGCGACCGTCGAAGACAACCTGGCGCACATCATCGAGCGGGCGCAGCACCGCGCCGTCGGCGTGCTGCTGTGCGGTATGGAGACGCCGCCGACCCGATCGGTCGACTACACGCTGCAGTTCCACTACCTGTACCCGCGTCTCGCCCGGCGCTTCGACGTCCCGCTCGTCCCGTTCCTGTTGCAGGGAGTGGCGCTGGTGTCGGAGATGAATGGGCCCGACGGCATCCATCCGAACGCCGCCGGTGCCCGCCGGATTGCCGAGACCGTCTGGCCCTACCTCGAGCCGCTGCTGCGCCGTCGATCCGTGCCGCCGCTCGGGCGCTAGTGAACCGGATTGGCAGCCCGCGGAACCCGCGAACCCGCGAACCTTTGAACCTGCGAACCTGCGAACCCGCGAACCCGCGAACCTTTGAACCCGCGAACCCGCGAACCCGCGAACCGGAGTGTGGGACAATCGCTGGCATGCGACTGCGTCCATCATCCCAGGTCCTGGTGTGTGCGCTGGCGGCGACGGCAGTCGCCTGGCTGTCCTCGTCGGCGGCGGCACAGAACGCGGCGACCCGGAAGCCGGCGCCGCCGGCGGTCAGTATCACCGACAACGACGAGTGGACCCGTGAGTACCCGCCGTTCCGGATGATCGGCAACGTCTATTGGGTCGGCAGCTACGACCTCTCGACCTATCTCATCACCTCTCCGCAGGGGCACATCCTGATCAACACCGGTGTCGGCGATACCGCCCAGAAGATCAGGAAGGGGGTCGAGTCGCTCGGGTTCAAGATGAGCGACGTCAAGATCCTGACCGCCACGCACGGACACATCGATCACGCCGCCGGGCTCGCCGAACTCAAGAAGATGACCGGTGCGCGGGTCGTCGTCGCCGAGCGCGAGAAGGAGCTGCTGGAAAGCGGCGGCCGCACCGATTTCCGCTTCGGCAAGTCGCCGGACATGCACTTTCCGCCGGTCGAGGTCGACCGCACGTTCAAGGACAACGAGACGATCTCGGTCGGCGACGTGACGCTGACGACCCACCTGCATGCCGGGCATACGCGCGGCGCGACGAGCTTCACCTTCGATGTCCGAGACAGCGGCAAGACCTATCGCGTGATCATCGCCAACATGGGATCGATCAACCCGGGCGTCACCCTTACCGGCATGCCGGGCTATCCCGACATCGCCGCCGACTACGCCCGGACCTTCAACGCGCAGAAGGAGCTCAAGATCGACGTGTTCCTGGCCTCGCACGCCTCCCAGATCAAGCTGCACGAGAAGTACACGCCGGGCGACCCGTACGACCCGGAGCGCTTCGTCGCCCCGGCCTTCTTCATGGAGTCGGTGCTCAAGCTCGAGCAGACCTACCAGGCGCAGCTCGCCCGGGATCGCGCCGCGGCCCAGGGCCGCTGACGCCAACCGGCCCGTACGGGAGCCGTCTCACAGGGTAGTGCCGCGCATCACGACGACATAGGTGATGCTCACGCACTGCGAGATGAGCATCGCCACCGCGACGATGGCCAGGCCGACGCGGGTGTTCGGCGGCAGCCCGCTCTTCAGCAGCAGGGCCGCCGGCACCGTCGCACCGATCAGCACGCTGACGATGCCGGCGAGCACGAGCAGGGTGGCGCCGTCAGTGTCGGCGGCGGCGGCGCGGTCGAGCGGAATCGCATACAGCGCCAGCGCCGTCGGAGCGAAGAACGCCACCACGCCAACCAGAAGACGAAGGGAACGGGACCGCATGTGCGCTGATCGTAGCGCATGGACCCGGCCGGGCGGCCGGTGACTGGAACGGACTCTCGTCGGCGCTCGGTCCGTAGTTCGACGGCAGCGGCACGTCGAGCTGGCGCAGGTAGACGGTGAGCTGGCCGCGGTAGTGGTACCAGTGGTTCAGCATGATGGCGCGCCGCCGGCCGAGGCGCGTGAACGATCACCGGGCCGGATGACGGCAGGCGCTCGGCCGGCTCGAGGCGCTGCTCGGGCGGGCCGGGTCACCGCGCCGCGGCGGCCGGCGCGGCGACCTCGCCGGTCGGGTCGCGATGCCTGTTGATGACCCGCGGCCGCTCGGCGATACTGAGCCTCGTGCGCGACTGGATCCGGCGCCTCGCGTGGTGCGGCCTGGCGATACTCCTCGGCACCCTGGCCGTCGCCCTGCCGCTGCGCGGTGAACGCGCGCCGTCGTTCGCCGACCGTATCGACACGCTGTCGGAGCCGGACGGCTACTTCGACACCGACAACCTGATCTCCAACGAGGCCTCCTACCTGCACGTCGTCCCATCGCTGAATCAGAGCGGCCTGACGGGCGGCGCCTACATCGGGGTGGGCCCCGATCAGAACTACTCGTACATCGCGCGCGTCAGGCCGGCCGTCGCCTACCTGATCGACATCCGACGCGACAATCTGCTGCTGCACCTGCTGTTCAAAGCGATGTTCGAGATGGCGCCGACGCGCGTCGAATATCTCAGCCTGCTCACCGGCCGGGCGCCGCCGTCCGGGACGCCGAAAGACCTCGCCCTGCCGGAGGTCATTCGATGGGTCGACGGCGCCGGGCGCAGCGACCGTGCGGCGCTGCGCGCGCAGATCGAGACCCGCCTGCGCGGTTACGGCATGGCGTTGTCGGCGGAGGACCTCGACACCATCGACCGGTTCCACGGCGCCTTCATCGAGGAGGGGCTCGACCTGCAGTTCCGCTCGCATCGGCGCGGCCCGAACGGCTTCTACCCGACGCTGCGCCGCTTGCTGATGGCGACCGATCGCGCCGGACAGCGCTGGAGCTACATGGACAGCGAGGCCGCCTACGCGTTCATCCGCGAGCTGCACGGTCGCGACGCCATCGTGCCGGTCGTCGGCGACCTGAGCGGTCCACGCGCGTTGCGGGCGATCGGCACGGAGATGAAGGCGACCGGGCAGTCGCTCTCGGTCATCTACGTGTCGAATGCCGAGGACTACCTGTTCCGCGACGGCCGGTTCGATCCGTTCATCCGCAACCTCAACAGCGTTCCACGCACGCCCGGGGCCCTGCTGATCCGCTCGATCTTCCGTGGCGGCCCCAGCGTCTCGGAGGTCCAGCGGATCGACGAGCTGGCGTCGGGCGTGGCGAGCGGCCGTTACAGCACCTACGGCGATCTCATCTACTCACGCCGCGGCCTGCGGGCCCGGTAGCGCCGCGCCGGCGTCGTCGCCGCGCCGGCGCCGGGCGGCGGCGAGCCGGGCCGACTCCCCGTCCGGCCCGGCCGCTTGTCGTGGTTCCAAATATGGAATAGCATGACCATATGTGGAATCGTCCCGCGCGCCCCACGAGGGCGGCACGGCCGGCCGCCGCCGTCACCGCCGGCGACGCGGCGGTGCCGGCAGACCGCCAGTCACCGGTCGTCCGCAAGCGCCTGTCGGGGCCGGCCGTCCGCACCTTCTTCAACATCGCGGCCGCCTGGCAGCTGTCCATCGACGAGCAGCGCGGCCTGCTCGGCTGGCCGGCCACCTCGACGTTCTACAACTACCGCGCCGGCACCATCGGCACGCTGTCGTTCGACACGCTGACCCGCCTGTCCCTGATCCTCGGCATCTACAAGGCGTTGCACGTCCTCTATCCGGACGCCGGGCTGGCCAATCGCTGGGTGAAGCTGCCGAACGCGCACGGGTTGTTCGGCGGCAATCCGGCGCTCGCGCTGATGATCGACGGCGGCATCGACGGGCTCTACCAGGTGCGTCGGCTGCTGGACGCCCGCCGCGGATGAGCGCCGCCATCCCGGTGTCCCGGCTGCGTCATCGCGTGACGCACCGGCTGATCGCCACGCGCTATCCGTCGGAAGGGATCCTCGATCGCGTGGCATCGCCCGACGATCTCGACGCGGTGTTCGAGCTCGAAGGGTGGACCAACGATCGCATTTCGACCGAGCTCGGCGTCCTGTTGCGCGTGCCGCGCGACGAGTGGGTGGTCGGCGTGCCGCTCGCATCGGTGGTGATGGCGGCGTTCTGCCATCCCCGTCCCGGCGGCGGCCGCTTCAACGACGCGACCCGCGGCGCGTGGTACGCGTCGTTCACCCTCGACACGGCGCACACCGAAGTGCTTTACCATCGCCGGCGCGAGCTCGCCGAAGTGGGCGTCACCGATGCCCGGCTCGAGATGCGGGAGTACGTGGCGACGTTCACCGGCGCCTTCCACGACATCCGCGACGACCGCCGCGAGTTCAGGCCGCTGCATGCAGCCGACAGCTACGACCGGTCGCAGCGCACCGCGGCCGAGCTCCGGCAGTCGGGCGCCAACGGCATCGTCTACAGGAGCGTGCGCCGGCCCGGCGGGACGTGCATCGCCTGCTTCCGTCCGCAGCTCGTCACCGATGTCCGCGTCGCCGGCCACTTCGAGTACCGGCTGACCGGCGACGACCCGCCGGCAATCCAGCGGATCGCGTGACCGGTCACCGGCCGACCAGCGCGGCGTGACGCGGCACGTCGTCGATCCGTTACCTCCTTGTTCCGGCATCGTCGCGGCGGCGACACGGTCGCTCGATAGGCTGTTTCACACACGGACGCATCATCAGGGCCCGCCAACGATCGCGCCACGCCCGTCCGGTGTCGGGCTGACGATCGACCGGCAGGGTACCGACACCGGAGGACAGGCAGATGCTGATTTCCCGTCGCGAAGCGCTGACCTTGATCGGCGGCGTCGCCGCGGTCACGATTTCCGAGCTGGGCCTGACGGCGCAGCCTTCCCGCTTTCACATCCTGCTGATCGTGGATGGGTTGCGGCCCGACTACGTCACCGCGGACGTGATGCCGCGCCTGCACGCGCTCGGTCAGCGCGGCGTGCTGTTCGAGGCCAATCACTCGGTGTTTCCCACCGTCACGCGGGTCAACGCCTCGTCTATCGCCACCGGTTCGTTCCCCGAGACGCACGGACTGCTCGGCAACACGGTCTATTCGGAGAGGACCGCTCCGACCCGCGGCATCGACACGTCGGAGTTTCGCGAGCTCGAGGCGATGGAAGCGGCGGAAGGCGTCCTGCTGACGGCGCCGACGCTCGGGACGGCCCTGCAGCAGGCGGGGAAGACGTTGACGATCTTCAGCGCCGGATCGACCGGCGCGGCCCTCCTGCTCGGCTCACCGCGCGGCGCCGCGACGGTGGTGAATCCCGACTACATCCGCCCCGTCGCACTGCGGCCGACGCTCGTGGCGGCACTGGGCGAGCCGCCGGCCGAGGCGATCCCCAACCACCGCCGCAACCGCTGGGTGACCGATGCCGTGCTGCAGTTCGGCCTGAAGGATCGGCAGTCGGACGTCACGGCGGTCTGGTTCGGCGATCCGGACGCGACAGCGCACGCGACCGGCATCGGCTCCCCGGCCACGACGCAGTCATTGCGCCACGTGGATGCCGAGATCGGCCGCATCGAGGATGCGTTGCGCGCTCAGGACCGCCTGGCGCGGACGAACATCATCGTCACATCCGACCACGGCTTCTCGACCCATACCGGCGGGATGACGCTGGCCGCGCTGGTCGCACCGTTCGCCAGGACGATGGCGGACGGGACGCCTGACATCGTCGTGACCGAAGGGGCCATCAACTTCCGCGGCCCGGCCGATCCCGCCCGCGTCGAGACAGTCGTCGCGGCGCTCCAGAAGCAGCCGGCGATCGGCGCCATCTTCACGAGAGCGGCAGCGCCGGGCGCGGCACACGGCGTCGTCGCCGGCACGCTCGCCTTCCCGGTGGCACGCTGGGAGCATGCGCGCTCGGCCGCGATCCTGGTGTCGGCCAACTGGAGCCACGAGAAGAACACCACCGGGTGGCCCGGCCGGACGACGCAGGGCGGCGTCGCCGGACACGGCACGTCCAGCCCCTACGACATCCACAACACGCTGATCGCGGCGGGGCCCGACTTCCGCGAGCGGACGCGCAGCCAGGTGCCGGTGGCGAATGCCGACCTGGCGCCGACGCTGCTGAAGCTGGCCGGGGTGGACATCCCGGCCAGCATGACCGGCCGATCGATCGATGAAGCGCTGCGAACGGGACCGGCGCCCGACGCCGTGCCGATCCGGCGCCGGGTCGAGCGCGTGCAGACTGCGGACGGCTCCTATCGGGTGGCGGTACACCTCGCGGAGGTCGGCACGGCGCGCTATCTCGACTACACGGAAGTCTTCCGGCAGCCGCCGCCGTCGACGGCGCAGCGCTGAATTGTCCGCGTCGGGTCCTGTCTGCCGGCTGGCCGGGCGAACCGCCGGTCAGTCGCCGCCGCGGCGGCGCCGCTGCGACTTGATCTCGCCGCGCCGCTTCTTCGCGTCGATCCGCCGTTCGCGCGCCGAGATCGAGGGCCGGGTGGCCCGGCGCTTCTTCGGCCGGATGGCCGCCTTCTTCAACAGTTCGATGAGCCGCTCACGCGCTGCCTCGCGATTGTCCAGTTGCGAGCGATGGACGCGGCTGTCGATCAGGAGCAGGCCGTCTTCGCTGATGCGATTGCGGGCCAGCGTCCGCAGCCGGCGCTTGACGTCGTCGGGCAGCGTCGAGCGGACGACGTCGAAGCGCAACTCGACCGCCGTCGACACCTTGTTGACGTTCTGCCCGCCAGGACCCGAGGCACGGACGAAGCGCTCGCTGATCTCGGACTCGTCGATCGATACGCCCGGAGCGATCTCAATCATCGTGCGAACAGTCTACAACTCGCGAAGCGCCGACGGAATCGGCAGGCTGGCGGCGCGCAACGCCGGCAGCAGTCCGCCGATCAGGCCCATCGCGAGCGCGCAGAACAGACCGAGGCCGAGCAGCGCCGGCGTCACCCGGAACGCGAACGCCACCTGGCTGAACGTCTGGAAGTTCATCGTCGACGTCTGGTAGCCGTTGAAGCCGAAGTAGGCAAGCGCGCCGCCGATCGTGCCGCCCACCGCGCCGAGCACCATCGACTCGGCGAGCACCGAGACGATGACCGAGCTCGTCTCGAAGCCGAGAGCACGCAGCGTCGCGATTTCACGGGATCGCGTGGCGACCGCCGTGTACATGGTCAGGACCGCCCCGAACACCGCGCCCAGCCCCATCAAGAGGGAGATGCCGACGCCTACCGTCTGGATCAGCTGGCTGAGCGTCTGCCCCTGGCTCGCGTAGTACTCGTTCTCGCGGCGGATGGAGACGTTCAGCTGCGGATTCGCGGTGAGCCAGTCGCGGAACGTGCCGAACGCCTCGGGCGACTCGAGCCCGGCGAGCACCGACTGATAGGTGTTGCCGCGGCGGTAGGCGCCCTGAAGCGTGCGGACGTCGGTCCACACCTCGGTTTCCGACACGCCGCCGTCCGCTTCGAAGATGCCGACGACCTGCCAGCGGTTCTGCCCGGAGGTCACGGTGTCGCCGACGCCGAGGTTGACGAACTGCGCGCTGGCGCCGCGTCCGGCGATCACCTCGTTGGTGCCGAACTCGAACAGCCGTCCTTCGACAATCGACACCTCCGGGCGCAGCGGGAGGCCGGCCGGTTCGAGGCCGCGCATCGGCACGTTCGCCGAGGTCGCCGGCGCCGACTTCTTGGGCAGGTCGAGGATGACGTACATCTCGGACGACGCCAGTCCGCTCTGGCCGTCGCGCAGCATCCCGGGTGCCTGCTTGATGATGTCGGATTCGACGTTCGACACGCCGCTGGTCAACTCGCTGTCGGCGCCGCTGCGCATCACGAGTGCCCGGCTCGCCGAGCCGGACCCCTGCATCGCCGCCTGGAATCCCGAGGCGATGGACAGCACCGACACGAACACCACCACGACGCCGGCGATGCCGACCACCGACACGGCCGACGAGCTGAGGCGCGCCGGGATCGTCCGGATGTTCAGCGCCATTACCGCGATCGTCTGTTTCAGCCAGTACATGGCGTCGGTCCCTTCGTCTAGTTCCGGCGCAACGCGTCGGTGATCTTCAGGCGCATCGCGTTGACGGCCGGTGCCATGCCGGCGAGGATGCCCATCGCGGTCATCAGTCCGACGCCGAACCAGACGTCGGCGGTCGGCAGCACGAAGATGGCGAGCAGGCCACCGGTCGGGTCGCCCCCCTGGACGATGAGCCAGGCGAGCGCCAGCCCCAGTCCGCCGCCGAGAAAGACGATGAACAACGATTCGGCGAGCACCAGCAGCAGGATTGCCGGTCCGGTGAAGCCCAGCGTCTTGAGCACGGCGAGCTCCGCCGTCCGCTCGCGGACCGATTGCGCCATCGTGCTCGCCGCCACCAGTCCGAACATCACCAGGACCACCGACGACACCGCGATCATGATCGACCCGATGTCGCCGACCTGGCTCGCGAATCCCTCGACGAACCCCTTCTCGGTGGTCGTCTTGGTCTCGGCCGGCGAGTTCTCGAACATCGAGTCGAACTGCCGGCTCATCTCGACGGCGCGCGAGCCGTCGGCAATCTTCACGACGTACCAGCCGACCTGGCCCTCGCCGAACGTCCGGTTCTCCTCGAGGTAGTCGTAGCGGAAGAAGAACTGCGTCTTGTCGATGCCGTCGGCGCCGTCGTAGATGCCGCGGACGTTGAACTCCCAGACGTCGCCGGTCTTCGGCGGGAAGATGGTGCCGACGAGCGGCACGCGGTCGCCGACCTTCCAGCCGAAACGGCTCGCCAGGTCGCGGCCGACGATGGCGCCCTGACGGTCTTCGAGCCACGCCTGCATCTCGTCCGGCGGCAGCGTGTACTCCGGATACACCTTCATGAACGGCTCGGGCTCGACGGCGATGTTCGCGAAGAAGTTCGACGGGTCCTGGTAGATGCCGTTGAACCACGAGTTGTGGGTGACCAGCTCGACGCCGGGCACCGACTGCAGCCGGGCCTGATAGGCGAACGGCAGCGGCATGATCAGGCTCACCTTGTTGATCAGCACGAGGCGGTCGAGGCCGGCGATCTGGACGCCGAAGGCGAACGAGTTGCGGATCGTCATCAGGATCCCGAAGAGCAGGAACGCGATGAAGATCGACAGCAGCGTGAAGGTCGTGCGGAACTTGCGCCGCCAGATGTTCTTCCAGACGAGGGGCAGGAACTTCATGCCGCCAGGCTCCCCACCAGCACCCCTTTCTCCAGGTGCAGCGTCCGGCGGGCGCGGTCCGCGGCGTGCGGGTCGTGCGTCACCATCACGATGGTCTTGCCGTAGTCGCGATTCAGCGTCTGCAGCAGGTCGAGGACCTCGTCGCCGGCCTTGCGGTCGAGGTCGCCGGTCGGCTCGTCGCAGAGCAGCAGCGTCGGGTCGGTGACGATGGCGCGGGCGATGCCGACCCGCTGTTCCTGGCCGCCGGACAGCTGCCGCGGATAGTGGGTGAGCCGTTCTTCGAGCCCCACGACTTTCAGCGCAATCGTCGCGCGCTTCAGCCGTTCCGACCGCGACAGCTTGGTGAGCAGCAGCGGCAGCTCGACGTTCTTGAGCGCGGTGAGCGCCGGCATCAGGTTGTACAACTGGAAGACGAAGCCGACGTGCGCGGCCCGCCAGCGGGACAGGGCGCCGCCACTCAGGTTGCCGATCGACACGCCGTCCACCTCGATGAGCCCCTGGCTCGGCTGGTCGATGCCGCCGAGCATGTTGAGCAGGGTCGTCTTGCCGGACCCGGACGGTCCCATCAGGGCGAGGAAATCGCCCGGCGGGATGTCGATGCTGACGCCCTTCAGCACGTCGACGCGCTCGCTGCCGCGCGTGTAGAACTTGTGGACGTCGCGGACCTTGACCAGTGGGCTGTCACTCATGGCGGTGTCTGCTCTCCTGCTCCGTCGACCGACGGCACACCCCTACCTGCCGACCACCTGTACGCCGGCTTTGATCTCGGCGGTCGGCGCCACGACGACCCGCTCGCCGGAGTTGACACCGGCGATGACTTCGAGCCGGTCGCCGTCGTTGCCGCCGACGGTCACCGCGCGGCGGTCGACCAGCCCGTTGGCCACGACGAAGACGTAGGTGTTGTCGTTCTCCGTTTTCACCGCGGTCTTCGGCACCAGCATCACCGGTCGCGCGCTGGCCTGCGCCGGCGCCGCCTCCGCCTCACGGAGGAACGTCACCTTCACCCCCATGTCGGGCAGGATGCGCGGGTCGAGCTCGGCGAACCCGATGCGGACGAGCACCGTGGCTTTCTGGCGATCCGCCTTCGGCACCGTCGTGATGACCTTCGCCGGAATCTGCCAGTCGGGGTAGGCGTTGAGCACGGCGGTGACCGGCTGGCCGTCCTTCACCCGATTGATGTAGCTCTCGTTCACGTCGACCTCAATTTCGAGCGACCGCATGTCGACGATGGTGCAGATGCCGGTGCGGGTGAAGCCGCCGCCGGCGGCGGCGGGGGAGACCATCTCGCCGGCCTGGGCATCCTTCGACACCGCGATGCCGCTGAACGGCGCCCGCACGACGGTGTTGTCGAGATTCGTCCGTTCGACCTCGATCTGGCGCTCGGCGACGCTGACCTGTTCCCGGGCCGCGTCGATGCGCGCGATGAGCGAGTCGACCTGCGCCTGGGCGGTGTCGAGTTCGGCCGCGGTGACAAGTTTGTCGGCCACCAGCCGCTCCGAGCGGCCAAGCGCGAGCCGCGCCTCGTTCAGCCGCACCTCGCTCTCGCGCATCCCGCGCCGCGCCGCCTCCGCCTGGGCCTCGGCCAGCGCCAGCGCCGCCTTGAACTGCGCGTCGTCCAGCCGCGCGAGGATCTGCCCTTCCTTGATGGCCATCCCCTCCTCGACGTTGACCGCGACCACCTTGCCGGTGATTTTCGACGACACCGTGGCGCGGCGCCGGGCGGTGACGTAGCCGGACGCATTGAGCACCGCCGCCTGGGCGCCGACCGCCCGCTGGGTGACGGCGGCGGTTTCGGCCTCGATCGGCCGTGGCCGCGCCGCGTATCGGGCCGCCGCGGCGCCGAGCCCGCCGAGGATGATCAGCAGCAGCACCCACTTGAGCCAGGGCCGCGGGGTCGGGTCCTTCGGCCGCTCGATCTTGAGCGCCGCCAGTTCATCCTTCAGGTTGGCCATAATGGTGGTCGGTTTCCGGTCGGGCGATTCGACAGCCGGGCGCAGCGACCGTCCGACGTAAGACGTAACCCGGCGGTCGCCGGTTCCGCGCCCGACCATTCTCCGCCACCCGGCGGCCGGGCGCCACCGACCTGTGCTAGACTGTCACCACTTGAAAGTCCTGCCTGACGCATTGTTGTTCCGCCTCTAGAGCCGTCCGAGCCTTTTTCCGACTCGCATTCTCTTAGCGTGACCCTCAAGCGCGAGTGACTCCTTCACTCGGCAGAGTTTTCAATCGGTACCCCCTGGCCCTCATGGCGCGGGGGGTGGGGCGTTCGCGGACGCGAACGTGCGAGGAGTATGCACATGGGTCGCAAGTTGTATGTCGGAAACCTTCCCTATCAGACCGGCGAAACGGAACTGCAGGATCTGTTCGGCCAGTACGGGTCGGTGGAATCGGTGCGCGTGATGCGCGACATGGCCACCGGCCGGGCCCGCGGCTTCGCGTTCGTCGAGATGTCGACTGACGAGGAAGCGGCGGCGGCCGCATCGAGCCTGAACGAACACCAGCTCGAAGGGCGCGCCCTGACCGTCAACGAGGCGCGGCCGAAGGCCGAGTTCTCCGGCGGTGGTGGCGGCTTCGGTGGCGGTGGCGGCGGCCGCAATGGCGGCGGCGGTGGTGGTGGCGGCAATCGCCGTCGCGAACCGCGCTGGTAAGTCCCGCACGACGCTGAGCCCGCGGCGGACGGCGACGTGCCGTCCGCTGCCGCTCGTTCCACGCACCTGTACGTCCCCGCTCCATGACACACGTTCCTATGACTGTTCCCGCGAGTGATCCCATCGGCTCGGCGTCCTCCGGCCCGCCGGCGGCAACCTTCGAGGCGCTCGGCCTCCGCAAGGAGCTGTGCGCGGCACTGGCCGCCCTCGGCTACGAAGAACCGACGCCGGTGCAGCGCGAATCGATTCCGGTGCTCCTCGACGGCAAGGATCTGCTCGGCCAGGCGGCGACCGGCACCGGCAAGACCGCGGCGTTTGCGCTGCCGATGCTGCAGCGGCTGGCCGGCGGCCATCCCGCCGCCCGCCAGACCTGCGGTCTCGTCCTCGTGCCGACGCGCGAGCTGGCGATGCAGGTCGCCGAGGCGATCCACAAGTACGCGAAGGGCCTCGGCCTCTCGGTGCTGCCGCTCTACGGCGGTGCGCCGATGCACGCCCAGATCAGCGCCCTCCATCGCGGTGCCCATGTCGTCGTCGCGACGCCCGGGCGGGCCCTGGATCACCTGCGCCGGGAGACGCTCAAGCTGAGCGGCGTCGAGTTCGTCGTCCTCGACGAGGCCGACGAGATGCTCGACATGGGCTTCGCCGAGGACATCGAAGCGATTCTGGAGAAGACGCCCGACACGCACCAGACGGCGCTGTTCTCGGCGACGATGCCGACGCGCATCCTGGCGATCGCGGATCGCCACCTGCGCCATCCGGCGCGCGTCAGCATCGCCCGCGAGAAGGTCGCCGCCGGCGCGATGCCGCGGGTGAAGCAGGTCGCCTATGTCGTCCAGCGCGCCCACAAGCCGGCGGCGCTCGAGCGCCTGCTCGACATGGAGGACCCGGCGGCGACGCTCGTCTTCTGCCGCACCCGGCAGGAGGTCGAATCGCTGGTCGAGACGCTGCACGCGCACGGCCATCGTGCCGAAGCGCTGCACGGCGGCATGGCGCAGCGCCAGCGCGATCGCGTGATGACGCTGTTCCGGGCGCAGAACGCCGACCTGCTGGTCGCCACCGATGTCGCGGCGCGCGGTCTCGACATCGAGCACCTATCGCACGTCGTGAACTACGACGTGCCGTCGGCGCCGGAGGTCTATCTCCACCGCATCGGCCGTACCGGCCGCGCCGGGCGGGGCGGGACGGCCATCACCCTGGCCGAGCCGCGCGAACATCGCCTGCTGCGATCGATCGAGCACTACACGAAGTCGAAGATCGACATCGGCGTGCTGCCGACCGTGGCGGACTTGCGGGCGCGCCGGCTCGATCTCACCCGGGCGTCACTGCGCGAGCAGCTCGTGGCCGGGGAGCTCGATCACTTCCGCGTCGTCGTCCAGACGCTGGCGCAGGAGTTCGACATTGTCGACATCGCGGCGGCAGCGGTGAAGATGGCGCACGACGCCACCGGTGGGCGGGACGACATCGAGATTCCGGCGCCGCCGGCGCCCGGGTCGCGTTCCGATCGGCCGTCCGCCCGGTCGTCCGGCGAGGCGCGGGGCGGTGACGCCGGCGCGCCGCCGCGCGGCCGCGCCGCGCGCTGGGCCGAGCGCGGCGTGCCGGGCTGGGGCGAGCGGGTCCAGGGCGCCACCGCCAGCGCCGCGGCGGCCGCCGCGCCGCGCGACCGTGATGCGCGACCGCGACCGAATCGTGGCGGCGGCGATACGGTCCGGCTGTTCGTCGGCGCCGGCCGCCAGGCCGGTATCCGGCCGGGCGATCTTGTCGGTGCCATCACCGGTGAAGCCGGCGTCGAGAACCGGGTTCTCGGCGCGATCGAGATCGCCGACAAGTTCTCGTTGGTCGAGGTGCCGGACGCGCTGGCCGACGACATCATCGCGGCGATGAAGCGGACGACGTTGCGCGGCAAGAAGGTGACGATTCGCCGCGAGCGGTTCGACTAGACTAGCGGTTCCGACCGCCCGGCGGCGGCCGCCGGGCGCGTGACCCCGTGTCGGCGCCAGACCGCGGCCGCTGACGCCGTCCACCGCCCGGCGGCGCTGACCCCGGTCCGCTGGACCCCGCTCCCCGAGTCGGCCGCCGACGCGGTACAGGATGCCGTGACCCGGCTGCTGACCACCAGCGCCGAATCGAGTATCTCGTCGAGTGGCCTCTCGTCCATTCGCACCTGTGCGGACATCGTGCGGCTGACGGGCGTGCGCATTTGCACGAAAAGCACCGCCGCCCGATTGTGCGGCGGCCGATCGGCGCGATAGGGTCACGGGCGGATGATGCGCGCCGCGCCGCCCGCCGTCGATCGCCTGCACGCCTGGATCGAACGCTGCCAGATGGCGGCGGCGCCCCCGGTGGATGCCGCAGAGGCCGCTGCGGTCGCAGCTGCATGCGGCGCCCTCGTGCGGATGGCGACCGCCGTGCCCAGCGGGCTGTCGACGGCCCAGCAGCAGATCGTCCGTCGCGTGCTGAACGAGGCGTGGGCGCGCGTGCTCCGGCTCGCCGTGCCGGCGGCGGCGTCGCCCGACGGCGATCAGCGCGGCGCGGCGGCGCCGCGGCCGTCGGTGGTGGGCGACCGTCGGGCCGAACGGCTGCTCGCCGAGATCGATCGCCGGTACGCCGACCCGCGGCTGACGCTGACGGCGGTGGCGCGTCAGCTCGCCGTCTCGCCATCGCATCTCACGCAGATCTTGAAGGCCGCGTCGGGCCGCACGTTCGGCGCCCACGTGCATGTCCGCCGCGTGGCCGAGGCGCGCCGGCTGCTCGCCGAGTCGACGCTGAGCGTCAAGGAGATCGCCAGCCGCGTCGGCTACGCGACGACGACGCAGCTGGATCGCCATTTTCGGAAGATCGTGCAGCGGCCGCCGACGGTGTACCGCGGCGCGCAGCGCCGGGCACGCGAGGAGTGACACGACCTGGGCCGGCTGCAGGCGGCCAGCGGTCGATCACACATTCGCTCACACATCCACAGAAGTGATTACCGATCGTTCACCCATCTGCGTCCCGCCTGCCCTAGGCTGGGGACGTGGCCGGCCCGTCTGCCGGTGCACCGACCGGACAACAATCCACAACAAGGAGCGTGGGAGGGGAAAGACGACAGGGACGCATGCAGGGACGTTCAGGATGGGGCCGGCGTTCGGCCGGTGCGGCGGTGGTGCTTGCGATGGCCGTGCAGGTGGTGTCCACCCGTGATGGTGCGGCACAGACGAGGCCAGCGGTCGACGATGGGGTGCAGGAGCTGGCGCAACGGGCAGCGGCTGGCGCGTGGGACATCTTTTCGGCCCGTGTCATCGTACGGCGGCAGTGGGTCACCGCGTCCGGGAGCCCGGCGGGCCTGGCGATGGGCGACCACGAGTACATCTGGGAGCGGGAGAGGACGGCCACCGGGTGGACGAGTCGGGTCACGGTGGTGGCCGGGCCGCCGCCGACGGTCGGTACGCCACAAGGCGAGGTGGCGCTTGCGGGCGGGGCGGGCGACCCGGACGCGGCAGGTTTCATCGTCGCGCGAATCGAAGACAGCGAGGACGGATCGGCACCGCGGTTCTTCAGCCCGGCCGGCGTCGAGTTGCGGCCGTCGTGGCGGCCGTCGGCGACCACGGGTGGCGGCGGCGCGGATGTCCCGGCTGGCGCGATCGCCGGCATCGATCCCGTACTCGTCGAGCAGGCGGCGGGTTTCGGACCGGGCCGGCGGCCGACGGGTCGCGACTGGATCGACCGGTTCGTGATGCAGCCTGGCCGTGCGTCGATGCGTCTGCGATCGGTGACGAAGGCGTTCGGGCGTCGCGCCGGCTGGGTCCGAGGCCACGGGCAGTACCTGCGTTCTACAGGTGCGCGTCGGCTCGAACTGCTCGTCGACGAGCAGGACGGCGTGCCGGTTGAAGTGAACGTGACCGACGCGGGCACGCTGCAATCACACACGAGGTTCCGCTACGAGCGGGCCGGCTCGGGCGCGCTGGTGCGCCGCGGCGTTCGCGTCGAGCGGCCGGCACCGCCCGCATTGTCGGGTGCGACGTCCGCCGGCGCCCGCGTGGTGACCGACATCACGTACAGCCAGGTCCGGCTGCTGTCGAAAGGGGGCCGATGATGCCGGGTACGGTGAGGACGAGCGGCGGCCTGCCCGGCGCCTGGTATCGCTGGCACCGCAGATGGATTGCCGGTTGGCTCACGACGGCGTTGGTCGGAGCCCCGATGGCGGCGCGCGCACAGGATCGCCCTGTGGTGTTCGTTCACGGATTCATGTCCGACGGCACGACCTGGGCCGGCGCCGCGTCGCGGCTGCAGGCGGGTCTGGCGCTGGTGCCGGCGACTCCGACGGTGTCGTCGCCCGCATCATACGAATCACAAGCGGCCGAACTGCAGTCCCAGTTCGGGGCACTCGGCCCCGACGTGGTGGCCGTCGGGCACAGCAACGGCGGTCTCGTGTCGCGGCAGTGGAGCCGACAACATCCGGTCTCGGCGATCGTCACCGTCGGAACACCCCATCACGGGGCGCCGCTCGTCCGGAACCTCTACGCCTACGCCGGCGTCAACAACGCCCTGCTGGCGTCGTTCAACGACGTCTACCGGCTGTTCGCGCAGGGATGCTGCAACTGGCACTGGATCCTGTCGGCCTACACCGGTGTCTGGCAGCTGGTCGCGTCGGCCACCCTCAGCGCCCTTCCACGCGTCGCGTCGGTGCTTGCTTTGAGCGGCACCGTGCCGGTGTCGGTCGAGATGCAGCCCGGTTCCACCTTCCTGCACGACATCAACGGCGCGGCGAATCTCAGTCGTGAGGCCGCGCACACGCCGGGCCGCGTCGGCATCGTCTCCACCGCCTATCACTTCTACTACGGTGGACCGCTGCGCGCGGCGTATCCGGACGATGGCGATGCGTTGTACGTGCTCAGGGAAGTGGCACGCGTCGGCATGGAGGTCTACGCCGGCTACATCTACGCCCACGCCCCGTTCGACGAGTGGTGGGCGTTCGATATCGCCGACGGCATGATGGCGGCCGCGTTCTACCTTGGTGTGATGGATGAGTTCTGGTGTCGAGCCGTGTCGGATGTCGGGATGCAGTACTGCGCGGCGAACGACACCATCGTGCCCTACTGGAGCCAGCAGTACCCGGGGGCCGCTGTCATCAACACCGGCTGGTATGGGCCGGCCCATACGCAGCAAACGCGGATGAGCGACGCACTGCTCGAACCGGCGCTGCTGTCATTTGCCGGCGTTCGCCGAAGGGGCGAGACGCCGCCACCCGTGCCGCCGGTCGATCCAGGCCCAGAGGTTCGTCTCTACCAGCACATCGGCTTCGCCGGTACATCGTTCGGCAGTGCCACCGACCAGTCGTACGTCGGGTCTGCGTGGAACGACGTCATCTCGTCAGTCCATGTGCCGGACGGCCGTACCGTGCTGCTGTTCGAACACGCCGACTTCCGGGGGCAATCCTTGACGTTGACCGGAGACGCCGACGACCTGCGGGACTACCCGGGGCCGGGTCTCGACGGGACCTGGAACGATGCTGTCAGCGCGATCCGCATCGAGTAGCCGACCGGCCCGCGTGTCACCGCTCGTCGGTGTCGTCGCGGCGTTACTCGTGGCCGCGGGGCACTGGCCGTCGGGCCAGCGTCTCGCGGCTGCCGTGCCGGTGCCCGTCCGCCTTCACGCATCAGCCGGATGGGGACAGCCGGCGGTCGGCGACCGGACGGTGTTCTACCTCTCGAAGGATCACCAGTTGTTCGCGGTGGACTCCGGGACCGGCGCGGAGCACTGGCGGCGGACACTGAACGGTGAGCCGCGGAACGGTGAGCCGCGAATGACGGACACGACCGCGGGCAGCCGCGTCGTGCTCGAGAGCGACGTCGTCATCGCGGGGGACGGCGACCTGTTCGCGTTCGACGCGCGATCGGGATGGCCGCGCTGGCGCACGTTCGACGAATCGGGCGTGCCGGGCCGCTTTCTTGGCAGCGTGGCCGGCCGCGGCCGCGTGTGTGCCGGCACGGCGACAGGTACGCTGGCTTGCTGGCAGGTCGCCACCGGACAGGAACATTGGCGCGCGCGTGTGGCCGGCATCCGGGTCACGATCTTTGCGCCGGTCGTTGACGACGATCTCGTCCTCGCCGCCTTCACGGATTTCGGATCAGTCCCGCGATCCGGGGGTGTGGTTGCGGTCGGAGCGTCCGACGGACGACCGCGATGGCTCACGCGGTTTCCGCGCACGTCCACGGTGCTTGCGGCTGGCGGCACGGGCCCGCCTGCCGCGTCCGGCGGCATCGTCGCCGCCGCATCGACGGATGGCACCTTGTACGGACTGAATCGCGCCACCGGGCTGGTGCAATGGACTGTGCCGCCGGTCACCTCGCCGGCTGTCCCACGTCACCCGTCGCCGGGTGCAGAACACGAAGACTTCCGCGCGGTGAAGTCAAGCGGGTCTCGACTGGTCGTCACCTCTCTGACCGGGGTACTTACGGCGGTGGAGCTCGACACGAGGCACACCGCGTGGCGCTTTCAGTCGCCACCAGATGGATCGAACGGCTTCGGCCTGACCGTACACGGCCCCTTGGTGTACGTCCCGTTCGCTTCAGGCCGGCTGCTCATCATCGACGCACACAACGGACGGCAGCGCCACGTCCTCGGAAAACCAACCCAGCGGTTCTACTGGCCGCCGACGGCCGCCGGCAGGCGCATCTATCTCACGGCAGAGGATGGACTATATGTGGTCGACATCGAATGACACGGCCTTTCACACCGCCCCGGCCCCTCACACGGGACGTACCCGCGGCAGTCATACCGCCGTTCAACCGTCGGCAGCGGTGGCACGTCGACGATTGGCGGGATGCGGGTGCGCGCGGGTGGCCACCAGGGTCGGGCATCTCGTTGTCGCGCTTGCCGTCTCCGTGGCGTGCCGAGGCGACGCGGCGGCACCCTCGGATCGGTTCGCTGGCTCGTGGACCGGTGTTCTCCACGACGAGGGCGCCGGCAGTGGCTCCCTGCAGATGACACTGTCGAGCAACGCAAGTGAATCTGGCGCCTGGTCGCTCACCCTGGGGAACTCGTCGGTCGCCGGAACCGTTCTCGCGGTACCGGTGCTCGGCCGCGGGCCCGGCAGGCAGTTCACGATGACGTGTGGCGCGCCGCCGGTTGGTGGCGCGCTGTTGCTCACCGCTTCGGTGGACGGTGGCGCCCTGCAGGGTACATATTTCGGCGTCGGATGCGCCAACCTGTCCCGAGGCCTCCTGCGATTGGCGCCGAGGTAGACCTGGAGCGGTGCCGAGGCAGCCTCGGACCCGGCCCGACAGTTTTTTCACCACCTTCAGGACCAACACCGGCACAACCGGTGCATCGATTTCGACGGTGATATCGCCAGATGTCCAGTTGCCTCCACCGCCACCGCGGGCGTTCCGGGACGACAACCGACGAGCCTCCGAGGGGACGGCGGCAGACGCCAGCACGGGAGGCGTGACGCGCCCACGCCGCGGGGCCACTGCGGGTTGGAGCCGAGTCACGCCGCGTTCGACGATGCCTCACTGGTATTCCTGGCGGAGGCGATGACGGCAGAAACGATAGAGCCATTCTGGCCTGAACTGTTGAGGGAACTGCGCGCGAGTCAGTTCGCGGACCTAGAGGGTGCCGAGGCGGCTGTCGTCCTGCCTGTCTCCGACGATCTCATCACGCGGCTGCTGCGCGCGCGGATGCCGTCCGGCGCGCCGGTTCGCGATCTGGACGTGCGTTCGATCGGCGACAACACCCTGGCGGTCCAGTTCCGCCTGAAGCAGCCGACCTTTCTGCCGCCGATCACCATCCGGCTGCGGATCGAGGTCCAGCCGGACCTGCCGGGCGCGCCGGTCATCGGCCTGCGCGTGCTCTCGCAGGGGGTGGCGGCGCTCGCGGGTCCGGCGGCGAGGCTGTTCCCGTTCCTGCCGCCCGGCGTGTCGCTGGACGGCGACCGCATGACCGTCAGGCTCGACACGCTGCTCCGGCGATTTGGCGCAGCCGAGGTCTTGCCGTACCTGTCTACTCTGGAGATTCATGCGGCGCCCCATCGCCTCATCGTGACGGTGCGCGCTGCGCTGCCGGCCGGCGTGCGCATGGTCGGGCCGGGCGGTCGCACGGCAGGGGACGCGCCTTGACGCGCGGAGCGACATCATGAGGCTCAGCGGAGCGACATCGTGAGGCTCATCGGTGGCACGCTTGGGTATCACGTACTCAAGCGGCTGTGTCCGGCTGGCGACAGCGGCTACAACGACGGCTCTGCGTACGTCGGCAAGTCGAAGCTCGAGGTGCTGCTCGGCCCGACCCTGTGGGACACCATCCGTGGCCGCACGGTCATCGACTTCGGCTGCGGCGCCGGGCTCGAGGCGGTGGAGCTGGCGCAGCGGGGGGCGGCGCGCGTGATTGGCCTCGACACGTATGCACCGATTCTGTTCGAGGCGCGCGCGAACGCGTTGCGGGCCGGTGTGGCCGAACGCTGTCAATTTGCTGCCACCACGCGTGAACGCGCCGACGTCATCGTCGCGCTCGACTCGTTCGAACACTTCCAGGATCTGGCGGGTACTCTCGTCACCATGCGCCAGCTCGTGCGGCCGGATGGCTGTGTGCTCGCGTCGTTCGGGCCGACCTGGTATCACCCGCTGGGCGGTCACGTGTTCTCGGTGTTTCCGTGGGCGCACTTCGTCTTCACCGAGCGGACATTCTTGCGCTGGCTCGGCGATTTCAATCCAGACGGACACACGAGCTTCGAGTCGGTCGGATTGAACCGGCTCACGATTGGGCGATTCGAGCGGGTGGTCGCGCAGAGCCCGTGGCGATTCGAGATGCTCGAGGTGGTGCCCATTCGTCGCCTGCGCCGTCTCCATTCCCGCCTGACGCGTGAGTTCACCACGTCGGTCGTCCGCTGCCGGCTGATTCCTCGCCAGGCATCACCGGAAATGGCGACGGCTGACTAGTACTGAGCGGGCAAACGTGCTAGTGTCCGACCGAGCGCTCTCCCACGAACGCTATGTCACAGATTCGCGTTCACGATTGGCTTTCGAGTCTCACGGCCACAGCGCGGACGGTGCAGGTGCAGTGCGTTCGCGTCGCGCGCGACCTTGCCGGCCGGCTGCGGACCCGCGGCACCCGTGCCGCCCACCGCCTGGCGCGTGCTCCGGGCGTGAATGCGTTCGATTCGCGCGAATACCTCAAGACGCAGGGGCTCGTTCTGACGTGGGTGGCGACCGCGCTCGTTCTGCGCTATGTGCTCGGCGCTGACGAGACGGCGGCCACTTTCATCTTCTACCCCGTCGTCGTCGCCTTCGCCGCCTGGCGCGGCGGCTGGACGTCCGGCCTCGTCGCGTCCCTCGCGTCGGTCGTCGCGATCCGCCTCGTCGGCAGCCCCGGCGTGTGGACCGCCAGCCTCTTCGTCGCGGAGGGCCTGGTTCTCACGGCAGTCATCGTGTCGCTGACGTCGCGGTTGCACGAACGGGCGGAGACGCTGGACGAGGCGAACCGCCGTATCGGCGAACTGCAGTCGGCCGATGCGCATGCTCGAACCCTCGATGTGGCGGTCCGTTCGCTGGAGGCGCAGACGCCGGAATACGGCATGGTGCTGCTCGACCGGCAGGGGCTGATTGTCGAATGGCGGCCCAGTGCCCAGCAGTTGTACGGCCTGCCACCGGACGCCGTGCGTGGCGTCACCGCAGCCACGCTCTTCCCCGATGGCAACACCGACGTGACCTTCCGCTCGCTGATGGCTGATGCGCAGCGAGGCACCGTGGTCCGGAAGACCGTGTGGCAGCGCCGCGGCGACGGGACGTTCTTCGAAGCGGATGTCGAACTGGCGATGGCCGTGGCGGTGGGTGGCGATGGCCTTGCCATGATCGTCCGCGATCGAACGCTGGAGCACGAACGGCAGGCGAGCGCGGCGGCTGCTGCAGAGGCGCAGCTCGCCCTGCGGACGGAAGCTGATGTCGCGCAGCGTCAGCTCGCCGCGCTGCAGTCGGTCACCGATCCTTCGCTCAACGGTTGGGCGCCGTCCCACCTCGTCGCCGAACTGCTCGAGCGGGTCCGTGACGCGGTGATGGCCGACGGTATTGCGCTCGTGCTGTTGCGCGGTGCGAACGCGCCCCGCGTCTTTTCGACGCCGGACGGTCTGCACCCGAACGGACTGATCGATCGACCGCTACCGGACATCTCCGGCCTGGCCATCTCCCGCATCGTTCTCGTGCAGAACGACCCGGCGCGCGTCGCAGAGCAGAGCCTGCTGGCGTGGCCGGAAGGGACCGCCTCGCTGCTGTCGGTGCCGGTCGTCTACGCGGCCGACGTCGAGGGCACGATTGAGGTCGTGGACCGCCGCGGGCGCAGGTCGACCGAATGGGAGATCGCACTGCTGCAGGTGGTTGCCGCGCGGGTGGCCGGCCTCGCCCGCGACCACGGCTACGCGGACAGCGCCGTGGCGTAGACCTCAGGACACGTCGCGTTCGGACAATCCTTCAGTGTACCGAGCCCAGGACTGACGCCGAGCACACCTGACAGATGTCCTCGTCCTGCATCCACTCCGGCGGCTTCGTCTCGCCACACAGCTGGCAGGTGATGTAGCGGGAGAGACGTGCGTCGCGGGCGCCGCGAATCAACTGTTCGACGACATTCATGACCGTCGACTCCGGCAGCCGCCGCCATTTGACGACGCCGACCCGGCGCGGCCGCATGACCGGTGTGTACGGCGTTTCCCACTGCACGGCAAACTGTTCGATGACGACCGCCACCTTGGTGAGGCGTGCCACAACCTCGCCGGGCGACCCGCCCGTGAACATCAAGGAGCCGTCTGCCAGCTCTTCGTGGTGCACCGGCGTGGGCAGGTGGGTGTTCAAGAAAGCGATCAGTTGTTCGTATCGTTCCGACACGTCCATAGCGCTTCACGATAACTCAGAGTTGGCCGGGTCGGCTTCCTCGCATTGCAGAGAGATTGACCGCGGTGTTGATTCTCTTTGCCAGCCTGAGCAGCGCCGCCGTTCGGCTGGCCGCCGGCATGCGTTAGTCACCGTCCCAGCAGATTCCGGGTCCGATTGGTCGTGATTTGGACCTTGGCCGTATACTGACTGCACCCCCGCCGGCTCGGCCGCTCAGGACGTGACGAAAGCCCACCCTGATTGGTCTTTTAGAGGTGCGACACTGCGTGGCCACGCTCGACGATGAGCCCGACTCCGCTCTGATTGAGCGCCTCCAGGCCGACCGGAATGAGGATACCCGTCCGTTCGACGTCCTGGTCCGCCGCCATCAGCCGTTCGTGCTGGGGAATTGCCGTTTCCTGACCCGTTCGCCGGCCGACGCCGAGGATCTGGCGCAGGAGGTGTTCGTCAAAGCCTACTTCGCCCTCCGGCAATTCGAGGGTCGGTCGCAGTTCCGAGGCTGGATTCAGCGGATTAAGGTCAATCACTGCTTCAACTTCCTGAGAAAGACCCGGGGTGCGGTGATGGTCGATCTCGAAGACGAGGCGGTGGCCGACGACCCCCGTCTGGCGGCGGCGCCGGAGGCGCAGATTCGCCTGGAGCAGGCGGAACGGCGAGAGCAGATCGCGCGGGTGCTCGACTCGATGGCCGACACGCTGCGCATTCCGCTGATCCTGCGGGATGCCGACGGTCTGGCCTATGAGGAGATTGCCGAGCGGCTCGGCATCGGCCTGTCCGCCGTGAAGATGCGCATCAAACGGGGCCGCGACGACTTCCGCCGGCGGCTGGTGGATGGTTCCGGGCGCGCAGTCGCCGCCGATCGGATTCGAGGACAGGCATGAGCGACCCGACCGACATCCCGGCCGGCTCTTCGGACCCCAACGGCGGCCCGAGCGACGACGATCTGGGCGAGCCGGTGGCCGAGCTGGCGCAGCTGACATGGCAGTCCGGCGACGCGTTCGGTCGCAAGGTGACCGGCAGCATCGAGCGTCGCATACTCACCGGTCGCCTGCTCGACGTCGCCTGGACGGCTCCCCTGGTGATCCTGCTGGAATTTCTCCGGGTTCCCTTCGAGTCGTTGCGCAGTTCCGGCCATCGCCGTAGATAGCGAGCCCTCAATGAACGTCCAGGAACAGCTCTCCGTGGTCTTCGGCTACTTCCAGCGTGTACTGCTGGACGTCCTGCCGCGCCTCGCAACCGGCCTTGCCATCGTCATCGGCCTGCTCATCGCCGCGAGGCTGGCCGAGCGATTCCTGCGATCGTTCCTGGTCCGCGTACAGTTCGATTCGCTCCTCAAACAGGCCGGCATCGACAAGACGCTGCAGCGGCTGGGCATCAGGCAGTCGCCGGCGCACGTGCTGCCGAGGTTCGCGTATTACCTGTTGCTGCTCTTCTTTGCCCGCATTGGCGCCGACGTGCTCGGTCTGACGGCGGTCTCCGACGCCATCGCGTCGATGTTCGCCTACCTGCCGAACGTCATCGCCGCGCTGCTGATGCTTGCGGTCGGGACCTCCGTCGCGCAGTTCGCGGGTCGAGCGGTGGCGCAGTCGGCGCAGGAGTCCGGCATCGACTTCGCGAAGTCGCTCGGCTCGATCGTCTCCGGGCTGATCATGTTCGTCGTCGGCATCATGGCGATTGCGCAGCTGAAGATCGACACCGACATGGTGCGGATCTTCACGATTTGTCTCCTGTCCGGCTTTTCACTGGCATTCGGCCTGTCCTTCGGGCTCGGCACCCGCGATATCACGCGCAACATCCTGGCCGGCTTCTATGCCCGCAAGCTGTTCCAGCCGGGCGATACGGTGGAGATCCGCGGATATCGCGGCGTCATCAAGGGGATCACCGCGACGCAGACGCTCATCGAGCAGGAGCAGGGGGTCGTGATGTTCGCCAACACCGTATTCCTGGACGAAACCGTCCGCGGCTGATCGTTCCGGGACTGGTTCAGAACGGACTCAGTTCAAGTCGCGTTTGGCACTGCCGATTCCTTGGGTGCCGACCACTATCCCGGTGGCGCGCAGGGAGCGGTGCAGCCATGCCCGAACGGGCGCGTGTCCTGGTAGTCGACGACGAGCCGCAGATCCGGTCCGTCGTCCGTGTCATCCTCGAGACGGCCCATTACGAGATCGACGAGGTCGACGACGGGGCTCACGCGATGGCGCGTGTCGAGCAATGGCATCCGCACCTGGTGATCACCGACCTGGTCATGCCGGACCAGGAGGGCATGGGTCTCATCCGCAAGTTGCGTCAGGCGTACCCGACCCTTGGCATCATCGCGATGTCCGGCGCCCGCGGCGGCACGTATCTGCCGGTTGCCAAGACGATGGGTGCGAACGCCACGCTGGCCAAGCCGTTCGATCCCGCGACGCTGCTGGCCCAGGTGCGTCACGTGCTGCAGGCTACGGAAACAGCCGCGTGATGCGCCAGTTGTTGCCCGCCTGCAGGTAGACGACGCGGTCGTGCAGGCGGTCGGGCCGTCCGTACCAGAACGCCACGCGATCCGGCACGACGCGATAGCCGCCCCAGAAAGGTGGACGTACGACGTCCACACCCGCGAACTTCTCTTCGAACCTCCGGTAGCGCTCCTCGAGCGCTTCGCGTGACGGCAGCTCGGCGCTCTGTTCCGATGCCCAGGCGCCGATCTGACTGCCGCGCGGCCGTTCGCGGAAGTAGCCGTCGGATTCCGCCGCGGTCAACTGTTCGACCGTGCCCTCCACCCGGATCTGCTCCTCGAGCGTCGGCCAGTGAAAACACAGGGCCGCCGTCATGTTGCCGGCGAGTTCACGTCCCTTCCGGCTGTTGTAGTTCGTGTGGAAGATGAAGCCGCGCTCGTCGACGTACTTGCACAGGACGATGCGCAGCGAGGGGCGTCCGTCGGCGCCCACCGTCGCCAGAGCGACGGGAATCGTATCCACGCCGCGCGACGTCGCGCGTTCAACGGCGTGCTGGAATTCGGTAATCGGATTGGCGCTGGCCATGACGGCTAGACCCCGGCCGGGACGGTGGGCAGGCCGGCCAATGCCATGGCCAGTTCGTTCTCGTCGTAGGTCTGGTCGATGAGCCTGCCGGCGAAGTAGTCGGTGTACGCCTGCATGTCGAAATGGCCATGACCGCAGAGGTTGAACAGGATCGCGCGAGACACGCCCTCCTCCCGGCAGCGGATGGCTTCGTCGATGGCGCCGCGCACGGCGTGGTTCGCTTCCGGCGCCGGGACGATGCCTTCGGCGCGCGCGAACTGGACGCCGGCGTCGAAGCACGCCCGCTGCGTGTACGCCCTGGCATCGATGAGGCCGAGTTCCCTGGCGTGCGACACCATCGGCGCCATGCCGTGGTAGCGCAGCCCACCGGCGTGGAATCCGGGCGGCATGAAGGTCGAACCGAGCGTGTGCATCTTCGTGAGGGGCGTCATGTGTCCGGTGTCACCGAAGTCGTAGGCATATTTGCCGCGCGTCAGGCTCGGGCAGGCCGCTGGCTCGATCGCCAGGACCTGGACGTTGCGTCCGTGCCGCAGCTTGGCACCGATGAACGGGAACGCGATGCCGGCGAAGTTCGAGCCGCCGCCAGTGCAGCCGACGACGATGTCAGGGTAGTCGTCCGCCATCTCGAGCTGGGCGATGGCCTCCTGCCCGATGACCGTCTGGTGCAGCAGGACATGATTCAGCACCGACCCGAGGGCGTACTTCGTGTCGTCGCGTGTCGCCGCAATCTCGACCGCCTCGGAGATGGCGATCCCAAGGCTGCCGTTGCTGTCCGGCGTCGCGGCCAGCACCTGACGACCGTAGTGCGTCTCGTTCGAGGGGCTGGCGATGCAGCGGGCGCCGAAGGTTTCCATGAACGCGCGGCGATACGGTTTCTGGTCGTACGACACCCGCACCATGAACACGAGCACTTCGATGCCGAAGAGCGCGCCGGCGAACGCGAGTGACGATCCCCACTGCCCGGCGCCGGTCTCCGTCGCGATCTTCCTGATGCCGGCTTCCTTGTTGTAGAACGCCTGAGCGACGGCGGTATTCGGCTTGTGGCTGCCGGCCGGGCTCACGCCCTCGTACTTGTAGTAGATGCGGGCGGGTGTTTCCAGCGCCTTCTCGAGCCGGCGGGCGCGGAACAGCGGCGTCGGCCGCCACTGGCGGTACACCTCGCGCACCGGTTCCGGGATCTCGATCTCCCGCTCGGTCGACACCTCCTGCATGATCAGCGACATGGGGAAGAGCGGCGCGAGATCGTCCGGACCGACAGGCTTCATCGTTCCTGGATGGAGCACCGGGGGAGGCGGGCTCGGCAGATCGGCGGCCAGGTTGTACCAGGCTTTCGGCAGCTTCGATTCATCCAGCAGGTACTTGATGGGGTCGCTCATGGCGGTCTCCTGATTCGACGGGGCGTGTGGCGGCGACGATCGTCGGCGGTGTCGGCTGCTGCCCCGGACTATACCGCGGCGACCGGATGGCTGCCAGCATCCGACCGTGCGTGGACCCCGGGCTGCAACCGGCCGGCGTCACACGCACGGGCGTCAACCCGGGTCCACGAACGGCCGCGTCGCGGCGGTTCCGCCAGCCGCCCGGCGGGCCACCAGCAGCCGGTAGTGCACGAGATCGCGGCGGTAGAGCCGCTCGAGGGCGAGTCCACCCCGGTAGGAGTCCAGCATCATCCGCCACGCCGGCGCCGGGACGACGTAGGCGAGGCGATTCAGCCGTTCCAGCCAGGCGATGCGCGCGCGCGAGCGGGGTATTACCAGCGGTGACAGATCGCGGTCCGCCACCAGTTCGAGGCCGAGCGCCGCGAACGTCGCCAGATAACGGCCGTGCGGGCACAACGCCGGGCAGCGCCATCCGTGCTTGAAGGTCTCGAGGTCGGGGTCGTGCGCCACCAGTGGCATGTCGTCGACGATCGCGATGACGCCGCCTGGCGCCAGCTGCCGGGCGAGGACCGCGACCGAGGCCGGCGGATCCGTCGAATGGGCCAGCGACTCAATCGCCACGATTGCATCGAAGGGTCCGGCCGGCGGGTCGTCGTAGTTACCCACCAGCACCCGGACGCGGCCGTCCAGCCCGGCGCGTGTCACCGCCCGGCGCCCGATTGCGGCCTGTGCGTCGCTCAACGTGACGCCGACGTACTCCCCGCCGAGGCGTGGTGCCAGGTCGAGCATCGTGGCGGCCATGCCGCAGCCGGCGTCGAGGACGCGTGGGTGCGAGAGTGGAGGCAGCGACTCGATCAGGAGATCGTGCAACCGTGTCACCGTCGGGCGGCCAGCCGCCCGCGGATCGACCAGCGCGCGATGGACCGTACCGGCCTCGCGTCCGCCGCCATAGCCGCACCACCGGGCTACCGCCGTCCACAGCGACAGACGGTCGTAATAGGCAGCGGTGTCGTCCGGGCCCGGCACGGCAGGCGCCTAACCCTCGCCCGGTCCGACCTTGAGCGGCGGCATCTGCAACGGCGCCTGGAGCACCGGGTAGAGCACGCCGAAGAGCGCCGCCCCGACCATGGCACCCGCCAACGCGCCGAGGGCGTAGAGCTTGCCCTCGCCGATGTTCACGAGGATCGGGCCGGGACACATGCCGGCAATCGACCAGCCGATGCCAAAGAGGATGCCGCCGGACACGTTGCCGCGATGCTGCGGCTTCAGCTCGATCGTGATCGGCCGGCCGCGCAGCGTGACGCCGCGCCGCTTGATCAACCACAGTCCAGGCGCGGTCAGCGCGACCGCCGTGCCGATGATGCCGTACAGCTGGAAGCGCTCGAACAGGAACATCCCCTGGATGTAGTCGTAGTCCGCTGCGCCGGAGCGGCTCAGGACGAAACCGAACAGCGTGCCGAGGGCGAGATAGAGGAGCGTCATACCCACACTTCAACCGAGGAGCACGCGATAGACGAACTGCGTGGTGAGAATGCCGCCGCCCATGAAGCTCAGGGTCGACAGCAGGCTGGGCCACTCGCCGTTCGACAGGCCGAAGATGCCATGGCCGCTGGTGCAGCCGCCGGCCATCCGTGTGCCGAAACCGATGAACAGTCCGCCGACGAACATCCAGGCCAGCTTGCCCATCGGGCCGAGCGCGAGCGCGGTGTCGAGCATGCCGAGCGACCAGGTCGGCGACCAGCCGCCACCGGTCACGGCCGACAGGAAGCCGCCGAGCAGCAGCCCGGCGAGCAGCGGCAGGCGCCAGCGCCGGCCGCCGATGACGGCGTCGCGGCGAAAGTACGGCTGCGAGAGCACGAGACTGCAGACGTCCTCGAATCCGGTGGAGATCCCGAGGCGTCGGTTGGCCAGCAGCATCAGACTCAACGTGACGGCGGCGATGCCGACGCCGGCGATCGACCAGTGCAGCGGTTGCAGGTTGTGCAGGAGCAGGGGCATAGGAGCAAGCCCGAGTGTAACGCAGCTCCGTGCCGGCGATGGGATCGCGTGCGGCCGGCCATCTGCACGGGGAATTGGCCGGGGGCCGACCAGATCTGCGGTTCCACAACATAATTGGGAGGTCCACAGGTCCCGGGCGGTCACATCGACGACCGTCACCGGGGCGTAGCGGCCCGCTCGTGCTGGTGCCGATAAGGGGGGCCGTGGGCGCCGATAGGGGGAAGGATGAGCGAGCGATGACGTCCGATCTGGAGATCAGGCTGCAGCGGTACGCGGACGCCGCGGTGCGCGGCGGATTGAACCTGCAGCCAGGCCAGCGGCTGATGATGATCGGTCCGCGGATCACCGGCGGTGTGTCGCCCGAGGCGACGACGCTCGTCCGCGCGCTGACCGAAAGCGCCTACCGGGCCGGGGCGCCGCTGGTCGAAGTGCTCTGGGGCGACGAAATCCAGCAACTCTTGCGCTTCCGGCATGCGCCAGCCGAGTCGTTTTCGCAGTTCTCGGCGTGGATGCCCAACGCGCTCATCGAACACATCGAAGGCGGCCACGCCCTGCTGTCGATCTACGCCAACGACCCGGACCTGCTCGCCGGCGTACCGGCCGAGCGGGTCAGCGCGATGCAGCAGGCGGCGTCGCGCGGCCTGCAGCAGTTCTCCGAGCTCATAGGCAAGAATCGTACGAACTGGCTGGTGGTGTGCGGCGCGGCGGAGCGCTGGGCCGCCAAGGTGTTTCCGGACGATGCACCGGCCGTGGCGGTGCTCCGGCTGTGGAATGCCATCTTCCAGATGTGCCGCATAGACGGCGGCGATGCGGCGGCCGGCTGGACGCGCCATCTCGATTCGCTCGTCTACCGCAGCGACTACCTGAACCAGCGCCGCTACCGGGCGTTGCGCTACCGCGGTCACGGCACCGACCTGACGATCGGTCTGCCGGACGGCCACGTCTGGGTGAGCGGCCGCTCGGTCAGCGCGCAGGGCATCGCGTTTGCCCCCAACATGCCGACCGAGGAGGTGTTCACGATGCCGCACAAGGATCGCGTCGACGGCATCGTGCGCTCGAGCAAGCCGCTCAGCTATGCGGGCGTGACGATCCAGGACTTCACGCTGCGCTTTGCCGCCGGCAAGGTCGTCGAGGTGACCGCCGGCACCGGCGAATCGGTGCTGCGCAGCATGGTCGGCTCGGACGAAGGCGCGGCGCGGCTCGGGGAACTGGCGCTGGTGCCGCACAGTTCGCCGATCTCGCAGTCCGGGCTGCTGTTCTACAACACGCTGTTCGACGAGAATGCCGCCAGCCACCTCGCCGTTGGATCCGCCTACCGATTCACGATGAAAGGCGGCGAGGTGATGAGCGACGAGGCGTTTGCTGCCGCCGGCGGCAACCGCAGCATGATCCATGTCGACTTCATGATCGGCGACGCCGCGCTCGACGTCGATGGCGAGCGCGCCGACGGTGTGGTCGAACCGGTCATGCGGAGCGGCGAATGGTCGGTGGCCATCTGAGCCGGGGCTGCGATCCGGCGCGTTACCGCGTCGGCCGCGCCCGCGTGCCGTGCGGTGCGGCGCGCAGATACTGCGGCGGCCAGGTGGCGTCCTGCCCGAGTTCCACGGCCGCGCGCAGCGGCCAGTAGGGATCGCGCAGCAGCTCGCGCGCCAGCAGCACGCAGTCCGCCTGCTGGTTCGCCACGATGGCTTCGGCCTGCGGCGCCGTCGTGATGAGGCCAACCGCGCCGGTGGCGATGCCCGCCTCGCGTCGTACGGTTTCCGCGAACGGCACCTGATAGCCCGGGCCGACCGCAATCTGCTGATGCGCGACGGCGCCGGCCGACGAGCAGTCGATCAGGTCGACGCCGAGCGGCTGGAGACGGCGCGCGAGTTCGACCGACTGCTCGACGTCCCATCCGCCCGGCGCCCAGTCCGAGCACGAGACGCGCACGAACAGCGGCAGCCGTTCCGGCCAGACGGAACGGACCGCCTCGACCACGTCCAGCACGATCCGAATACGGTTGTCGAACGATCCGCCGTAGCGATCGGTCCGCCGGTTGACCAGCGGCGACAGGAACTCGTGCAGCAGGTAGCCGTGGGCGGCGTGGACCTCGACGACATCGAAGCCGGCCGTCCGCGCGCGGGCGGCGGCGTCGCGGAACGCGGCGACGATGGCGGCGATGCCGTCGGCATCGAGGGCACGCGGAACCGGGTAGGTCGCGTCGAACGGCTCAGCCGACGGGCCGACCGGCTGCCAGCCGCCCTCCGCCGGCTCGACTTTCCCGGAGCCGGACCACGGCCGCTTCGTGCTCCCTTTGCGGCCGGCATGCGCCAGCTGCGTGCCGGCGGCCGCCCCCTGCTCATGCAGGAACCGGACGATGTGGGCGAGACGGTCGACGTGCGCATCCTGCCAGATCCCGAGATCTTCCGGGCTGATCCGACCCTCGGCGGTGACGGCGATCGCCTCGGTGAGCACCAGGCCGGCACCGCCGACCGCACGGGATCCCAGGTGCACGAAGTGCCAGTCGGTCGCGAAGCCGTCTTCGCTCGAGTATTCGCACATCGGTGAGACGACGACGCGGTTCGGCAGGGTGACGTCGCGGAAGGTGACGGGGTCGAAGAGATGGGGCATGACGAGATAGTACTGGTTCTTGGCGGCCGGTTCCCGGG